>NZ_JBGCFU010000068.1:0-17690 GCF_045107095.1 Congregibacter sp. | reverse complement strand
ACATTCTCGAGTCATGCCGCCGTCGAGCCTTCGCTCATCGACGGCCTCGAGTTTCGTCTCGTAGGGCCCTGGCGTGGAGGTCGCGTAACCGCTGTGACGGGCATCGCGGATGATCCCCATACCTATTACATGGGCGCGGCCGGTGGTGGAGTATGGAAAACGCATAACGCTGGTAATACCTGGGAAAACATCTCGGACGGCCAGATTCCTGTAGGCACCATCGGCGCTATTGCCGTAGCGCCATCAGATAATAATGTCGTCTACGTCGGTTCGGGCGAGGCGCCTATTCGTGGTGTCACCACCAGTCAGGGTGAGGGCCTTTGGAAGTCTACGGATGCGGGCAAGACCTTTTCTTTTATGGGGCTTCCAGAAGCGGGGCAGATCGCGAAGATAGAAGTGCATCCGACAGACCCCGATACGGCTTGGGTGGCTGTTCAGGGTCAGATCTGGTCGCCCAATGAAGAGCGCGGCGTTTACCGTACCCGTGATGGCGGTGCGACCTGGGAACATGTACTCAAGGTCAATGCCGACACCGGCGCGACAGATATCTCTTTGGACCCTAGCAATCCTCGCATTCTTTATGCCGCTATGTGGCACCACGGTCGCAAGCCCTGGTTTATAAAATCGGGCGGTGAGGGTGGCGGCATCTATAAATCCGCCGATGGTGGTGACAACTGGGAAAAGCTCGAAGGAGGACTTCCTGGTTTAGTGGGCAAAATCGGCATCGATGTATCGGCAAGCCAACCCTCGAGGATTTATGCCATCGTCGAAGCGGAGTATGGCGAGGGCGGTCTGTGGCGCAGTGATGACTTTGGCGAGACCTGGGATCACATAAACCCTCATAGAGTGCTCCATAGTCGAGCCTGGTATTACATCCATATCACCGCAGATCCCAATGATCCGGATACTGTTTGGGTGCTCAACGTTCCGCTGATGAAGTCTATCGACGGGGGTAAGTCCTTCACTAAGATTAAAACTCCCCATGGCGATCATCAGGATCATTGGATCAATCCCAATGACAGTCGCTACATGATTAATGGCAATGACGGTGGAGCGACGGTATCCCTGGATGGTGCGGAAACCTGGTCGTCTTTGCACAACCAACCAACTGCTCAGTTCTATCGCTTGAGTACAGACCGTCAAACACCCTGGCGCTTGTACGGTGGCCAGCAGGACAACTCAACCGTATCGATTGCTGCTTGGGCCTGGGATGGTTCCATTGGTCGCGACGACTACCATGCAGTGGGCGGCGGTGAGAGCGCGCACATCGCTTTTGATCCGGATGATCCCTCGCTGATCTATGCAACAACCATCAATGGCACACTGACGGAGTTCAACGAGGCGACGCAGAAAAAGCGCTCTATCGTTCCCTATCCTGAAAGGGTGTATGGCGAAGATGCCAAGAACCTCAAATACCGCAGCAACTGGAATCCGCCGGTCATTACCTCGCCTCATGATCATTCGACGATCTACTACGGCACCCAGTACCTGTTAAAGAGCAGTGATCGAGGGATGACCTGGGAAGAAGTTAGCCCGGATCTTACGCGTAACACCGAGGAGCATTTGGGTCGCAATGGCGGACCACTGACGCCGGAAAATGTCGGCGCCGAGTATTACCACACCATCTACTACATCGTTGAGTCTGAGAAGTCCGAAGGAACTATCTGGGTGGGTGCTGATGACGGCTTGCTCCATCTGACTCGTGATGGCGGTGAGAACTGGGATGATGTGTCTCCGCCACACCGCGGCGAAGCTATGATTAATGCCATAGAGCTTTCGCCGCACAGTGAGGGTCGAGCATACGCGGCGGTGACCGGGTACAAGCTCAACGATTTTTCACCCTACATTTATCGCACCGACAATCACGGCAAGCGCTGGAGGCGCATTGATAAGGGGCTTCCTGAGGGAACCTATGTGCGCGTGGTAAGAGAAGACCCGCTGATAGCTGATCTTCTTTATGCGGGCACCGAGAAAGGATTGTTCGTGTCCAATGATGGCGGTGAAGAATGGCAGCGTGTAGACCTTAACTTGCCCGCTGTGCCTATCACCGATATCCGGGTTCGAGACGATGCGCTAGCGCTGGCAACCCAGGGGCGCGCGTTCTGGGTATTGGATGATTTATTCGTTCTACGAGAAGCGTTTTCCAGCGATGTTTCAAAGGAACTGCATAGCTACACGCCGCCGGCCCTCGCGCTAGGCAGACCGTCTAATCGCGGTGGGGGAACTAGGGGAGAGAATCCTTCTCCGCACTTGCCGATCTACTACTATTTAGATGAAGCGCTGGCAGAAGATGACACGCTGTCTATTGATATCCTCGACGGGGCAGGCAAAGTGCTGCGTCATTACAGCAGCGAGGAATCCGATCATGATCGTTGCAGAATTGCAGGCATGGATCCTAGAAGTCCGTTCACGATCGACTATCCATCTACCGCTGAAGGCTTACAGTTATGGCACTGGGATCTCCATGCCGAGCAGGTGCCCTGCATTGAGGGTCACTTTCTGTTCGATGGTTATGCGGGGCCGGCGGTCGCCCCCGGCGCATACACAGTGCGCGTAACTGCGGGCAACAATGTTTCAACAGTACCGGTGCAGTTGCTAGCTGATCCCCGCGTAGAAGCAAGTGAAGCGCAGATCGCCGCATGGGTTGATACCCAGTACAGCATTGCGGGTGTTTTGACCGAAGTGATGCTGGCCCTCGACGGTGCTCGCGAAGCACGCAGCCAGATCCAAACATTGCAAAGCAAGTACGACGATGAATCTCTGCAGTCGCTAGCTATCACTACGATCGAAGCCATCGATACTTGGGAATCTGAGATCACAGAACTTCGGCATCAAACCCTTGAAGATGAGGACGCCTGGGTAATGAAGATAGATGGCCAACTACGGCACCTCCTGGGTGTTGTTGAAAGGGGCGGCGCACCGGTGACCTCTGGCGCCAGGGAGCGATTCGATGATCTTGCTGCCTTGTGGAGCAAGCAAAGGGCTGAGCTTGAGGCGATCACGGAACAGCAGGTCGAGGCAGTGAATCGTTGGGCTGTGGAGAACTCAGTTATGCATGTGAGGAATCCATTGTAGGCGTTCTTAGAACCTGCAATGTTCGGGTGTCTTGGTGCTATTCCTGACGCCCAATCAAGCCTGCGCGCTAAGTTTTTAAAGGAGGAAAAATGGAAGTACCCCCTTCCCTTGAGACAACTCTCCGCCATCTTTGCAGTGTGCAACTGACGCTGCGCACCCCATCAATGGTTGGCGAGGGTCCGAGCGGTCAACGTGTGATCGCCGAGATTGAGGCTATGAGCGTGAGAGGCGATCGCCTACACGCCGATCTCGAAGGTTCCGCGGCTGCTGATTGGTTAACCATTGCGAACAAGGTCGCTAAGATTGACGTTCGGGCCACACTGCGGACACATGACGGCGCGCTGATCTACCTTCAGTACAAAGGCCGCTCGGACGCGACGAATGGCTTGGGTTCGTCGCCGATTGTTGTAGCTCCGACCTTTGAAACGTCAGACGAGCGGTACCTTTGGTTGAACGCTGTGCAAGCTATCGGTAAAGGCGATCTCGCCCTCCGTCGTTATGAGTGGTTTGAGGTTCAGTAAAACGCGGTTCTAGCGGCCGTAACTACCCGCAGTAACTACCCGCAGCTGCGCTTTGCCGCGACGGCTCCGATCAAACCGCCCCGTAAGCCAGCATGGCATCGGCAACTTTAATGAAGCCTCCGATGTTTGCACCTGCAACGTAATTGACGGGTGTATTGCCGTCACTCGCCCCATAGGTGACACACTTTTTGTGGATATCGAGCATGATGTTCTGCAATCGCTCATCAACTTCCTCGCGACTCCACGCCAGGCGTAAAGCGTTTTGGCTCTGCTCCAATCCTGATACCGCCACGCCACCTGCATTTGCGGCTTTAGCCGGTCCAAACAACACATTGGCATCAAGGAAAGCGTTGATAGCTGGCAATTCGGTGGGCATATTCGCGCCTTCGCTCACGGCGCGAACACCGTTCTTAATCAGCGTTTTTGCGTCGTTCAGGCCTAGCTCGTTCTGTGTAGCCGAGGGAAAGGCCAGATCACAGGGAACGCACCAAGGGCTTTGGCCTTTGTGGAATGACGCTGACTTGTATTCATCAACGTACTCTCCAATACGTCCGCGCTTTATTTCTTTTAAGTCTTTGATGAATTCAAGCTTTTCTTGTGAAAATCCATCGGGGTCGTGGATAAAGCCCGATGAATCCGACATCGTCACCACTTTGCCCCCAAGCTCCATGGCCTTCTCAGCGGTGTAGATCGCTACGTTGCCCGATCCAGAGATGACGCAGGTCTTATCCTCAACGCTTTCGTCGATATGCTTGAGCATGTTTTGGCAAAAGTAGACGTTGCCATAACCTGTTGCCTCGGTGCGTCCCTGGCTTCCACCAAATGCGAGCCCTTTGCCTGTGAGCGTGCCGACAAAGCGGTTTTCCAGCCGCTTGTACTGGCCAAACAGATAGGAGATTTCGCGGCTACCCACGCCGATATCACCCGCGGGAACGTCCCTGTCCTCGCCGATGTGCTGGTAGAGTTCTGTCATCATCGCCTGGCAAAATCGCATAATCTCCCGGTCGCTCTTGCCTTTGGGATTGAAGTTTGAGCCTCCCTTGGCGCCGCCCATGGGCAAGCCTGTGAGGCTGTTCTTGAATGTTTGCTCGAAGCCCAGAAACTTGAGCACGCTTAGAGTGACGCTGGGGTGAAATCTAAGGCCACCTTTGTAAGGGCCGATAGAGTTGTTGAACTGCACCCGCCAGGCGCGATTAGCGCGGATGTTGCCGTCATCGTCCTCCCAGGTGACACGAAAGATGACGATGCGATCAGGCTCAGTCATGCGCTCCAGTATCTGTGCTTTTTGGTACTTATCATGGTCCAATGTGTAGGGCATGACATACTGAACAAACTCACGCACCGCCTGATGGAACTCGAGCTCACCCGGATTGCGCTTCTCCAGGCCTTGCATGAAACAGTCGACTTCGGATGATGCTGATTTAGTCATTGGGGCCTCGGCAGATGTGGTCAGAAGAATCAGTGAATACGCTATTTAGTTACCGCTCGTTGTTGCGTTTAGATCACTCGTCTCCGGTGTTTTGCGCAGCCGAAAGTGTCAAGCCAAGTCAATCCCAGCGGGAGAAAGTTCTTAAGGGATTGTTCGATCCAGCTCTCTGGATTTCAGCTGGGCATCAGCGAGTTGGCTCGAGGATAGCTGCGACAGTACTTCCTGGCGAGCTTGTAGCGCCCTCGACTCTCCTCGTGCGGACGCAAGGTTTAGCCAAACGTAGGCGTCAACCAGACTCACGTCCATGCCCCATCCGGAGCGTGACATTTTCCCCAAGCCATACATTGCCTCCGCGTGACCTTGGCTTGCGGCCTTCTTGTACCAATCGGAAGCCTGCACAAAGTCTTGTACGACGCCTCTGCCTTCAAAGAAGAGTTTTCCCATCTCGCTTTGAGCACTGGAATGTCCGTTATTGGCGGCGTCTCGGAGCATTGCGATCGCGTCTGTTTGCGCTGCTGAATCCTCACTGATTTTGTACTCGCGAAACAATGCCATGGCCAAGCGATACTGGGCATCGGAGTCGCCTTCGCTGGCTTTTGTCTTCAAGCTTGCAAGATTCAGGTTGATCGCGCTGCTTGCTGAAGCGCTTAATGCATCTTCGCCAGCTTGGGCTTCCAGTTTGGCGGCGCGAAGGCTTTGGTCACTTGTGGGCTCGCTAACAGACCGTAGTAGAGTCCCGACAAAAATCATTACAAATACCGCAGACAGGCCGTGTAATGCGACGGAAACGGGATCGTAGGCAACAAAGCGAGTGCCGCAGTTGTTGCATGTGAAGCGTGCCTTCAGCCGATGTATAGACTGTTTTTTTGCGAGCTGCTTGCGCGACTTGCGAGCACTTTCACTGGAGCATTTGGGGCACGTGGGCATAGTCGAGAATCCTAAGGGCGTTGCCGTGTTTCCATACTACCCAGTACACCGTAGTCCATGTACCCCATGCGAGTGAGCGGTTCCATCGCGAGCGTATCAACTAAACCGTCTTTGATATATTCGTCATCAATATGCACGGCAACCACCCGGCCAAGGACAAGGCTCCAGATAATGTCATTATCTTCGTTAGGCAGCTCGACGGTTTTGACATACTCGCACTCCAGATGAGCGCGAGCTTCGAGCACACGGGGGGCTTTAACAAGTCTGGATTTCGCTTCATGAAGCCCGGCAAGTTCAAACTCATTCACCTCTGAAGCGACGCTCTTTGACGTAGTGTTTACGCTGTCGATAAGGTTTACGGAGGCAAAGTTGCAGACGAACTCGCCGGTTACCTCGATGTTTCTCTGAGAATCTTTTTGTGTGCCGCTGGAGAAGCCTACGATTGACGGGTTGACCGACAGCAGATTGAAAAAGCTGTAGGGCGCGAGATTAGGCCTGCCGGCAGTGTCTAGTGAGCTGATCCAGCCTATGGGTCGCGGTGCGACCAGAGCTTTCAGTGGATCGTGAGGCAGACCATGATTGTTGGTAGCTGTTTCGTAATACATCGACTGTTCCCGGCTTAGCTGCAATTGGTCATCTTAATGCTCAGGGCATACTCGCAAGATCGTCTGCCATAGCGGAAAGGGTGTTAGCACGCACTCGCAACTTGTTCGCTGCATACTGGGTTTGGGGTAATTGCGAGAGTCTTTGGGCGATCTCCATAGTCCTGACACGGAGTTGCCCTGCGTCAACAACCTCGTCAAGAAAGCCAGCCGTAACGGCCTGCTCAGGGTTGTAGACCTCAGACTGCAGCGCTGCGCGCGTTAAATGCTGTTTGACGATGCGGGATTCGGTGAGCGCCATAAGAATAGGCGGTAAATCCATCCCAATGGCCGTTTCCGGGAGAGTAACCTTGAAATCTCCACGGGTGCCTACCCGCGAGTCGCAGGCCATAATGATAAAAGCGCCCATGGCGACGCAGTGTCCTGTGCAAGCTCCGACGATGGGTAAAGGGAATCCGGCCAAACGTATCAACAGCTCAAAGCCCCGTTTCACCATTGCCTGGCCTTGTTCCACGCCTTTTTTAAATTCACCCAGATCAAAGCCCCCGGAGAACATTCCATCACGTCCGCAAATGATTATCGCTCCAGCGTTATCTCTCTGCGCGCGATCCAGTCCGGCGTTCATATCGTCCAAAAACTGATGGCCCACTACGTTTGCCTTGCCATCATCAAATGTGAGAACGGCAATATTGTTTTCCAGTGAATAGTCCATACCAAACTCTATAGTTCATCGAAGGGTCGGCATACTGCCAGTGGCGAGCTGGATCAGCAACTTCGCCGGTGACGCTCCAAGTATGATTTTGTGGCAGATAAGTGGTTTGAGTTTTTTGAGTTGAATCAAAGCCTTTAGAGGTCATAGGGTTTATCATGGGGTACGCAGATAAAGGCCTGATATATGCTCATCAACACTCGAAGTCGCGCAGAGCGAGCGCTTAGCCAAGCAGCAACATATGAAGAGTGGATGTCTGCGGCCCAGGACTACGATCGCAGTAAGGGTCTAGATCGCTGGCGTCAGAAAGACTCGACGCGGCAGTACGATAATGTGTCTATCCGTATCCGTCTGGACGCCCTGCAAAGCCTAAAGGCCCGGCACGATATCCGCGGTCTGCTGTACACCCTCAATGAAGGCATCCATGGAAATATGGGGGGCATGGGTCGTGCGGGACTCTATGGTCATGCGCTTTCCGGCACCAAGGCGCTCATCGAAAACTACATCGAAGAGATTGTCGATACGCTGGAAATGCTCCACGAAGACACTAGCGGCGAAATCAGCGATGAAGAAAAGCTCGATTTCTTCAGACGCGCGAGCCACTGTTTTGGGCGCTCCGCATTTATGATGAGCGGATCGGGGTCTTTGCTTTTTTTCCATGTAGGGGTGATCCGAGCCCTGGCCGAAGCAAAGCTGCTTCCCACAGTACTTTCCGGGTCCAGTGGTGGGGCGATTGTGGGTAGCATCGTATCGACACACACTGACGAAGAGTTATTGGAGTTACTGCAGCCCGAATACTTCATGCAATACCTTCCGAAGGCCGGCGATAAGCCGCACGCTTCCCGTCTTGCTGAGCTTGAGGCTTCTGTACAGCAGTTTATTCCAGACATTACGTTTCAGCAGGCGTTTCAGAAGACCGGTAGGGCAATAAATGTTTCCGTTGCCCCTGCGGAAACACATCAGACCTCGCGCTTGTTGAACTCCATCACATCTCCCAGTGTTCTTATTCGTAGTGCCGTGATGGCCTCGGCGTCTGTACCGGGGATTTTTCCGCCGGTAACCTTGGAAGCTCTTGATAGCCATGGAGAGCGGAAGCATTACCTCGCTTCGCGTAAATGGGTTGATGGCTCCGTAAGTGATGATTTGCCTGCCAAGCGCTTGGCGCGGCTTTACGGCGTGAATCACTTCGTGGTGAGTCAAACTAACCCGCACGTGCTCCCCTTTGTCACCGATGGACATCGGAAGCAAAGCGCCCGCGGGATCATTACTGAGGCGGGTCGCCGCTCGGCGCGGGAGTGGTTCAACGCAGTCACTCTTTTGGCGGAGCGCCTAGACCGTAAAGGTGGTGTGATTTCGCAGCGTGCCAGCCTCATGCGGTCCATCATCAATCAGGACTATGTGGGCGACATCAATATTTTGCCCGACTATAAGTTTCAGAACCCGCTTAAGCTGCTAACCTTTCCTGGTGAGAAAAAACTTCGCCAATTGATTGCTTCCGGTGAACGCTGCACCTGGCCAAAATTGGAAATGATTCGATTGCAAACAAGGATCAGCCGTAAGCTGGATACGATCCTTGCGCATACGCCCGCGACAATAAAGCACTAGCGTCACGGGATTTTTAAGTTTCAAGTAGCTACTCTCGGTTTTGTTTATTAACCCAATAAAGATTTATAAAAAGGAAGGACAGCATGGCAGTTGGTGTAATTGCGACATTGAAAATTCAGGACGGAAAGAACGCAGACTTCGAAAAAGCGTTTCTGGGGCTTGCAGCGAAGGTTAAAGCGAACGAGGCTGGATGTAATTTTTACGAACTGCATGTCAGCAAGAGTGACCCGCAGGAATATAAAGTCTTGGAACAATACGCCAGTGAGGCAGATCTCGCGGCCCACGGTCAGACTGACTACTTTAAAGAAGCCAATATGGCGATGGCATCTCTTGTGGCTGCAGCCCCCCACGTCGAGGTTCTCGACAGCGTCGAGTAAAGCGGCGTCTTATGATAAGCACCGTCCCCAAGCGCATAGCTCCCTCAAGAGCACGGGGCATTTTACTCGCGGCACTGAGTATGGGATGCGCTCCAGCGTATTCCGAAGAGCCACGCTTTGGGATTGGTCAAGCAGCGACTCCCGAGATCATTCAAGCCTGGAATATTGATGTACGGCCCGATGGCTTGGGCTTGCCTACGGGGCATGGCACTGCAGCAGAGGGTGCTGCGCTATACAAAGCACAGTGTGAAAGCTGTCACGGGGTTGCAGGAGTTGGTGGGCCGTACGGTTCCTTGGTGGGTCGCCTCCCTGACGATAACTTTTCCTTCGGTGTCGATCCGACACTGAAAAAGACTATCGGTAGCTATTGGCCCTACGCGACGACGATCTATGATTACCTCCGGCGAGCAATGCCTTTTAACGCTCCCGGTTCTTTGAAGACCAATGAAATTTATAGCCTTGTTGCCTACCTGTTAGCGGAGAATAGAGTTATCAGCGAGGACATGGTTCTGAATCAAAGCACACTCCCCAAAGTGCGTATGCCGGCTGCCGGTAGGTTTGTACCAGACGATCGAGAGGGTGGTCGTGAAGTACGCTAATAAGTCGCAGCGACGAGCTTAGCCATGACCGGGCCCAACAAGTTGATCGCAGGTCAATCCTCCCGTCGTCAGTTTTTAGCGAGGGCGGGCGCTGTTGGTGGTGCCATGAGCGGGGCAGTTGTTGGCGGCGCTTTTGCGGATGCCCGGTTACTGGGCACTGACCCTACCGCTGTTCAAGGACGTGCTCCCCAGCCAAGAGGGCAGCGCTCACCCTTCGAATCGCTGGAGCGTGTTCCCGCATTCAACATTGTCTCTCTCACTCCCCTAGAAGAGCTGCACGGCACGATTACCCCTTCAGATCTGCACTTTGAGCGGCATCACGCGGGAATTCCGCAGATTGACCCTGGGCGCCATAGACTGATGCTGCACGGAATGGTCGAGCGTCCCTTGGTGTTTACATTGGAAGATCTGAAGCGCTTCCCCGCGGTCACTCGAACTTGCTTTATCGAGTGTTCGGGGAACCTCAATGTCAACGCAACAGAAAAATCGACGCCGCAGATGCTGTGCGGCCTGACCAGTCAGAGTGAATGGACTGGGGTGTCCTTACGAACTTTACTTCGGGAGGTGGGTGTCAAACCGGGCGCGACGTGGTGCTTGGCTGAGGGCTCGGATGCTGCCGTCATGGCAAGAAGCATCCCCATGGAAAAGTTGTTGGATGATGCGATGGTTGCCTACGCGCAAAACGGCGAAGCGTTGCGGCCAGCCCAGGGCTACCCCATGCGTCTTTTGCTGCCGGGATGGGAGGGTAATACTAACGTTAAGTGGTTGCGAAGACTTGAACTGTCCGACGCACCGTTTATGACGCGAGAAGAAACTTCGAAGTACACCGATCCCCTCAAGGACGGTGTGGCGAGGCAGTTTAGTGTGGTGATGGATGCGCGTTCTGTGATTACTTCTCCTACTTATCCAAAGCAGCTAGAGCCTGGTTGGTCAGAGATTCGCGGTATAGCGTGGAGCGGGCGCGGGAAAATCGTTGCGGTTGAAGTAAGCACCGATGGCGGAAAAACCTGGGATAGGGCATCTTTACAGCGTCCGGTGTTACCTAAAGCTCACACGCGATTTGGTTTGCCCTGGAAGTGGGACGGGAAGTCGACAGAAATCGCCAGTCGCGCCATTGACGACACGGGCTACGTGCAGCCAACAAGGAAACAACTCATCGACGCGCGAGGACCGGGTAATCAGCTGTATCATCTCAATCCGGTTATGCATTGGATTGTTGAGTCTGATGGTCGTGTTCTTTACAAAGCTGAGCCTTGGGCTTAGGGGATCGTTATGAGCAAACTGGGCCTATTGAATGAAGTAAAGCGGTTAAGCGCGGCTGTAATTGTCTGCGCCGGGAGTCTGCTGGTATCACTGTTGCCATCAACAGCCAGCCTGGCTCAGGCCCCATTACCCTCTGCAGCGAGTACCGACCCGGCATCAATAGGCTGGATGGCGGGTACGCCCCCGGTCGCGTCAAAACTCGTGCGCCACGCTGATTTGAGTTTCTACCAGTTCCCGCAAACGCGGTGGACGTTCTCGCACTTTCAGGAGCTGGTGCCCACCAAGCGGATTTGGCGGGGCGCCGGAAGAAGTTCGGCGCTGGTGAATATGCCCGACAGTGCCATCGATGGAATAGAGTTTGTTCCGATGAATGGTGAGGGCACCATGACCTGGAGCCAAATGCTAGAGGCCACCTATGCCGACGCTGCACTGGTGCTTCATAGGGGCAAGGTAGTGTACGAAAACTACTTCGGCGCGACTTCTCGGGAAACACCACATATTTCTTTCTCCATGACCAAGTCCTACTACGGCACGCTCGCGGCAATGCTCATTGAGGAAGGACGTCTGGATGATGACAAGTTAGTCGGCGACTATATTCCTGAACTTCAAGGCAGTGGTTTTGGTGCCGCCACCGTTCGACAGATTCTGGATATGACCACAGCGATAGACTACTCCGAGGATTACACCGACCCCAAGGCCCACGTTTTTGATTTTGCCCGCGCTGGGGGTATTTTTCCCAAAGGTGACTACGATGGTCCTGAGGGGTTTTACGCTTATGTATCCACGTTAGCCAAGAAAGGGGAGCATGGTAAAGCGTTTAGTTATCGCTCGGTAAACACCGAGGTTCTCGGTTGGCTTATCGCAAGAGTGACGGGTTCGAATGCGGTTGATCTTTTGCAGGAGCGTATCTGGAGTCGCCTTGGCGCCGAAGAAGACGCCTATATCCTCATCGATACTCTGGGTACCGGTTGGGCTGCTGGGGGACTTAATGCCACGGCTCGAGATCATGCCCGGTTCGGCGAAATGATGCGCAATAACGGCCTATGGAATGGCAAGCAATTGCTACCTAAATCTGTTGTTGACGATATTCGCCGTGGCGGCGACAAAGACAAATTTGCCATGGCCGGTTACGCTACTCTCCCGGGCGCCAGTTATCGCAATCAGTGGTGGATTCACCACAATGCCAACGGCGCGTTCAGTGCTCGCGGTGTTCACGGTCAAACGATTTATATCGATCCTGCGGCCGAGATGGTGATCGTGCGATTGGCGTCGCACCCCATGGCCGCCAACGCGAATTACGATGGCGTGTCATTGCCTGCTTATCAGGCGATTGCTGATTATCTTTCCAATCCACGCTAAGGGCGTTTACGGGTATTGATCCATGAGTGCTTCGTTCAGTTTCTCTCAGGTCGATGTCTTCTCCAGTGAAGCCCACCGGGGAAACCCTGTTGCGGTGGTTCATGATGCGGATGCTCTGACTGTGGATCAGATGGCGTGCTTTGCACGATGGACCAACTTATCCGAAACCACATTTCTCCTTACGCCTACAAACAATGAGGCAGATTACCGATTAAGGATATTCACCCCGGGCGGAGAACTGCCATTTGCCGGGCACCCAACGCTGGGTAGCTGTCATGCCTGGCTAGAAGCGGGGGGCGAAGCAAAGGATAGTCAGGTAGTTGTACAGGAGTGTGGGGCTGGTTTGGTTCGCATTCGCCGCAGTGATCAAGGGCTGGCTTTTGCGGCGCCACCGGTCCTGCGCTCGGGTGTATTGGAGTCCGAGCTTCTTCAGCGTTTGATGACGGCTTTGAAATTGCCCGAGGAGGCGCTTGTTGCGCATCAATGGGTCGACAATGGCCCCGGCTGGTGTGCGTTGCAGCTCGATTCCGCTCAGCGTGTGCTCGATGTCGATCCCGATATGTATGGACTTGGTGATGCCCGTCTGGGCTTGGTTGGTGCTTATCCCGAAAGCGCCGAGACAGACTTTGAGGTGAGGGCATTCGTGCCTTCTCTCGGCGTCCCTGAAGATCCTGTGACCGGTAGCCTCAATGCCAGCATCGCCCAGTGGTTGATTCGAGAAGGACGCGCCCCTAACAGTTATGTAGCATCTCAGGGGACAGTCATGGGCAGAGCTGGACGGATTCAGGTCAGTAGTGACAATGACGCAGTATGGATTGGGGGGCAGACAAAGACCTGTATCCACGGCAGCGTCATCTTCTGAGTATCGAACCTCCGCTTTAAGCCTTTGCCGGGGCCGGGGTTTTTCGAGCGAGCCAAGCTTAGAGTACAAGCCCAGCGATTAGATAATTTAACCTCTCAAGCCCCTGAAACCGCAAATTTTACCTTCCAGACGTCTTTGCATTGCTCTTGCGATAGTGTTTACTAGCGTCAAGTCCCCGCAAGGCACTTCACAAACTGGCTAAATCCAAACATATGGATGGTCAGCGTTAATATCCCGAGGGAGGGGTTTGCATAATGAGGAAGCACTGTCAGAAGAGTCGTTCTGTACTCAGTCTTAGTGTTGCAGCAGCGGTAGCTTCACTTACCGCCGCCACATCTACCAGCGTTTTTGCGCAAGACAGCGACGATATTCAATTAGAAGAAGTGGTTGTTACCGGTTCACGTATTGCCGGTGATCCGAATGCGATTGCTTCGCAGCCAGTGACCAGCGTTAACGCTGAAGATATTGCGATTTCTGGTGAGTTCAGCATCACCGACGTGATCAACGACATCCCTGCACTGTTTTCGTCGAATACTTCAGAGAACTCTCTCGACGGTAATCAGGGTGCGGAAGTCGCAGATGGAACCAACACGCTCAACTTGCGTGGTTTGGGCGCTGCACGAACGCTAGTACTAGTCGATGGACGACGCCACGTGGCGGGCGCGGCCGGTACACAGGCCGTGGATGTGGGCTCTTTGCCTATGAAACTGATTGAGCGTGTGGAAGTTCTAACCGGTGGTGCCTCTGCGGTCTACGGTGCGGACGCTGTGACCGGTGTTGTTAACTTCATCCTGAAAGATGACTACGAAGGTTTCGAAATTGACCTCCAGACGGGTATGTCCAGTGAAGGAGATGCTGGGCAGTCTGCTATCTCCGCTCTCTGGGGTAAGAATTTTAGCAATGGGCGCGGCAACATCGCAGTCACACTGGATTATCGTTCCGACGAAGGTCTAGAGGCGGGTGAGCGTGGTGCTGATGGCGTGTTAACGGGTACAGGCCGTGATTGGGTTAACCCGGATCTGCGTTTCCAGCAAGGCGACATCACCGGCGATACCCCCAACTTCCAGCAGTACTTCAACTTTGCCAACACGGGACTGACGGACTTCGGTTTGCCGATTCCTACGCAAGCTGATTTTATTGCAGATTATCAAGCTGAGTTCGGCATGGCGCCGTCCATTACCGCAGCGGAAGAAGCCTTGTTCGCGCAGGCGGGTAGTGCTCCGCAACGGGCCGTTGAGTTGGGGCGTAGTTTCCCCTTCACGTCCGGCTACGGCTACATCATCCCGGGTAACCCCTACACCTTTGAAGGTTTTGACCCCGATGTTCCTATTGACCTTGATAACAACGGCCGCAATGACTGTCAGGATTCCTTTACGGGTTATAACTCCGTCTTTGGCGCAGCATCCTTTGGTGTTGTGGGTGGTTGCTGGAACGTCGATCAGAACGGCGGCTATGCCCCCGTTCAGGATGGTCGGGTTGCCGGTAACTTCCAGGGCTTCGGTGGAGATTCCCTCAACACCATCCAGCAGGCGAACAGCTACCTGATTACCCCGGAAGATAAGGTCACCTTCAACATGGTTGGCCACTTTGACCTCAATGAGAACATGACTGCCTACGGTGAGTTCAAGTACGGTTGGCAGGAAAACGAAAACCAGGTGCGTCCTCAGTCCTTCTGGGATTTGTTGTTCGGCGCACCTGATAATCCGTTCCTACCTGCGTTTATTCAGCCGGTCGCTCAAGAATTGGGTGGCGTTGCGATCACCATTGATCCCATTGGTCTTGGGCCTACAGAGCGCATTACGGAGCGAGAGACCTTTCGCTTCGTCGGTGGCTTAGAGGGCACCTTCTCAAATGGCTGGACTTACGATGTGTCGGCTGTCTACGGTAAGTTTGAGCAGACTATCGATCGCAGCAACGAAGTGATTGTTGATCGCTTCCTAGCCGCAATTGATGCGGTGGCTGATCCAGCGACGGGCGAGGCGACGTGTCGTTCTTCGGTAGATCCCAGTGCTCCAGTGGTTGCGACACCCTTTGACATCCCTGTGTTTGACCCCGGTTATTATTCCTTCACTCCAGGTGATGGCCAGTGTGTGCCTCTGAATATCTGGGCGGGTGAAACGGGTATCACACCGGAAGCTGTAGATTTCGTGACTCGGGCTACGACCGAGGGTGCAACCCTCGAACAGACAGTCTTATCCGCCGTGATAACCGGTGATTCCGCCGACTGGTTTGAGTTGCCTGCAGGCGCTGTCTCCTTTGCGGCCGGTGTGGAGTATCGAAAAGAAGAGTCTGAGACATCTTTTGACTCCTATGCGTTGGGCATCATTCCCGAAGGGGCTCCGTTCCCGGAAGGTACACAACTGTCCGACGTAAGTGGTAACAGCAACTTGCTATTCCGCCCCGCGCTTTCTAACAGCAACGAGGTCGGTGAGTACGACGTTACTGATGTGTTCTTCGAAGTTAACGTCCCACTTCTTTCGGGTACACCCTTCGCGGAGTCTCTGGTTTTCGACGCAGCGGTTCGCGCGTCGGATTACAGCACCATCGGAGAGGCTTATACCTGGAAGACGGGTTTGTCTTGGACGCCTATTGAAGATATTCGTTTCAGAGCTACTGTGTCTCAGGCGGTTCGTGCTCCAAACATCAATGAGCTGTTTGCGCCAACTACGGGTACAAACTTCCGTCCTATTGATCCTTGTGACGCAGCGCAGTTGGCCGCGTTATCGGGGTCTATCGGCGCCCAGACGCAAGCAAACTGCGTAGCAGACTTTGCTACCTTCGGCTTGAATCCCTTTGATGCGGAAGGCAACTACGTTTACTCGGATCCTCTGTCGGCATCCTTTGGCGGTACCCAGGGCGGTAATCAAGACCTTCAGGAAGAGACGGCAGATACGTACACCATTGGTGTGGTTTTCCAGCCTACGTTCCTTGATGGCTTGACGGTAACGGTTGATTACTGGTCTATCGAAATCGAAGACGCGATTGAAGAAGTAACTTCACAAAACATCGTGGACGCTTGCTATCAGGGTACTTCGCTTAACGAAGCCTTCTGTAGCCAGTTCACACGAAATGGAAACTCTTCCTCGGTACAGTTCGGTGGCTTTAACTTCCTCCAGGTTTCTCCCATCAACTTTGCCAACCTCGAGTCAGACGGTATCGACTTCCAAGCCAGCTATGACTTCTCCCTTGGAGAGCACGGCTTTAAAGCATCGGTGGGCGGAACCTACGTAAACGAGCTGAACCGCTTCTCGGATCCTCTGGATTCCTCGGTGGTTGATGTGGAGCTCGGTGAGGTTAACCGACCAGAACTTGCCGGTAACATCTGGCTGAATTGGTACTGGAAGGACCTGACGGTCCAGTGGCAGACCCAGTACCAGGACGAGCAGCTGCTCGCCTTTATCGAGATCGATACTGCGCAGGAGCTGTACGGTGACTCTGTGGTACAGGATGAGTACTGGCAGCACGATATCGCTGCTACCTTCGCTATTAAGGAAACTATGAGTGTCTTCGGTGGCGTGCGTAACCTCACCGATGAGCAGCCATTCATCACCAACCGTGGTTATCCGGCGAGTGCCCGTGGTACCTACGTTTACCTCGGATTCAACATGGTGTTCGGTGGCTTCTAAAGCAGCGCTCTGACATAGCAAAAAACGTAGCCGCCTACGAATTGTAGGCGGCTTTTTTTTGCCCAACAGATAGTACTTTATAGAGTGGTTATTTAGAGAGAGCGGCTATTCAATGGCCTTTACTTAAGCCAATCGCCGGTAGATACGCGTCACCAGTTCTTCCGCAGCGAGCATGCCCACAACGACCAGAATGAACGCTAAGACTCCGTGCATGGCTCCGGCAAAGTGAATGCCTTCGCCGAGGACTCGATCTACGGCGCCCAACATCACGAACTTCGATCCAAAGAGAATTAGCCAAGCACTGAAGTACCGGAGGAAACTCCAATGGAAACCGCTCCGGTCGTCAAACCAGCCTCCGACTCGGTGCTCTAGCGCCAACGTCGCTTGCAGAAGTAGCTGTAAGAGTACGGCGGCTATTAATGACGTACTGAAGCTATCTATTGTTACCCGAGTCCAGAATTCAGCAAACAGATTGATGACCACAAGGTCCGCAAGCAACGCAATAAGGTAACGCGACAATAATCGTTGTCGCGTTGTGGGAATCTCTGCCGTGGCTGCGACGATATGGTGATGTGTTTTGATGACGAGTCCCCTTTTTGTCAGCGCTTATGGTGGCGTTTCTGCAATAGCGTGAAACGATTGTGCTTTAGAACGGCGCGGTATCAGCCCATGAAGAACTTCGCTGCGACGACCGCGATAGGAAAACCAATCACCGTGCGCATCATGAAGACGCCCA
>NZ_JBGCFU010000067.1:0-9792 GCF_045107095.1 Congregibacter sp. | reverse complement strand
GAGGGCGGCGTGAGTCGCGTGGCCTTTAGTGATGCTGACTTAGAGGGCCGCGCCTGGCTAAAAGACCAAATGGAGTCCCTGGGCCTGACGGTCCGCACAGACATAGCGGGCAATATCATAGGCCGTCGTGCGGGTATGAATAACGACCTTGCGCCAATTCTGTTTGGTTCGCACATAGACTCGGTGCCCGGTGGCGGAAACTACGACGGACAGGTGGGCGTTGTGGGAGCGCTAGAGGTTTTGGAGCTTCTTAACGAGGGGGGTATTACTACAAAGCACCCTCTGGAGGTCGTTAGCTTTACCGACGAGGAGGGCGGCCTGGTTGGGAGTCGCGCCATGATTGGCAAGCTAACCGAAGAGGCCATGGATGTCGTTTCCAGCAGTGGTTTCACGATCCGGGACGGGATGTCCCGCGTGGGTGGTGATGCCGCCCGTATTGCCGAGGCCGCCCGAAGCTCTGAATCACTCACCGCATTTCTTGAGCTGCATATCGAGCAGGGCGGCATTCTGGAGCAAAAGGAGCTTCAGATTGGCGTTGTGCAGGGTATCGTGGGTATTCGTCAGTGGGATGTCACGATTGACGGTGTTGCCAACCATGGTGGTACAACGCCCATGCGTCAGCGTAACGATGCCTTAGTTGCCGCGTCCAAGATGGTGATCGCGACCAACAGCATCGCGACGGAACTTGAGGGCCGACAGGTCGCGACCGTGGGCCGTATTCAAGCCTTCCCTGGTGCGCCTAATGTGGTTCCAGGCAAAGTCGCCATGAGCCTCGAAATCCGAGACCTCGACGCCGAAAAAATGCAGCAGGTATTTGAGCTTATAGAAGCGCAGGCGCAAGACATTGCGAAAGCCTCCGACGTTTCGGTCAGTTTCGAGGAGCGCGATGTGGCCTCGCCCCCAGCCCTCACAGATATACGGATCCGGGATTTGATAGCGGAGTCTACAGAGGCCCTGGGTTACAGCTATCAGCGGATGCCCTCCGGTGCCGGACATGACGCTCAGGATCTGGCCAAAATAACCCCTACGGGTATGATTTTTGTGCCCAGCAAAGGGGGCATTAGCCATTCGCCCTACGAGTACACGTCACCCGAAGATATGGCGAACGGCGCTAGTGTGTTGTTTCACACCGTGCTTGCGTTGGATGCTCAGTAAAACGGTCTACGCTAACTACGCGATGAAGTGAGCGTCTGTAGCGTCCAGATGTGCCAGCAATCCGGCGCGCTGCGGTAGACTCTGCATTTTGATCGGAAGGCACAGTTAACATGCGACGTCTGCTACTGACCCCCATCATCCTTCTGCCGTTGACGGCTTGTGTGTCCAGCGGCGTCCGTGATGTTGAGATCACTCCCGTCGCAAGTCTGGATACGAAGGTTGGCAGCGAGTTGGTGCTGCTTTTACCTGCCGGTGACTTTACGATTGAACCGTCAATGGATGATGAGCTACACGCCACCGCGCGATTTTTCTGCAACTCAGAGAGCGATACCTGTCGAGAGAAAGCCGCCGAGGCGGGCATCGTTCACGCTCTGCAAGGCACAACATCTACGCTGTCTTTCAAACCTTCTTCTGCTTACACCACGCGCCACGCTGACTTGCGTTTCCGTATTCAAGTCCCTGCCGTTGAGCAACTCGACATTGAAATGGACGCTGGGGACCTTAAGATCGATGCCGCAAACGGCTGCCTGAACGTTAAAGCAGGGGCTGGCGATGTAAGCATCAGTGCTCCCGCATCGAGCGTTGCCAGCGTCAAACTGGATGCGAACATCGGAGACTCCAGCCTGCGCATTCCCGACGGCGAGGTGTTTGATGAGCGCAAGCTGCTCGTGGGCTCCGAGGTTCTCTGGGAAGAAGGCACCGGAAGCTGCCAGTTGCGGGGCAAGTTGCAGGCTGGTGATCTCAATGTTCGTTTGACGTCGGACTGATAGCCAATAACCAAAAGCCAATAATCAAAGAGCGATGACCGGAGCTTTCCGGTCTGCGTACTCAGTCAAAACCTATAAAACGCGCAACCTCGCTTACTGCGCGCCGCTTAGAGATCACGGCGTTCGCTGGAAAATCCTCATCGGGATAACCCATCGCGATGCTGATTAAGATGACCTGATCTTCAGGGACATTTAAGTGCTCACGGATGACCGGTGAGTGCATCACACCCTGGCTATTGATGACCGATCCAATGCCTCGCGACCACGCGGCATTTACCAGCATGTTGCTCAGAGCCCCGCAATCGAAGGGCGCGATATCGCCTCCCTGTAGGCGTTTGTCGTAAGTCACGACCATGAGCAGTGGCGCATCGAAGATCCTAAATCCGCGCATTGTCCAAGCGTCGCGCCCGGCTTTATCATCACGAACGATTCCCATGGCCTCGAACAGCTGTACTGCGACTTCAATCTGGCGCTGTCGATGATCACCTTCATAGACGCCGGACTCCATGCGTTCAAAGGAGGGTGGTGTGCCGGATGCGGTGCGTTCTGTACTGTCGCGACGAATAGCGTCCAGTGCCTCGCCGGTCGCAATGTGAATGTGCCACGGTTGAGAGTTATAGGATGATGGGGCACGTATCGCTAGCGAGACGATGTCCTCGACCACGGACTTTGGCACGGGGTCGGGCTTAAAGCCTCGAATGCTGCGGCGACCCAAAATAACGTCATCAAAATCCCTAATACTCTCTGTACTCAAAGGTTTGGCTCCCTGTGCTATTGTCATGCGCGTTTAAAATTTCGAAGGTGAAGATACATGAAATCCACGTTTAAAGCCTTAGCGTCTCTTGCGCTGGTGACCGTATTAGCGGCGTGCAATGAAGCCCCAGCGCCCACCGCTGCACTGGCGACAGATACCGCCGCGGGACCGTCTTTTACCATTCGCTTTGACGAGTCTTTAGGCACAGCGCCACAGGATGGCCGCTTACTACTCTTGTTATCCAATACTGATCGTGACGAACCCCGTTTTCTTGTAGACAACTCGCTGGATACCCAACTGATCTATGGCCGTAATGTTGCCGACTGGGCTGCGGGAGCTGAGATGCTGATAGACGCGGCGCACATTGGATTCCCTATTAATACACTTGCAGACCTGCCTCCTGGTCGCTACTACGTACAGGCGCTACTCAACCGCTACAAAGACTTCACTTTAAGCAATGGTAAAACGGTGAGCCTTTCTCCGGATCAAGGCGAGGGACAGCAATGGAACCGCAAACCCGGGAACTATTACTCAGAGCCCGTGGCTATGGATATCACAGCAGACGGTCGGTACGAGATTCTTCTTGACCAGCAGATTGCGGAAATCGAGCCTGCCGAGGATACCGAGTTCATCAAGCATGTGCGCATGAAGAGCGAGTTGCTGTCTGAGTTCTGGGGCGAGGATGTCTATCTGGGTGCGCACGTACTCCTTCCTAAAGACTTTGACACACATCCCGAAGCCCGCTACCCGCTTATGGTTTTTCATGGGCACTTCCCCAGTGACTTTGGAGCTTTCCGTCCGGAGCCCCCTGAGCCTGACCTAGAACCTGTTTACAGCGAGCGGTTTTCCATGGATGGCTACAACATCATCCAGCAGCAGGAGGCGCACAATAATTATCTGCGCTGGATTGCGGATGACTTTCCGCGATTTTTGGCCATCGAGATTCAGCACCCCACGCCCTATTACGATGATTCCTATGCGGTGAACTCAGAAAGTCAGGGCCCGTATGGTGATGCGATTAACTATGAACTTATTCCGTTCATTGAGGAGCAGTTCCGGGGCCTTGGTGAAGGTTGGGCGCGCTTTACCTACGGTGGCTCCACCGGCGGTTGGGAGGCGATGGCGACGCAAATGTTCTATCCCGATGAATTTAACGGGGCCTTTGTTGCTTGCCCGGACCCCATTGATTTTCGCGCTTATCTCACCATGAACATTTATGAAGATGAGAATGCTTACTTCTATCCCAGTGATTTTCAGAGCATCACCCGTCCTGGCAGGCGGGACTATCTCGGCAATGTGTCGTCGAGCATTAAGGATCAAAACGATCTGGAGCGCGTGTTAGGTGACCGCAATCGTTCAGGGCAACAGTTCGACATCTGGGAAGCAACTTTCTCGCCCATGGCTGAGGATGGTTACCCTGCTGATCTGTGGGATCCGCAGACCGGGGAGATTGATCCCGAGATCGCCGCCTACTGGAAAGAGAATTTTGACCTGAGCTACATCCTGCAAAGAGACTGGGCAACCCTCGGTCCCAAGCTTGAAGGCAAACTACATATCTACACGGGCGATATGGATAACTACTACCTCAATAACGCCGTGTACTTAGTCGAAGAGTTTCTGGAGAACACTACCGAGCCCTACTACGCCGGTGAAGTCGATTACGGCGACCGCGCAGAACACTGTTGGAATGGTGACCAGGAGAACGGCAACCACCTCTCCCGTCTGCGCTACAACTGGATGTATGTGCCAAAAATACTCAAGCGTATAGAGGAAAGTGCGCCCGAAGGGGCTGATGTCAGCAGCTGGAGGTATTAAACTACCCACTGACGACATCAACCAGGTCTTAAGACCCTTCACATGGAACTTTCTTTTCGCGCGGTGCTAATGGGCGCCGCGCTTTCGTTGTACCTAGGCTTTTCATTTCCTCTTAGTGCCCAGCCGGAGCAAAGCTGCGAGGAGGGTGCTTGTACCCTCAGCTACCCCGCTGAGTTTTTCACCCGCTATGCGCCGGTAACCGCGCTGGACATGGTGAACAACTTACCCGGATTTGCACTTGATGACGGCGATAACGACACCCGCGGTTTCGGTGGAGCAGCGGGTAATATCGTAATTAACGGCGCACGGGTGTCTGCCAAAAGCGAAACGCCCTCGGATATTCTGGGGCGTATTCCCGCTACAGATATTGAAAGAATCGATGTGATTCGCGGTCAGGTTGCAGGCTTCGACCTCCGCGGACAGAACGTGATTGCCAACATCATCCGTAGCGGTGATTCGGCATCTGGCGCGTGGAGCGCAGGAGCGCGAACCTATCAACCTGACGACAACGTCTATCCCTTTGGTGAGTTGAGTTACAGCACAGGGCTCGGGGAGAGTCAGGTAACCGTGGGACTCAAGGGTCGTGAATTTCAGAGCCTCGTCGCTCGAAGGGAGCGAGTCTTGGGGCCAGATACGCTCCCGATTGAGCAACGCTTTGAGCTCTCGGACGAGGACGGCAAAGACTACAGTGCCACGGTAAATGCGAGCACCCGTCGGGGTGAGACCCAGTTTTCGGTAAATCTTGCAAAGAGCTACTTCATTTCTGAGGGCGGAGAGAGTTCCCGTCGTTATCCTACAGACGAGCGCGCGCCCTTTTTGTTGTTTCAGGGGGACAGCGATCGTTTTATCCGAGATGAGTTTGGCTTTGACATAGAACGCGCCCTCGCTGCCGATTGGCGCGGTAAAGTCATCGCTCTTTTTCGAGACGAAGACATTACTCGTTCCGGCTCTCTGGTTCGGGGACCCCTCGACGAGTCAGGGATTACTGAAGTGACTACTCGGGCCAAGAGCCTTGGTGAGGAACTCATCGGGCGTGTGGAGCTCGACTATGTCGGCTTCGAAGGGCATGCCATCGAAATCAACTTCGAAGCCTCGAATAACAGCCTGGAGAGCGATTTCGGATTTAGTGCTTTACAGGACGGGCAGCTGACGCCCCAACCGGTACCCGGCGCGAACACGACCGTCGAAGAAGAGCGTTTTGATCTTTTATTGTCAGACTCTTTTCAGTGGGGCGCGCTCTCCATTGATGCGAGTTTGAGCGCAGAAACTTCAACCATCACTCAGGTCGGCGGCTTTACTGAGGACCGCTCGTTTTTCTTCTGGAAACCCAGCCTAAACCTAAGCTACTCCCCTGATGACGATTCTCAGTGGCGGGTAAGAGCCCTGCGCGAGGTCGGCCAGCTGGACTTTGAGGACTTTGTTAGCGGTGCGGATCTTGGGGACGCAGAGCTTGCATTGGGTAACCCCAATCTGTCTCCTGAGACCACCATGACTATGGATCTAACCTACGAGATACGCGGTGATGATTTTGGTATCGGCACGGTTACGCTTTTTCATGACTGGATCGATGATGTAAACGACCTACTACCTTTGTCAGGGCGCTTGGAAGTGCCGGGCAACATTGGCTCTGCTACCCGAGCTGGAATTTCTGGAGAGTTAACGCTACCCCTGGATGCCATAGGCCTCAAGAATGGGCGAATAGACGCGGCAGCTGAATGGCAAACGTCGCGAGTCGATGATCCGCTCACCGGTGCCATACGCGCGCTTTCCGATGAGCGACAGTGGACGGGGAGAATCTCTATCCGTCAGGATCTGGTGGCCCAGCGCTTAGCTTGGGGCGTGTTGATGTTCTCTCGGGATAGCTTTCCGTTGTACGGACTCGACGAGGTGGACATTCAGGGGCAGCGGGCAGATATGGATGTGTTTGTAGAGACTCGCGCGATTGCCGGGCTGCGCATACGGCTCTCGGTCGAAGACGTGTTTCGCGATGGTGAGGATCGAGACCGGAGAGTATTCGCAGGAGATCGCAGTACCTCTCCCCTGGCATTTCGAGAGGTTCGTGAGCAGAGCCAGGCACGCATAATTTCTCTGCAGGTGAGCGGCGATTTTTAGAATCCGATCAGGGTGTTTTCCACAACGATAGTCGCGACCTGTTCTCAGGTACGTAAAGACTCCGTCATAAGGTGAAGAAGGTGATAGCAATGACAAAATGGTTAGCAGTGATTTCTACGGCATTGGTTGTTTCCCAGGGTGCTATCGCAGGTCCTGAAGATTTTCATAGTGACGGTTTGATTAAGGGCTACGGTCGATTCGCAGATGTGCCCGCAGCAAAACCTTTGCCGGCGGATACTCGATTCAAGGTGGCGATGGATGTTGTGGATGGCGGTGTTACGGGCGAGGTAAACAGCATTTTCAAAATTGCTGCCGGATTCTTGAATCTGCAGCATGCTAACGGTATTTCTCCAGAGAACGTCGACATCGCGCTGGTGGTTCATGGGGATGCGCATCGGGATTTGCTCAACAACGCTGCCTATGGGGGTGTGAACCCGAATGCAGAGCTGTTGGAGATTTTGCAGGAATACAACGTACAGGTTCTTTATTGCGGGCAAAATGCGGTGATGCGCAATGTTGCTGCGAAGGACTTGTTGCCGGGTGTTGAGATGACGCATTCGGCAACTACAACCCATGTTCTACTGCAGCAGCAGGGGTACTCTTTACGGCCCTAGGTCGTCACAAAGTGTTGCCCAATGATCGATATGAGGAGAGTAGGCAATGATCTCGGCAGATGAATGGTTAGCGCGTGGGCAGCAGCTGGAGTTGTTGGGGCACAGAATCTTTTACGTCGATGAGGCGGCCAGGTCAGAACCCCGCGGCACAATTCTGCTGATTCACGGGTTTCCCACATCCAGTTGGGATTGGTGGAAGGTGTGGCAACAACTGAACCGTAACTATCGTCTGATAGCGATAGATCTGCTTGGCTTTGGGTTCAGCGCCAAGCCCTCGCCGCACGATTATCGAATCATGGAGCAGGCCGATCTTTGCGAAGCACTCGCCGATAGCTTGGGCTTGGAACAGTTTCATGTACTAGCCCACGACTACGGCGATACTGTTGCGCAGGAGATGCTGGCGCGACAGAACGAAGAACTTGGTGTGGGAAAGTGGCAGTCCTGTATGTTTTTAAACGGTGGCTTGTTTCCCGAAACCCATCGCGCGGTACTCGCACAAAAGCTTCTTAAAAGTCCTGTAGGTTTTATCTTCCGACATGCCTTGACGGCAAAGAGTTTGAACAAGTCCTTCGACCATATTTTTGGTGAAACCAAGGCGAGTCAGGAAGAGCTGGATACATTTTTTGAGCTTTTTGATCGAGACGGTGGGCGGCGCAATGTCCACCGACTGATACATTACATGAGTGATCGCCTCGAACATCGCGAGCGTTGGGTCGGAGCGCTGTCACAGGCTACCTGCCCCATCGGCTTAATCAACGGCAATCTGGATCCAGTTTCAGGCAGCCATATGGTCGAGCGTTTTCAAGAGGTGGTGGAAGGTGAACACTTTATTCACCATCTTCCTACCGTAGGCCACTACCCTCAGGTAGAGGCACCGGACGATGTGGCCTCAGCTTACGAGTCGTTCCTGACGGGGCTTTAGGATTTGTCCTCAGGGCTTTCGTCGGGGTTTTCTTCCGGGTCGTCCTCAACGGGCTCGCCATGATCGGGCTCTTCGTTATCTCTGTGCGCCAGGCGCGCTGTTGCGGCTTCGCCTAAGCGGGCTGTTTCACCGGGTATCTGTTCTAGTGCCTGTGCGCCATCCTGAGGGTACATGTGCACTCCGGACAAAGTGACGTAGGCAGGGCTTGCGCTTCGGGGGTGAAGATAGCTGTATAGCCAGGCACCAAAGATACCAACGCCGAGTGCCGCCAGGATTGTTCCTCCAAGCAGCATCAGATAGGGAGGGCCGATACGTAAAGCATCCGGAGAGGGCCAATCGATCACCGATACCTGCGGGTATTTATCAACCTGACGTACCTCAATCTGTACCTGTCTGGCTTGAGTCTCACGATTGAGTTCCTCTAAGCGCGCTAAATCCTCAACCAGAGCCTGATGCTTTGCATAAATGGTATTGAAGTCCGCTACGGCTTGCCGGTGATCCTGGAGTCGGTTCTTGAGATTCGCCACAGACTCTCGCGCGGCTGCGTAGTCCCGCTCCGCATTGTTGAGCTCTGCCTTGGTGCCAAGCGCATAAGCTTCAGCAAGTTCGCTTTCAAGTTGCTCGACTTGTTCCGGAATCTCACGAAGTCGAGGATCCTTGCGAATGTAGTCATCGGTGTAGCGGGCGCGAAGCTCTCCGAGACGAGAGCGTAGTTCTGCCAGTTGCTGTGCCATGGCGGCCACATCGCTGCGGTCGCTTTGGGGAACGACCTGTTCTCCCGCTGCGAGGGACGTCTGCAGGGTGTCCAGATACGACTTGGTGCGGACTTCTTCTTCCACCGCGTTGTTTAGCGCCGTGTTCAACCCATCCAGCTGAGCTAAGACCGCGTTCTCTTGGCGCTCCATAGAGATAATATCGTTGCTCGCCCGATACTCCTCCAATGCCTCGCGCGCCGACGTCAGCTTGAGCGCCAGACCATCAAGCTCGGTCTGTACCTCGGTGAGAGTCTGCGATTTGCGGCTTTCTATATCTCTGGCACGGACGCTCGTGTAAACCTCGATCCATGTCTCCACAAGCGGTGGTAGTAGCTCAGGCTCTGAGCTGCGCGCTCTTAGCTCTAAAAGGTTAGTCTCGGGTACCGCGATAACATCTAGAATACGGCGCAGCTCTAGGGGGTTCACCCGTGCGGAAAAATCCTCCTCGAGACGTACGGATAAATCGCGAGTGATTTCGCTGCCTGTAAGCGTGCGACGCTGTATGGCGACTCCCTGAATATCTGCATCCAGCATTTGTTGATCAATGGCGGTAGGCGCACTCATAAGCACTGTGGCGCTGCTTTGGTAGACAGCAGGCTGCACTGCGGTGTAAATCACGCCAATAATCAGGACCGCTGCCGCACAGAGTATGAACACACGCCGGCGGCTGCGACCGTAAGCATTGTCCTCGTCCTGCAGGTCTAAACTGGGTTTTGCGGTATTAGCACTAAAAGCCATAGTAGGTTTCACGAGAGTTCACGAATTTCCACGAACGACAGTGTAGGCCATGCCACCCCTGTGCGAATAGCGCGATAGCTTTATACTTGCATTAATCGAACTTTTTCTTCACTGGCTCAGATCCCTTTACTGCTTGGATAGCGATGATTCCTATGCAATT
>NZ_JBGCFU010000066.1:0-52731 GCF_045107095.1 Congregibacter sp. | reverse complement strand
CTAGGGCGACTCGTCGCCCTCTTCCAGCTGGCGAATAAGAAACTCGAGGTTTTTTACGCCCGGCTCAATTTCATTGATAGCTCGAAAGTATTCGAGCAAACCCTCATCAGAACTCGGAATAGGGACTCGCTGGCCTCGCTGGATCGTAAACACTTCACCATTCTCAATAAGCACACTGGCTAGATGCCCCCCGTAATGCGCGGCGATGCCGCTATCTGCAGCGAGCACCTTAGCGTTGTAGCGCGGCACTACTGTACCAAAGCCTGGGGTGTGCCCCACTACAATACGATCCACATCGAAGTGTTTTAGCAAGGCATCGACTTCTTCTGCGATCAGCGGGGTTTGCTCTCCCATGCTGAGACCGCGGTACCAAAGAGGACCACGCTGATCATCAACAAAACTGAGGTTGGAGGGGTCTACAGAACTGAGCTCTGAGCGCACATTGTCGTTGATACTATCTAGCGTTTGCTCCAAGAAATCAGAACTGATTCCGCCGTGGACAAACAAGCTCCTATTTATACGGATCACGGCATTGTGGCCTGCAACCCACTCACCAAACTCACCTTGGGAACTCCAATACTGGCGATGCTCTACAAAGCCCAAGGGGTAGTCTTTCAGTAACTGCTCGCGAAACGCGTCGTCGACCGCTTCCTCGCCCTGCTGCGAGACAACGTAATCCACAACCCGCTCCAGGTAGTCTTCTTGCAGGCGCTTTGCTCGTCGACTCTTAAGCGCTTCGTACTCCCCAGGGTGCACATAACGCAGATCATCCGTCATGTTCATGGCTTCATGATTACCTATCAAGGGATGGACCTTGCCACCCGCTCGCTTAGCCTGCTTCACCAGCGCTTTCAAATGCTCGATGATCTTAGCGCTATCGGGACCACGGTCGGGAACGTCGCCCAACTGCACAAAGTGCGTAGTGCCGCCACTCCAGCGACCCCGGTGATCGATCAGCTCCGCCTGACGTAGGACTTCAATGTAGTTTTCGTAATCACCGTGAACATCAGCTACCGCAACCACGCGCTCAACGCCCTGCCAATCCGACTCTGAAGCGCTGCCCCATGGCGCTGCAAATACAAACAGCCACAGGAACAAGCAACGCGCTAGTCCGTTTTCTTTAGGGGCCATCATCTGCATTCTTCAACAATCTCTCGCTGAAACTTCTTTGGGTCGTCTAAAACATCATAAAACTTATCAACAAACTTCTTCGTACGTTTCATAGATTTGGAAGACACGTAACTGGTGTCCGCAACGATCTCATAAATAGCTGCACGCTTGGATTGTAGAAGCTCAACTGCCTTTGCCATTGCATCATCGCTTGCACAGTATCCACGGTACATACGCTGCTTCACGTTACTCTGACCAATACCTCCCGCCGGCTCGGCGTAGGAGGTATTCACATATCCCGTGGAATCATAATCGTAAGGCAAGGGATAAAGGGCTCCGTCTGCGGCTTCCAGAAGCTTGATGTTGTGACAGCAGGTATCACCCGGAGGCGCCGCTATAAATGAGTAATCCGTATTGGACACAAGGTACATAAACAGCGCCACCATCGCGCTACGATCGGCATCCAAGCGAGATTTATCCGCACGGATCTCTTTGTACACAGTCATGTCGTTTTGTTTGGCAAGGCGCTTCTGGTGCTGAATAAAAAAGCCAAGCTGACTTCGTGTTTCGCCGCCTTCCGAGTCAGCGTAAGTGACATCGAGCATACGGCTATCCAGGCTGAGATCCGAAAGAGTTTGGAAAATCTGGTAAGCCTGCTGCTCCCGACCTATGTACTCAGCGTAGCGGTCAGCATCTTTACACTGCACGACAAGCTTTAACTTGTTTTGCTTGTCGAACAACGTGCCTTTGGCTTGGCCCTTTTTTAGATTTACCCACAGCTGCGCGTGACTGCAGACATCCTTGCGAAGCCGAAAATTACCACGCACGGAAAACTTCGCTTCCAGAGTCGTCGGCCCTAGCTCCGGGTCGTCATAGCTCAAAGACCCCAGGTACTCTTTTTCTTTATCTCGCTCTATATCAATGAGTTCGAAAGGGCCGGACAGAGTTATTGCGAGCTGCTCATGGCTATCAAAAAGCGGAGCGGCAAACAGGCTTGGGCTGAGGAGCAATAAGAGTGGAACAAGTAAACGTAGTAGCATCACAATTGTTTCCTGAGTTTTAGCAAAAGCCCTATAAGTCTAGGCCGCCAGAACAGTCTCGGCAAACACTTGCACCCCTTAGGCTCATACGCTGAATTCAGGACTCTCTGCTAGCTCGTCTGTCCGCATCAACTCCGCTTACTTGATCGAAACGTTTCAATTTTGCCTAGCAGGTGCGCTCATTAAGCTTTGGTACAAGCTCAATCAAGAGCAATCTTAGAGGGCTCCAGGGCGCGAAAACGAAATTCATCAAGCTGAATATCGTCAAGGCCGATTTGGTCAAAGGGGTTCTCCATCTGTATCTGTACGTTATAGAGGGAAATCAAGATAAAACCGTGCAAGACACTAAGACCGTAGGTTAAGAACACCGGCGCGTGAGGCAGGTGGTAGACGATGGTCGGCGAGAAGACAAAGGGAAACACAAACACAAAAACCAGGCAGTAAGCACGCATACTGATAGGTGTGCCATGCATCTTCAGACTGATGGTGTTTTCCATACCTTCATTCACTTCCTGAACAAAGCGAATGATCTTCAAGGCCAGACCATTGGAAATAGCATCGTCATTGCGCTGAATGAAGTGAATGATTTCGTTGACGGTGTCTTCTGCTGGACGAATGTCCATATTCTCAGATCCAAGAGCGTCAAAAAACTGCGACGAGGCTTTATCCAATAAAGAAGAAACCTCGGCTCGGCGAGCCGCGTCGAGCTTTTTGCACTGCTCGAAACAGTAGTGCACAGAACACAAGCCGGATTTGAACTGGCTGAGAAACTTCAGCGCGTTGTCGCGGCGCTTAAATGCTTCACGAATCGTAAACACCAAGGGGAAAATCACAGCAATGCTAAACAAGGTTATATCCAAGTCATAGGCAATGTTTAGAGTGAAGCAGGCGTAAGTAACAGCAACACAAATTACGGCAAGCGCCACCGTCTTCATATCGATAATCGCGAGGTACTTATTCATCAGTCTATGATCTCAATGAACGCCGGAAGACACACGCACGATACTGGTTCATGGCGTTAGCAACAATACGCGCATGAACACTGCCCAAGACATGCGCGACTACTCTAGCTCAAGCTTGAATCTCTACCCCGAGAAAACTCGCAATATCATCTCTTTGCCCCATCGCATCGCGATAACCCAAAGCAATAAGCGACTCCACAAACGGTTTCGCGAACAGCAGATAAGACGCCGCGGTCGAACCTGCACCACTTTCGGTACCCCCCGTAGTACGAAGCAGAAACCGAACACTTGGATGCAAGGAATCGACATTCTGTGCCGCAATCACATCTAACTCCTCGGAGGGAGAAATAACCTGTCGCTCAATGTAGCGAAGCTTCGAAGTACTCGACTGAGCTTCCTTAGGCAGCGATGCCAGCAAATTGTTGATGCGATCCAGTCGCTCGATGTCGCTCTCAAGGCTATCGATAAAGGCGCTGTTTAGAAGATGTCCCACAATCTGAGCCAGGGACGGTGAGTGCGCGGATCTCGGTGCAGGATCGTTCTGGGGCTTCTCACGGTTTGCACTCACGCCCACAATAAACAAACGATCGGCACCCAGATGCAGGGCAGGACTTAGTGGCGCCAGTTGTCGGACAGCACCGTCACCAAAGTACTCATACTCTATGCGCGTGGCGGGAAACATCGTGGGAATTGCCGACGACGCCATTAGATGATCAGTATTGAGCAGCGTACGCCGACCACTGCGTCGATAGCGAGACCAATCGGAAACTCCGCTGCCGGCCTGATAAAAGCACATTGATCTGCCCGACTCATAACCGGTTGCCGTGACACACACCGCATCGATATCGCCCCGAGCTATCGCCCGATCAATTTTTTCAAAGTTAATCGTATGTTTGATCAACTCTCGTAGTGGAGAGTTATCCAGGAGTGCGACGGGGTTACCCACGCCAACTCCGCGATTCACCAGGGACAATATCAGTCGGCCACCACTGCTTGCCATGGCGCCCCAACCACTGCGGTACACCTGCTCGGGTGTGAGCCGCATCCAAACCGCTTCGAGCTCGTTGATCGCGTCAGCAAAGCTGCCGTCATGCGCAGCCAAGGTAACTGCGTTGATCGCACCCGCCGAGGTCCCACAAATCACCGGAAAAGGATTTTTTGCTCCGTCTGGTAGCAGCTGTGCGATCGCTTTTAAAACTCCCACCTGATAGGCCGCGCGGGCGCCACCACCAGAGAGGATCAACGCGTTTTTCATAGGATCTCAGGATTGCCAAGCTTGGCAACAAGATACCGGCTGCGGCAAAGGGAAGCTACGTCAGGCAGCCAATCACCAAAAAAAGCGCTGCGCGGCGTTTAGACCTGCAACTCGGGCCGATCTCGAAACTGCGGGAGAGACTCGGGGTTCGACAATGACTCTGTATTGTCGATGGACTCCCCGTTCACGGTTTTGCGAACTGGAATTTCGGCGATCTTTCCCGAGCGGGTACGAGGGATGTCCGTTACCTCAAGTATTTTGGCAGGGACATGCCTCGGCGTATTTTCTCGCCGTATGGCTGCTCGAATCTCGGCACTCAACTCGTCGGTGAGTTCTGCTCCTTCTTTTAATACGACAAACAACACCACCCGCACATCGTCATCCCAGTTCTGGCCGATACACACGCTATCGAGAACATCTTCAATCTTCTCGACCTGCCGGTAAATCTCGGCGGTACCAATGCGCACACCACCGGGATTGAGTACCGCATCGGATCGCCCGTGAATAATCATTCCGCCACTAGGCGTGAACTCCGCATAATCGCCGTGCGCCCAAATACCTTCATAAGACGCAAAGTACGCTTTGTGATATCGCTGGCCATCGGGATCATTCCAGAAACCCACAGGCGCTGAGGGGAAAGGCTTTACGCAGACCATTTCGCCTTTAGTCTCTTTTACAGGTTGGCCCTGCTCATCCCACACCTCTACCGCCATACCTAATCCTGCACACTGAAGCTCCCCCTCATGCACAGGGAGACATTCGTTGCCGAGAACAAAGCAGGAGATTATGTCGGTGCCACCCGAGATCGAGGACAGACACACATCCTCTTTTACATCTCGATAAACGTAACGAAAGCTCTCGTGAGAAAGCGGTGAACCCGTTGAGAGCACGGTGCGCAGAGAATTGAGCTTATGCGTCTCGGAGGGCCTGAGTCCCTGTTTTTCTAATGCCGATATGTACTTAGCGCCCACCCCAAAAACGTTAATGCCTTCGTCATCTACGATATCGAGCAGCGTATCGGGCGCCGGATAAAACGGCGACCCATCGTAGAGCACCAGTGTGGCCCCCGTAGCAAGACCACCTACCATCCAGTTCCACATCATCCACCCACAGGTAGTGAAGTAAAACAGCACGTCCTTAGGAGCAAGCCCTACGTGCAGCTGATGCTCTTTGAGATGCTGCAGGAGCGTGCCACCGGCACTGTGCACGATGCATTTGGGCGCCCCGGTGGTGCCCGATGAGTACATGATAAAAAGCGGATGATCGAAGGGTAGCTGCTCGAAATGCAACTCGGGAACGCCTCCGGAATCGGTCTGCTGTGCCCGGAGATACGAAGGCCAGCTAACGGCCCCATCGACAGGTACCCCTAGTATGGGAACAACAACCGTTGCGGACAGCTCTAGCTGCGATGCGACTTCCGACACTTTTTCGGTGCAGTCGATCGTCTTGCCGTTGTAATGGTAGCCGTCGCAAGCAATGAGAACTTTCGGTTGAATCTGCCCAAAGCGATCAAGGACGCCGCTTACACCAAAGTCGGGGGAGCAAGAAGACCACAGTGCACCAAGGCTGGCTGTGGCCAGCATTGCCACAATGGTCTCGGGAATATTGGGAAGCATGCCCGCAACACGATCGCCTTTTTGGACACCGCTTTCCCGGAGTGCAGAAGCCGCGAGTGCCACCTGCTCGTATAATTCAGACCAGCTGAGTTCCCGGCGGTCGCCGTTTTCAAGACGCCCAATGATCGCTGCGCCACTGTCTCGACGGTTAAGCAGATTTTCAGCGTAGTTGAGGCGGGCTCCCTGAAACCAACGTGCCCCCGGAAAGCGCTCTTCATCTACCAGTACAGAATCTGCCTCGCGCGTGGCACGAACGCCCGTGAAATCCCACACCGATTGCCAGAATTCAGCGAGCTCCGTCACAGACCAGCGATGCAGGTCTCCATAATCATCAAATTTGCACCCGTTGCGCGCCTCCACAAACGCCTGAAAACGGCTCAGAGTGCTGCTGGTGATTCTTTCTGAGGCGGGCTGCCATAGACTTTGCTTCTTACTCAAGTATCACCCTCTGATTCCAATTGGTTTGATTCGCATCGCAAGCTCAAGGTATCGCGCGTTCAATAGGCGCACCAAAATCGGCAAAGTAAGGATTATACAGGGCTGGCTAGGCCGATACTGCCAGACCTGCGCTAAGCCGTCGCCTAGGAATAAGAACGCGAATAATTCTCATGCGCACCAATTTGGTGCAAGAAAGCGCGACAAAACATAAACACGGGTGAGCCGGAGCTGCCAACGCCGCCGTATCACTTGCGAGAACACACACTGTCGGAGTATCACTCATGAATAAGCTAAATCGTCGTAATTTTTTAAAGACATCAGTCGCGGCCGGATCTGGCCTCCTCATAGCTCGCTTTAGCCATGCTCAAGAAATCGTCACTGAGGGCGATGGAATTGCCGTAGCAATGGGCTACGCCGCGGATCACACCACGGTGGACACGGCCAAATGGCCTAAGAAAGGCGGCGCAGACGGCGCCCAGCAGCAGTGCACCACGTGCTCCTTGTATCAGGCCGGCGATGACGGATACGGCATGTGCCCGATCTTTGCCGGCAAGCGAGTCCACGCTGCCGGCTGGTGTAACGGTTGGGTCCCTGCCTAAGTACTACAGTGCAGCAATACAAGGCCGTTTATTGATGTCGATTCAGCTGTGGGCAGCGCAATAGCAATCACCACAGGTCCCCTGCGGCAAAGCCTCATGCCGGCAATCAACACGGCCTCAGACACTCGGGATGAATCCCGTTTTCAGCGACTTCACACGCTGTCGCTGGTCGTGGGTGTCTGCCAGTTGATTGCAGTGGACTACGTGCTGCTGAGAGCGTTCTAAAAAAACAAGCGCACACTGCAACCGCTGTGGCGTCGAGGGTTGCAGGTAAGGCGCCGTACACGTCAGCTGTAGATCGTAGTAATTAGCAACCAGCCTCTGTACCGTGTCTCCCCTTTAATACCTGCCCAGAGACCCCGAGGCTGCACGAGCGCATGGGTATCCTGGGCTCTGCCAGACAACACATGTCTCATTGAACCCCCTAGGGATGATTCCTCTGATCGATAAAAGTCCTCGACAGCTCAGCACTCGCGAAGTGGTTCTTCTTGCTGCAGCGGGCGCAATCGTGACGGCGAATGCTTACTACATCCATCCCATCATCGGATCCGTGGCAGTTAGCTTTGACGTAAGCTACGGACTCGTGGGACTGGTGCCAGCCCTCAATCAGATTGCTCTGGCCCTCGGCGTGCTGTTTCTTTTGCCCTTGGGCGATCGTATGAGTAATCGCCGTCTTGCTGTGATCTGTATCGCTGCTCAAGTCGCTGCACTTGTCTCCATGGCGACGGTTAAAGACTTCGGTCTTTTTGTAGCCGCCTCGAGCTTGCTCGGCTTCTTTACTATCACCCCTTACCTTTTGCCGGCTTATACGTCCAAGCGAGTCCCCAAGGAACGCCTTGGCTTTGTCACAGCAGTCCTTACCACCGGAGTGATTGCCGGTGTGCAACTATCCCGAGTCACATCCGGTCTCATGGGAGAAACACTTGGATGGCAAAGCGTGTACTGGATGGCTGCGATCCTTATGGCTATGTCCACCGTTGTACTACCCATGCTCATGGATTCGGACGAACCACCGGGAGGAGCAGGCAAAGAAAGCTATGGTCAGCTACTCAGGTCTCTGATGTCCCTGGCCTTGCAGCACCCCCGTATCATGATGTCAGGCGTCATTCAGGGACTGGGGTTTTCTGCCTTCTTGTGTTGCTGGTTAGGTATAGGACTGCACCTGACCAGTGAAGAATTCAATTTGGGCACAGACACTGTGGGCTATCTCGCGGCATTCTCTGCAGTGGGCTTACTGGTGACGCCGCGCCTCGGTCGCTGGGCGGATCGCTTTGGCGCTGAGCGGACCCGCCTTCGCGTGGCGACCATCAATTTTCTAGGCATTCTTACCCTGTCACTCGCTACTGTTCACTGGCTGTTTTTGTTACTGCCTATCGCAGTCATGAGCACCGTGGGTCCCATGGTGGATGTCACCGGTCGTATGACCAGCCTCAATACGCCGCCGCCAGTGCGTACAAGGCTAATGACCTTGTACATAACACTCATGTTTCTAGGCGGCGGTCTTGGCAGCTGGACGGGCGCGATCGCTTACGGTTTCGGCGGCTGGTGGGGCACGGTTGCCCTCTCCAGCTTCTTCGCAGCATTGGTTTGTATTCTTTCCTGGCATCAGGCGCGCGGGCGGTGATCGAGCTGCCCGTAACCACCTGCCTTGGCAACGATAGAGCATGCTCGCAACCCATCATCAATCGTCGTATTCTCCGACCATCGCTCGAAATTCGAGACGGCAGCACAGACTCAAAGTGCAAATTGGAGATAGGAAAATGCTTGAGCTCGTTACCCTGCCGCCGGCATTTGGTATGCGCAATGTCAGTCCGTTCTGCCTGAAAATTGAAATGCTATTAACGGCGCTAGACGTACCTTTCACCCCATCTGAAGAAGCCAATCCAGGCAAGGCGCCAAAAGGAAAGCTTCCTTATCTTGTAGCCGAAGGGCAAACAATCGCTGATTCGGAACTTATTGCTGAGTACCTTGATGGCATCACCGACGGCGGTGTCTATGCGGGTATGACAAGCCAACAGAAGGCTCACGGCGTCGCCCTTACTCGCTTAGCCGAAGACCACTTGTATTGGATGGTGGTAGCAAGTCGCTGGCTAGATGATGACTGGTGGCCAAACGTGGTCAGCGGTTTTTTCCATATCGCGCCCAAACCTGTACGCCCCCTCGTCGCCGGCCTGGCTCGTCGCCAGGTACGCCAGACCTTCAATCTGCAAGGCCTCGGACGTCACACACTGAAAGAGCAAAAAGAGTTTGCCGCTCGGGATCTTCAAGCGCTGGAAGACGCAGTGCCCGAGTCAGGCTTCCTCTTTGGTGAGACTCCGAACATATTCGACTTCACAATTGCCGGCATGATGGCGGGCGCTTACGACAATCAGCCGGCGACATGGATCACTGAGTTGGCGCACAGTTACAAAAAGCTGCACGCCTACACCGAGAGGGTTCAAGAGACTATCGGTGTTTACGGTCGAGCACTTGATAAGACTGATGCGTAACTTACCTGTTCAGCTCAGCAACTGCGCATAGGACTCGCGCAAAACATTCTTCTGCACTTTGGCCATTGTGTTCCGCGGCAACTCGTCCAGGAACACCACACGTTTTGGCGTTTTAAAGGCAGCCAGTTCTTGGCGACAGGCAGCGATAATATCGGCCTCTGTAGTTGAGCCAACTTCGGTCGGCACCACAACCGCTACAACCGCTTCACCAAAGTCCGCATGGGGAACACCGATCACGGCTGACTCTTTGACGCCCGGTAACTCGTCGACAAAAAGCTCTATCTCCTTTGGATAAACATTCAGGCCGCCAGTGATTACCAGGTCTTTGTTCCGTCCCACGATGCTGACATAACCATCTGCATCGATCTTTCCTAGATCGCCAGTGTTGAAAAACCCATCTGCAGTAAAGTCCTCGGCAGTCTTTTCAGGCAGTCGCCAATAGCCGGCAAAAACGTTTGGCCCTTTTACTTGAAGATGGCCTGTTTCATTGCTCGCGACTTGCCCTCCCTCGTCATTAACGATGCGAATCTCGATTCCCGGCAGCGGTAATCCCACGGTTCCTGCCCGACGCTCACCGCCAAGGGGATTAGACGAGTTCATATTGGTTTCAGTCATACCGTAGCGCTCGAGAATGCGATGACCAATGCGCTTCTCAAAAGAGTGGAAAGTTTCTTCGAGCAAAGGCGCAGAACCGGAAACAAATAGGCGCATAGAGGCGCAGCGATCAACAGAGAAACCAGGCTCTGAAAGTAGACGGGTGTAATACGTGGGTACGCCCATAAAAACCGTGCATTCAGGCAAATATTGTACGACCTGCTTGGCATCATAGTTGGGCAACCAGCGCATGCTGGCGCCACTTAGCATGACGCAGCTCACAGCCACAAACAGACCGTGCACGTGAAAAATAGGCAGAGCGTGGAGCAAACGATCGTTGGCAGCAAAACCCCAGGCATCAACCAAGGTTTCTCCATTCGCAAGGAGGTTGCCATGAGTCAGCATGATCCCCTTAGGCACTCCCGTGGTACCCGACGAATACAGCAGCGCAGCCAAGTCGTTGGACTCTCTTGGGAGAATACCGAAAGCGCCGACCTTGCTATCTGCGGCTTCAAGTAGCGAACCGCTATCGTCACTATTCAGCGTAAACACCTGCTCTGTACCCGCTGCCGATGCTATCGCCCGCATTTCATCTTCACTACCGCTATCGCAAACCACGAGCTTTGGTTCAGCATTACCAATGAAGTACTCGATTTCCGCGCGACGATAGCCGAGGTTTAAAGGCTGGTATACCGCACCGGTTCGCAGGCAAGCGAAGTATAGACACAAGGCCATGGGGGACTTTTCTACCTGTACGGACACTCGATCACCCGGTTTGACACCGCCCTCGACGAGCACGTCAGCCATCTGGGCGGCACGTTGATCGATATCCGCAAAGCTGTAGTTCTCGCCAGTGTTTGTCACCAGCAACAGCTTGTCTTCAACTCCCTGAAAACGACTCGCGAAGTGCGCGTAAAGGTTCTGACTCATCGTGACTGGCTCCGCCTCACTATCTCTTGTGCATGCTAACCTAAGTCAATTCTAGGACTACCCGCAAACGGGCAAAGCGTATGGTGATTTACGGAGTCGGCTTGCTGTCCTTCTGCATGCTCTGCGGCGTTTTCGCCGGTGACTTGCTCGGGAAACTGATCGGCGTAAACGCGAACGTCGGTGGAGTCGGCATTGCCATGCTCCTTCTGATAGTGCTGTCGAACCTGAACAATCGCGGTCCAAAACTGAGCCTGCCTACAGAAACAGGCATCAACTTCTGGAACGCTATGTACATCCCAATCGTTGTGGCTATGGCGGCAAAGCAAAACGTCATTGCAGCGCTATCGAGCGGTTGGCTGGCCATCGTGGCGGGCGCTGCAGCCGTAGTGGCCAGTTTTATGCTGATACCCGTTATGACGCGCTTGAGTAAATCCAATGATCGCTGAAACCCTCGCGGCCGTTCTGACAAAGAACGCACTCATCACGGCGTTCCTTGTTGTGGCTATTTTAGTCTGGGGTTCCTACTACCTGTCGGACAAGCTCACCCGCGGACATATCCACGGTTCTGCCATCGCAATTGCCGTCGGTCTTGCTCTCGCTTATGTCGGAGGCCGCTATACCGGTGGAACCCGGGGTATAGCGGACATCCCCCTGTTTGCTGGCTTCGCAATAATGGGCGGTGCAATGTTCCGAGATTTTGCCATTATCGCCACGGCCTTTGGTGCGAATCTCGATGAGCTAAAGAAAGCGGGTTTTATCGGCGGCATTTCCGTGGTCACAGGCGTTGTGCTTTCTTTTACCGTCGGCGCCGCCACTGCAGTAGCTTTTGGTTATTCAGACGCCGTATCGATCACTACTATCGGTGCGGGTGCCGCAACTTACATCGTTGGTCCAGTAACGGGCACGGCGCTCGGTGCGGACTCAGACGTCATCGCGCTCAGTGTCGCCGCCGGCCTCATCAAGTCCATCCTCGTCATGATCGGAACACCGTTGGTTGCCTCACGGATTGGGCTTAACAATGCGCACTCAGCAATGATCTACGGCGGGCTTATGGGCACCACCAGTGGCGTGGCTGCGGGCCTCGCGGCGACCGATCCAAAGCTCGTACCTTACGGCGCCATGACTGCAACGTTTTATACAGGTGTTGGCTGTCTCATCGCACCGTCAGTGCTCTTTCTGGTGGTTCGAACGATCACCTGAGGTCTTACATCAGGCTGCAACTCGACAATCTCGTCTATGCGGCTATTCTTACATCCTCGTTTATCCACCAAACTCACAAAAGGTAAACCTTTATGAGAACCGACAAGACAATTCTGTCTGCCATCGCCCTTGCTGTTGGCCTGACACTTGGCGGCACTGCCATCGCCGCCGACAACGACGAAGCACTTTTATCCGAGGCCACCTTTGAGGGCCTCGCTTTACGAAACATAGGTCCGGCCGTTAGGTCCGGACGCATCGCCGATCTCGCCATCCACCCAGAAGACGAAAACACCTGGTACGTGGCTGTAGGCTCAGGGGGCGTGTGGAAAACCGTCAACGCAGGCACCACATTCGAGCCGGTTTTTGACGACGAAGGTTCTTACTCTATTGGCGCCGTGGCCCTGGACCCAAATAGCAGTAACACCGTTTGGGTGGGTACCGGCGAGCACGGGGGCGGCCGACACTTCGCCTTCGGGGATGGCATCTACAAGTCTACCGATGGCGGCAAAAACTGGATGAACATGGGTCTTGAGGACTCTCAGCACATTGGCGAGATCATCGTCCACCCAGAGAACTCAGATGTTGTTTACGTAGCGGCACAAGGACCGCTCTGGAGCCCCGGTGGCGATCGTGGCTTCTACAAGTCGACCGACGGCGGAAAAAGCTGGACCAAGACTCTCGGTGATGAGGCGTTCACGGGCGTAACCGATATTGCGATTGACCCCCGAAACCCTGAGCGAGTCTATGCGGCAACCTGGCAGCATCATCGAACCGTGGCCGCAGTGATGGACGGTGGCGCCAAATCTGCCATTTATCGCAGTGACGACGGCGGCGATAACTGGAAGAAACTGTCCGAAGGACTGCCCGAGGGCAAAATGGGCAAAATCGGCCTGGCGATATCTCCGCAGCAGCCCGACATCATCTATGCCGCTATTGAACTCAATCGCCGCAAGGGCGGCACATGGAAGTCCGTGGACGGCGGGGAGTCCTGGACACAGCAGTCAGAGGTTATCTCTGGTGGCACGGGCCCACACTACTACGTAGAGCTCTATGCATCACCGCATCGCTTCGACCATCTCTACATGATGGATGCTTCCATGAAGCAGTCTCTGGACGGCGGTAAGACCTGGGGACCAGTAAACCGACAGCACCGTCACGGCGACAATCATGCGCTGGCATTCAAGCTCAGCGATCCAGATTACCTGCTACTGGGTACAGATGGCGGGGTTTACGAGAGCTTTGATCTGGCTGAGAACTGGCGCTACATGCCTAACCTACCTATTACGCAGTTCTACAAGTTGGCGCTGGATGATGCCGAGCCCTTCTACAACATTTACAGCGGCACCCAAGACAACGGTACCCAAGGTGGACCTTCGCGCACCGACAGCGTGAACGGTATCCGCAACGCCGACTGGAGCCTGGTACTGAATTGGGATGGGCATGCTCCCGCGACAGAGCCTGGCAATCCGGACATCGTCTACGCCGAAAGACAGGAAGGCGCACTATCGCGAATCGATATGACCACCGGCGAAGTGGTCGATATCCAACCGCAAGCTGACGAAGGCGAAGATTACGAGCGCTTCAACTGGGATGCGCCAATCCACGTCAGCCCTCACGACCCTGCGCGCATCTACTTTGCTAGTCAGCGAGTATGGCGCTCGGACAATCGCGGCGACAGCTGGCGAGCGATCTCTGGCGACCTGACACGTAACGAAGAGCGCTTTGAGCTACCCATTATGGGCCGCAAGCAAAGCTGGGATTCGTCCTGGGATGTGTTGGCAATGTCCAACTACAACTCCATTACTTCATTATCGGAGTCGCCACTGGTGGACGGACTCATTTACGCAGGTACCGATGATGGCCTCTTGCAGGTGACTGAAGATGGCGGCAAAAGCTGGCGCAGCATCGAGGTTAGCCTTATGGGAGTACCCGAGCGCGCGTTCATCAACGACATCAAGGCCGACCTGCACGACTCGAATACCGTTTACGTCTCGCTGGACAACCATAAGTATGGCGACTATACGCCTTACCTCGTAAAGAGCAGCAACCGTGGACGCAGCTGGGAGTCCATTAGCAATGATCTGCCTGAGCGTCACCTCGTCTGGCGTATGGTGCAGGATCACGAAAAGCCGGAGCTGCTATTCGCCGCAACCGAGTTCGGTATCTTCTTCTCCATTAATGCTGGAGCTAATTGGGTAGAGCTTGAGGGTGGCGTTCCAACCATCAGTTTTAGAGACCTTGCGATACAGAGAAGAGAAAACGATCTGGTAGGCGCCTCCTTCGGTCGCGGATTCTTTGTGCTTGATGATTACAGCGTACTGCGCGAAGTGAGCGAAACATCGCTAGCTCAGGAAGGTTCGCTCTATTCGACGCGTAAGGCCTGGCTGTACATTCCTCGATCTGATCTTGATTTTGACGATCTCAAGGGCTCACAAGGAGCATCGCACTACGTTGCACCCAACCCAGAGTTTGGTGCCACATTTACTTACCACCTGAGTGACGGGCTGAAGACGCTGAGTGAGGCGCGCATGGCTGCCGAAGAACCTCTTGAGGCCGCCGGTAAGGACATTAAGTTCCCGGGATGGGACGCTGTAAGCAAAGAGGCTAATCAAGCCGAACCCACTGTCTTGATCGTAGTCAAAGATTCCCACGGTAATGTCGTGCGCCGCATGGAGGGACCCAAGGAAAAAGGCTTTCATCGCATCGCCTGGGATCTGCGTTACCCGGCTCCCAAGGTAATCGGCATTCACGAGGATGACGGCGACCATGAGCCATCGAGAGGTCTGATGGCTGCACCCGGCACCTACAGTGCGACGCTCTACAAGCGTGTCGACGGGCAAGTGAGCCAACTCGATGAACCTGTGACGTTTGAGGTGGAACGGCTCTATCCGGGTACATTACCCGGCGCCTCTGATGCCGAAGTCGCGGCGTTCTGGCGAGCGTGGGAAGACGCCACTAGAAAAGCTTCAAAGCTTGATCTCGATTTAGCTGGAGCTATCGCGCGCGTCGACGCAATGGGCAAGGCGCTATCGCGCTCGCGAGCGGATGCGGGGCAACTTGATGCAGGTCTTCATCAACTACGTGAAACGCTGCTTGCACTAAACGCCGAGGTCAAAGGCAACCCCGCAAAAATAGAAGTCGGCGAAAAAAACCGGCCCACAGTCTCCCAGCGATTGTTCAACGTCGAGCGCACGATTTACCGATCTTTATATGGGCCCACAGACACCAGTAAACGGGAACTAGCCCTTGCCAACAAATCGATCGGCGCACTCAACGCGCAATTGAAAACCGCCGAAGCCGCGCTTGAAAAGCTAGCGCAGGCTTTAGTTACCGCTGGCTCGCCTCATGTTGAGGGCACGGATTAGAGGCGGCATGCATAAGCAAACGTAGATTGAAAAAGCCCCACTAATGTGGGGTTTTTTTTATCACGAGATAAACGCTACCGAAGCCAACTCAAAGGCCTATTGTCTCGGGCGGCATGTCACTGTTCTTATCGTACCAATCCAGTTGCTCGGTAAGATCTTCGCGAATCGTAGCAACCACCTCGGTGAAACGAGGATCCTCGCGCAAAGAATCAAAGACACTGACGTACTGCAGACCAAAGGAATAAAAACGCCAGCCAGAGGCCACCGTGGTCTCTAAACGATCCAGCGCTTCATCGCGGCGACAGAGTAGCGCAAGGAAAGCTCTTACCTGCCCAGTATGAACTTTTCGTACGCCGCCAAGTTGGGTCGATAACCCTGCTCAATGATATCTGCACCACCAGTACCGAGAACTTCGGTGGTCAAGGCTGTGGCGACTTCGCGCGCTATTTCGTCTTGAATCGCAAAAACAGAATCGATGGCACGATCGTAATAGCCTGACCACACTTCTGGCTTGGCTTAGTACTGTTCACACTCAATTATGATACTAAATGGGCTTGGTTTTATAGAAAATCCGTCGAATCCAGAGCGTCAACGTGAGGGCACCATCCCTTGACGAACCTTTATCTCTGCAGCGATAAAGAGGACAAATCATAGGTGGAGCACAGACAATGAGTAATTGGAACTTTGCAGACATATGGGAAGCTGCCGCTGATGAACTGAAGGATGCAACTTGTCTCATCCACGGAGAGACACGGCGAACATGGCGTGAGTTCGACAAACGTGCTGACGGCCTAGCGCAATTCCTCATCGATGCCGGACTGGAGCGTCAGCAAGCAGTTGCCCAGTACCTTTACAACGGCAATGAGTATCTGGAGTCCATGTATGCCGCCTTTAAGGGTGCATTCGTTCCGGTTAATACCAACTATCGCTATACCGCCGACGAGCTTTTGTACCTCTGGGACAACGCCGATGCTGGCGCAGTCGTTTTTCATGGTGTGTTCGCAAGCACCATAGATGCCATCCGTTCGCGCCTTCCCAAGGTTCGCGTGTGGTTGTTTGTTGACGATGGCAGCGGCCCTTGCCCCGAATGGGCGAGTGACTACGAAGCCGTCGCCAACACGGCCTGCGATCGAGTCACCCCCAGCTGGGGACGCAGCGGTGACGATCTCAACTTTCTCTACACGGGCGGCACCACCGGCATGCCCAAAGGTGTGATGTGGCGGCAAGACGATCTTGCGATCAAACTTACATCCACTCTGGGGAGCCCTCTTCAGGACGAGGGTAGCGTCGAGGATCTGCGCGGCAGCTTTACGTCTCCCGGCACGCGCTTTTTACCCGCCTGTCCGCAAATGCACGGCACAGGAAACTTCCCCGGTCTAAGCACACTCTGCGGTGGAGGGAGCGTGGTTACTCTTACCGACCGTCACTTTGACCCTATCGAGCTTCTCGATACGATCCAAAGGGAAAAAGTAGAGTCACTGGCGATTGTCGGAGATGCTTTTGCCAAACCCATTCTGCGCGCCCTGGACAGTGAACCCGAACGCTGGAATCTCGAGTCGCTGCAGGCGATTGTTTCATCGGGTGTTATGTGGAGCCAGGAAAGCAAGGAGCGATTGCTTGATCACCACCCCCGCATGATGTTGATGGATGCGTTCTCATCCTCCGAAGCCCTCGGCATGGGGTCATCCATCTCGGCGGCGGGCGCGGCAGCAAGCACCGCGCGCTTCGAAATGAGTCCGGAGACGATTGTCATCGATGACAACAACCAAGCCATCGAAGCTGGCAGCGACAAGATAGGACGCATCGCCGTAGGGGGCCGCCAGCCTCTGGGGTACTACAAAGATCCGGAAAAAAGCGCGCGCACCTTTCTGGATATCAATGGCCAGCGCTACTCCTGTCCCGGTGACTTCGCCATGGTCGACGCCGATGGACGCATTATTCTCCTTGGGCGCGGTTCGGTCTGCATTAACAGTGGTGGTGAGAAGATTTTTCCAGAAGAAGTTGAGGAAGCAATGAAGACGCACCCGGACGTGGTGGATGCGGTTGCCGTGGGCGTACCCGACGAGACTTACGGAGAGTCAGTGGTTGGTGTGGTCGAAGCACAGCCGGAAACACCCATGGACAGTGCAAACCTTATTAACCACGTAAGAAAGACGTTGGCGGCCTACAAAGCACCTAGACATATCGTACCTATCGATAGCATTGGGCGCGCCGCCAATGGCAAGGTCGATTACAAACGACTTCGTGCGGTGGCTATCGAGGCATTAAGCGCGGACTAGCCACAAAAAGCATTTATTCGGGCTCGGCGACCACCGCCAGACGCTTTCCGTCTGATGATACGTTTAGTCGGCTAAGCGTCAGTCCCAGCCCGTTCAAATCAACGACTGTCTCCCAGTTACTCTCACGCCACGCCACCACCTGCGCTCCCACGGTCGCCAGTAAAACGCCGTCCGGAGTCCAGGTATGAAAGTCGCCACCCTCAGGAAGAACGACAACTAACTCGGTGCTGCGTGTATCAAGGTCATAGGCCTCGACCACCCGTCCTCCGTCGGTCATCCGCGTGAAACTTACAGCCCGACGATTAGGTACGGATTGAGGGCTGCGACCCACGCCCGTCGCAAGAGTCAACGTCTCTTTGCTCTGGAGTTCGACAAGCTGAAGCATGGAGGGCTCCTGGAGACGCCAGAGGGCGACATGCCCACTGTCGAACCACGCGTGATAGCCCACCGGGCCCAGATCAGGAAAAATGACTTCCGGCGCTGCTCCCGCTTCGGGCATACGCCACAACCTGCCGCTGGTATCGTCGGGGGACCTGATGTAGCTGATTCCACCATCGCTGTCAGGAATCGGCGTAGGAGAAAACTCCCCTTGCTCGGGCGTTTCTGTCACGCGGGACAACTGCTGCGTCTGCGCGTCCCACTGCCAGATGTCCGTCTTCTCATTTTCCATCTGGACAAACATAAGCTTGCCCCCTGGCGTGAAGAACGGCTGGTTATCGTAACCGGGGCGATTGGTCAGATTCCGCGGGGACTCCGCTCGCAAGGCACCGTTATCGTCAACGAGTTCCAGTAGCCAAACGTCCGTGCCCTCGGGATGCCCCACAACAACAGCAGGATCGGCATCACCAACTTCCAAAGTGCCCTCGAAGGGCAAATCATCTGAACATCCCGATGTTGCTAGCAGAGCAGCAAGAGCAAGAGCACTCACGGCATACGGCGTTTTGATGCCGCGATAAATTTTGGAGTAGACCATGGACGACACTCGGATTAGAGAACAACCGAAATGACTAAGGGCTATCGCCGCTTAATCTCTTGCCCCAAGCATAGCTTTGGACAGTACGGACCTCAATCTCAGGGCCACCATCGGCCATCGCATCATGTTCGAGCCGGTGGGCGGCGGAAGGGTCGATACCCACCGAAGCCACCAATGTATATTCTCTGGTAATCGCATTGGCTTTTGCCTGGACACAGCAGACAGAAACCTGCCTCGTTGCTATGCTCGCGGATCCTTTGCCTCTTTCATCAGGCCCGGCGCAATGTCACGTATCAATTTTTATTGGCCCAGAGCGCTGGGATAATGAACAAACTGTTAGTTCTAGTGCATTGAAACGTTGAGGTGGTCATAGACAAGCAATTAGGCGCGATAACGCTGAAGGCGACCGGCGCCACTGCGCTAATGCACAGCGAGGTAATTCAAAGCCTTTGGAGCGGCTACGGTAAAATCGTGCGCTGCACCTTGTCTGGTCTGCCCACTCCGGAACCCGAGTCCAACCACCCTGCTCTCACCTCGCCGGATCCTCGGATGAGCAGCGTCGTGGTAAAGCATGTGCAGTGGCCAACCAGGAACAATCATCCGCGAGGATGGAACACCAGCCGCTCTCATGAACGAAAAGTGAAGTCCTATCAGGTGGAAACGGCCTGGTATAAACACTGGTCGCATCGCTGCGGGGAATCATGTCGAGTACCGGCGTGCCTGGCCCTCGATACCCGGGGAGACGAAGTCTTCATGGTGCTTGAAGATCTGGACGCTTCGGGTTTCGACGGTCGGCGCGACACTCTGACAACCGTGGAGCTACACGCATGCCTTGCCTGGCTGGCGAATTTCCACGCAAACTTTCTAGGCGAGGTCCCCGAGAAACTTTGGACGACCGGCACTTACTGGCACCTCGAAACGCGTCCCGATGAGCTGCTCAAAGTTACCGATGATGCGCTCCGAGCAGCGGCACCACTCATTGACCGTAAGCTCGCGGAAAGTGCGTTCCAAACCCTCGTGCATGGTGACGCCAAGGTCGCTAATTTCTGCTTTGCGCAGGACGGCCGGGTAGCAGCCGTAGATTTTCAGTATGTAGGCGGCGGTTGCGGCATGAAGGACGTTGCCTATTTCTTGAGCAGCTGCCTTAGCGAAAACGAGTGTGAGAGCTATGAACAGGAGCTCCTCGATAGTTATTTCGAGAGTCTGGAAAGCGCATTACTGGCGCGTAAGAAAGTGATCGACTTCCCCGCGCTTGAGGCTAACTGGCGAGCATTATATGCCTTCGCCTGGACCGACTTTTTCCGGTTTCTGCAGGGCTGGAGCCCCGATCACTGGAAGATTCACCGCTACAGCAAGCGCCTCGCCCACGAGGTCCTAACGCAGCTATGACACTATCTGATGCTGACCTGCAGACCTTGTGTGAGGCAGCCGTCGAAGCGGCTAAGGCTGCGGGCCACTATGTGTCTGAGACGCGCCCGAAGCGCGTTGGACATAAGGATGACGGTGTTTCCCTGGCCGCCCAGGTGGTAACCGAAGTGGATCGCCACAGCCAGAATTTAATACTCGAGGTACTGGCGCCAGCCATTACACAGTACGATCTTGCCGTGCTTACCGAGGAGTCTCCCGATGATGGTGGTCGTCTGCTAAAGGACTATTTCTGGTGCATCGATCCCATTGACGGCACGCTGTGTTTTATTGAGGGACTGCCAGGCTACGCCGTCTCTATTGCCTTGGTGTCCCGCGAAGGCGTACCCACCGTCGGTGTTGTCTACGACCCTATCCAACATGTTGTATACCGAGCTATCCGTGGCGGTGGAGCATTTCGTAACGGTAAGCCCTGGAAGGTAGCGCTCGGTATGGAGACATCCAAACCCACCATCTTCAGCGACCGCAGCGAAGCTGAGCGAGCATCGTTTGAACCCGTCGCCCGGGCACTGAACGCAACACGCGGCTTGCAGGGCGGTGCCGTCATGAATGCCGTTTGGTGTCTGGAGCACTCACCCGCCTGCTACTTCAAGTTTCCAAAAGCTCAACGGGGCGGCGGCTGTTTCTGGGACTTTGCGGCAACCGCATGTATCTATGTCGAAGCCGGTGCCTGGGTGTCCGACGCTCAGGGTGCTCCACTACATTTCGATAGTACGGACAACACTTATCTCAATCACTGCGGCATTCTTTATGCCTCACACGAGGCCCTGGCGCGGCAGGTACTTGAGAGTCGCGGCTAATGAGTACTTTGGAGTCTCACAAAAGCTCCCACGCTTTCTCACCCACAGCATCGCGAGCTAACAACCCGTTGATGACTAGTTAGAAACGGGTGCTGGCGCCCTTTGGGTTTTTTGCCACCAGATTAAGGTGAACGCCAACAAAAGAATCAGAGGTATGCACGCCAGCAAAAGATTTTTCCAGCCCAGCCAGTGCAGAACTGCTCCCGCGGATAGAGCCGCTGTGGCTTGAAACCCGAACACCAGCATTTCATTGAGACCCTGTGCCTTGAATCGTTCAGCGGGAGCGTAAGTCAAAGGTAATAAGGTCGTTCCGGCCAGGAACAAAAAGTTCCAGCCCACACCCAGCAGTACAAGCGCGGTCCAATAGTTGAGGATGGCGCTACCCGTTAAGGCCAGTGTCACGGTCATCGCATAAGCCAGCAGCCCCAACCTTATTACCCAGGCAGCCCCCCATCGACTGATCAGCCAACCACTAAAAAACGACGGCAAAAACATTGCCAGAACATGACTCTGAATCACCAGCTTGGTCTGGTCCAAGCTATGGCCCTCGTACACATGCATATGCACTGGCGTAGCGGTCATGATGAAGCTCATCAGACCATAGCCACCGACCGCAGCGACAATGGCCATAACAAGCGTGGGGTTGCGAATCATCTCTCGAAGAGAACGAACATCACCCGATACCTCGTTTGCCTGTGCTTTGGACGATGGCGTGAACAAAAACAGGAAAGTGCACGCGCCGCAGATCCCTGCCATCAACAAAAACGTGCCGACAAACTCCGCGCCAATCAAATCTCTGCCGCGGGTTGCCAGCTCGGGTCCGATGATCGCTGCCGCCAATCCTCCGAGTAAGACGGTAGACGCTGCCTTGGGCATTAAATCAATTGATACCGCCTCCATCGCCGCAAACCGCAGCTGCTGAATGCCCGCCAACGCACAGCCAAAACCCAATGCAGCACAGCAAAAAAGGGCAAAGCTAAGATCACTGGCGGCCTGGGCCGCTAACAATGAAGCAAACACCGCGACGATGGTCACAGCCAAGAATATAGGTTTACGACCAAAGCGGCGCATCAGTCGGGTAATGGGAAGTACGCTTACCGCAGTGCCAGATATCATCACCGCAACGGGCAAGGTCGCATAGGCCGGCTCAGGAGCCAGCGCTGCACCCAGCACGCCGCCCACGATCACCATCATGCTGCCAACGCTTACCGCAAGCGACTGTATGAGCGTGTATAGCCATACCACTCTAGGGAGCGAACTGAATGCCATTTTGATTCCAGAATATGAAAGGATGAACTATACCTCGGCTTACACCTCGGTCTTCACGCCGATTCTTACCCCGGCCTTCTCAATTCGATACTTGTCCTCGGGGAGAAAAGTACGATCGCGACCTCACCCACAAGGAGTTGGCCACGTGAGCGGTGTCATCGTTTCTGGTGTGCTGAGCTCAACGCCCGCTGCGGCCAGCTCGTCACGGGCGACGCGCTGTAGCGCCACAACTTGAGTTTGGGAGAGCCCGAGCTCGAAAGCCGCACATTCTCCATCTCCTAACGCCACTGGATCTACGCCCGTCACGTTGCCGAACACCACTAGCGCCTCAAGATAATAACCGTAAGTACTGCCGTGATAATGATCCCAGGTCCAAAGATCGACCTTGTTTACATCAATGCCATCGTAAGGGTTGCCATCAGCCACGCCTGTTTTCACGGCACGATTAAAGGCTTTTCCCACGGGATTCACAGCTGTAACACCGGGCACCTCGGCAGCGAGTTGCTCATAGCCGTCGTTTACGTCGATACCCATTTGCTCGATACCCTTGCCGGACCAGGGAGAGCCCGATCGAAACGTTAGGTCCGGTCTCGACCATGTGGCCGTGACGTAAAACTTCAGTTGCGGGTTAGCGCCTTGCAGTACCGTGGCGAGTTCGCGACCCGTCGCTATCAGTCTTGTGGGGTCACCCGGGGCATTAGCATCAAGGGTGCTGTAGCTGTGTGCCACCGCCACATCCCAGGGTTGAGATGTAATTTCAGTCTTCTTTTCGCGAAGATGAAAAGCAAAGTCCGAGCCGGGGTGTGTTTCTAGAGACACGTCCCAAGCAAGTCCCGCTTGTTCTGAAAACGCTTTGAAAATTGCAGGCACGCCACCGACACCTTGACCGTTGAGATCCGTGACCGTGTCCGCCCCCCAGAACCACGCGGCGGAACCGTAACCGAAGGTAAAGCTATTACCGATAAAAAGTATGCTTTTGTTCTGGGCGGCAGCCGGAAACGCGCTACAGAGTAGTAACAGTACACTGGCAACAAAGCTTCGATTCATGTGTGGCTCCGACAAGAAGACGTATTTAGGGATATCACCGCCTTAGGTATCCGCCGGCATCATTTTACGGAGTTGTTCCTTGGCTTGCGCCATGCGGCCCATCATCTTGGAAGCCTCTACCGTGCCGTAAGCATCGCGGGAGCTTTGCTCCGCCGCTTCGATCGCGCGGATCATATCCGAGACCGCATTAGCGCGAGCCGCGGGATCTGTGCTTCCAACTTCACCGATCCAGATAGGCGCACTGTGAGCGAAAGGACGCGGATGCATCATTGGCCAGGGATCATCCAGCGTCTGCTCACTGTAAACCCGCGCCGCGACCCACCCTGCTTCGGGAAGAGTGACCTCACCCGTGATGGTTTTGCTCTGCCCAGCGGAAACACCTGGAAGCTGCTGCACAACGTCGCCGTTAACAACAATCTCAAGCCTCTCGACGTCAGCGGTAGTTGCGAGAAAGGCCGACCAGCCTATCGTCCCCGAGCGCGTCACATCACCTGGTTTACTGCCATCGTCTAATTTAAAGACGATCGCCGGGCCAGTGCTGACAAAACCGCGACTCGCCGTTGCCGAGCTGAACGCCGTGGCAAAGTCCGTGCTTTGCGAGTCCACCGGCACGTAATTTCGGCCCGTGCCAACAGCTGGCGTTCGATAAAAATCCACCCAGGCATCCGTTCCTGACATTGCGGGGACGGAGCGACCAACATTTAACAATCGATACCAAAGTTGCGAGGTCCCCAGCGGGCTAGACCACCCAATCACGGTCTCAAGGCCGAAATTTTCCTCGAGCACTGCATCAGACACGAGTTCAATAGGTAAACCATCCAGCTGATCAGGCATAAAGGGATCTGCATCCGATGACGTGGGGTGAACATAAATGGGGAAAAGTCCTTGACCCCGGGCATAGTCAAAGACCATGCCGTTACTGAGGTCAGGATCACCCAGGGTGGGATTACGTGGCCCGAAAAACCAAGGTTCGAAGGGCTGCTTTACGCCAACCAAACCGATGTGACCGTGGAAATGAGACCGCACTTCCTGTCCCTGACTAACCACAAAGCCTTCGCTCTCGGTTTGAGTGCCCAGCAACTCACGATCGATCTTCCGGTCCCAGCGGTTCCACGACATGGGCGCCATATGATGCAGGCTCTCGCCTTTTTGCAGCCGTAGAGCATGTTCATGAGTGGCGCGATGATGGCCGTCACCGTTCAAATGATTGTGGTAATCCGCAGCTATATAACCCGCCTCTTTGGCATCCCAGACTGGCTCGAGGAGCAGCGCAGTCTCTGTCTTCTTATTCGCGCGAACTCTGACTGTCTTTCGCACAAGCGGGGTCATAGGACCGTTAGTCGCAGTGATCTCGTAAGTGCCGACGGGAAGGACTAGATCTTGCTCGCCGATACTGTAAAAGTAATTTCGCCCTGACTGCGGGTCGAAGTACGTCGCATCCGAAGGACTGGCTACGGGATGGCCATTGGCATCAACGATAGAAATCCGAGCAGCGACAGTCTCACCTGAGATGTTTTGCGACACGATAGTCAGCTGTCCGGTGCTCTTGCCATAGTCCCAGGACTTTATTTGCACGGACTCCACCGGGCCGCCGTAAGTGGCGATTCTCTTGAGATGAAATTGTCGCTGTGCGTCCGCTTCGACGAAATAGATAGATGCCCCATCGGCACTGAACGCGGGAGTTAGCGCAAAAGCCTGACCAAAGGTGAGCTGCTTGCGTACTTCAGGCCGATCCAGATCTTTGGTCCACAGGTGGTAGTCGTTTTCCAGCGGCGCCGAGAATACGGCCAAGCGCTCGACAGGATGCACATCTGCTGTCAGATGGTAGGTAAGAGTTTCGGCGTGTGCGACCTTGTCTGTGCCCTCAGTGAAGTTTCGAAGACGAAGCTGACGCTGAGCCCCGTTACCATCGAGGTACACAATGCTGTCACTACCGGGAACCCTGCGGGCGTTACGCTCTGCCTGACGCAAAGCCGTGACCTGCTCACTCGTGCCCGCTGCAATGTGATGGCGCCAGATATCCAGAGAACCGCTCTGGCCGGATGTGTAATACACGTGTTCACCGTCTGCGGAGAATTCGGGATCCACATCGATCGCCTGCGTGTCGATGACTGTCTCCTCGCGACTCTTAACATCCATAATCACGATCGAGGTATCGGCTCCTGTGTCACGGACAAAAGCTAGCTGTTCGCCATCAGCAGACCAGCGTGGCCGGGAATCAACGTCACGACCATCGGTAAGCCGCCTTGCAACGCCGGAGTCGATATCAAAAAGCCAAAGCCAACCCTGAGAAGCGAAAGCGATGCTTCGCCCGTCGGGCGATGGCGCGGGATCGACAGGCCCATGCGATAAAATCGGAAGCTCGTGCTGCTCCAGATAAATCTGATGGCCAAAGTCATCGAGCTTCGGGTATCGATTGGTGAACTGGGCCTTCGTTGAAGATGCGCAAATGATCGCGAGCACTAGCAGCCCAAGGTAACGGTTGATTGTTCCAGACATCAGCTTGTCTCCAGTGTTTAAAAGCCGTCATTCAGGGACGGTTTGATCATTGACCGGCATGAAAGCCATTTCAACTCGGGGCTAACAAGGATAAGACTATAGCTCGACTCGCTAAGCAGGGTCGAAGACCTTAGGAAATGGCAGGGCTAGCACACTAAATTTAGGGGTGCTCTCATGCCGACCTGCAAGATCGATGGAGCCAGAAACTGCGCTCAGTAATCGGACAAACCGTAACCAAACTTAAACAGAGCATGGTCTGCGTCAGCCTCCAAAGGTAAATCCTCATAGCGCTTTGGCCAGGCATAGGGCAGCTTTCCGGTGGGTCTGAAACCATCCACGGCAAACAGAAAATCAGCTACGCCAGCACCTTCCGAGCCCGGCAGCCAGGCTGCAATAAAGGCATCGCTAACATCCAGTTCGTCCTGAATAAGCAGCGCGCGACCGGAAATCAAAACAACAATGATCTGCTTATCCAACTTCTTACACCCTGCTAAAAACGCTTTGTGTGCATCACTCAACGACAAGGCATCGGAGTCACCAAAACCCTCTGCGTAAGGTTCTTCACCGACCACCAGAACCACCTTTCTGGCGCGCATATCTGTGTGGCAACCCTCTTCGGCGTACTCAACGTCCGGTGCAACCGATCTGATGCCATCAAGTATTGTAGTGGCTCCACGGTAGCTTTCGGTTTGACCCTGCCAGTGGATCGACCAGCCACCGCTCTGCAGACCGCTGTTATGGGCGTGCTTACCGACAACGGCAATAGGTTCATCCTGCCTTAAGGGCAACACTTCGTTGGCACTTTTCAATAAGACTAGAGATTCTCTGACCGCCTGTTGTGCCACGTCACGATGACTCTTCGATCCCACCAAGTCGGCGAACTCGCTTTTGGCAAAGGGATCGGCAAACAAGCCAAGGTCAAATTTCATCTTTAGGATTCTACTCACCGCATCGTCGATGCGACTCATGGGCACCGTTTCGTCCAGAACAGAAGCCTTCAGGCGGCTCATAAATTCTTCGTGGTTACCAGGCTGCATGGCAATATCGACACCGGCGTTGATAATCGTGTGCGGTTCACCCCAGCGAAGTCCGCCATCCCAATCGGTTAGAACCACCCCCTCGAAACCCAGCTCCCCCTTGAGTACCTCATTCACCAGATGACCGTGCTGGTGCATGTTGACGCCGTTAAAGGAGTTAAAACCCACCATAATCGAAGCCACACCCTCATCGACCGCAGCAATGTAAGGAGGGAGATACTCCTCCCGCATCTCCTCTTCGGTCATGACCGCGTTACCGCCCTCAACACCACCGCCGGTCGCGCCGTCACCGATGAAATGCTTTGCGGTCGCTGCGATGGTTTCCCGCCGCCAGAGCCCCTCGCCCTGGTGTCCGCGGACGGAGGCGATGGTGGCTGCGGTGGTGAGGTCTCGATCTTCACTGAAGCCCTCGTAAACACGCCCCCAATGCTCATGTTTTGGCATCGCGATGCAGGGAGAGAAAGTCCAATTGAAACCCGTGCCGGCTACTTCCAGAGCCGTGATTTGCGCCGACCTGCGGATTAGCGCGAGGTTTCGACTCGCCGCCATTCCAATGTTATGGGGAAAAATCACCGCGCCTTCGAAGGTGTTCTGCCCATGCACCGCATCTACGCCAATCAGTAACGGAATACCGAGGCGTGTCTGCAATGCACTGGACTGAAACTCATTGAACTTGGCTATCCAATCGAGGGGGCTTGGCCCTGGCGTCGGCCCTTCGGTATGAATAACCGAACCGATGCCCTTGTCTCTAATAGTGTCGGGAGTCACATTGTTGTGCCACACCGACTGAGTGATCTGTCCGATTTTTTCGTCCAGCGTCATTTCCCCGATCAAAGCGGCAATGCGCTCATCCCGCGTAGCGTACTGACAGATATCGAATCGCTGCGTACCCCAGTGGCAGATCAGAATAGGCACAGAATCCACGCTTAATGCTACGGGTCTATCCGTGGGAGTGTCCGAAGTATCGGAGGGTGCCGCACAGCCCCCCATGACTAAAGTTATAGCAAATAGGGTGCTAAATGCGGCAAACAAACTGTATTGAGAAGTAACCCGCGACAAAGAAATCAACGCCATGTTTTAGACGCCGTCGTAGCCTTCCTTGCCACACTCATGCTCAGGGATCCTTGGCCAGGCTTTCGTGTTTCACCCAGTCCACTTCCATAAGCCATGGTCCGGTTATAGGACCAGGCTTTATTTTCGCGAAGTTCAGAATCGCGAAAAGGGGCTCAGGGAATAGATCACCTTTATCATCGATGCGATACACCTCTTCGCCATCAAGACGGAAGATGATGTCGTTGCCCAGCCATTCCACAGCATACTCGTGGTAATTCTCCATCTTCGCTTCCTGAACCAGCATAGCGCCCTGCCAGTCACCACCATCACAGTAACCCAGATTCTCGATAATGCGCGCTGCGTAGTGATCTGGACCGCCATCACCATGATGCTCGAAAATGTCGATTTCACCGGACCCAACCAGTGGCCAGCAAACAGTTTCATCGTCTTCTTCGACAGGGGCTTCGTTGTTTAAAGCGCCGAGGAGCCACCAAGCCGGAAACATCCCATTCTGGCCGCTATCCGGTACGCGCAGACGTGCAGTCCAGCGACCTTTGACAAATTCTTTCCGGTTTTTTGAGGAGATTCTACCGCCCACGAAAGCTGTATCCGGGTGTCTCTTGCCCTTTTTGCTCATGTTGTCGCAGGGCCGCGGCTCGCCGAGATCAACAACACGAAGTTTTAGACTCCCGTCACTAACCTCCCGGGTGTTATGCAGCCCGTCACGGACGTAACAGTGATCTTCACCGTTGACCCACACTATTTGATCGCGCCAGTTCGTCTCGTCAAAAGTGTCAAAATCATCAAAGAAGTCGATAGCCCACCGGGGAGCGCTGACAGTTGCTTCAGCCCAACCTACTCCGGTGTGCAGTATTAGAGCCAGACCCATGAGCAAGGTAAATGTTTGTTTGTACACCGTGACGCTCGCTATCGTTTTATCTTGAGAAAAGCATAGCGTGAGATTAGCGACGCTCAACGATATTGCGCCGGAACGGACTACCATCAGGATCAGCAGGGCGTATTGCCCCGAGATCCCCGGCGACGATGGGTACTAACAATCCATGCGCAGGGATACCCTCAGAGCCCTCGGGGGAATGTAGCGATACGCGCCCGTAGAATCGGCGTTTCCGGCCGCTAATTCACGATACCGCTCGAATCCCCGCGGCCGGACTCAGGGGCATGGCGCGCTCTCCAGCTGCTCCAACGTCGGCCTTGCAATAGTGATCAATGAAAGCTTGATGGCTCGGTAACTGACTTACGGTTCGCTGCACAGAAGCCTCGGCACCGTGCATAAACTTCTGCAGCTCCTCCGCGCTCATCTCATCGACAATGGTGTGGTACTGCTTGGGCATCAAGCCCTGCCCCATCATCACCTGAATCCAGGAATTCTCTACAAACAGATCGTTCGGGGACTTAAAAACCCTTCCAGTTTCTTTAAACAAATCAATACGATGCTGTAAGGAATCCGGGATACTCATGTTTTTACAGTGGCGCCAGAAGCGAGTGTCCTCACGATTCGTCACGTGGTAGTGAAGAATGATGAAGTCTCGAATATTCTCTGTGTCCGCCTCCATTTGAGTATTGAATTCTCGAACCTCTGACTCGTGAATTCCCGCGAAGGGAAAGTTCTGGATAAGCCGCGTCACCGCCTTCTGAATCAAGTGGATACTCGTGGACTCCAAGGGCTCTATGAATCCACTAGCAAGACCCATAGCAACACAGTTTTTATTCCAGTGCTTCCGACGTTGACCCGTTCGAAACTTGATTACACGAGGATCAGTAATCGTTTCGCCTTCGACGTTATTCAGAATCGTTTGAATGGCATCTTCATCAGACATATAGCGACTACAAAAAACCAAACCGTTGCCGACCCGTGACTGAAGCGGTATCCGCCACTGCCACCCCGCATCTCGCGCAATGGAGCGAGTGTAAGGCACTGGCGGCCCCACAGACCGTGTCTGAACAGCGACGGCACTATCGCAAGGTAACCAATGGCTCCAGTCGTCGTAACCGGTGTGCAAGGTTTGCTCAATCAGGAGTCCACGAAAGCCGGTGCAATCAATGAAGAGGTCGCCTTCGATACACTGACCCGAAGCAAGGGTTACCGACTCGATAAACCCGGTACTTTCGTTTGTAGCAACGCTTTCTATTTTCCCTTCCTGGCGCTTGGCGCCGTTTTCTTCCGCGACGTTTCGCAACAACGCGGCGTAGCGTCCCGCGTCGATATGGTAGGCATAGTTGAGTGCGCCATTCTTCAACACGGCGAACTTGTCCTGCTGCGCAGCAATGAGTTCAGCGCAGTAAACACCGTAGTCCTTGCTGACACCCTCCTTAAGGCCCCTTAGCCAGAAGTGCAGAAAGTTTGCCGCCCAACAGTCCTTGCCGGTGTACCCAAAAGAATGAATGTAATCCTCATTGACGTTCCGCCAGTTTTCAAAGGAAATACCGAGTTTGAAAGTACCGTGTACGGCCTTCATAAATTCCTTCTCATCCATCTCAAGCAACTGGTGCAAGAGGATAAGCGGAGGAATCGTCGCTTCACCCACGCCGACGGTAGGAATTTCATCCGACTCGATAAGCGTGACTTCGATGTTATTACCAATAAGCTTGGACAAAGACGCTGCGGCCATCCATCCCGCTGTGCCTCCTCCAGCAACCACTACTTTCTTAATGGTTTTATTCATTTTGGCTAACCTTCATTACCAGGGTATTTATTGTACGAACCAGTCTGCCGAAGCTCAGTTATCTATTGAGCGCATTTAGCAGCTCTGCCCGGAGCGCTCGACTTCGGTTCTCATCCATGGGTCCATGCATGCCGAGACCGGCATCAGGAATATGCGCAATCGCGTCCTCTGAGGCCTCGAAGATATAGTAGTCGAAAATATCCCTCCAAGCCCGACGCTGCTCTACGGGCAGACTTCGCACAGTCAGCATGGCGTGCTTGAGTACGTTCATGGGGGTGCCCATGTACGCTGGCGTACTTCGCCACCAATAGTTCAGCAACACGTTGAGATCATCAAGGCCCTCGACGTGATGCCACCACATGCTGGGTATAAACAGGGCGTCCCCGGGCTCCAGCACCACCTCCTGCGCTGCCTCCATTGCTTTGGAAAACTTCGGAAAGCGTTCGAGGTCAGGATCTCGCAAATCTACCAGACTCACCGGTTGCCCAGCGGGTGTCATATCCCAGGGTCCGACATACAGATTGTCTAACTGATCTGGCGGAAACAACGTAAAACGACGGCGTCCAGCCACACAGCAAGCGAGATTATCGGGGAAATCAAAGTGCGCAGATACCACCACGCGATTCCCAAGCCATAGGCTTGCGAGAGGTTTGGCCACGCTAGGCGCAAGTGTGTTCTCTGCCGCAACGCCTGGGAACCAATGGTCCAATAGACTTGAGCCAACATACAAGGTCGGAGACTGATCCTGACCAGCATAAGCCTCTATCCCAGCAAGAAACTCCTCCAATTGCATATGGGAGCGCTGGAAATTAAAACCTGTGAAGCTCTCATCGTACGCAATACGTCCATTTGTATCAGCAGAACCTGAGGACGTTATCAGCGGCGCACCGCTATAGCAGCGCGTAAGGTAGTCACCAAGATCTCGCCTCGATCGCTTCCCCTGCTGCACTATCGGCCAATCCTTAACCAAACCCCGAATCACCTGTGGGGCCGTAAGCGCGGCAAGAAACTCCGAGAGATCGTCTACATCGGCCGCGCTGCACTCCGGCATATCACTACCTGCTCGCAACACACAAGGGTTTGCCACCTCAGCCAAGACTAGGCTCCTGCTTCGGAAGCAGTGCATTCCGACGATCAATCATTGCGCGGAAATGCGAATGAGAAGCCATGATCATATAGATGGATTGAAGATGCCCGGCCTGATGTAGAGCAGCAACCGCCGCCGCGTCCAGCTCGTTCAATCGGTCCTCGTTAATGGTGTAAAGACCCAAAAGCTGGCGCTCAGCACCGTCATTCAAGGTGATGCTCATAGACACGCTTTCGATAAGGTCATTATCAGTAAGCGCTTTCACAAATGGCGGATTCATCTCAAGACCCAGCTGAATGTCTTCAAGCAGCGCCGTGAGATTCTCGAGATAGGGTGACGAACCCCCATGCTCCAGAAACAGGGGTTGGCCGTCTTCCGCTGAGGTTAGAAGTGGACTATCCATGTTGATAGTAATGACCGCCTGACGTCCGTCTGGACTCTCGGGGTTGGATTGGTACCCGATAAGAAAAGGTCCGCGGAGAATGCTCATGGGAACGTAGGGTGGCTCCCAACCATTCTCGGAAAGAAACAGGTTTTCACCCTTCTCAAAGCCCAGGAGAATAATGGGAAAGAACTGCCCCGTACTTGCATCCTTCTGAAAGAAAATCGGGTAGTGCGCCTGCGCGCGTCGTAACTCTAAAGGGAAGGTGACGACATATTGCACAGCATCACCCGTGTCCGCATTGCGCTGCGTAAGAATGCGAACATCACGATGTTCCACATTGTTGAGCATTTCGTATCTAGCCATCAGGTATCCCAGTCAAAGCACGCCTTACACGCGCGATAGTCCATAGCGGTTTATTTTCTCGATCAACTCCCGGTTCGCCGGCAGTCCCGCAAGCATTTTCTGCGTCTCTAGAGCATTTTCTTTAAACAGCGTTTGTGCGCGCTTACTCGCCTCAGGATCTATCTCCATCTGGCTTCTTTGATCTCCTGAGTGAAAATCCATGCCATAAAGCACGTACTGATAGCTGGCAGTAGAGAATAACTCATCGACCTGAGCCTGATCTCCATGCCAGGGACAGTGATGACCCCACAAGACAAGAGAGTCTCGTAAGCGAGACGGAATCGATGCGGCTTCACGGTGATCCCGCCAATACGCTGAGTCGTTTCTTTCACTCAGAACATAGTGGAGCTTAAGGAATTCTATGATGCGCTCCCAGTGACCGCCGAAACGCGCGTTGAATCGGCCCGCAACAATATCCATAACTCTTCGATCAGGTGGCATCAGTTCGCCGAGCATTTTCGCGGACAGCTCTATCATCACCAGCGCCGACGCTTCCAAGGGCTCCACAAACCCCGCCGAAAGACCAATAGCGACGCAGTTGCGATGCCAGAATTTTTCTCGATAGCCCGGACGAAAGCTTATTTTGCGAGGTGTACAGCTCTCACTGAAATCCTTGTTTGATGTTTTGGCCAGATAGGCTCGTAGAATCCTCTCCGCCTGATCATCATCGGTGTATTTGCTGGAGTAGGTATAACCCGTGCCCCGACGGGTCGGGAGCCCAATATCCCAAATCCATCCAGCTTCTTGTGCCGTGGATACTGTCGCAGCAGCCACAGGTTCAGAGTCATCTGATCGCGGAACCTGTACGGCAAGGGCGCTATCATTGAACAGCACCCCAGACATGTCTTTAAATCCAACCTGGTAATGCTTGCCCAGCAACAGCGAGCGCATGCCCGTGCAATCTACAAACAATTCGCCGGGAATACGACGGCTGCTTGAGGTATGCAGCGCACAAATGTCTCCCGTTTCATTAGTCTCTATGGACTCAACGTTTTCCAGGAGATGCTCCACCCCCAGAGCCTCTACGCAATGCTTCTGAAGGAGTCCGGCAAACTTCCCTGCATCCAGGTGATATCCATAATTCAGATTACTGGCGTATTCAGGCGTTACGATTTGCTTGGGGCCCAAGGCCTGCTCGCAGACCTTGGCTTGGGGCGAAACGGCATCACAGAATGAAACTTGCCCGCGTACAGCCTGCCAGTGCCGTGCCAAATTAATATCGGAAAAGCCCCGGGGGGGCGTAAACGGGTGGTAGTAACTTTCTGTGCCGCCCTTAAGCCAACCTACAAAATGCGTACCCTGCTTGAAGCTCGCATCACAGGCTTTGAGGAAATCCGTCTCAGATATACCCATGCGAATGAGGCTACTGCGCATCGTCGGCCAGGTGCCCTCGCCCACACCTATAGGGCTCACATCGGGTGATTCGACCAAACATACGCGCATCGAGGAGCCGCCGCGACGAAGCTCCGCCGCCAGAATCCCAGCTGTGAGCCAGCCAGCGCTACCGCCACCAACTATGACAACTGTTTGGATGGCCTCGGCCATGGCTGTTCCTGTCGTTGAGTAGTGAGCACCCTAGTATAGAAAAACCGCCACTACCAATGCAGTGGCGGTTTCAGAACGAGCGGTGAAAACCGCTCAGCTAACCCAGTCTGTTAAAAGTTAGCGCGGAATCCCAGTGCCCAACGTGCACCGGTCTGGCCCGCTTGCAAAACGTCCAGAGAAGATCGACCTCGCTCCCGGAACGTTTCGTCCGTGACATTCACGCCCTCAAAGAAAGCGATGTATTGATCCTCTCCGCCAAAGCGATAACTCGCACGAACATCCCACTGTCCGTACTCTTCTGTGTATCGCGGCTGCGCACCAAAGGAATCCGTTCCGATTCCTCCAAGGAACTCGTCTCGCCAGTTGTAGGCCACTCGAACTTCGATGCCGTTTTTGTCGTAGAAGCCAACAAAGTTTGCGGAATCACTCAGACCTAACAAGGCGAACTGCGCCTCTTCTTCTGGCCTAATCAGATTGTTGTAACCCACGTCTCCATCGACAACAGTGTAGTTAACAATCACACCAAAGCCCGTATCCCAGAAGGCATGCTGGATAGCGAATTCCCAACCGTCAATTGACGCCTCTTCCTGGTTCGCGGGAACCTGCACCCTGAAGCCCATCGCGTTGTTGCCCGGGCCGCCCGTGATTATCTGGTTAGCCACATCCACCGTAGGATCATTCGGGAAGTTGTTAAAGATGTATTGCCTCACGTCGTCGGCAGTACTAGCACCTGCTGCTCGGGCTTGGTCGGCCAGGCCTCCTACCGTGGGATCACCCAAGTCCGGGAACAACTCAACACCGGTATTAAAGGAGTTGCCAAGGAAGTTCTCTACATCCTTCTGGAAATAGCCGATGGCGACGTAACTTGTCTCGCCGTAGTACCACTCCAAAGAAAGATCAAAGTTGGTCGATTCAAGAGGCAACAAACCCGGATCTCCTGAGAAGCCGTCACAGCCTCCGCCCGGCACGCAGCCACCAACTGTCAGACCCCCTTGAATATCACCGTAGCCAGGGCGGGACATAGTCTCGCTCCAGGATGCCCGAAATAGAACGTCCTGCATGAACTCAATATTGAAGTCTATGTTGGGTAAGAAGTTGTCATAAGAGCCTGTCAGGCTCGTGAAATCTTGCACCGCCACACCGTTCGCATCTACACGGGTAACTGCGATCAGTTCGTTCGCAGTAATCCAGTCGAAGCGATCGACAACAGGCACCAAGGCCTGAGACGCCACATCCGTGTCTTCGTAGCGAACACCAAGGTTCAGATTGACAGGCATATCACCCCACTCAAGGTCTAAATCTACCTGAACGTAAGCGGCAGTTTGCTCTTCTTGGGTGCGTTGATCCCGCGTCCACGCAGTAGATGGACAGAATCCATCACCGCAATCTCCGGGAATAGTGCTGGGGTTGCTGACAGTGACGCCTTGCGCTTCCAGCTCTCGAGCCCGGTCAATCAGAGCATTCGTGTCCCAGGTAAATAACTGTGTAAAACGGCGGTCATCGCCAGAGTTACCAAAGTCATCGAACCAGTCGGCCATGGACGCGGGCGAGAGAAGATCAGAGATATCTCCCGGCGCGCCGATTCCACCCCAGGTATCGCGCTGAGTTGTCGCGGACTGAGAGGTGTTATCCACCTCGGTGGTTTGAACGCCAAAGTTAATCGTCGTGAAGTCATTAAAATCAAACTTACCCGCTATCTTGGCTTGTTCGACATTCATCTCGTTCTGTTCGTTGGTAAATACACTACCGCCGATCAGCATATCGTCTGGCTGCAAAGGTCGGTCATCCAGCAACGTCAACGCCATGATTGGGAGATCTGACCCAAAGAATCCGCTTGCAGAGGTGCGTCGCGCCGAAGTGATGGCCAGCGACATAGAGCTACCAAGAGGACCATTAGGGCCGCGCTCAGCAGAGGAATCGTGATAATCAAACTCCAGCGACAAGCGATCAGACACGTCCCAGACGGCGTTAAAACCTACAGAGAGGTTTTCTGACTTACTCGAGTCGACACCAACCCCCATAGGGTTATCTGACGGGTTGCCATAGAACTCGGTGTACTCAATAGGCCCAGCCACCGGACCATCGGTCCACTCCGATTGAACGCCGGCTGTGTTCGGCGGGAGGCTGAACCAGGCGGAGTAGTCGTTGAAAGAACGCTCGATCTCCTGCGTAGAGTAAATCACGTCCAGCGTTGTAGTAATGGACTCCGTGGGCGCCCACTGCAGGGTAAGGTTGCCGTTGATACGCTCCCGCTCGAAACTCTCGCGGACGTACTGGAGCTGCTGAGGTAAAGAATAGAGCTCCGAGTTTTCTGTTGTTCTGTTGATCTGATTGGCGTCGGCAGGGAGTCCCGGCCAGACGTCCGCACCTAAAGTAGGCTGCCCAGCCCAGCTACAGCAAGAATCATCACCACGAAGAGGAATCCAGCCGCGCACCTTCGCGGAGTCAACGCCTTGGTTTCGCTCCTGAAAACTACCCGCAAGGGAAATGCCAAAGGTACCGTCAGCAAACGTCTGAGCGAATAAACCGGACAGCTCCGGCGTCAGGTCATCTCCGTCAACAGAATCCGCAGAGGTATCGTGCACCGCCTTGCCGCCGATCGTGAAGATGCGGTCTTCGCGCATTTCCAACGGGCGCTGCGTCTTGATGTTAATGGTAGAGCCGATGCCGCCTGTAGGCAGTTCTGCTCGGCTAGTCTTGTAGACCTCGACCCCAGCCACACCTTCAGATGCAATATCTGCAAAGTCAAAAGAACGAGAAAGGTTTTGGTGCGTTGGCATCTGGCGACCATTCACCGTCACCAGGTTGTATTGCGGCCCGAAACCGCGGACGGTGACTTTACTACCCTCGCCTCGGGTTCGGTCAATAGATACACCCGTGATTCTTTGTAGTGACTCGGCGAGGTTCGTATCGGGCATCGCGCCAATATCTTCCGCCGAGATGGCGTCCACAACGCCTTCGGAGTAACGCTTAATGTCGGCAGAGGCCTCGAGACTGGCCCTAATGCCAACTACGACGACTTCTTCTAAAACACCAGGATTTGATTGCTCCTGCGCCATTGCCGCTCCCGGCACCAATAAAGTACCGATTGCCATGGCAACGCCGGTTGCAAGCGGATTTTTTCTGAGCGTGTTGTAAGCCATACAGAAGCCCTTAGCTTTGTGGATACGTGAAGTTTTGTGGATTGCAATCATTTACAGATAATTCGCCCCGTCGCAGAGACCGCCGAAACGAGAAGCCATCCCGGGAAAACGCGCGCGCAGTAGCGCTGAACCCTTCTCGGGCAGCTATGCGACTGATATACGGAACTGTAGATGCTCTACCCATTAATTATAATTTTTAACTACCTGTTATCGTTATTTTGGAGTCCGGGGTAAGCGTCTCTGCCCAACCTCCGTCTCTCTTTATTCTTCGCCTTAGCAGCTGTGCCTGTGGATCCGGGCATTGACACTACCCATAAGCACACAGCTCTTGCGAACATTCAGCAGAGCAACACTACCCGCCGGTGGACGCCGCTTACCATGCGTTTTCGCTGAATGGGACTTAGAAAGCGTCAAGAGGGACTTTGACAAAAAGCCGCCAGCGCGTTCCTCTAATCCGTCTAACGGGAGGAGGAAAAAACTCACCGAAGACGCCAGCAAAATGGTTAAGCCTATGATTTTAAGAGATAAAAAATTCGAGTCGACTCAGCCCGACAAGCCACAGTCTAGAGGCCTTCACCGCGCCTTACGCTGCGATAGTCAGTCGGTAAGCCGATCCCGAAGCTCTTTCCTCAGCTGTTGGGCAGTCGGATTATCCAGATCACCGAGACATCCGCGCACATGCTCCGGAATATGCGCAACGCCGTCGGGCCCGGCATCAAAGACGTAATGCTCCATCAGCGTGCGCCAAGCCTCTCGCTGCTCCGGGGGAAGCGATCTAATAGATAGCACTGCATGTAAGAGTGCCCCAAAAGGCGAGTCGACGATTTCCGGTTTCTTCAGCCACCAATAGTTCACCAGCATATTGCAAACAGAGAGCGCCTTAACATGATGCCACCACATGCTAGGTATAAAGATCGCATCACCTGGTTCTAGCACGGCGGTCTGCGCGTGCTCCAAAGCATTAGCGAAACGGGGAAACCTCTGAAAATCAGGCTCATCAAAATCGACGAGACTGATGGGCTGCCCCGACGGTGTTCTATCAATAGGCCCCACATACAAGTTGCTTACTTGATCCGTGGGAAACAATGTGAAGCGTCGTCGACCAGCAACAACGCACGCCACATTACATGGGAAGTCGTAGTGCGCCGCGACAGTAGTACGGTTCCCAAGCCAAAAATTGATGAGTGGGTCACCGGGTACCGCAAGTGAATTTGCTTCTAAAAAGCCGGGCAACCAACCCGCCACAGGAGTTGATCCCACATAGACCGACATATCGGCATCGCCACCCGGTTTGTCCAGCTTCTTGAACCTCTCCATTAGACCTTCGAGAGGAGCACTGCCTTTTTTGAAATTGAAGCCGTTAAAAGCTTCGTTGTATCCGAACCGGCCCTTGGCTTCCGGTGCCGCCACATAAGCGGTGACGGGTCTGTCATTCCAGAACTTCGACAGATAGGATTCTAATTGTTCAAAGGAGGCGTCGGCGGGTTGAACAGCTGGCCAGCTGTCGACGAGGCCACGCATAACTAGAGGCTGGGTACGCTCAAACACGGCAGAGGGAATAGCGTCGGACGTGACATCATCTATCGACTCTATCGCAGCTAGCTTATCGAAAATCATAACTTACGCTTCTGTCTATTCGCTCCCACTGAGCATCTGAAGCCCATAACCGAGAGGGAACAGTGGTGCCCGGGATGGATCGCTCACCGAGTCGGCGTCCTTGGGCCAAGCAAACGATAGGCGTCCCTGGAATTCGAAGTCTCCAAATAGCATGTCAGAAACTCCCTCTCCTTCCGATCCTGGCAGCCATGCCGCGATAAACGCATTGCTTGCAGCGAGTTCGGGAGCAACAGGCAAAGGACGCCCGGACACGAGCACAGTGATGACGGGAATGCCTTTTGCCACAATACTATTTATGAGCGCCAGGTCCTCAGGATGAGAGACCGCATGCTCCAGAGTCCTACCGTAGGGCTCAAGCACTTTCATTTCACCGCGAATCTGCGAACCGGCCTCAACAATTACGTTGTCTCCAGATCGAACGTCGCCCAAGCCCTCGGCATAGGGCCTCTCTCCTATGACCACTATCGCAACATCATGTGCGGACGCATCAACGCCCTGGGCAAGGGGGTCTTCACAGAGCACAGCGTTATCTGCAACGGTTCTAATACCCTCCCAGATGGAGCATCCGCCTACAATACTCTCGTTGTCTTCTGCGCCCTGCCAGGCAATTGTGAACCCCCCGCATTGATGACCGCGATTATGAGCGTTCTTACCGGCAACCAGAATCCGCGCGTCACGCTTAATAGGTAGGGCGGCATTGTCATTTTTTAAAAGCACCAGAGATTTTCGCACCGCCTCCCGCGCAATTTGCCGTTGTTCTCTACCACCAAAGCGGGCGTCGTTAGACCAGCGCCGTTCTGATGGACGTGGCTTGTCGAACAAACCAAAGGCCAGCTTTACCCGGAGGATGCGCCGCACGGCATCGTCGACCCGACTCAAAGGTACGCTGCCTTTTTCGACATGCGTGCGCAGATGACGGATAAACTGTTGCCAGTCAACGGATACCATAAACATATCGATGCCTGCGTTTACCGACATACCGACTGCGTCGTAGTAACTTTTGGACAGGTAGTCGATTCCGTCCCAGTCGGAGATCACGAAGCCCTTGAATCCCAACTCTTCTTTTAACAGGTCGGTAATGAGTTGACGGTGCCCATGACACTTATCGCCGTTCCAGCTGTTGAAGGACGCCATGACAGTTAGCACGCCCGCGTCGATAGCTGGTCTATAGGGGGCGATGTGCGTGGCATAAAGCTCCGCCAGGCTCACAGTCGTCTCGCCCTGATCTATGCCATGAGTGGTTCCACCATCACCCACCCAATGCTTGGCGCAGGCGATAACTCCGTCATCGCCAAGGTCGCCCTGCATACCATTTACAAAGGCAGCTGCGTAGCTGCCAACTAAACCGGCATCCTCGGAAAAGCTTTCGTAACTTCGGCCCCAGTGTATGTTGCGTGCCACGGCGAGGGTTGGCGCAAAAGTCCAGTCCACGCCCGTTGCGAGAATTTCGCGGGCCGTTGCCCTGGCGATACGTGCGATGAGATCGGGGTCCCGGGCTGCCCCCAGTCCGATATTATGCGGAAAAACCGTCGCGCCTCGCACATTACCGTTGCCGTGTATGGCATCAACGCCATAGAGCAGAGGTATCCCAAGGTGCGCATCATCAGCATCCATGGATGCTTGCCAATAAGCGTCATTCATATCGACCCAGTCGGAGGGTGCGTTATCTCCCGGACAGGAGCCGCCGCCGCTAAGCACCGAGCCGATATGAAACTCTTTAACATCCTCTGGCGTGCAAGCCATTCTTTCAGGCTGGGTCATCTGTCCGATCTTTTGATCAAGACTCATGCCCGCTAAAAGTTGTTCGACCTTTCCTGCGAAGATGGGATCGTCGAAGTGTTTGTTCATGAAGGTTATCTCAACAGTCTCAAGCGTGGACCTCGAACTCAGCCCATAGAGGCGCATCAGAACTTCCGCCAATCCAAACGTGAAATTGCCCCGGCTCTGTTACCAATTGCATATCACGATTGAAAAAGGCCAGATCATCGGTATGCAGGCGAAAACTGATCCTCTGACGCTCGCCCGGCTTTAAACGAATGCGTCTGAAACCTTTGAGTTCTTTTATCGGACGAGTCACGTTACCAACAAGGTCTCGGACATACAATTGCACGACCTCCTCACCGGCGTAGCTACCCATGTTCACGATATCAGCTGAGACATCAAGGCTTTGGCCGAGCCCTATAGAGTGATGGGAGGTCGTGATCTTCACATATTGAAATCGGCCATAGGAGAGACCAAACCCAAAGGGAAACAATGGTTTAAACCCGGCATCCAGATGAAAGGAGGTCATACCCAGCGACGTCTGAGGCGCTCTTGGAGGAACTTCATTGATATCAATGCATGTCTCTTCGGTGGCGGGACGGCCTGTATTCTTTTGCGCATAATGAATGGGTACTTGCCCGACAACCTTCGGAAACGTGACTGGCAGCTTGCCCGAGGGAGACTCCAATCCAAAAAGCAAATCTGCGATAGCCGGCCCGCCCATGGTACCTGGATGCCAGGCATAGAGCACAGCGTCGGCATACTCAAGTATAGGCTCGATGGTCAACGGGCGACCTGCCATGATGACAACCACTACTGGTTTTCCAGTGCTCGCCGCAGCTTCGATGAGTGCCTTCTGATGACCGGGCAGGTCGATGGAGGCTCTTGAGTGCGCTTCTCCGGACATAAACGCTTCTTCGCCAACCACAACAACCGCGGCATCTGATTGTGTAACGGCCTCTATCGCTTCGGAAAAGCCGTCTTCACTTGCAGCCCGAGTAGTCTCCAAGGCTTTTACGTAATTGATTTCGGTCGTACGCCCAATCAGTTCTGTGATTGCTTGCAAACAAGTCACGGAGTGGCACGCTTCGCCATCAAAAACCCAGGTACCCATTTGTTCAAAACCGTCATCTGCAAGCGGCCCCAGGAGAGCGATAGCATCTAGCTTTGCAGGTAGTAGCGGTAAAGTCTGATGCTCATTCTTAAGCAGCACACAGCTCTGCATCGCAGCTTGCTTGGCAGCTTTCAGATTTGACTTATTAAGGAGCTCCGGGTGTTGAGATGGGTCCGTATACGGTTGCTCGAACAGACCAAGTTCAAATTTTAGCCGCAGTATCCGCTCTACCATGCGGTCTATTTGTTCCAGGCTTATCTTGCCTTGATCCACCATATTTTCTAGATGGTCGCGGTAGGAAGAGCTTGCCATTTCCATATCGATGCCAGCCATGGCCGCTTCATAGGCGGCCTGCTCGTCATCGTGGGTGAAACCGTGAACGCTCATCTCCACAATGGACTCCCAGTCGCTGACAACCATGCCCTGATAGCGCCACTCCTGGCGAAGCACTTGATCCATCAGCCATTGATTACCGGTGGCAGGGACGCCGTTAAGATCGCAAAAAGCAGACATGAATGTTGCGACGCCAGCGTCAGCCGCCGCCTTAAACGGACGCAGATAGACATTCCGCATCTCGTTCTCAGGGATGTTTGCAGTGTTGTAGTCTCGTCCGCCTTCTGCGGCGCCATAGCCAGCAAAGTGCTTGGCGCAGGCGGCTATGGAGTCGGAGGCTGTCAGTGTTTCGCCTTGAAAGCCGCGGACCATTGCACTCCCGAGCTCACTGCAAAGATAGGGATCTTCGCCTAAGGACTCGGCAATTCTTCCCCAGCGGGGATCACGGGTGATATCAATCATGGGTGCGAACGTCCAGTTGATACCTGAACGTACTGCCTCTTCCGCACTCACACGGGCCCCCGCTTCCACAACCGTCGGGTTCCAGCTTGCCGCTTGCCCAAGGGGAATGGGGAAAATCGTTTTGTAACCATGAATAACGTCACGACCGACCAGCAGGGGGATTCCCAGCCGACTTTCTTCCACAGCTATTCTCTGAAGTTCGTTGACGACTTCCACGTCGGGCTCGTTGAGCACTGATCCCACTTGGCCCCGGCGAATACTGTCAGCGAGTTCGTCGGGTATCCATCCACCTCCCGCCTGTAGCTGGCTCATCTGACCGACTTTCTCGTCCAGCCCCATGCTCATGAGTAAATCGTGGACGCGGCTCTGAATGATGTCGCTGTGTTGAGCATTGTCCACAACAAGCTCCGGGGTTCTCTCGCCGTGCATAGTTCAATCTCCGCCTTATTCTTAGGTTTTTCCGAGCTAATACGGCTAGCTGGACGCGCCCACGCTATGGCTCTTCACTTGCTTCTTCATAGGTTCAAAGGCACGTAACAAGTTGTACCTTCCTTAATGTGGGTGAAGATATAGCCGTTGTGTCTGAGAACAACATATTTCGGCTGAAGTGGGTCAGCATTGCGCTAAAACGGACTCCGGCGCTACGACGCGCATATCCCCCCGCTTTCTCGCCCAAGTCTCGGCTAATGTTGAAGTCCAAGCGACGAGGTCGTCCGCCCTGTCCCGAGGGAAGTCCTTTTTGGCGCATGGTTGTTGTACCCTCCACGATCGGCCATAAGATCAAGAGGGAAGCAACATGTTGCATCCTGCAGTTGCCATCTGAGCAACCCAATAAAAACATAAAGTAGTAGGGTGTCTATGAATACTGAAGAACTCTCTTTTCGAGAGAAGTTGGGCTACGGACTCGGTGATACCGCCTCCAACTTTTTCTTTCAGGTCTTTAACCTTTTCCTTATGTACTACTACACCGATATATTCGGTTTACCGCCTGCAGCCGTGGGCGCTATGTTTTTGATAACAAAAATCATTGATGCGGTCAGCGACCCTGTTATGGGCCTGATCGCAGATCGCACCAATTCTCGTTGGGGAAAATATCGTCCCTATTTGCTGTGGGGAGCAATACCCTATGGGATCTGTGGCTACTTGATGTTTGCGGGTTCACCCGACATGTCGCCTACCGCCAAGTTAGTCTACGCGTATGTAACCTATACCCTGATGATGCTTGCTTACACCGTAATCAACGTCCCTTATTCGGCTTTGATGGGTGTTATCTCGCCCTCGTCGATTGAGCGCACGAAGGTAGCCGGCTACCGATTCATCTGTGCCTTTGCGGCTGGCTGGATGATAGCCACGTTTGTCGGTCCACTAAAGGGATTGCTAGGTGGGGAAGATGAAGCGACCGGCTTTCGCATGACGATGATAATTTTTGCAGTATTGTCAGTGGTGCTTTTCTGGACAACTTTTGCCACAACCAAGGAACGAGTCACTCCTCACGTTATGAAGACCGACGTGCGATTGGACATAAAGACACTCTTATCCAATGGTCCATGGGCTGTGCTTTTTGCTTCTGCGATCGTGACCTTAATGAACATTGCAGTACGCAATGGCTCACTGCTTTATTACTTCAAGTACTACGTCGGTGATGACGGCAGCCCATTGTTTCTGATTTTTGACAAAACCGCCGTTTTCTTGTCATTGGGTCTGATCGCCATGATCGGGGGGATCCTCCTAACCCGATATCTTGCCCAGCACTTCGAGAAACGCAATTTGATGATTGCGTTGACTCTGCTTAACGCGCTCAGCATGTCGGCGTTTTTCTACATTCCACCGGATCAATACTGGCTCATGGTGGTTGTTAACTGCATCGGATCATTTCTTATTGGCCCCACTCCAGCTTTGGTTTGGTCCATGTATGCCGACTGTGCAGACTATGGTGAGTGGAAAAGTGGGCGACGAATCACGGCACTGGTTTTTTCCACGGTCCAGTTTGCTCAAAAAATGGGTTTGGCGGTGGGCGCAGGTCTGCTGGGAATTGTTCTGGGCGCTTTTGGTTTTGTTGCTAACGAAGTGCAGTCCGAAACTTCGATGATGGGTATACGATTAATGTTTAGCATCCTCCCCGCGGCACTGGCAATCTTGGGCGCGGCGTTTATTTTCTTTTACCGTATCGATCAGAGCACCATTGTCGAAATGGAGGAGGCATTGGCCCAACGCCACGGGTCACCTGCGGTTGAGTAGGTGTCAATCGATTTATTCTTTATGGCATGAGTAAGTGAACCAAGCGCCAGAAAAGTCTGTGCCTGCGTTTTTTCGTGAAGAGCGTCTTACACGCTTTTGGGTGCTCCAGCTAGCTGGGTGGTCCTGCCTCTCCATCGTGAGCTATTTCAGCCTCAATCTTTGGTACGACCAGCCCGATGCGGCCTATATCGGGCATAACGTCGTTCAATCACTTTTGGGGATAGCGCTCTCCTGGCCCCTGCGTTACGTCTATCGCAGAGTTTGGAATAACTCCCTAATTGTCCGGATCGTATATATATCAATAGCTGTATTGATTTTTTCCGGCTTGTGGTCGTTGTTTCGCCTCGCATTTTTTCAATGGATGACCGGTGTTTCCGGGCTGTGGGCCGACTTTGGCGGCTGGCTATTTCCGTCGATCTTCATTTTCATGTGTTGGACTGCTCTTTATCATGGTTTCAAGTATTACCAGCTGGTAGGTCAGGAGCACAAAGCGCTCCTGCGTATGGAGTCCGCCAAAAACCTGGAGGCGAGTCGAGCGGCCCGCGCCGAAACGTTGGCCCGGGACGCGCAGCTAGCAATGCTTCGCTACCAGCTAAACCCACATTTTTTGTTTAATACCTTGAATGCAGTTCAGAGTCTTGTGGCAACCGGGCGAAATGAACAAGCGACGGGAATGATCTCCGCGCTCAGCGAGTTTCTTCGCTACTCGCTGTACACAAATTCTGGGGAATTTGTTTCTGTTGAGGACGAAGTAGCGGCGATCAAGCTGTATCTGGAGATTGAAAAGATTCGCTTTGGTGACCGACTTAAGGTGACGATAGAAATCTCCCCGGATGTGCAGAAGCAGCAGATTCCCAGCATGCTACTGCAGCCGCTAGTGGAAAATGCGATCAAATACGGTGTTGCGAAGTCCGAAAAGGGAGGCACATTGAATGTGGATGCCTACTCTGATGCAACGCATCTGTGCATTGATGTCATTGACTCGGGAGCTGAAATGAAAGCTCGGGAAGCTATGGGGCAACCCGGTGTCGGGCTCAGCAATATTCGTCAACGCCTCGAAGTCTGCTACGCCAAAGACTACGATCTATCCCTGCATAGACTGCCAGAGGGTGGAGTTCGTGCGGGTGTGCGGGTGCCGTTGCAATATGTCGGAACGGTGAACTGATCATGCGCGTGTTAGTGGTAGACGACGAGCCCTTGGCACTAGATCTCTTGATAGAACTTCTGAAGGACACTCCGGACGTCGAAGTTGTTGCTTCTGCTTCTGATGGGCGTCAAGCGGTAGCGGCTATCGCCAGTCACAGACCGGACTTGGTGCTACTCGATATAGAGATGCCGGGCAAAGACGGTTTTTCAGTCGTGGAGTCCTTGCAGGCAGATGATCACATGCCCTTGGTCATTTTCGTCACCGCTTTCAATCAATACGCAGTGGAAGCCTTTGATAAAAATGCGATTGACTATATCTTGAAACCCGTCGACAAGGCCCGGCTGCAAAGAGGATTGCGGCGAGCCAGGGAGCGTCTTCTTGACGCATCAAAAGCAAAATTGCTGCGAGCGATCACCGCTGCCGGGCAGCAGGAAGCTAAGGGTGCGCGCTCTGTCCAAGATGCCCTTGATAGTTACTCGGACGCGGTAGGTCGTTTACCGGTACGTCAGGGCGACAAAGTAAAGCTTCTTGAGTTGGACGAAATCGACTGGGTCGATGCTGCAGGGGATTACATGTGCGTCCATTCGGCGGGAGAAACTCACATTTTGCGGTGCACTATGAAACAGCTTTCAGAGCGTCTGGCGCTGGGCCCCTTTGCTCGAATTCATCGCTCTACATTGGTAAATCTGAATCGAATTGTGAAGATCACGCCCCTTAGCAAAGGGGAATGTCTACTGCACCTTGATGAGGACACACGATTGAAAGTCAGCCGAAACTACAGGGCGGCGATCCAGCACCTCCTTGCGTGAGTCCGGCGGAGCACCGCGAAAGCTCCTCTTATTACTGCAGAGCTGTCAAGAAAGGCAGAGCTGCCTGCGCTTCTACGGGGACGGTACCTAAGAGTCGTTAAATATCCATTCGCAGGGACACGCTCAGCGCGCGCGGGGGAATGTAGCGATAGGCACCCGTGGAGCCGGCGTTCCAGGCAAATTCATCAAAGAGGTTAGTAAGCCGCCCGCGAATGACCACGTCGTTATCCGCAAAGGAAAACTGGCGTCGCAGTCCCAAATCGAGAAGCGTGTAGGGATCGATAGTGACAAGGCCCTGGGAATCGGCATTCTGCTCTCCCCGACTGCTTAGCCCGAGGTCGAAAGACCAACCGGGCGCCCACTTCGGTCGATAGTCAAGATTCAGCGTCGTCGAACGATTGAGGGCTCCCGCAGGACTGTCTGCAAGCGCGCCGGAGTCCACTGCGTCTCCGGTCAAGACCACATCGTAAAACACTGTTCCCAGAACTAACTGCAGTTCCTCTGTTACCGGCCCTGCCAACGAGAGCTCTACACCACGATTGATCTGCATTCCCTGTTCGCCAAAAAAGCGGTTTTCGTCAAAGCCAAAGAAAGGCTTCTCGATCTCGAAAATACCTGCGACAGCGGTGAGCTCGCCAAACGTCACGCGCGCGCCCGCATCAATTTGCTGCGTCTGCGCCGCCGGCGGTGACTCATTCTGGTTGATAGCACTGATTGGCGCCACGGGGCTCTCTTCGAACCCTCTCACGATCCCGCCATAGATCACTACTCGCTCACCCAGGGGTGCGTTAGCGTTGACGTTGTAAAGCACCGGGTTCTCTTCATCGGCCAGATCTTTACTTCCGGGCACGACGACGTCTCGGGAATAATCAGACTGCTGGATACCGATATTGAGCTGCCCCGCATTCTCCCAGCGAAGGTCATAACTGAATCCCAGGGCAAGCTGCTCTACAGATTCTTGAGATTGCTCGCCCACTTCTACATCCGGGCGCTCGAAGTACACCGGCTCGTCGATATTCGCATCACCAAGATCGATACCCACGGTACCGCCATAGTCCCTGCTGCGATCCAGCCCACGCAGGTTTACAGTGAAGCTGTGCCTGCGGCTTCCCTCATAAAAATGGCGTGTAACTCTGGCTTCGAGGGAGGTCGACGATGAGGAAGTCGAAGGGCCCAGCGCCGACCGGCGACGTGCAGAGCCATCGGGCTCAACATCTGTATAAAGCACGTTTGCCTGCTGATCCCATTCGCGGCTGGAGTAAAAAACGCCAAGGCGAAACTCCCAGTTTTCCGGTCGATAATTGGCCAGTAAGCCGACGTTGTAACGCGGACCAGCAAATTCTGCCCAAGGCTGGCCTACAAACTTTAGAGGGGTAACTTCAGGTGGCTCGTAGGCACCAGCAGTGAAGTATCGCTGGGAAAACTGGTTCTCGATTTCTTCAACGTAATCCGAAAAAACTGTAATGTCGGCATCCTGCCCGAGAGCGAAGCGCAGGTTGCCACCTACGCTTGCCGCGATGTCGTTGGTCCCGTTGCCCTCCTCGTCTTCTTCGTAGCCAACACCGAATGCAGCCTCCACGCCCTCCGCTAGGCGAGCCTGAAGGTCAGCTGCGATTCGAAATCCGCCATAGCGGCTGCGCTCCAGAATCACACTCTGCACCGGTTCTTCAGCAACGCGGCGCAAAGAAAAGTCAGCGATACCTGTGGGGGCGGGCAACATATAACCCTGCGCCGCGAGACCGGCACGAATCTGGGACCCCGAGACGAGTCTGTCGCTAAAGCCGGATTGGCGATCGATGAAAATTCCATCTATGCGGATGTTGCCCGCAGCTGTGGGACTAAAACCGCGAACGTTGGCAGCACTATACAAACCAATTTGCTCGTCCCCTACACTGGATCCAAAAGCGTCTGCGGCGGAGCGCACGACGTTCTCGTTTGCGCGCTGCGCATTGGCTCCCGCGGTGAGCACAAGGACGAGTATCAAGACAGCAAGTTTGAACCTCATCGACAGATGCATGAGCGAATTTCGAAACTTTGGCGGCAGACACTTAGAAACATCAGCAGTAAGTACGGACACCGGTAGCTGGCCTCAAATAGGTATAGTTTGCGAGGAACAAACGCGTAGACATGTAAAGTGGCTTTGTGTGTATTCTCGCATTTTTCCGCCGGGTGCGCGGGCATTGGGAGAGCCTACGATTACAAAAATTACGACACCGTGCATTCTACTGGTAGCGCCTGCGCGCATTTGCTAACGTCGAAGCCGTATCGACAGGAACAGTAAATGAGTTTTTTTGGAGAATTACATCGTCGCAACGTGGTTCGTATGGGCGTCGCCTATACCGTGACCGCGTGGCTGCTGCTGCAGGTGACTGACGTAGTCATGCAGAACATCGAAGCGCCGCCTTGGGTGATGCAGGCGCTTCTATATTTGCTACTTGTAGGTCTTATACCCACCTTACTGTTTGCCTGGGTATTTGAGTTAACCCCCGACGGAATCAAACGTGAATCCGAAATAACCGAAGGCACTTCGGTGGTGCATCAAACGCGTCGCAAGCTCGATACTCTGATCATTCTGGTGTTAGTTGCTGCGGTCGCTTATCTGTTCTGGAACGGAAAGCGACCTGATCAATCACCGTCGGACGAATCGACCGTCGTAGAAAGCGTCGAGGCTGAAACCGATTCACCCGGCATGGCTCGGCTGCGAGAGCAACTGGCCGCTGCTGACAAGAACAACACAGGCAGTACCGCTACCGATGCCGCCAACAAGTCCGTCGCAGTGCTGCCCTTTGTAAACCTTTCGTCAGATCCTGAACAAGAGTACTTCTCTGACGGTATCTCCGAAGAGCTGCTAAACGTACTAGCCCAGATTCCTGCGCTGCGAGTTGCGGCCCGTACCTCATCTTTCCAGTTTAAAGGTGACAATCGCGATATCAGCGAAATTGCCGAAGTACTCAAGGTTAACCACGTACTTGAAGGGTCCGTGCGCAAAGCGGGAACACGCCTACGCATTACCGCGCAGCTCATCGAAGCACAGAGCGGCTACCACCTGTGGTCCGAAACTTATGATCGCGAGCTCGAAGACGTGTTTGCCATTCAGGACGAGATTTCTCTGGCCATCGCAGAGGCGCTAAAAGCAGAGCTGGCGCTGAATGAAGATGGGCGAGCAGTGCTAAGTCGTGAAACAGCAAACACACCGGCGTACGAGGCATATTTAAAAGGTCGAGGCTTGGTAAATCAAAGAGGCAATCAGGCAATCACCGCCGGGGTGCGAGAGCTGGAGCGCTCTGTCCGCCTGGATGCGAACTTTGCGCCGGCTCGGGCGCAGCTCGCTATTGGGATTACACTTTTACAGTCATCCGCCGGGACCTACGGAGACCTAAGTCCAGAAGAGGTTACCCAGCGCGCGGGAGCCCAAATCGAAGCAGCAGCTGCGCTCGATGATGACTTTGCCGAACTGTGGGCGGCACGCTCAATGCTGGCACTTGCTCAATATGACGCTGAGCAAGCACTCGAGTATGCCGATAAGGCACTTGCCATTCGCCCTAACTACGCAGATGCACTCACCTGGCGTGTAAATGCTCTGGGTGATCTGGGCCGCTATACCGATGCCTTCGCGGCGCGAGAAGAGATGCTCGAACTGGATCCACTCAGCGTGGTCGGACGGCTTAATGCGATCACTACGCTGAGTTACACAGAGCCAGAGCGTGCGGCAGTTATGGCCCAATCCCTTGCGGCGCAATTTCCCTGGGCCAGCCATATTGCTCAGGCACGCGTATATAGAGCGAAAAGGGAGATAGACCTTGCGCTCGAGGAATTTTTGCGCGCTTATGTCTTAGACACATCAGACCTTTTTGGCAACCTGCTGTTGTCATTTGTCTTTGCCGAGCTGGGGTTTGTTGATGAGGGCCTGCGCGTTGCGCGAGAAGTTGAGCCTTGGGTGTTGTTACAGACAGGACTGTTCGATGAGGCTGAGCGCAGTTTGCGCGCCGAGCTCGAGCAGAGACCCACAGATCTAGACTTGATGGGCGGCCTGGGCAGCGCGCTTTACTATCAGGAGCGCTATCAAGAAGCCGTCGATACATGGCGGAGAGCGCTGGTCCCATCGGTGTTTGGCGAAATTGTTTATAGCTGGGGTGGAAATTTGCCGACGGCGCAGTTTGTGCATTCTCTCCAGCAGTCGGGCGAAAACGATGCCGCGGAGCATTACTTGGACGCGCTTGACGCTCATGAGCGTGCTATCGGCGAACTCCTCCAAAACTCGGATTGGTTCTGGGGCCAGGCGTTGATCGCTACGATGCGCAATGATCGTGAGGCTGCCATTGCAAACTTGCAGCGAGCAGTATCAGAGGGCCTTGCAGACCCCGTGTTGTTAGACGAGCCCATATTGAGCGAACTGGCTGATGAGCCTGCGATACGCGTAATGCGGGAAACACTGGTAACGCGCAACGCAGAAAATCGCGAAAAAGCGCTGGTTCTGATTTGCACCAAAAACCCTGTGCCCGATGATTGGCGACCCTTAGAGGCGACTTGCGAGGGGTTTTAACAGGGTATTGCCTACTGTTGCTTCTCTAGTGCAGTCGCATCGTCCACTTGCACCCAGCCGCGAATACTTGCCAGATACACAAAGCTTTTCCCGATGGAGTTAACCTGTCGCAAATCCCCGTGGGTTGCCGGGTCATAATCCTCGAGCCCTTCTAACGCTAAAGCATTAGCCATGGCATCCAAGGGACTGAGCGTTGCGGGCAACTCATGGAGATGAAGTTCCTCTGCCTGCCACACCATACCGTCGCGCTCCACCGGCGATGCTCCGTTGTAGTCTTCCCTTAAAAACACCGCAGACGTGCCCGCCATGCGTTTGTATCCCAAAGTCGTCACGCGTTGTTCCTCATCTTTAGCAGCTTTAACCAGTGGCACGATGGTAGGAAGTATTGATTCGTGAGGCTTTGCGGTAGATCAAGGAAGCGACAAATGCTTGCAACCAGTGTTAGGTCATGTGAGCTCGCTAATTAACTGTTACGCTGGATTTTTACTGAGTTAGATTGATCGGATCGATCTCTGATGAACAACGTTAACCCCAAGAAACTGCTCAACAGTAAGTGGTCTGCGGTAACCCCCGCTAATAAGGAAAAACACTTCGTAGTTTCCGAAGTTGAATATGACGAGGACGGTGTCGTCGTTTTGTGCTGCATCGAGGCTGTTATGTCAAAACGCGCGATGCCTATAGATTGGCGCGATCTGAAAGACGAGAGTACTTGGGTGCATGGCTGGAAGTAAACGTAGCAACGTGGAGGATGCGCCTAACAAATACAAGCCATCGCGTTCGCCGGTCCAGGAGCCTGTGTTGTAGGTGTTATGCGGCGCATACTGCGCGGGCGCCATACAATTGGGGCCGTAGATTTGAGAGCCCATCCAGAATTATAGGGAGTCACCGCATGGGAATTGAACAACTGAGCGGAATAGCGGAGATACTAGGCGCCGTTGCTACAATCGCTGGCCTACTGTTTCTATCTATTCAGGTTCGGGACAATACAAAGGTTACCAAGACTTCCACTCTGGCTTCTATGCTGGAAGATGCGAGAGATCGTACCGCTGGACAGCTGTGCTCTGATCCTGAAGTGTCAGACATTGTAGCTCGTGGCGTCAGCTCGATAGATATGCTCGATCAGAAGGAACAGCTTCGCTTTACCTTCTTTGTTATGGAAACGGTTCTTCACATGCAGAATGTGATGCAACTCCATGAAGCTAAGCTACTGTCCAGAATTGATTACCTTGCATGGCTAGATTGGACGGGGGCTATTCTTCGAACTCCAGGCGCTCGAGCCATCTGGCCCCAAGTGTCATCTGTTGTTACGCCAAATATCGCGGGCGTACTAAAGGCCCATCTGGCGGAAAACCCCGATACCCCAATGCTTTTGGACTTAATGCCGGTCTTTGATAGGCGAGAGCATGCAGGTGTGGCGTGTTAGTTCACCGCATAACAAGGCACGGAACCGGACGGCTTCGCCTCCGGTTCGCTTGGCGTTA
>NZ_JBGCFU010000065.1:0-27228 GCF_045107095.1 Congregibacter sp. | reverse complement strand
ACAATGAAGACTCGTAGCCAAAAAATAATTGACGGCGTTCTTGGTGACAACTCTCGACCTACAGATAACTCCCTTCGCGCAAAAGCGCTGCGCCGCGCAATGTCAGGAAAGACGCCTCGAACACTCACTCCCTGGGAGTGGGAAGAGTGGTATGCCGCGAATGGCGAAAAGATTGACTTCGCTGCGCGTGAGGAAAAGTAGAGGTACATCATTGCGATGACTATTGGTATAAGGATTCCCTCAGTGACGGGGATGGAGACCAATAGGGAATGCGCGAGAAGATCAGTTTTGAGAGCGACGGCCACGTTCTCAGTGGTGCCTTAGAGACACCTGAGTCTGAAGTACGCTGTTACGCCCTGTTTGCTCACTGTTTTACCTGTGGCAAAGACGTCGCCGCCGCGTCGCGTATTTCTCGTGCGCTCACCGCGCAAGGTATCGCGGTCCTGCGCTTCGACTTCACCGGTCTAGGTAACAGCGACGGTGACTTTGCGAATACCAACTTCTCCTCAAATCTGGAAGACCTTCTTGCGGCTGTTAATTATCTCCGAGAGCATTTCGATGCTCCTAAGCTACTGGTAGGCCATAGTTTGGGTGGCGCTGCCGTTTTGGCGATGGCGCACAAGGTGCCCGAGGCCACAGCGGTGGCTACCATCGGTGCACCCCATCGCGCCGAGCACGTACTGCACAACATGGCGTCGTCATTGGATGAGATTCGACGTGCCGGTGAGGCCAAGGTGAATCTGGCGGGTCGCGAGTTTTTGGTAAAGCGACAGTTTGTGGAAGATCTCGAATCTCACGACAGCGGCGCGATTAGCTCACTTCGTAAAGCGCTGTTGGTAATGCACGCTCCCTTGGATGCGACCGTGTCGATTGAGGAGGCTGAGAAAATCTATCTGGAGGCTCGTCATCCCAAGAGCTTCGTCAGTCTGGATGATGCCGATCACCTGTTGAGTAAACGAACTGACTCAGAGTATGTGGCATCGGTCATTGCCGGCTGGGCGAGTCGCTATCTGCCGGCTACCACCGAAGCCCCAAGGCGGTCGGTCGCATCGGGTGAAGTACTCGTGGAGGAGAAAGACCGTGTCTTTACCCAGCACGTTTACAGCGACACGCACCACTGGCTCGCGGACGAGCCCCGCTCGGTGGGCGGTGCGAACACCGGGCCAGATCCTTACGAGCATCTTCTTGCCTCGCTGGGTGCCTGCACTGCCATGACTCTGCGAATGTATGCTCGCAGAAAGAACCTTCCCCTTGAGCATGCTTCGGTCGTGCTCAAGCACAGCCGCAACTACGTCGTTGATTGCGAAACTTGCGAGGAAGGGACGGCAAAGATCGAATTAATCGAGCGGTTGGTTACTTTGGAGGGCGACCTGACCGATGATCAGCGGGAGAAGCTGTTGCAAATCGCTGATCGCTGTCCGGTGCATCGCACGCTTCACGGTGAGTTGAGGGTGAACACCATTCTTCAGTCATGACGGCTGTCTGGCGCTCTGCATATTTCCCGCATTAAGGTCGGGGTGCAGTGCCCGTTCTCGCCGTGCCGTCTTGCTATGATGCGGCATCGACGGAAGGGTGTTCATGCCAGACTTACTTATCGGAGCGATCGGTTTTAGCCTGTCCCAGGTGCTCTTGGGTTTGCTGCTATTGGCGCGTCAGCCCCGGTGGGGGATGAGTGAAAAGCTATTCGCGCTTTTTATGCTGGCGATCCTTGGATACCTTCTCACCCCCGTACTACGAGGAACGCCGTTGTCGCTGCTCGCGACCACGCTGCAAACTGCTACCCCCGGTCTTTTTTGGTTGCTTAGTCTCAGCATCTTCGACGATCGATTTCGTATGCAAGCCTGGCAGCTGTCCCTGGTGAAGTTCACGGTGTTTATGCCTCTTCTGGGCGCTCTCTTTTCCCTGGATGAATGGCGTTGGCTGTTCATCGACTTGCCGCAACTACTCGAGTTTGTACTTTTAGCACTGACCTTATGGGCTATCGTGCGTCACTGGCGTACTGATCTCGTGGAATCTCGTCGTCGCTTGCGGCTATGGTTCGTCGGTGTCAATGGCAGCTACCTGTTCATACTCATACTGTCGCGCGAAGTTCTTTTTCCCGGGGCAACCTGGTTGTACATTCTTGAGTACGTTCCACCCGCCGCACTCCTTCTTGCAGTGAACGTAGCGCTATTGCAGTACCGGCGAGGACTGCTCTTTACGGCTGTAGAGCCTCAAGCGGCACCCGTGGCTGCAAATGATGCTGTAAACGAGTCGGAAGACTCGGAGTTGGCAGTGCTTTTGCAGGAATTTATGGAAGATAGCGACGTTTGGAGGGAGATGGGCTTAAGTATCGGTGGTTTGGCGCAAAAATTGGAGGTCCCTGAGTATCGCTTGCGGCGCGCGATCAATGGTGCGCTGGGCTATCGTAACTTCAGCGATTTTTTGAGCAGTTATCGTATTCGCGAGACGGCAAAACGCCTCTCCAATCCTGAAGAAGACCACTTACCCGTGCTGACTATCGCTATGGATTCGGGATTCAGGTCATTGAGCTCGTTCAACAAGGCTTTTAAGGATACGCAGGGGCAAACACCGACAGCCTGGCGTAAAGCTCATCGGCAACAGAGCGGAGGGCTGGGCGACACTGCCGAGGAAGGCTCGCGAGACAAGTCTGCCAGTGCTTCAGCCTGAGCCCTGAAACTCACTATAAAAATACGGTTCAGCGGTGTTTTTTTAAGAATCTGACCACAAAAGCTGACGGATTTCTGAAATTAGGGAGATTTGCCGTACAAAAAGACGACAATTGCCCTTCTTTCGGGCATTTAGTCCGCGGCTCACTGCGGCATGGACAAACACAATGATCAAAACCAGACGTGTTATTTATTTTATTGCCGCGACTATGGCCGCGACCATCGGTCTGCTACATGCCACTTTGACTGTCGCCGCTGATGTCGATCTTGGTAAAGCCTTATACGCTCCTTGTGTAGCCTGTCATGGTGCAGATGGCGCCGGGATAGCGGCCATGAACGGACCTGCGCTAGCGGGGCAGGATGGTGCCTATTTAGAACGGCAGCTTCACAACTTTAAATCCGGTGTGCGGGGTAACGATGAGCGGGATACTCTAGGCAAGCAAATGCAGGGTATGGCCGCGCTTCTGGCCGATGAGGCCGCGGTAGCTAATGTCGTTGCCTATATAGGAAGCCTGCCTTCAGTTACCACTTCAGACACCATAGAACACGATCAGCGCAACGGTGAAGTGCAGTACAACGCCTCCTGTGGTGCTTGCCATGGCCCAGCGGGTAAAGGCAATTCGACGATGAATGCCCCGCGTTTAGCCGGACTGGATGAAGCCTACCTGCGCCGTCAGTACTCGAACTTTGCTGATGGAGTCCGTGGTTCTCACGAGGAGGACCGCTTGGGCCGGCAAATGCAGATGATGGCAACCATGTTGAGTACGGAAAAAGATGTAACCGACGTTATCGGATATCTTCTCTCTCAATGAAAGCACCCCTTTCAGTAAAGGCTTCCTCGCAATGAAGGCTCCCTTGCTCACAGCTTGCATCGTTGCCGTTATCGCGGGGTTTGCGGTAGTGGCCGCGAGTTCAAGTGACCTTGGGAATCCCACAAAGGATACGCAGGTGATCGCCAGCGCGGTGAATGCCTTCGCTGGGAGCGCGTTGGTTGGTGAGCAAGCTGCACCTGATAAGATCACACTAAGCGAACTTTGTCCGCCGAGCTTTGAGAAGACCGACGCTGGGGTCTGTGAGCTTCGCAACATGTATCAGTTCTATGACTCTCTCCAGAACCAGGGAGTCGGTGGGACGCAAACCGCCTTGCCAGCGCATCGCGACGGTTTTAGTCCGGAGCAAATTGACCTTGGTCGCTATCTCTTTTTTGATCCCGCGCTGTCCGGTGACGGCTCAACGTCGTGTGCAAGCTGTCACCACCCTGACCTGGGTTTTAGTGATGGTCGCGCGAGAGCGGTGGGTGTTGCCGGGCACGCGGTGAAACGGTCTTCACCCACGCTCTGGAATGTGGCCTTTCTAAAAAATCTGTTTTGGGATGCCCGAGCAGACAGTCTCGAAGAGCAAGCCCAGGGGCCGCTTTATTCTCCCGAAGAGATGGGTAACAACCCCGCACAGTTGCTCGCGACACTTCATGGCAGCGCAGAATACCGTCGACTGTTCCGCCAGGCTTTTCCTGACGGGCAACTGGATGAGATCAGCCTTCAGCAGGTTTATATTTCTCTGGCGGCCTTTCAGACATCGTTGATATCGCTAAATAGCCGTTACGATCGCTATGCGCACGGCTATCACGCGGCGCTGACCGACAAAGAAGTTGAAGGAATGAACGTGTTCCGTTCTTTTGTAGCTCGCTGCGCTGAGTGCCATACACCGCCATTGTTCACTAATCAGCAAGTTGCCGTTATTGGGTCTCCAGAGCCTCTCGGATTACCTTTGGATATTGGTGCCGAAGCGACATGGAATGCGCCCAAGATGAAGGGTGGTTTCAAAGTCCCTACCTTGCGCAATATCGCAAAGACTGCGCCCTACATGCACTCCGGCCGTTTTGGAACACTGCGAGAGGCCGTGGAGTTTTATACAGGCGGCCGTGGCCACGCGGTTCCCAAGGGCGTTGATATGCACATTCACTGGCATATCTGGGAGCCGAACCTGACCGACGACGAACTCGATCGTCTGGTGGATTTTTTGGGCGCACTGACTGACGAAACGTTTACCCCGGAGATACCCCGTCGGGTTCCCTCCGGTCTAACACCGATCGGCGTATCGCCGCTCACTGATTTCAATAACAGTAACAATACTTCGCGCGCCACGGCTGCAGTTGCAGATGGTGTAGAAGATCAAACGGTATATCTTGGGGGAGCATCATCATGAGTATGGGAAGAGTTTTGGCCGTGGTCTTGATCGCCGTCGCATTTGTGGCAGGCCTTCAATTCGGTAAAAAGGCTGGCGGGTCAGCACCAGTGATTACCACTGCTGGCAGTGGCGCGGCTTATGGTGGCAGCACCGCGGGCGGCGCTAGCGACGCGGATGTTGCTGCAGCGAAAGAGTTCATGGTGCAGGGCAGCAGCAAGTTTGTTGCGGGGCCGCCTATGTCTGATGTCGTCGTCACCGTTCGGGACGGCGAGTCCATTCAGGAAGCGGTGAAAGCCGCTGAGCCCGGAACCACGATCCACGTGATGCCTGGTACTTATAGCGAGACGGTTTACATCGACAAAGACGGTATCCGCCTGATCGGTATTGTCGAGGGTTCCGAGCGCGCGACGCTGCATGGTGAAGGCACCTTGAACGACGCTATCCTGTTCTCGGGTAACAACATCGTTGTCGAAGGATTCCTGATCACCAAGTACAAAGGCAACGCGATCATGAGTCAGGCGGGTAACAACTTTGAGATTCGCGACAACATTATTGTCGATACCGGGGTTTACGGCATCTTTCCGCAGTTGGGCACCAACGGTGTGGTTGAGCACAACGTCGTCTCTGGCATCGAAGATGCTGCGATTTACGTCGGCATGAGTGACAACATTCACGTGGCGTACAACGAAGTCTTCGACAGCGTCGCGGGTATCGAGATCGAGAATAGCCGTCACGCGATCGTAGAGAGCAACTTCGTTTACAACAACACCGGAGGTGTCCTCGCGTTCATTACTCCGGGGCTCCCAATAAAGACGACCTATGACGTCATCATCCGTAACAACTGGATCTCAGACAACAACACGCCAAACTTTGGTGCGCCTGGTTCTACGGTGGGGGGTATCCCTGCGGGCACGGGCATCATGATCATGGCGGCAGACGATGTGGTGATCGAAGGCAACATCATTACCAACAACAAGACTGTGGGAATTATGACCGTAGATCACAACACGGCGGCGGAGCTGACCAACGTCACCGTAGATCCCGAAGCCGATCCAAATTCCGATCGCCTGATGATTCTCAATAACACCATGCATAACAATGGCTACGAGACTATTCCCGAGATAAGGGGCCTCATGCTTGCCGATCTTAAGACCGGGAATCCGGATATCTTTGCTATCGGGCCAAGCAACGAGAGCTGCATTATCAATCGGCACCGTTATGTTCACTCAGGTATCGATGACTATGCTGAGTGTGCATTTACGAATACCACAACTATTGGCAACTATCTGATGCCACCCGTGGAGCCTCGAGTGATTGAGCCAGGTGAGCGCGGCAAGATTGCTTATCTAGGAATTTGCGCGGGTTGCCACACCTATGAAGGTCGCATGATTGGGCCTCCAGTAAAGATTATTCAAGCGCTTTATATGGAAAATCCCCATGGCCTTGCGGAGTACATTGCAGCGCCCGTGAAGAAGCGCGAAGACTATCCAGAAATGCCCAAGCAGGATTACCTGGATGAAGAGACTCGTCTGGCAGTGGCTGAATACATGCTGTCTGTCTCCCGCTAGAAGATTGCCGAGGGGGTAGCGCCGCTTTTCCATTAACTTTTAGGTGATAATGCGGCTCGGACTGTTGGGTCCGAGCCCAATTGTTCATGGAGAGCGTTAGCAATGGCCATAAAATCCTCTTGGGGACATATCAATATCAATGTCAGTGATATTGAGGCGTCTATAGCGTTTTATGAAAAGCTTGGATTTGGTGTTTTCCTGCCTACCATTCCTTACTTGAATTTAAGTCTGTTGCAGCAGAACACAGTTGATGAGGGAAGCGCGCGAGCCCTCGATCTGCCGGAGCGGCCAAGAGGTCGCGCCTGCATCATGCAAATGGACGATGGCTTCCCCAAACTTGATCTTACGGAATTCGCGGATCTTGATCAGCGCGAACCCCTGGGGAACAAGGACTTGGGTGTTGTGCGTATTTGTCTTATCTCCGAGGACTTGGCATCCGATTATCAGTCCCTCGTGGCTGATGGAGTGGAGTTTCTGTCACCGCCACAGCAGTGTCACGAGCGTCTCGCTGATGTTGCGACTTGTGTGGATCCGGACGGTACGCGCATTGAGCTACTGCAGGTTTATCTAGAGCGATGGGGAGCATTTCTCTAGAGGAGCTATCGTGTATGCCAAAGCAGTTAAACCCTCTTAGCTTCGAAGTTATCTATGGTCTCGCCTGTGAACGCAAAGGCGGCGCGGCAGCCGTCGATGCATTGTTGCCAAAGCCCTCGAGCAAAGCGAAGTTGCGCAAGCTATCCAGTGACCGATATCTGGCGGAGTTCACCCGAAAGGTGTTTCAGTCTGGCTTTGTCTGGCGAGTGGTGAACCAGAAGTGGGATAACTTTGAAGAGCTGTTCTGGGGCTTCGATATTGAGCGTCTATTGATGATGCCCGATGAAATGCTAGAGCGAAAAGCCAAGGACCCCGCGATCATTCGTAATTTCACGAAGGTAAAAACCATCCGCGAGAACGCCGCGATGATTGCCGAGACTGAACGCTGTGAAGGCAAGAGCTTTGGGCAGTTTATCGCCGAGTGGCCAACCGACGACGTGATTGGTTTGTGGAGTTATCTCAAAAAGCATGGCCACCGTTTGGGGGGTAACACCGGACCCTATGCCTTGCGGACTCTCGGTGTGGATAGTTTCTTGCTCACGCAGGACGTCGAGGGTTTTCTGCGCAATCGCGGAGTGATCGATGGAGGAGTGTCTAGCAAGAAATCCCTTCAAGCGACCCAGGAATTCTTCAATGAGCTTCAATCGCAATCGGGCCGATCTCTGTCGGCCCTGAGTCGCATTGTTTCCTTCAGTTACGGACAGAACGTCGTCGGTATTCAGCGCTAGGCTGTCTCTCGTACCGCGTCGCCAAGGGCTGCGCAAAGCTGCTCGATTTCGGCGTCCTCGATGACAAAGGGTAGGCCCAGCTGAATGGTGTCTCCCCCATAGCGAACGTAAAAGCCTTTCTCCCACATACGCATGCCCACCTCAAAGGGCCGAACCGTTGGATCTCCGTTCTTAGGCTCCAACGTTATCGCCGCGGCAAATCCATAGTTTCGAATATCGGCGATGTTAGGTATTCCGTGCAGAGCGTGTATGGCCTCTTCAAGAATGGGAGCTTTCTGAGCCACGCGTTGTGGTAGAGCTTCCTGTTCCAGGACATCAAGGGTTGCTAAAGCGGCGGCGCAGGCCACGGGGTGTGCCGAATAAGTGTAGCCGTGGAAGAACTCCAGCAGGTGCTCGGGAGCATCCTGGTTCATGAAGGTATCGTAAATTTCCTTACGGGCTACTACCGCGCCCATAGGAATAGCACCGTTAGTAATTTGCTTGGCGGTGTTCAAGATGTCGGGAACCACACCATAGGCGTCGGCGCCGGTCATTGCGCCACAGCGGCCGAAAGCAGTGATCACCTCGTCAAAGATAAGCAGTATGTTATGTGCCGTGCATATTTCCCGCAGGCGCTTGAGATAGCCCACAGGAGGTGGCAAAACACCCGCTGATCCCGCCATGGGCTCGACAATAACCGCGGCGATAGTGCTGGCATCGTGAAGAGCGATCATCTCCAACAACTGGTCCGCCAGATGGGCTCCGTGCTCGGGCATACCGCGTTGAAACTGATTTTCTGGAATCATTGTGTGAGAGAGATGGTCGGCCTCCAGACCTTGACCAAACATTTTGCGGTTGGCGGCGATACCGCCTACGGAAATACCGCCGAAGTTCACGCCGTGATAGCCCTTGATCCTCCCGATGAGACGGGTCTTGCTGGGCTGTCCCTTAAGGCGCCAGTAGGCCCGAGCCATTTTGAGAGAGGTGTCGGCCGACTCTGATCCCGACCCTGTAAAAAACACGTAATCCAAATCTTCTGGCATGAGGTTCCGCAGACGCTCGGCAAGCTGAAAGGACTTGGGCTGAGCAAACTGAAAGGCGGGTGAGTAATCCAGAGTGCGTAGCTGCTGATTCACAGCGTCTGCAATTTCCGGGCGGTTGTGGCCAAGTCCTGATGTCCATAAGCCCGACAGGCCATCCATAATGCGACGCCCTTTATCATCGATGTAGTAGATACCGTCGGCGGCCACGATGATACGCGGATCCTTTTTGAACTGACGATTACCGGAGTAGGCCATCCAATGCGCATCTAGACCAGCGTCAGTGATCGTGTCGGTCAATCCGGATGCTGAGTGCTCCAAAGGTTGTTCGATGCTGGTCATGGCGTTACTCCATTGTCAGACGGCTGGTTCTGACATATATCAGACGGCGAAAACGCAAGGCGCAAACTTCGCCATTTTCAATGCTCTTTGTTTACTATCTGCTTTGTAAGTAGCGAGCGGAATCACCCTTTAGGGGGATGAGTAAGAATTCACAGATAGCATAGTCGACACACTCCCAAGGAGCTACTTTCATGAGGCCAAGGTGTGCGGGCGATAGCTCCATAGATTTTAAAAAGGAAGGACGATGACAGAGATAGTTGGCGGCGGTCCGAAGAAGATTTTGTACACGCTGAATACTGTGCGGCGGATTGGGCTCGCCAACTCTGCGAAGGCTTTGCGCGCAAAAAATGCATGCAAGGCCTGTGGCCTCGGTATGGGCGGTCAGTTGGGTGGTATGACTAATGAAGCCGGCGAATTCCCTTCTGTGTGTAACAAGAGTGTGCAGGCGCAATCAACCGATGTGCAAACCGCTATTCCTGCGGAATTTTTTGCCCACTCCCTGGATGAGATGCGAGAGCTGACTGCGAAGGAGCTCGAGCACGCAGGTCGGTTGGGTAGCCCCGTATACAAGCCTGCGGGCGCAAGCCACTTTGAGGAGTTGTCCTGGGATGACGCCATGACGCTCGCCAGTGATCGTATGGCGGCGACAGATCCCGCACGAGCCTTCTTTTACTCTTCAGGTCGTTCATCCAACGAGTCAGGGTTTGTGTTGCAGTTATTGGCGCGACTTTGGGGTACCAACAACGTCAATAACTGCTCGTTCTACTGTCACCAAGCGACGAGCGTGGGCTTAGGGTCAACAATAGGCACGGGAACTTCGACTGTAGAGCTGGAGGATCTGAACGGCTGTGATCTGATTTTTGTGTTTGGCGCAAACCCCGCATCGAATCACCCGCGTTTTATCCACAAGCTCATCGCCTGTAGGGAGCGGGGCGGAGAGGTGGTTATCGTCAATCCCGCAAAAGAACCGGGCTTGGTGCGCTTTTCTGCTCCCAAGAGCGCGCGCTCGATGATGAGCGGAGGTACAGAGGTTGCGTCCCATTATCTACAGCCAAAGATTGGTGGCGACCTCGCGTTACTGAAGGGGCTTATCAAAGCCGTGCTCTCTTTCGGCGCGGAGGACTCAAGCTTTATCCATGAGAACTGTGAGGGATGGAATACATTCAGGGACGACATTCAGGAGACTGATTGGGAGGAGATCAGTGCGGAGTCTGGGCTCAGTCAATCAGAGATCGAACGAGTTGCCGGGGTCTACGCACAGAGTAAAAACGCGGTGTTCGCCTGGGGCATGGGTATGACTCACCATCGCTTTGGTAGCGAAAATGTTGAGTACATCGCGAACCTTGCCTTGGTCCGTGGCATGGTAGGGCGACCGTTTGCCGGGCTGCTTCCGCTCAGGGGTCATAGCAATGTGCAGGGTATTGGCACTATTGGCGTAAAGCCCGTGCTTGCCGAAGACGTGTTTAGCAATATTGAGCGCGAGCTGGGAGTGACCCTGCCTGACTCCCCGGGCTTCGATACGCTGGCGGCGCTGGAGGCTGCGGATCAGGACGATATCGACGTTGCCTGTGTGGTCGGTGGCAATCTGTACGCCGCAACGCCGGATTCTGCATGGGCAGCGCGCGCCCTTGACCGCGTTGGCTTGCGTATTCATCTGACCACCACCCTGAACCAGGGGCATCTCTTCGGCGTTGCAGGGGATCTCTTGATATTGCCCGTAGCCGCCCGGGATGAAGATGATCAATCGACGACCCAGGAATCCATGTTCAATTTTGTACGCTTGAGTGACGGGGGTATCCAGCGGCTTCCAAGCGTGCGTTCCGAAGTAAAGATACTCGCGGAGTTGGGGCAACGTTTGATACCGGATTCGGTAATTGATTTTGGACGCTTCGCCAGTCACGAAGATGTTCGGCAAGTCATTGCGCGAACTATTCCGGGTATGGAGGCATTAAAAGATATTGGCGTGGCAAAAGAGGAGTTTCATGTTCGGGGCCGCTTAATACACGAGCCCGTTTTTCACACGCCGTCGGCAAAGGCGCAGTTCTGTGTTCGAGCCCTACCCAAGGTAAACGGCGCCAAAAACAGCTACCCGTTTCTCTTGGCAACAGTTCGCAGCGAAGGCCAGTTTAATAGCATTATTTATGAGGAAACAGACAGCTATCGCTACGGCGCGGATCGTTGGACCGTTCTCTTGTCAGCACACGACTTTGAGAAAATGCAGCTGGCGGAGGGCGAACGTGTCGACCTGCTGTCCGAGCACGGCCAAATGCTAGGCCTTAAGGTTCAGCCCTTCGATTTGCCTGCGGGAAGTATTCTGGCCTATTACCCTGAAGCCAATGTTTTGACTGATCGGGCACGGGATCCCCGCAGCCAAACTCCGAGATTCAAATCGATCCCCGTTCAGCTGCGATCCGCGGAAAGCGGTCGAAGGTTCACGCCGCAGTCGTAGTAACAAGCGCCACCAATAGCGGATTCCTGGTGCCCGGGGAGCAAGGCATTTACGGTATAGCCTGTGGGTGAGTCCGCTATCCACGCACCTTTAGGCACATACACGGTTCCTCGGCGCACGTCGTCAGTCACTCTCGCAGCCAGTTGCACGGTGGCACGTTCGTTATACAGCTCTACGGTCTCGCCGTCCTCTATACCTTGCGCAGCGGCATCTGCACTATGGACCTCACACACGATGTCGCGCTGCTGTTCTTTCAGGCCTCCAAAGGTCGAATTGGTTCGTAAGTCGGATGCGGGTGTGACCAGAATAAAGTCGCGTTTATCAGGAGAGTCCAGATAGAGAGGCAGACCCTGCCCACAATGCTCTTCCATAGTCTCGCTGAACAACTCTATGCGACCGCTGGGTGTCGTAAAGACGCCACCACGTAACATCGCGGGCTCGGCATAGGGAGTCATATCCAGTGCTTTACCGTCAGCCAGCGCTGGAATCGTGCTATCGACCGAGGCAAAGGCCTGATCAATCAAAGCATCGTCCGAGTCCTGAAAAGCGGGCTCCGAAAACCCAAAGCGCGCACCCAGACGGCGGAACAGCTCCATGTTGCTGACAGATTCGCCCTGGCTGGGTAACACGGCTCGCGATCGCTGGAGGTATCGATGGCCATAGGCTTTGTACACGTCCCCATATTCAAAGTGAGTGCTCGCGGGCAGCACCAGATCCGCGCAGGCCATGGAGTCGGTCATAGTGACATCACTACCCACGACGAAAACATCGTCACTCAATAGCGCTGAGCGCATACGCGCTTGTTGCGGATGGACTGCGACCGGATTGTGGTTGTAGACGAAAAGCCCTTTGATCGGAGTGTCCTGACCGGGCTCCAGTACATAGCGTGGAATATCCAAAACGTTGATCTTGCGGATTTCCGCAGGCGCGAGATCGGGTCTCGCCAAACGTTCCCTGTCGATGGAGAAATAGCGGCCAACATCGCAGACGCCTGCTCCGAGAGGGCCGATATTTCCCGTCACAGCCATTAAAGAGAAGGCTGCTCGGATGCCGGCGCTGCCGTTGCGGTTTCTTTCCGGTGCTACGCCAATCGTCATAGCCGCCGGCCCCTTCTCGCGGAACATATCCGCAAGATTCTCTAAAGCTGAAGTATCTAGGCCGCACAAATCTGCGGCTCTATGCAGTCCGAATTGCTTTGCAGCAGTTCTAAATTGATCGCCACCATGCGTATGTTGCGCGATGAATTCCTCGTCCAGATCACCGCTAGCATCGAGCATTGCGGTTATCGCATAGGCGAGTACGACATCAGAGCCGGGAAGCAAAGGAATATGTAAATCAGCATCACGGGCGATTCGTGTGCGCTTGGGGTCGATGACCACGAGCTTTGCCCCGCGCTTCTGCGCATCGCGAATGATGGTAGTGAGGTGCAGGTTGCAGGTGGTGATGTTGTTGCCCCAAACGAGAATCAGTTTGGAGTCGGCAAGCTCCTCGAGATCAATGCCTCCCGCGTCACCAAAAACCGTGTCCCACGCAGAACCTGATGTGCCTGCGCAAAGCGTTGAGGAATCAATCTGAGATGCGCCAAGGCGATGGAAAAACCGTCGGTCCATACTGCCGCCGGCGAGTATCCCCATGGGGCCGCCGTAATACAGTGGTGCAATTGCTTCGCTACCCCATTGCCGCTGTATGTCGGAGAACTTCTCAAAAACAATATCTAAAGCCTGTTCCCAGCTAATGGGCTGAAAATCACTGCCTCCAAGGCTAGCGCGTCTTAGTAGAGGGGTGCGGATGCGCAGGTCGCCGTGGACCTGTGCGGGAAACGAGTTCACAACCTTTGCGCAGAGTTTTCCCCGGGTAAAAGGGTTGGCTTTACCACCCCTTACGGAGGAGATCTTGCCATGCTGAGTTGTAACCTCAAGGCTACAAGTGTCGGCACAGTCCAGGGGGCAAACAGTTTGAAGGGTTGGCTCGGACAGTGAAGTGCTTGGGGATAGCGCGTTGGAAGAATTTTGGTTCATACCGGTTTGGCTCATAACAGAGCTCCTGAGTTTAACTCGGCGGTTCTAGTGATCCTTAGTTTGCTGAAGGTAGCGCCAAACACCCAGCACCGCTAGGGCAAAAAAGATATGCACGGACATCACCGGAGGCCATCCGAAAAGATAGATGATGTCATTGGCAAGGCTCGCTTTGAAAGGGCCGCCGCCGAAGGCGAGCCCCCTGGTACCGACAAAAGTGTTGGCCATCGCTGGAAGCGTGAAGAGCCAGGTCGTTATCAGAGCGGTCCAAAAAAGCCAGGTGAATTCTTTTTTGGATAAGCGCATGAACTGGCCGCCAAAAGCCATGCCCATGAGTAACAAGCCTTGGGTTATGGCTTCCATGTGACCCATGCGATAAGCCCGCGAATCTCCGGGAATTTGCACATCGACCTGCACGGGTAAAGGCCAAAGAACGACTTCCTGCAGTAGATGAAAAAACCAGGCCCAGCCAAACAATATGCCTACAACAAACAAGCCGAGCCCGTTCAGAAAGAACAAGGCCTGCATACGTGAAGTGATGGATGTTTGTGTTGGCTTCATAGTCGCTTCTCGATAGTGCTTCCGACGGGGGCAGCTTCGTGCAGTCTGCGCGTGTCTAAGCTCGCTAGGTCACTTTCACCTCCATCAAACACTGAGGCCCATTCGACACCCCAGGCGGGATCCTTGACACTCTTTGGGTGATAACCGGGGCGCAGAATTCTCAGCCATTTCGGAATGATGCTTTTCATTACACGGCCGAGAACCTTGAGTAGCTTCCAGCGGCTTGCCGATGATTGCCAGAGACCATCCTCTTTCAATAGGGCTCGGTAACCCTGACCCGTGCGCCAAAAAATGTGAGACGTCGCATACACAAGACCGAAAATTCTCAAAAAGTAGCCGGGGTGGAGATGGTGGAGCACGTCATAGGCAACATTCTTATGCTCTATTTCCTCGACAAAGTGCCACAATATTAGCGATGCCACCGCCGAGTCACTGTTGCCAAACAAATATTCCCGATCATCGATGAGCATTTCACCGATAGCCAGTGCCATGGCCTCAAACCCCTCTGCGTAGGCCAGGTTAAATCGCAGGGAGCGCTTGCTCTCAAGTTTTGCGTAGTCTTTCGCGAGGGTGTCTTCCATCGTGGCGACCGAGGCGTAACCTTTTGCTGAAAGCGTGTCGTTGAATTCCTTATGCCTGCGGTAGTGCGTCGCTTCCTGCTTGATGTACTTGTCCAGCTCCTCCAGTAGCGTCTCATCTTTGATGAGAGGACGCGCTTTACGCATAGACTTGATTAAGTACGGCTCCAGATAAGGCATAGCAAGGGAGGCCGAGTTCACAATATGAGCAAATTCGGGCTTGTCAGGGTTCCAGCTTTCGTTTCGGGGCGCAAAGTCGAAGGGCATTTTTCGCACAGTCATTCGCTCTGGGCCAGGCGGGAGGCTGGGTGCGGAAGTTGAGGTGCTATTCATTAAAGGTGCTATTCATTAAAGGTCCTGTTCATAAAAGGCGCTGCTCATTAACTAATGACTTGATTACCTGTCTCGACTAAATTAGAGTATTTCCTCTATTTTTGATTTAGTCAAGCCTGCTTGTATGCCCCCGAAGAAGACTAATAACCGCAGCCGAGTGTTGGAAACCTGTCGACACTTGATGAATACAGAGGGCGCGCAGTCCATTGGCACGACACGCCTATGCGAAGAGTTGAAGATCAGTCCGGGCAATTTGTACTATCACTTCAAGAACAAGGAGGAGATCGTAAGAGCGCTGTTCGAAGAACTTGCGGCTGAATTTCGTGTCGCCTTTGGCGAGGAGCTTCCTGATGTTCTGAGTCCTAAAGTGTTTGCCGACTTTTATGTAAAGACTCTGGATGTGGCGTACGACTATCGCTTTTTCTTTAGTGGTTTGTTGCATCTTCTTCGTCAGGATTCGCTACTGAACACTGCGTATCTCGAGCTGCAGGACTGGGCTTTGGAAGGCTTAGCCGGAGTAGCGGCGCAGGCTGCGAGGGAGGGGCACTTGAGGGTCCCAAACAGCCAAAAACGTTACCGTGCTATTGCAGTTAACACGTGGCTCATATGGAGCAATTGGGTTCGCTATCTTGAGATATCAAAGAGCGGCGATGCCATTTCACGAAAAGATATGCTGCTGGGCATCGAGCAGATTTTTGATGTGCTGTCGGGGCACCTCGAACCAGCTTACGAGTCTGCGGTGAGGCGTCATCTAAAATATGCTAAGTAGTCCCATGACTTTAAATACCTAGGCGGAGCATCGTGACGAGCCAGAAGCAAATTAAGTTGTCTCATGGAGAATTAGAGTTCAGCGCCGTCGAGCAGGGAGAGGGCCCCGTGGTTCTGCTACTCCATGGTTTCCCCGACACCCTGAATACCTGGAGCGAGCAGTTGGAGGTACTCGCGACTGCGGGTTATCGGACTGTGGCTGTCGCTACGCGAGGTTACGAATCGTCGTCGCAACCCGCCGATGGCGATTTCTCTTCCGAAGCCTTAGCAGGTGATGTGATCGCTTGGATCGAACAGCTTAGCGGTGGCCCGGTGCATTTGGTCGGACACGATTGGGGAGCTTCTATTGCCTACTCAGTCGCCATGGCGGCGCCTGAGCGACTTCTTAGTCTGACCACCATGTCGGTACCTCACGCCGGACGCTTTCTGGCAGAGATACCCCAATTTCCAAAGCAAATGAGACTCTCTTGGTACATCTTGTTCTTCCAGGTACCGGGGGTCGCTGAATATGTTATTCGGCGTAAGGACTTCGCGTTCTTGAAGTGGCTTTGGCGAACTTGGAGTCCGGGGTGGGCGTTTTCTGAACAGGATTTTGAACAGGTGGCGGAGGCGTTTCGCTGTCCTGAGGTAGTGGAGAGTGCGTTGGGATATTACCGCGGTGCCGTGGGCCTCGACTCACTGCCATGGCGTAAGTCCTACGATTCCCAAAAGCCCTGGCCTATTGATGTGCCTACCCTCGGCCTTACGGGGAAAAACGAAGGCTGCATTGCTGCCGACGTGTTCTCTGCCATGATGCGCGAGGACGATTTCCCCCGAGGGCTCAAGGTGGTTCAGGTGCCTGATGCAGGGCACTTCCCCCACAGAGAGCGTCCAGAGTTTGTGAATGCTCTGATTCTCGATTGGCTTGGCGAACACGATATTTCCTAGGCAGGTGCTACCGTCCAGCTATTGTTCAAGATAGCGTTCCTTTTGAGTTGGTTTTTGAGAACCAACAGAACAACGCTGCTCGTATGGGTTCTTCAGTTATTCACACAAAACTGGAGAAGTTGTATATGTCAGCACTTTCGTCAACGCGTCGCTTGCTCACACAGACCGCAGGAATACTATTCTCTGTCGTGCTGTTGGCAGCCTGCAACGACAGCAATAATCTGAATACACCGCCGGTTCCTGAGTCTCCTCCGGTAGCCGAAGGTCCGGGAAACATTGTTGAGGTGGCTGTAGAGGCTGGTGATTTTTCGACTTTGGTGGCAGCCCTCGAGGCCACTGGTTTGGATCAGACTCTGGCAGACGAGGCGGAGACATTTACGGTCTTCGCACCGACGGACGCCGCATTTGAAGCGCTGGGGCAAGAGACTATCGACGCTCTGCTTGCCGACACCGAAACTTTGTCTGACATTCTTCTCTATCACGTCATCGCTGGTCAGGCGGTTAATGCTGATACAGCGCTCTCTCTAACTGGCACGACGGTAGAAATGGCTAACGGCGACATTGTCGCCTTGACTATCCAGTCAGACGCACTGTTTATTAATGGGTCACAGGTGATCGTTACTGATGTCGAAGCCTCGAACGGTATCATTCACGCGATTGATGCGGTTCTTACGCCGCCCGGGGACGCTGAGCCAACGGGCAACATCGTTGAGGTGGCTGTTGCCGCCGGAGACTTTACTACTCTCGTAGCGGCGGTGCAGGCCGCAGGTTTGGATACGACATTGGCGGATCCCGACGGCAGCTTCACGGTTTTTGCACCCACCGACGCGGCGTTTGCGATGCTCGGTGACGACGCAATCGCTGCGTTGCTCGCGGACATAGACGCGCTGACGGATATCTTGCTTTATCACGTAATCAGCGGCGCAGCCGTTGATTCAATTACGGCTACTTCACTGTTCGGCGAAATGGTTGAGATGGCAAATGGCGATAGCGTGACGATTGATATTCGTGACGGCGCGCTGTTCATCAATGATTCGCAGGTAGTGATCGCCGATGTTCCCGCAACAAATGGTGTAATCCACGCGATCGACATGGTACTAACGCGTCCCGCTGATGAGGTGGGCACCATTGTTGACGTAGCTGTAGCTAATGGAAGTTTCACAACTTTGGTAGCAGCGCTTCAGGCGACTGGACTCGATGCCACGCTGGCTGACGAGACGGCAACGTTTACCGTGTTCGCGCCAACCGACGACGCTTTTGCGTTGCTTGGCGAAGAAACAATCAATACTCTCTTAGCCGACACCGAGACCCTCAGCGATATCCTTCTGTACCACGTGATTGCTGAGCAGGCGGTACCCGCTGAGACAGCTCTTACCCTTAACGGTTCGGATGTCGAGATGGCAAACGGCGACACTATCACTATAACCGTGACTGACGGCAATTTGTTTATTAACGACAGCCAGGTGGTCATCGCCGATGTCCAAGCCTCCAACGGAATCATCCATGCGATTAACGCGGTATTAACGCCACCGATGTAAAAAAAGGGAGTTGACCCGAGCATTCTTCTGCTCTGGTTCGGTTAGACAAAACGTCCAGACACCGTAGGTGCTGGACGTTTTTTTTGGACTTATTGTTGGAAATCCAGAGGAGGTGGGCCAGGCGGGAGAATACCTTCATATTCATAGTCCCCTTTGCGTTCCTGAAATTCTTTCTTGATAGCCACGATCAGATCGGGGTCTTTGTAGAGGTCGACCATGGTCATCGCCAGCGCTTTTGAGGCATAGACAAGGCCCTTGTGGCCGATAGACATACCGCCAGTGGCAACAACAGCCCACGAGTGCCAAGGTACATCCTTTGGCGCGATGGGTGCGCTCAGGCTAATTGTGGGAACAACGAAGCTGACATCACCGACGTCGGTAGAGCCTCCCGGTGGGTTCTTTTCCGTTTCTCTAAACGGTCTTACCTCAGCGTCCATGCCAAGCTGCGGTTTCTCCGTGGCCTCCTGTATTGCTTTTGCATAGCGCTCTTCTTCGGCGGTGTAGCTGATAGAGCCAAGCGTTTCCAGATTCGCCTGTAAAGTTGCGCCGCCGGTGCGATTAACGAGAATTTCGTGAACGCCTGAAATCAACGTGACCTTGTAATCTACGTCCGCAAGGATAGCCGCGCCCTCGGCCATTTCCCGCACTCGCTCATACACAGGGGTCATACCATCGCGGCTTCTGTCTCTCACCCGTACCCATATCTTTGCGTAGTCCGGTACAACGTTGACTACTTTGCCCGCGTCCATGATGTGGTAGTGAATGCGGACCGTGGGCTGAATGTGTTCGCGGTAAGCATTGATGCCGTGGGTGTAAAGCTCAAGCGCATCACTGGCCGAACGCCCGTTCCAGGGGTCGCCCGCTGCGTGGGCGGACTGGCCGTCAAACTCCACCAAAAAATCCACTAGAGACTGAGTACTTTGAGCGCTGGCTTCGATTTTATCTCCCGGATGCCAGTCCATCATGACGTCCACGCCTTCAAAAGCTCCCGCGCGGATCATCCAAAGCTTTCCGAAAAACTTCTCTTCCGCGGGCGTGCCGTAATAGCGAATTGTGCCTGAGATTTCACCGGCTTCTATCTGCTCTTTTACGGCGATTGCCGCGCCTAGGGAAGCCGCTCCGAATACATTGTGTCCGCAACCATGCCCCGGGGCCCCCGCAGTAAGTGGAGTCCGGGTAGGCACTGAAGCTTGGGATAGGCCGGGTAGGGCATCGAACTCGCCCATGATGCCTATGACCGGTTTACCACTGCCAAACTCCGCAACGAATGCTGTGGGGATTTCGCCAACACCCGTTTTAACCCGAAAGCCGTGCTCTTTTGCATGTTCGATAAGAGCAGCGGCGGACTTTGTCTCCTTGAAGGCGATTTCTGCATGGCCCCAAATTTCGTCTGAAAGCGCCGTGAGTGAATCTGCTTGGCGATCTACGGACGCGACGATGTCAGCTTTAATGGAAACTTTGTCAGCACTGAGGCTGGTGGAAGCGGTCGTAATCAACACCGCCGTTCCAAGGCAACGCAAGCTTTGCTTAAGCATGAAGAAATCCTGTTTTTGAAAAAACGTGAAACACGCTAACGCAGGTTGCAGGGGAAGACCAGTGCCAGTATCTGGGAGGTTCATTAGGCGAAAAAAAACCCGCAAGAGGACTTGCGGGTTTTAGCGCCTAGCTGACGTAGATTAGAACCGATAAGTTGCCTGCAAAGCGTATGAGCGTAATCGATCGGTAGATGCAAAGCCGTTGCCCGGTACAAGAGGCTGGTCATTGCTGTTACCGCTGATCAATTCGTCGGTCAGGTTTTTACCGATGAGCGCGACGTCCCAAGTTCCATCCTGACGACCTAGGCTGAAGCGCAGATCGTACATCGTATAAGCATCCTGACCGGCGTAAATGGGATCCAGATCCGAAGCCGCGAAGAACTCGTCAGAGTAGTTGACGTTGAGGATGCCGCGTGCAACGAGGCTATCCCCAACAGGCATGCTGTAATCCACGTTAAAGTTGAACGCGAACTCTGGTGAGAACAAGTTTGTATCTCCGGTTGCGTCACGAGAGGCATCCGGGGCTCCTCGGTTAACACAATTGCCGCGATCCACTGGCTCGCTGCCGCTCACCGTCCAACACGGTGCATTAGGGAAGTCGCTGTACTCTGCATTCAAGTAGGTGCCAGCGAAGCTCACAATGAGGCCATCTGTAGGGGCCCACTTCATGTCAACCTCCAGACCGCTGGTCTCGACCTCGGCAGCGTTCTGGACGAAAAAGGCAGTCGCGCCGTCAAAGATACTGACCTGATAGTCCTCCACCGTTGAGAAAAACGCGGTGGCGTTTATAGACATAGTGTTATCGAAAAGATAAGTCTTTATGCCGAGTTCGTAACTGATCGCGGTTTCTTCTTCGTATTCAAAGAAAGGGCTGTCGTTGGTCTGCAAAAAGCGACCATCAAAGCCGCCGCCTTTGGTTCCCGTAGAGACAGTGCCGAATACCATGGTGTTGTCATTCAGGTCTTGCTCGAGCGTCAATATCCAGTTGATGTCCTGCTCGTCACGGGTACGGTTTTGGATATCGTGTTCGAAAGTGCCTAATAGCCCGCCATAGATACCCTCAGAGATTGCAGTGAGTGGCGTGCCTGCGAAGTCACTGAGGAATCGGTCGTACTCTGCGGCCGTATCACCGTAAACCACGGTGCCCGGAGGGGCCCCTACACCGGCGCTGTAATCCCATCCACCGGTGAAGTTCTTATCCAGCACATGGCTTGCAGTCTTGGATTCGTCAAAGTAGCGGATACCAGCGGTCAACCGCGTGGTGTCGGTAAAGCTATAGGTACCAGAAGCGAACACGGCCCACATTTCCTGATCCTGACTCATGGAATAGTCCCGAGTGAGGTTAGGTGTAAGAATCGCGGGCGCTCCAAGGAGGGGTGATGCGAGAGAGGTACCGAACCCTTCGATAGACCGGTACTGAAGATCGCTTTCCTGGTAGTACATGCCAAGGATGTAATCGAGCTTCTCCCCGCCCGGCGAGGTGAGGCGGATCTCCTGGCTAAACTGGTCGTAGTCTTCCGTCGCGTCAACTTGAATCAGTGGAATAGCAGCGAAGTCACAATCACAGACGTCGCGGTAGTTGTATTCGGCGTACCCTGTGATCGACGTCACCGTATGATCGCCTACGGCCCAATCGATAGTCAGTGTTCCAAGGTCCATCTCATTGTTACTAAACTCGGGCTTGTCTGGGAATCCGGGTAAACCCGCATATTCCGGTACAACTTGGCCAAGGACTACGCCGCCGTCATTGTCTACGGCTCGTTCGTCGTCAAACCTTTCGGCGCCGATACCTGTTCCAGATCCCACCGCTACCAGCGCTGAGTTGAGACCGCCAAAGGCAACGCCCGTACCGGTTGGATCGTTAACCGTGAGCTGTGTGAACTGCTGTGTTTGCTCGAATTCACTACTTTCCCACTTACCGGTGACAGAGAGATTGTCTGTGGCGTCCCAAGCTAACTGCATACGGATGGTTTTATCATCGCGCTCTGGGCCGTCTTCGCCAGTCATTATGTTGTCGAGATAACCGTCCATTTGATACCCGCGTACGGCGATGCGGCCCGACAAACTGTCGGTGATCGGTCCCGATAAAACAGCGCTGATCTCCTGCTCTCCATAGTTACCATAAAGGGCGCTGACGGATCCCTCGACTTCTTCAGTGGGCTTTGCTGTGATCAGGTGGATGGCGCCGCCGATGGTGTTCTTGCCGAAGAGAATACTTTGCGGACCGCGCAGAACCTCAACGCGATCTAGGTCCATGAAGGGAGCTCGCGACAGCTGATGGCGGCCCATATAGACGCCGTCATGGAACATGGAGACTGATAGTTCTATGCCCTGGTTAACGCCGGCCGTGCCGATACCACGAATAAAAATGAAGTTACCGATGGGGCTTTGCGACATCGTCACTGCCGGGATATCGACGGCGAATTCAGCAGCTCGGGTGATCCCCATGTCTTTGATATCTTCGCCACTTTTGGACAGCATAGAGATTGCGACATCCTGCATACTTTCCGCTCTTCTGGAGGCCGTGACGATGACCTCCTCGAGCTGGGCTTGAGCAAGATCTGCGCCTGAGATCAGCGCGGCGGCAACCGCTGTGCTGAGAATTCCGGGTTTGAAGAAAGTTTTCTTGGGAGCGACTGTTGCGGTCATGCGATGCATCCTGTTGTTTGATTTATAGTAGTTATACGATCGGCACTATAGTCCAATTTATGCCCACAAAAATAAAGGCTACTTATGTCACAAGATAAGCGTGTTCCAGCCCTCCGAACTCCGGAGGATCGTTTTTCGGATATCCCGGATTTTGATTACCCCGTTTCCTACGCAGACGATCTGCCAGGCTATGAAGGTCTGCGTATCGCATGGGTTGATGTGGGACCATCGGATGCTGATGAGGTGTTTCTCTGTCTCCATGGCGAGCCCAGCTGGTCCTTTCTCTATCGGAGAATGATGCCGGTGTTTTTAGAATCGGGAGCCCGGGTCATTGCGCCGGACTTACTTGGCTTTGGTCGCTCCGACAAGCCAACCGAGCAGTCGGACTACACGTTTAACTTTCACCGCGATTACCTTCTGGAGCTAGTCGAGCGACTGGATTTACGCAACGTCACTTTGGTCGTTCAGGACTGGGGCGGGCTTCTTGGTCTGACTTTACCGGTAGACGAACGCTTCAAGCCGCGACTCTCTCGTTTATTAGTGATGAACACCGGCTTGGGTGTGGGTAAGTCCCCCAGTGATGGCTTTCTTGCATGGAAGAACTACGCTCTGTCCACGCCAGATCTACCCATTGGTGACCTTATTGCCCGAGGTACGCCTCATTTAACGGACGCAGAAATCGCGGCCTATGATGCGCCGTTCCCCGGACCGGAATACAAGGCCGGTGCTCAGATGTTTCCTGCACTTGTACCTATATCTCCTGAGATGGAAGGTGTTGATGTGAGTCTTAAGGCCGCAGAGTTTTGGTCGACGGAATGGTCGGGTAAAAGCTTTATGGCTATCGGCGATGCGGACCCCGTCCTTGGCCCCGCAGTCATGGAAAAGCTTCGCTCAATGATTAAGGGCTGCCCGTCCGCCATGATCGTCGAAGGCGGTGGCCATTTCGTGCAGGAGTGGGGTGAGTCTATCGCCCGCGCGGCTCTGGAGTCTTTCGAAAGCTAGTGAGCGGTTTTACTCGAAGCGCTCACCATCGCGCTCCAGCCAGCCATCTTCGTGTCTACCCCGGGGGTCGTGGTGCGTCCAATGCATCACTCCCCCTTTCTCGGTCCATTCATATTCACCATTGAAGCCGACCCGATCCCCTTTCTGCAGGCGGGGTATGCGCGGCGCAAGATCAATATTGTGGGCAACAAGTAGTGTCAGACCGGAGTCCAGTTCTAAAAGAAACTTTTGGTGCTGACTGCCTTTTGTGTCGTCGGGGAGGACATGAACTACGGTGCCGCTACCTCGTACCTGCAGGTCACTTTGACGGTTTTCAAAGGCCGCCTCTATGACAGCGTCGCTGTTTGCCGCCGACGTGCTAGGCGCGTCGGAAAAAGTAGCAGCGCCATATTCATTCCATAGCCAGGTGGCCAGTGCCAGGCCGATAACCAGGGGTAATGATTGTTTCTTCTTCATCGCTTGCTCCGGTGTTTGGTGAATCGCGTAGGCTCGGCAGTGGCCGGGTCATCGGGCCAGGGGTGCTTAGGGTAGCGGCCACGCATCTCTTTTTTTACTGCATCGTAGCTGTTACTCCAAAAACTTGGCAGATCTTGTGTGACCTGCAGGGGGCGTCCCGCGGGAGAGAGAAGATGAACCAGCAAGGGCACTCTCCCTCCAGCTACGCTGGGTGAATCAGCTGAGCCGAACATTTCCTGGAGTTTTACCGGCAGCGTAGGAGGATCTTCGCCGTAGTTTATTTTCACTTTAGAGCCTGACGGCACTTCAAAACGCTCCGGCAGTTCACTACTCAATCTCTGCCTTTGTTCCCACGACAGCAAAGATTGAAGCGCAGAGAACAGATCCAGCTTTTTAAGCTCAGACAGATTTTTTGTCGTGAGTAGGTAGGGCGCTAGCCATGATTCGAGTGTTGTCTTTAGCTCAGTGGTTTCAAGAGAGGGCCACCCGGATTCGAGTCGCGATATCAGTCGAACCTTGTGTCGAAGCTCAATGGCCTTGTCGGACCATGGCAAATTGCTCAGATCCGCATCCCGGGTGAGGGCTATAAGCTTTTCAGTGCGCGCTTCATCGGATACATCGCTAAGGCGCTCTTTGCTAAAAGATAAGGCGCCCACGCTTTTCCGGCGTTCCGCAATAAACCGTCCAGTTTTGCTATCCCAGTCAACGACAGTCGAGTCGGTGACCTGCTCTGCCAGAAGGGTTTCAAACAGTGCGGGATCAAGAGGCGCGGCGGACCGAATCATGTCACCCCTGCGCCCCGCCATGCCGCCTACTTCAGCGACTGCGAGCCATTTTGATTTGCCCAGCGCGTTAGGTGTATCGAACTGACAGCTGCGGCCATTTGCTAGCTGGTAGCCTCCTGAATGACGTTGTCTCGCGATGCGATCGGGGTACGCGCTGGCGAGGAGAAACCCTGTCAGCTGCTCTTGGCTAGGACGAGGCAGGCGGGCAGGAATGTCCCTTGGCATTTGCCGCAAGAATTGCTTCGCTAAATCCAAGGTCCGTTTTTGCCAGCCACGAAAGACAGAAGGGCAGGGCACCTCCCCACTGAGGTACTCCAGACGGGTGCGCATATCTGCCGACTCCCGACTGACGGGGTCGCGGTCAGAGAGTACGGCTGCGAGATGAGCTGCGGGTTCTGCAGCGCCTGCAGACTGACCCATGAGTAGCATGTGGGCGAGGCGTGGATGGGCGGATACACGGGCCATAGCGTTTCCGTGAGACGTGAGGCTTAGTCCCGAGTCATTGCGGTCCAAGGCGCAAAGCTCCAAGAGCAGATCCTGCGCTTGCTCATAAGATCCTGCGGGCGGAGGTGTTAACCATCCCAGTTCGTTGGGATGGTAGACGCCGAATGCAAAGAGCTGCAGTACCAGTGAGCTCAGATCTGCGTTCTGTATTTCCGGCTCGTCCTGAGCCGTTCGTTGTTGTTGCTCTGACTCTGACCATAGTCGGTAGCATGTGCCCGGGCGCAGGCGGCCTGCGCGTCCTTTGCGCTGCACACTGGAAGCCTGAGAGATCTTTACCGTCGCCAACCGGCTCATACCGGTGTTGGGATCAAATTGGGGTTTTCTCTCCAGCCCTGAATCGATGACGACATCGACGCCGTCGATAGTCAGGCTTGTTTCGGCAATGTTGGTCGCGAGCACGAGCTTGCGCTCACCCCGTGGGCTTGGGGCGATCGCCTGCTGTTGCTGCGATAGGCTGAGCTCGCCGTAGAGCGGCCTGATAGCGACTTGGTCGGGCACCTCTAGCTGTGTTGCCACCTGGCGAATCTCACCTTGGCCCGGTAAAAAAACAAGAATGCTGCTGTCCGGATGCTTCACCAGGGCGTTTTGAATTGCCCGCGCCACTCGGTCGGTGATTCGCTCCCTTGGTTTTCCACTGCCCAGGTAGTGTTCGTCTACTGCAAACAGCTTGCCTTCGCTGCGTATGGCTTCGGTTTGTAAGAATGCTTCTAGCTCGGCAGTGCCTAGTGTTGCCGACATCAGCATGATGCGAAGAGGGGGATCTTGTTCGAAGGTACTGCGAGCGTTGAGCGCCAAAGTCAGACCCAAATCTGCGTCCAGAGAGCGTTCATGAAACTCGTCAAAGATCAGCAGCCCCACATCACTGAGTGACGGATCATCCTGCAGCATTCGCAGAAAAACACCTTCGGTTACTACTTCTATACGCGTCGCGGCACTGACCTTTGTGTCTAGGCGCATGCGGTAGCCAACGGTCTGACCTATCTCTTCATTTATCAATGCGGCCATTCGCAGTGCTGCATTTTTTGCGGCTATACGCCGGGGCTGGAGCATGATGATCTGGCGATTTTGTAGCCACGGCTCCTCAAGCAAGGCGATAGGCACGACAGTGGTTTTACCAGCGCCCGTGGGAGCTTCGAGAACAAGATTTAGCTCATCGGCCAGGTGTGCGCGAATCTCAGCAAGCAGTGCGCATATGGGAAGTCCAAGATTGGATACTTTCGAGAGCATGATTGGCTTGCTATCGGATCAGCAGCGAGGTGCTAAAAAGTGTTTTCTGGCGGATTGCAGTCATCTATCGGCAATGATCCCAATGTTGAAGTTGTTACGTATGTACCAAGGAGTGTTAGTGTGACACGAAGTTGAGCGTCTAACGGCGCTGTTGTGTGGCGGCATATAGATAAAAAGGGAGCGATCACGATGACAAAACAACGCGAAGGCAATCAGGGCCCCGTGACTACATCCATGGCTACACCTGCGACAACAGAGGAGACTCTGCCAGGCCGGCGTAAGGTTCTGGAGATTATGGGTATGACGGCTATCGCCCTGCCTGTTCTGGGTCTGCAGGCCTGTGGCAGTGACGAGGGCTCTGCACCAGCGGCTCCGTCAATGGATAAGGCTGAGCCCGCTATGGCAGATATGGCTAAAGAAGCTGAGGACATGGCTGGCTCAGCAATGGACAGTGCCGAAGAAGCCGTAGACAGCGCCAAAGAGGCGGCCACAGAGACAATGCAGGAGGCTTCTGATGAGGTTGAGGCCATGGCTGATGACGCAGCAGAAGCTGTGGAGGAAGCGGCTAGGGAGAGCGCGACCATAGCTAGCGACGCCATGGCGCAGCTCGATGAGAACGGTCCCCAAGCTGCGGGCCTCGGATATCGACATGATGCCACCACCGTTGAGAATGCTCGTTACAGCGCAGGACAGCAGTGTTCCAACTGTGTCCTGTTTCAGGGCGGTGACAGTGAGTGGGGTGGTTGCCCGCTCTTCACTGGTAGTCAGGTAAAAGCGACCGGTTGGTGTAGTGC
>NZ_JBGCFU010000064.1:0-4156 GCF_045107095.1 Congregibacter sp. | reverse complement strand
GGCCGCAAGGCGATTTACGGCTGCATGGGTTACACCATCGGTATCGAAGGTATGGATGAAGTTGCGGCGGAAGAATTGCTGCGTGAGTTGCACGCTTGGCAAACGAAAGAGGAATGCGTTTACCGGCATCAATGGCAGCCGAACATGGTCATCATGTGGGACAACAGGTCCGTGCTGCACGCGGCCACCGGCGGTTTTGAGGGGTACGATCGACTGTTGCATCGCACCACTATATGGCCTTGATTATGGATACGCCCAAACAAGCTCAACAGGCCCGGGAGTTAGCGTTTGATGCTCCTTCCAATGTTGAAGGAGTAGCCGATGCTATAGCCTCCCGGCGCCCGTTACCTGCACTGCGTTGTCCGGACCTAGCTTCAGGGTATCAATTTCAGCGCAAATTGACCGCCCACATCAACGGTAGTTTGCTTTGTGATTTGAAAGCGGGAGCGACCTCGGCGCAGGCGCAGCAACACTTTGGATTGACGGGGCCTCTCGTTGGCTCGCTGTATATTCGTGGAAAACTGCACAGCGGCTGTGAGGTGGTGGTAACAGAAGGTCAGGAACTGGAGTTTGAAATTGCAGTCGTTGTCGACAACAGTGGAAATCCAGTGTCTCTCGTACCGGTCGTGGAAGTCGTTTATCTGGATTTTTCACAACCGGCTGACTTATCGGTTGCTAATGCGGTTGCGGCAAATCTCGGGGCAGACCGATATATCTGTGGCAAGCCCGTACCTTGGGATGGGGCCCTGTCAAAGATCAATATTACTGTTGTTAAAGACGGCAACAAGTTCGCCGATTTGACGAACGATTACTCCTTTGGTTCCCCGGCAGCTGGAGTCGCATGGATCGTAAGTGAGGCTCGTAGATGGAACTTGTGGCAAGAGCAATCGGTAGCTCGAACGCTGCTTCTGGGCACTTGCGGCAACGCCATGAAAGCATCGAGCGGTGACTATAGCGCCAATTTTGGACCTCTGGGCGAGGTCCGATTCACCCTGCGTTGTCGCGACAACGTTGTGGATAGGAGTTCGTGAGAATGGTGGAAGGTGCATCAATTATGGAAATGGCGTTACTGGGCTTTGGGAAGCTGTCCAGCAGCCAGCTGCTGATGATACTCGCGCTCCCGTTGGTGCTGGGGCTGGCGGCCGTAGAGTGGTTTCACTTCCGGGGCACAGATAAATACAATATTAGGGATAGTGCTGCCAGCCTGGTTATGGGCGCTTCATACGTTATCTTATCCGAAGGACTGGTTCTGGCACTGCTCGTATACCCAGCCTACGACTGGATCTACAATTACAGGCTGTTTACCCAGTCAGTCACACCCTTGAGTCTGCTGGGCTTATTTCTATTGGTCGACTTCCTGTTTTACCTGTTCCATTTGGCTGCCCATCGAATCCGTTTTCTCTGGGGCGTACACGAGGTTCACCATGCATCGGAACACTTTAATTTCACCGTGGCGTTTCGCCAAAGCATGCTCTATGCCTTCGTCGGAGTCTACCTGTTCTTTGTGCCGGCCCTGTTGCTGGGCTTTCCCCCACACTGGGTGCTGTTGATGCTGGCTGCGAATCTTGTATTCCAGATTTTTCCGCACACTCAGTGGTTTGGACGCTTTCCTCGCCCTATCGAATGGTTCTTAAACGCACCATCGAATCACCGGGTACATCATGGCCGCAATCCACGCTACGTTGACCGCAATATGGGAGGCGTCTTGATGGTCTGGGATCATCTGTTCGGCACCTACGCCGCGGAAGATCCTGACGAGGCACCGGAGTACGGCGTGGTTGCTTTGAAGGGCAGTTCCCCGGGTTACAACCCCATTACACTGACGCTACGCGAGTACCGGGACATGCTCAGGGACATGGCCGCACCCGGACCGCTCTCGCAACGTCTCAAGCATCTCTGGGCTCCGCCCGAGTGGCAGCGTGAGGAGATGCCGTGCCACCATGACTGTGGTAGCGAAGTTCCCGCGCGCGCTGTCACCATCAGCCCTGGATCCAGATCAGCGATCCATATCGATTAAGCAAGAGCCTACGCTGGTTTGGTCATCGCTATTCAGCAGTGATTCCATGCCTGTAGGAGCAGGAAAGGATTTATATGGAAGTCAAGGCCCGGAAGGTTTCTTAAGGTGCTGTGTATCAGTGTTCAATCAGCAATTTTTTCGAGCATTTTGAAGAATTTCTGAGCATGGTATTTTTCATGGTGTTACCGATTATCAGAAGAATAAGCAATTGAATATAAAGGACAAAAACGGCTTATTTACAATAGAGTGGGAGTAACCGTGGAGAGCTGACGGGCAGCCTCTCCCACACACCTGACAGTTTAGCCAGTTGAGCCTGCAGTGCTCCCAGCGCTGCCCCACGGGCCGGTTATTGCCAGCGTTCGGGTAGGCGAGTACGCATTCACAAACAGCCACTTTCCGTCGGGTGAAAAACAAGCGCCCGCTAACTCTGTTTGAAGGCCCAATCGGCCCAGCTTGTAAGCCTTTCCCGCCGGCGTAATACCTCTCAGGTGGTTGTTGACGATTAGTGTGTATTGGTCCTCGCAAACAATGAGGTGCCCATTCGGCGCGACCACCAAATTGTCCCCAAAATTAAACTGTTTCTTGGATTGGCTCTCAAAGAACAGCTCAATCTGGTCGGACTCTGCTCCGCGTCCTGGAATTAGCTTGAATATTTGTCCCAGCTCTTTTGCCCCGCCGCTCGTTGAACAGGCATATAACTCCCCGTCGCCCATATGAATACCTTCGCCGCGAGCAATAAGGCTCGCTCCCGACGCAACGGCGCGGTGCCTGAGATCATCTTGGGGCGCGTCGACGTTAGCTAGATCGATCCAGCTAACCTCATGCCGCTGCCCTACGATCATGTCTGCGCTCGCCCAGTTACGGGTATCTGGCAGTGTGCTAACGCGCATGGCTTGTAAACGACCACCCTCAATAAGTTTGCCAGGTGTCGCAGGTAAAAACCGGTACAACACACCGTCGTCTCTATCCTCGGTAAGGTAGACAATGCCTGTGTCAGGGTCGACGCAGGCTGCTTCATGATTAAATCGACCCATTGCCCTAAGGGGTATGGGTTCAACAAGTCCGTTCGCGTCTGCTGGTACCTCGAATACCCAGCCGTGGTTTTTTTCCAGGCCATCACCGTAGCGCTGCCCCGGACCTGTGGGAGCTTCTTCGCAGCTGAGCCACGTGTTCCAGGGCGTCACGCCTCCGGAACAGTTGCGGATAGTGCCCCCCAGAGATCTGAACTGACGCTTTACCGCTAGCGTTTGCGCGTCCATAACAATGTGTGTGGTGCCACCAGGTACCGTCGAACCATGGTGAGTCCCAAAGCCGACTTCAATAGTTCCCCCGGCTTCGTCGGAGGGTAATAGTTCGTGATTTCGCACGAGCACGAGTTCGTCCTTTCCGAGACTGAAACACCCCATGCCGTCAGCTTTATCCGGCACGGTGCCACCATCCGTCATGGGGTCATCCAGACTTGAGAGGGTGCGGTAACTAAAGCCCGGTGGCAGATCTAACAAGCCGTTTGGGTCTTTCTCCAAAGGGCCGTAACCCGCAGCACTAGAATCCGTATCCGCCCAATCATCACTTGCGCAGCCGCTTACAGCCAGGGCGGTGAAGGCGCTTCCGGTAGCCAATAAAAATTCTCGTCGCTTCAAGTTTATATCCTCGTGTCGTTTGTCTCTGCGATTCAAAGTTGCTGCGAATACGCTAAAAACGCGACGATTTTAATTCCACAGTGGAGCGGGCCCAGCTAGCCGCCAAATCCAAATCGACCTTGGGGTCAGTTTTGCCTTGCGCTGACAGGGCTTTTTGTAGACCAAACAATGACCAGCCGTTGTGCGGGTGGTTAGCCAGCTCTGTGCGATAGGCGAGCTCGGCTTCGGCGTAGGCACCAGACTCCAGTAAAGCGGCTCCCAGCCAATGCCGCGCGGCAAAGGGGAGGGGTTCCGGCTCGTCGTAGCCCAGGGAGTCCTCGAGGCTAACGGCTGTTCGAAAGGCCGATAGTGCTCCAGCGCTGTCGCCTTCGCTAAGGAGTATCTCACCCGCCAAAAGGTTGCCGAGTACGCCCAGGAGTGTGCCGGCGTCGTGGAATCGAAAACGATCACTGGTGTTCTCTGCGTAGCTAAGAACGTTATCGCGCAGTTCTTTTGCGCG
>NZ_JBGCFU010000063.1:0-7361 GCF_045107095.1 Congregibacter sp. | reverse complement strand
GTTTTTTGACAAAAATTCCGGGGTATTGGGTTTCGCTATGCTGAGGGGCGTATAAGTAAGCTAAAGCAAGTTCCTGAGCATTCCCAAGGATGAGTAAAAACTGGGCGATTTGTGTTGGTATCAATGGCTATTACAACCTGAAACCGCTGAAGTACGCCCAGCGAGATGCGGAAGCGATGCGTGGCTTTTGCCAAGATGCTCGTTTTGAGACGGTGTATTTTTTTGGCGAAGGTGCAGCCCCCATCCAGCAGGACTATGGCCCACCGCTGCGGGCCGAGCCGACTTTTGGCAATTTGGATCGCTTCCTAGACGTGCGCTTTCGTGAGCCGTTCTTAGAAGCGGGTGATAATCTGTGGTTTTTCTTTGCCGGTCATGGTCGTCGCTATGCGAACCGAGACTATCTGATGCCGATTGATGGCAATCCCGGTAAAGTCGAACGCACCGGCCTGGCGATCGCAGACATTGCCGATCGACTGCGAGACTGTGGCGCAGACAATATTATCTTGATGCTCGATGCCTGTCGTGGTGACGATGATCGAGATGGCGGCGAAGGCATCGGGGTCGAACAGCAACAGGGTGTGATTACGCTGTTTTCTTGTAGTCCAAGTGAGATGTCCTATGAGATTGATGAGCTGCAGCAAGGCGCCTTTACCCACGCCCTACTGCAGGGACTGCGGCTACAGGGTGAGGGCAACTGTGCCACCGTAGAGCGGCTGTATCAGCATCTGCGCTATCAAGTACCGGCCTTGAATCAGCGCTATAAAAAACAACGACAGACGCCCTACGCGATCGCCGAACCGGCCACCAAGCTGCACCTGATATTGCTGCCAGATCGGGCGACGCTACAGGATGTTCAAGCGCTGAAGGTAGATGCCTTTGAAGCTGAAGCCGAAACCGATTGGGAGCTAGCTGAGCAACTGTGGATTCGAGTGTTGGTAGCTTCACCAGGCGACCGGCAGGCTGTCAAAGCGCTGAAACGCATTGGCCGGTTGAGCGTGCAGTCAGCACCGACAGCACCCGCGACCCAGTCGGCTAAGCCTGCTTCCAGTCAGGCCGGTAGTCGGGCGGCGGCGAATCGGCCCATGTTGAGCTTTGAAACAGTCAAGGTTGACGCTCAAGGGCGCATGAGTCAACCCGAGCAGCGCCGTACTGAGTATCGGCGAGAAACGCTGAGCCAAGGTGTCAGTTTAGACCTGGTGGCAGTGCCTGGTGGAGAGTTCGTGATGGGGTCTCCGAGTGCTGAAACGGGACGAGATTGGTATGGCCGATGGAATGACAGCTTCAAGGGTGTCAATGTGGAATCGCAACACAAAGTAAAGGTTCCAGCCTTTCTGATGGGGAAGTACCCGGTGACCCAAGCGCAGTGGCGGGCCGTGTGTGCTTTGCCCAAAGTGTCGCAAGACCTGGAGGCTGACCCGTCGAATTTCAAGGGAGATCAGCGTCCGGTGGAGCAAGTGAGTTGGGATGCTGCGGTGGAGTTTTGCCAGCGGCTATCGCGTCATAGTGGCCGGGAATATCGCCTACCGAGTGAAGCGGAGTGGGAATACGCCTGTCGAGCGGGAACGAGTACACCGTTTTATTTTGGCGAAACCATAACGACCGATCTAGCGAACTATAGTGGTGTGGATTTTACTTATGAAGATAAAACGTATCCAGGCAACTATGGTGCTGGCCCGAAGGGGGAGTATCGCGAGCAGACGACAGATGTAGGTAGCTTTCCGGCGAATAGCTTCGGCCTATACGACATGCATGGCAACGTGTTGGAATGGTGCTTAGATTATTGGCATAAGAATTACGAGGGTGCTCCAGCAGACGGCAGCGCTTGGACTGAGGGCGGTGAAGCCTCTCTGCGAGTGCTGCGGGGCGGTTCTTGGGGCAGCAATCCCGACGACTGCCGCTCGGCCAATCGCCTCAGGAGCGCGCGCGATCTCAGGGGCAGCATCGTTGGTTTTCGAGTAGTGTGCGCGGCCTCGTGGACTCTTGAGTAGCCCTTTGCCCTCTTGCCCTTTTTCCCTTTGCCCTTTTTTCTTTTCCCTTCTTCACGCGCGTAGCGCGTTGGCGTAGCCTGTCCAATGCTCACCCATTTTGCCAGGACTTTTCATGAAGGAAGAATTGCCGATTATTCAAAAAACGTACGACTTAATCAAGTGGTATGTGCCCATCCTCAATCGTTTGCCCCGAGATCATCGCTTCACACTCGGAGACCGAATGATCAGCGGCCTTTACGGCCTGCTCGAAGCACTTGTCCAAGCCCGCTACACGCGCGATAAACTCAGCCGTCTTCAGGCGGTGAACGCTAGCTTAGATCTGCTTCGCTACCAAACCCGTCTGCTGCTAGATTTTGAGCTGGTACCGGTGCGCCGCTACGAATATGCGAGCACCCTCATTAATGACATCGGTATCGACCTTGGCAGCTGGATGAAACAGCAAAAGCAGAGCAAGGTAAGCGCATGAAACGCTATGGCAACCTTTGGCCTCAGATTATTGACTTTGAGAATTTACTGCTAGCAGCCCGTAAAGCTGAGCGCGGCAAACGCTTTCGTCCCAATGTCTTAGCGTTTAACGACAACCGTGAACGAGAATTACTTAATCTGCATCAAGCGCTCAAACGCCAAACCTATCAGCCTGGTAAGTATCAAGTCTTTCAAGTCTACTCGCCGAAGCCGCGCTTGATTTCAGCTGCGCCCTATCGAGACCGGGTGGTTCACCATGCGCTGTGTAATGTCATCCAGCCGATTTTTGAACGCACATTTATCTTTGACTCCTACGCCAACCGCCTTGGGTTTGGCACCCACCGTGCCCTTAGACGCTTTACCCGCTTTGCGCGCACCAGTCGCTATGTTTTGCAGTGCGACGTCCGCAAATATTTCCCCAGCATTGATTTGAGCATCCTTAAAGCAATGATTCGCCGCAAGATCAAGTGCCGGGACACGTTATGGCTAATTGATACCATTATCGACGGCAGTAATCCTCAGGAACTCGCGATTGAATATTTCCCCGGCGATACCCTGCTAACCCCCTTAGAGCGTCGTCGAGGCTTGCCGATTGGCAACCTGACCAGTCAGTTCTTTGCCAACATCTATCTGAACGGCTTCGATCATTTCGTCAAAGAATCGCTGAAAGCCCCAAAATATCTGAGATACGTCGATGATTTCGCGCTTTTCTCTGACGACGATGACTATCTTGCTGCGGCCCGCATTGCTATAGAAGACTATCTGGCTACCCTGCGGCTCAAAATTCATCCCATCAAAAGCCAATTGTTTGAGACGCGTCACGGTGCCAATTTCGTTGGGTTTCGGGTACTGCCGGATCGGATTCGGGTGCGTAATGATAACCTCCGCCGTGCACGCCACCGGTTTAAGCGTCTTCAGGTTGCCTATGCGCATGACAAGGTTAGCTTTGATCGCCTGACCTGTTCGCTCCAAAGCTGGGCGGCCCACCTCAAACATGGCAACACGGGTACTTTGCGCGAGGCTATTTTCAGCGAGCTGCGATTTAGCAAGCTCCCCCAATGTTGAGGTTTTGTCAAAGATTCAAAAGGCAGATGCCCCGGCCCTATATGCTGTCGCTGGGGCAGGCACCGCTAGCTGCTGCGGGGCGGTTCTTGGAACAACAATCCCGACAACTGCCGCTCGGCCAATCGCAACAGGAACGCGCGCGATAACAGGAACAACAACGTTGGTTTTCGAGTAGTGTGCGCGGCCTCGTGCACTCTTCTAAGCCATTTGCCTGTTTGGGCATGGCTGGTCAGAACTGGCAGGTGTGAATCTGTCGGGCGTACCCTCAGAAGAGTCCAGACCTGCTCCAGCGATATCCCTTGAGGTATCCGAAAACAAACCGGTGCAGATAGCCTGGTAGGCGTTGACCGAACGGTTAGCTGCACCCCCTTTGCCCTTTGGTTGCTGTGAGGGTAACAGCGTTGAAGGGCTGATGCAGTCAGCCACTATGAGGAGTTAGCCGAATGTCAGATAACAGTCAAATCTATTTCATCGTTGAAGAACCCGTAGGCGAAGCGGTTGAGCCGACGAGGGGAGAACGCGATGGTCGGACGGATACGGGGGGTGGTTTCGGCCCGCCTCGACGTAGCCGAGTAGATGCGATCGCCCGCTACGCTAGGCAACAGCGCGTCGGCATTAACGCAGCCGAGTTAAAAGAGCAGATGCAAGAGCTTCAAGCAGTCGTCAACGAGCTGTTTGACCCATCGTCTCCATCAATAGATTCTCCTACTAGCAGCGGCTTACGGCTCGAAGAAGTCACGCTCTCAGTGCAGGTGAACGCCAAAGGCCAGCTCAGCATTCTGGGTACCGGCGGCGAACTCAGTGGTTCTGGTGGCATCACCCTCAAATTTGCTCGGCCTAAATCATAAGCGTCTCCCTCCGGCTTGCCCTTTTGCGGTATTCAGCCCAGAATTTAAGCGTTCCTGTCATCACCGCGCTCTTATGGCCAGAAACTGGGCCATTACCATTGGCATTAATGGCTATCGCTATCTGCAACGACTTCACTATGCGATGTCGGATGCCGATGCAGTGCGGCAATTTTTTGCGCAGGATCTGAACTTTCACCAGGTTTACCACTTCACTGATAGCAGTCTCCCGATACCGCAAGATTATGGTCCCGACCTGGCCTCTCAACCGACCAGCACAACCCTCAGTCGGTTTCTACGCACCCGCTTTGAGACACCCTTTTTGCGTGATGGCGATAACCTGTGGTTTTTCTTTGCCGGTCATGGCATTCGGCATGAAAATCGCGACTATCTGATGCCGCTAGATGGCGATCTCGATGATTTAGAGCGTTCCGCCATCCCATTGCACTACGTCAGCGAACGGCTGCGCCGCAGCGGGGCAGACAACGTAATTCTGTTGATCGATGCCTGTCGCAGCTATGAAGGACGGCGAGATGGCATAGGCTTTGGCCGAGAAAAACAACAGGGTGTGATCACTCTCTTCTCCTGTAGTCCCGAGGAATCTTCCTACGAGATTGAATCCCTAAAACGCGGCGCATTTACCCATGTGTTGTTAGAGAGTTTACAGCTCCAGGGCGAAGGCAATTGCGCTACCGTCGAGCGCCTATATCAACGCTTACGCTACTACGTGCCTCAGCTCGTACGACACCATAAGCGCGTCGCTCAAACCCCCTATGGTGCGATCGAGCCGCCGTCGAAGAATCATTTGATTCTGCTGCCACAGCAAGCCACACTAACCGACGTAGTCGCGCTCAAAAATGATGCGCTCACCGCAGAGCTAGATAGCGACCCCAAGACGGCCAAACAGCTTTGGATACGAGTGCTGATGGTGTCACCGGGAGATCCCGCAGCGATTGCGGGGATAGAACGCCTATCTCGGGGTGCGATTTCCCCACCGCCCACTGCCGTCTCACCCACTGCCTCGCCACTCCCCTCTCCGTCAACTTCCGCCTCAGCCACCCCGCGCGCGGTTACCCCAGTCTCGCCGCCTGCCCGCCCTCAAAGAAAGGTGACCTCTCCTGTTCCATCGGCCAGCGTGAAGCCGCCACAACCCTCTCGGCCTACGCCAGCGGTGCCTGCTCCTTCACCGCCACGCCAATCGGCTCGGCTCGCATCGCAATCTCAGCGTATGGCGTCGTCTCCTACACCTCAAGCGACCTCGCTCGATGCTTTAGGCAATCTGATCAGCCGTCGTCGCGCGATGCAGATTTTGGGATTTGCGGGAGGGGGGGTTGGCTCGCTTCTGATTGGCAGAGCTTTACTGCAACCCAAAGACTGGCAACTACCTGCGTTGGGGCCTGTTACTGTCACTGGAACAACTGCAGAGTTTAACGTGGCGACTGTCAATGCTTCAGATAAAACCATTAGTGTTGAGCGACAGCAAGCAGAGTTTCGCACCGAGTCGTTGAGTGAAAATCTCACACTCGATTTGATGGTTATCCCCGGTGGAACCTTTACGATGGGTTCACCCGAAGGTGAAGGAAACGATGATGAAAAGCCTCAGCATGAGGTCACTGTGCCTTCATTTTTGATGGGGAAATACCCAGTGACCCAAGCGCAGTGGCGGGCCGTGTCTGCCCTGCCCAAAGTGTCACAAGACCTGGCGGCTGAGCCATCGCATTTCGAGGGCGATCAGCGTCCGGTGGAGCAAGTGAGCTGGGATGCTGCGGTGGAGTTTTGCCAGCGGCTATCGCGTCATAGTGGCCGGGAATATCGCCTGCCGAGTGAAGCGGAATGGGAATATGCCTGTCGAGCAGGAACGACAACGCCTTTCCACTGTGGTGCCACCTTGACTGACGAGCTAGCTAATTACAGCGCAACTGTTACCTACGGTGCTGGCCCGAAGGGTGAGTATCGTGAGCAGACGACAGATGTAGGCAGCTTTCCGGCGAATAGCTTTGGCCTATATGACATGCATGGCAACGTGTGGGAATGGTGCTTAGACCATTGGCACGATAATTACGAGGGTGCTCCAGCAGACGGCAGCGCTTGGACTGAGGGCGGTGAAGCCTCTTTGCGACTGCTGCGGGGCGGTTCTTGGTTCGGCGATCCCGGCTACTGCCGCTCGGCCGCTCGCGGCAGGTACGCGCGCGTTAGCAGGCTCTACATCGTTGGTTTTCGAGTAGTGTGCGCGGCCTCGTGGACTCTTGAGTAATCCTTTGCCCTCTTGCCCTTTGTCCCTTTGCTCTTTTTTCTTTTCCCTTCTTCTGGCGCGTCGCGCCACGCGATACCTTTCGCGACCCAAAATAGCCTTAAAAATGAACGGTTTTTCGACGTTTCAGCCGTTCCGGTTGAGCTACTTGCCCCAACTAGAAAGGGATTACTTTAGGGTGAATTTTGAAAAGCTCAAACTTTATTACCGCTGCTTTGGGCCAAGCTCATAGCACCTACTCCGGCACCTCGATGTGGATATTGCAGGTGGACTTCTTCGCCTTAATGCACTCACGAACATGATCGCCATTCCAGCGCTCAATATCGCCCCAGATCGTATCCGCTTCGACCTGCCCGCGACTGAACCAAGCCGCATACCAACTCGATGTCATCACGACCATAACCCCTACGAACGCATAGAAACTGGCCTCCAGATAATGCTTCGTGCGCACCGTATTCACAATGCGCATCACCTGCTCATCCATGCCTTGATACGCCCGCTTCGTGACCTGAGCCACCACCTCTGATGTCCGCCTGTCCAAAACATCCTTTTGCTCCTTCGCCTGCTGCTTAGCCACCTCCACCATCGCGGCCCGTTCTTTCTCCATCCTGACTTTTCCTGTTAAGTCCTATCGCTCAACTGTGATCGCCCTTTTACGAGCAGAGTTGATATAAAGTAGCCTCACAGCAAGCCGGGAGTAGATGATGAAAGCAACCCGCTATAAGCAAAATTTTGGCGACTGTGAGT
>NZ_JBGCFU010000062.1:0-5976 GCF_045107095.1 Congregibacter sp. | reverse complement strand
TTGCATAAAGGCAGCGTGATGGCCCAGAACTGCTCGAGAGGTGGAGCTCCAAGCGTCGCTGCAGCGTTCAGGAGTGTATCCGGAACACGAGTGAAAGCTTGCTGCAGGGGCTGTACCACGAAGGGCAGGGAGTAAATCACAGAGCCCACGACCAACGCGGAAAAACTAAAGGCCAACTGCGTTCCCGTGACGGTCTGCCATAGCTGTCCGGGGAGGGCATCGGGCGCCAGCACTAGAAGTAGATAAAAGCCAAGCACTGTGGGCGGCAGCACCAACGGTAAGGCAACCAGCGCTTCAACAAATGCAGCGAAGGAGCCTTTTTGGCGTGACAGCCAGTACGCGAGTGGTGTGCCCAGCAAAATGAGAATCAGAGTGCTCACCGTCGCCAAACGCAGGGTCAGAGTCACAGCTTGCCACTCGAGACTGCTCATGAGCACGAGGTGTATCCAAAACTTGTCAGCACTGATTCCACGGGCGGACTGGAAAGGTATTCAAGGAATTCCTGTGCAGTACGAAGGTTTTGGGAGCGGGCATTGATTACGGCGTATTGCTCGATGGGTGCGTGCCATGACCTTGGTATCGGTAGGCCTGATGTGGGGCTAAGCGACCGGGCAACGAGCGCTAAGTCTGCACCGCCACTCGTATAGAACTGCAGGGCTTGCTGCACATTGCTGCCGCGAACAATGCGGCGGTCATCGGCACTAGCAAAACCGTCTCTCTCTAACACAGCAAGCGCCGCTGCTCCGTACGGTGCGGACCGGGCGTTAGCGATGGCGATGCTCTTGCTGGCATCCGAAAGGGCGTCTTCCATGGAGTTGGTACCTAGCAGTACCAGCGAGCCCTGGGCGTAGCAGAGTGCTGGCCCCGCACTTGTTCCGTCATCTACAAGGGCCTGCGGTCGTGCGTGATCGGCCGCTAGCAGCACATCAAAAGGCGCCCCACGACGTATCTGTGCCGCTAAGACTCCGGTCGACGCACTGCTCACCCTCACCTGGACCCCCGTGCTGGCGGCAAACTGTGCGCCGATCTCTTCTGCAGTCGTCCGAAAATTGGATGCTACCGCGATGTTCAAAGAGTCTGTGGCAGCTGCCAGAGATTGAGACCCGATGAGCATAGCGATAAGCAAAACAGAAGAGGCGGTCTTTTGCGCGGCCAGAGCGAGGTTCTGGAGTGCTAGAGAAGCGTCGATCGCTCGGGTAAAAACAGTAGGGCTGAGACGCTTGAGATACATCCGTGCATTGTAGGTCAAGGCGACGGCGTGCGGGCAAGACAATAGAGGTGAACCTCACTTGCCCCGGCGTCCAGCAACACTCTCGCCATGGCATTACCGGTGGCGCTCGTTGTGCACACATCATCAATGACGGCGACGGAGCAGCCGTGGACATTGCCGACTACCGTGAAGGCTCCCTGGAGATTACTTAAGCGTTCGCGCCGTGAAGCATGCGCCTGGGTCTTGGTGGCGATGCAACGTTTGAGTAGAGCCCGCTTCTTTGGTGTGGGTTGAAGTGGTGGGTACAGGCGAGAAAGGCTGGAAAGCAAATCTTCACTCTGGTTAAAGCCGCGGCGAAGCTTACGTCGCCAATGGAGCGGTGTTGCTAGCACGATATCTACATTTTTGATGCAAATTTCGGAATTTAGCATCAATTTAGCTGCTGTTCGGGATAAATTGCGATTTTTCAGGTATTTCCAGCGGTGCATCAAGTAGGCGATGGCCGGATCATACTCAAAGGCAGCGGTGACGGTTTTTAAGGCAGGTTCTGCTTTAAGGCAGTTCGGGCAAAGACGACCATCCATACCGGGTAAAGCGCACTGCGGGCAGGCTTGATCATTTACGCGCAGCGCATCCTGGCACACCTCACAGACCGCTTCGGGACTATGGCTCTGCTGATCACAATAGATACAGAACTGCGGCGCCAGGTAGTCGATTACACGATGGGCGATGTTCTGCGTAACGCTGTTAACCATTTTTTTCTCCACAAGTTGACAGCGGTGCTTGGCGATTTACTATGTCGACCTGCAATCGAGACACTAGCTATGAACCAGCCACTGCCAGACCCCGCCACCCGCTCGCCGATCAACCCGAACTCGAAACAAGGCTCAGATTCCGTGCCCCGGCCTGTCGATGAGAGGGCCTTGGACGCGCATCGCCACGATTGGACGCGAGAAGAGGTCGCCGCGCTTTTTGCCCTGCCCTTCAACGATTTGCTGTTTCGTGCGCAGTCGGTACATCGTGAGTATTTTGACCCGAATGAGGTGCAGGTGAGCACTTTGCTTTCGATCAAAACCGGCGCTTGTCCTGAAGATTGTGCTTACTGCCCTCAAAGCACGCGCTTTGATACGGGTTTGTCGGTAGAGGCCCTGATGGAAGTGAATCAGGTGCTTGAGCAGGCAAAGGCGGCTCGTCAGTCTGGGGCTACACGCTTTTGTATGGGTGCTGCGTGGAGGTCCCCCAAGGATCGCGACTTGCCCGCACTCACCGCAATGATCGAAGGCGTTAAGGTCATGGGCCTGGAAACCTGCATGACTCTGGGAATGTTGAGTGATACGCAGGCCAAAACGCTAGCCGAGGCCGGTTTGGATTACTACAACCACAACCTCGATACCTCGCCCGAGTATTACAGCGACATCATTACTACACGTACCTATGCAGATCGTCTTAAAACTCTGGGCCATGTTCGTGATGCGGGCATGAAGGTCTGTAGCGGGGGAATTGTTGGCATGGGAGAAGATCAGGATGATCGCGTGGGGTTGTTGCAGCAGCTCGCGAACCTGCCCGAACACCCCGACAGTGTGCCCATCAATATGCTGGTGCGCGTACCAGGAACGCCATTGGCAGGAGAGGGAGATCTGGATCCATTCGAGTTTGTGCGGACCATTGCAGTCGCCCGAATCATGATGCCAGCATCCCATGTACGTTTGTCTGCGGGACGCGAGGACATGAACGATCAGACCCAAGCCTTGGCGTTTTTGGCTGGCGCCAATTCGATCTTCTACGGCGAGAAACTGCTCACCACCGCTAATCCCGGCGCCAACTCAGATCTGGCCTTGTTCGACCGATTGGGTATAAATCCCGAAGAGCGAGAAATGTCGGATGAACCCGCAGCCGATCCACGTTTTTATAATGCGATGTAGCTGCTCTGCACTCTTGACCGCCCGGCAGCCATGCTTTTATTGATCTTACAGGTAAGTAAGCGCCAGCAAACTTATATCACCTGAGGTTCAATCCCAATTTTGACCCACTACTGACAGACTCTTTGCCCAGCTTCTTGTCGGTCAGGTCACAAATTTATCCATGCAAACCCACACATTTTGACTATAATGCGTCCAGAAGTTAACACTGAACACATAGGTGAAAGGTCTCGCGAACGACGAGCGCCAACACCGACGTTATGGGGAGAGAGTCATGCCAAGTTATAAGGCGCCGTTGCGCGATATCCAGTTTGTCATCAATGAGGTTCTGGACACCGAGAACCTTTACGCGGGTCTCAAAGGCTACGAAGAAGCTACACCCGATCTCATGAACGCCATCATCGAAGAAGGCGCAAAGTTTGCTGAGAACGTACTCTCACCACTTAACCAAAGTGGTGATGAAGAGGGTTGCGTTTGGTCCGAAGAAGGCGTCAAGACTCCCGAAGGTTTTGCCGACGCTTACAAGCAGTATGTCGACAATGGCTGGCCGTCACTGTCAGCAGAGCCTGAGTTTGGCGGGCAGGACATGCCCAATATGCTGGGGATTGTCATTAATGAGTTGGCAGGAACCGCCAACTGGTCCTGGCTGATGTACCCGGGCCTATCCCATGGCTGTATCAAAACCTTGGAAGCCCATGGTTCCCCAGAGCAGAAAGAGCAATATCTGCCCAAGCTGGTAGCGGGTAACTGGACTGGCACTATGTGTCTTACTGAGTCCCATTGCGGGTCTGACTTAGGGCTTCTTCGCACTAAGGCCGAGCCACAGGCTGACGGTAGCTATGCCATTACCGGCACCAAGATTTTCATCTCTGCCGGCGAGCACGACATGTCAGACAACATTGTGCACATCGTGATTGCGCGTATGCCCGATGCGCCAGAGGGCACCAAGGGCATCTCTTTGTTCGTGGTCCCTAAGTTCAACGTGAATGAAGACGGCAGCCTTGGCGATCGCAACGGCGTGCATTGCGCATCGATCGAAAAGAAGATGGGCATCAAAGCGTCGGCTACCTGCGTGATGAACTTTGACGGAGCGAAGGGCTATCTCATCGGTGAGCCAAACCGTGGCCTGAACATGATGTTCACCTTTATGAACACGGCGCGTATCGGTACTGCGATGCAGGGTCTAGCTCACGCCGAGCTCGCTTACCAGGGTTCTCTCGAGTACGCCCGCGAGCGTCTTGCTATGCGTAGTCTTACAGGCCCCAAAAACCCCGACGGTCCTGCGGACCCGATTATTGTGCACCCCGATGTACGCCGCATGTTGCTAACCCAGAAGTCGATTGCCGAGGGCAGCCGCGCCATGCTGTATTACCTTGCGCAGCTGGGCGATATCGTCGATCGCGGTGACGAAGAAGCAGCAAAGAAAGCCGATGACCTTATGGCGGTGCTTACGCCTATCGCTAAGGCGTTTGTTACCGAAGCGGGTCTTGAAGCTGCTAACCACGGTATTCAAATCTACGGCGGCCACGGTTTCATTCGCGAGTGGGGCATGGAGCAAATTGCCCGTGACGCACGAATCGCCACGCTGTACGAAGGAACTACCGGGATTCAGGCTCTGGATCTTATCGGTCGTAAGGTGCTTGGGTCCGGCGGAAAGCTCTTGATGGGCTTCACGGAAATGATGGGTGAGTTCGTCGATGCGAATGCCGATGAGAGCTACGCTGAATTTACGGGCCCGCTGTCTACCTACAAAGATGAGTGGCTAACTATGTCCCTCGAAGTGGGCGGTAAGGCGATGGAGAATCCTGACGAGGCGGGTGCCGCATCTGTGGATTACCTGATGTACTCGGGTTACGTCGTACTCGGATACTTTTGGGCGCAGATGGCCGTAGCGGCACAAAAGAAGATCGCTGAGGGGGAGGGTGACACTGCGTTCTACGAGGCGAAGCTCATGACTGCACGTTTTTACTTTGAGCGAATTCTTCCACGAACGGCATCGCATAAGCTGGCATTGCTCTCGGGTGCTGATAACCTTATGGAAATGCCAGAGGCTATGTTCGCTTTCTGATCACCTTGATGAGCCCCGTAGTGCTCGCTTGAGCTTTCGGGGGGTGCAATATCTCTTTACGGGCGCGATAATTCGCGCCCGTTTTCGTTTCCAGGAGGCGAAACAATGTCTCAAGATCAAGAGCAGCAAGACGTTTCGACCGCAGCAGCAACCGAAGGTCCCGAGCGCCAGCTATATCCTGAAGATCAGGCCAAGGTGGATGCGTTTCTTAAGCGCGGCGTTAACTCGGTTGAGAGAAAACCCTTCAAACCTTTGTACTTGCTAGTGATGTTGATTGTTGTTGTGGGCGGTTTGAGCCTCTTCAGTCAATGGCTGGCTCATCAGGCTGGCGTTTACTGAGTAGTTGAGTTTGCTATGATTTTGTTGAGCGTAGTAACTCATTCGGTGTGTGGCGCAGCCTGGTAGCGCACTTCCTTCGGGAGGAAGGGGTCGGAGGTTCGAATCCTCTCACACCGACCAATTTCCAGCGGGTCCGTACCGGGTGGAGCTTTTGTCTAAGAAAGTAGAAGCGCTGAAAGCGATAAAACAACCTGAGCTCAAAACTCGCCGTCTTGTACTTCGTCCATTTTCTATGGATGACGCGGAGGAAATAAACACGCTCGCGGGGAATTTTAATGTCTCAAAAACGACGTTGAACGTTCCTCATCCCTATAGCACTGAAATGGCTGAATCCTGGGTTGCGACCCACAAGGCTGGTTGGGAGGCGAGGACCAATGTGGCGTACGCGATCACTCTCTCTGAAAGTGGACAACTGATTGGGGCAATAGGGCTCCACAACT
>NZ_JBGCFU010000061.1:0-17494 GCF_045107095.1 Congregibacter sp. | reverse complement strand
GGCTATAAAACTTTCGATGAATTTTTGAGTACGTTCAGCAGCCGCAAGCGCAAAAACCTCCGGCGGGAACGCAAGCGCGTCATTGAACAAGGGCTGCGGCTGGAAACACGAACCGGCGGCGAAATAGAAGACCAGCACTGGCAGCAGTTTTACACCTTTTATCAAATGACCTACGCCAAGCGCAGTGGCCACGGCGGCTATCTCACGCGCGAGTTTTTCCTGGACGTGGCAGCGAACATGGGCGAGCAGGTGCTTATGGCCCTCGCCGAAAAAGATGGCTCCCCGGTGGCAGGTGCACTGTATTTTTGCGATGGCGAAACTCTGTACGGACGCTATTGGGGGTGTAGTCGCGAGTACGACTGTCTGCACTTCGAGACCTGCTACTACCAAGGCATCGACTACTGCATCCGTCATGGGCTAAAGCGCTTTGATCCTGGCGCTCAGGGCGAGCATAAAATTCAGCGGGGGTTTGAACCCACGACAACACTCTCCTGTCACTGGGTGGCGCAAGCCGAGCTAGATGATGCCGTGGGTAACTTCACGCGGGAAGAGCAAGTGCATGTAGAAGGGTATCGCAAAGACGCCATGGGCCTTCTCCCCTTCAAAGAGACCCCGGATAACGAGACTCTTACTTAACTTCTGCCGGGAAAACGGTGTTCCAGTCCTGGGCCATATCTATAACAGTCCAGCCTTTTTCCCCAGCCACATCCAGACCCTTATCAAGCTTCCCGATACTTGATTCCCGATCATAGGCCCACTCTCGCTCTGCATCGGTGTGGTGGAGGTAGAGCATCATTCGCGGGCCGTCACCCGCCGCCGTGTATTGCAACATTTGAAGGTCGCCATCGGAATTGCCTGAAGCAAAAATTGGCCGGCGACCGATATGCGAATGGATCCCCACGGGCTTACCTTCTTTGTCATCGACGAAGTCGATTTCAGCCAAACGTCTCAGAACAGGTCTACCATTCTCGATCTCGAACTCAGTCTTGATGCTGCTACCCACAACCTGCTCCGGAGGTATGCCGTACACTCGCTCAGTCCAGGGACGCATAAATTCAATACCGCCCCCCGACACAATAAAGGTTTTGAAGTCATTGGCGCGCAGATAGTCCAAAAGCTCGAGCATGGGTTGGTACACCATTTCCGTGTATGGGCGCTCAGTGACAGGATGTCGCGCTGTCTCTAACCACTCGCTCACGATCACCTCGAACTCTTCGGTGGTCATTCCCGCATGACTCGCCATGACAATCTTCAGAACCGATTCCAGGCCGCCGGAAAGGACCGATTCCAGATCGCCGGCAAGAAGAGACGCAAAGGGCTCTTCGGTTTTCCACTCGGGGCGCTCTTCTGCCAAGGCTTTGACTCGATCAATAGCAAAGAAGAGCTGAAAATACATCGGCTGCTCTGCCCAAAGGTTGCCGTCGTTATCAAAGGTCGCGATACGCTCCGCCACGGGTACAAAATCAGAAGAGCCGCTGCGAGTAACGCGCTCTACAAAGTCCACGATCGAGTGCTTGGACGGGGAGTCATTCCACGACGGCAAAGGGTCGGCCGCGTCTGCAAATACCGCTCCATTGCCCAAAACGAGCAAGCTCAGTGACAAGAAAAAGGTTCTTAGTATGCTCATTATCAATTCCTTCCCAGCACTAGTTTAGGAGGACACATTGCAGCTTAATGGCTAGCTATGCGCTTTCCATCTTCCATACTACTAGACGATTGTTGGCTGGCATCGAAACATCTTCCAGAAGTCGATAACCAGCTGTGCTTGCGAGAGAGTCCACCCATTCAAAGTCACGAATACCACTGTTGGGATCTCGATCTTTTAACCAAAGGTCAAAGCTCGCATTGGACTCCGATGTGAATTCACCGCCGTAATTGAACGGACCATAAACCAGCAACAAGGAACCAGCTGTGCCCTGAGCGTTACAAGCGACAAAAAACGCCTCGACCAAAGGCTCCGACACAATATGCAATGTATTCGCAGTGTAAATCGCATCCGGCCAAGGTTCAGGCCAGGGGGTTTCGCAAATATCCACCGTGACCGGCGGCAGAAGGTTGTCCAGCGATACCCGCTCGCAACGGGGCCGAAGTGTCGCCAGAGACTGTGGGTGTTCGCTGGGCTGCCAACGCAAATGTGGCATGGCCGCTGCGAAGGCGCTGGCGTGCTGACCTGTACCAGAGCCGATTTCCAGCACTGACTGTGCATCGCCCAGTAATCGCTGCAGCTCATGAAGGATAGGTTCGCGGTTGTTTTCAGCGGCCTGGGAAAACGGCAGATCCGACATTGTTAAACGCGCATATCGAAATCGGCAAAGTCAGGGCTTCGCATGTGCCATCGATAGGCGAGGGTGGAACGGGGCCAGTTGTTGGTCACTTTGCCCGCCGCATTTTTATACCAGCTCTCACAACTCGCCACCCATACAGTCTGTGCAAGTTCGCCCTGCATGCGCTCGCTATAGGCCATCTGAACGTTCTCGTTAACATCTATGGCGCGGAGCTCATGGCTGAGCAACTTGTCTATGCAATCAACGACGTAGTCGACCTGACGCTCCACCATGAAAATGATCGAATTACTGCCCAGATTGGTGTTGGGCCCATAGAGCATAAAGAAGTTCGGAAAGCCGTGAGTGCATACGCCGCGATAGGCCTCCGCACCATCGCGCCAGGCATCCTGCAAAGACAAGCCGTTCACGCCCTTAAACTCAACGGCGCTGTGCATTTGTGAGGTATTAAACCCCGTCGCATAGATTATCGCGTCCACGGGACGGTCCGTCCCGTCCTCTGCTCGCACTCCCTCTTCGTCCATACCGGTAATGGGTGAGGTAACCAGCTCTACGTTGTCTCTAACGAAAGCGCCAAAAAAATCATCCGAGATAAGAATGCGTTTACAGCCCAAACGGTAATCCGGCGTGAGCTTGTCCCGCAGCTCCTGATCCTTCACTTCTTCTTCGCGATAGTCCTTGCACCACTTCTCCCAGTGCTTAAGAAGCCAGGTAGAACTGTTGCGCAATACCGGATAGAAAAGCCACTCTCCACGCAGATAGACCATTGCGCGAACCGCTTTTTGAGCCAGTGGCACGTTACGAAAAACCCACTTCTCCCATTCCCTGTAAGCTCGATCATCGCGTTTGATCACATAGTTTGCGCTGCGCTGGTACACATGAAGTTGCGCTACCTGCTTCGCTATGTGGGGAATAAACTGCAAGGCACTCGCCGCGTTCCCAATCACCGCCACTCGCTTACCCTTCAAATCATAGTCATGGTCCCAGCGCGCGGAGTGAAAGCTGTGTCCCGCAAAACTGTCCTGGCCGGCAAAATCGGGAATATTGGGTACGTTGAGCTGACCCAAACCACTGACCAAACTCCTGGTCAGCAGCTTTTCGCCATTAGCAAGATTTACCTCCCAAAGCCCCAAGTCTTCCTGCCACTGAGCCTGATCTACCTCGGTACTCAAGCGAAGGTGCGAAAGCAGACCAAACTCTTCAGCGCAGCGCTGGAAATAAGCTCTGATTTCATTGTGCGGCGAGAACTTGTGGGACCAATCAGGATTGGGAGCGAAAGAATAGCTATACAGAACCGATGCTACGTCGCAACAGGCACCTGGATAGGTGTTGTCATACCAGGTGCCTCCAACCTGAGGGGACTTCTCCAGGATCACAAAGTCCGTGATGCCGCGCTCGCGAAGCTTTATGCCCATACATAAGCCAGACATCCCCGCGCCAATAATAACCACCTGGTGAGTCGGTGTTTGTACGCTCATTCGGGAATACCTATTTGACGTTTAGGAGAGTTGCTGGGGGCTTTGGCTATGGCGCTTTTAGACAGTGGGCGCTTTATCGCGAGTGAACACCAGCTCGCGGGCAGAAGACTCCGCCGCGTTGTAGCGATAACCGCCTACGCGAAACTTCTTTAGCGATGCCACATCGTTCACTTCTTTATCAACGATGTAACGCGCCATTTGTCCCCGCGCTTTTTTGGCAAAGAAACTAATGATTTTGTATTTACCATTTTTGAGATCTTTGAACACCGGCGTGATGACTTCTCCATCCAGAGCGCCGGGTTTGACCGCTTTGAAGTACTCGTTGGAGGCAAGGTTTAGAAGAACCGCAGTATCGGTCTTCTTCAGCTGCTTGTTCAGGCTGACAGTCAGCGCGTCACCCCAAAAGTCATAAAGATTCTTGCCACCGCTATTAGAAAAACGCAGCCCCATTTCGAGTCGGTAGGCCTGCATAAGATCGAGAGGACGCAGGACCCCATAAAGGCCTGAGAGAATACGCAAGTGCTTCTGCGCGTAGGCCAACTGAGCTGCATTCATTGTCTCGGCTTCGAGTCCGGTGTAAACGTCACCTTTGAACGCCAGAATGGCTTGTCGGGCATTCGTCTTATCAAAGGGGCGATGCCAATCCATAAAGCGCTGATGATTGAGCGTCGCGATGTTCTCGGATACGCCCATCAGAGACCGGATATCCATAGGGTCCAACTGCCGCGCATCTTCAACAAGTGCCTCGGAACGTTCAAGAAACTCCGGCTGCGTCGCTTTGCGAGTGGTAACTGGCGACTCGTAATCCAGAGTTTTAGCGGGTGAAATAACGCTGAGCATTGTCGTAGTCCTTACTGCTTGTCAGGGTGTTTCTTAGTTCGCGTTTTAGCTGGGTTCTCAAGGTCTTGCGTAAAGAAGAGTGAACGCGCTGGGCTATGATACCCTCGCCCTCCGGCATTAAGAAAGGCAGTAAATGGGTGCTTAATTGGGCGTCTTTTATACAGGCGGTTGACCGTTTCACCCTGCTGTCCGGACGGCTGCTTGCCTGGTGCGCGTTGGCCATGGCATTACTTACCGCCGCTGTCGTCATCCTGCGTTATGGGTTTTCTACGGGCTCCATTGCTATGCAGGAGACCGTAACTTACCTTCATGGCAGCCTGTTCATGCTGGGTGTCGCCTATGCGCTAAAGTCCGGCAGTCATGTGCGTGTCGATATCTTTTATCGTGGCTTTAGCGATCGAGGTAAGGCCTGGGTGAATGCTTTGGGAGGCATTGTTTTCCTTCTCCCTCTTTGCGTGATGATTTTTGTTATTAGCTGGGGTTATGTCGCCGACTCTTGGGCAATCCGTGAAAGCTCGCCGGAGCCCGGAGGGATCCCCTACCTGTACCTGCTTAAAACACTCTTACCGCTTATGGCCATAAACCTTGCTCTGGCAGGCTTCGTAGACATTTTGCGAAACGCACAGATCCTTATTCTTCGCGAGAATCGCTGATGGACGGATCTATAGCACTGTGGATGTTCGCCGCAGTCTGCGGGCTGTTAATGCTTGGGTATCCGGTAGCGTTTACCCTGGCAGGTACCGCGCTGCTGTTTGCCGCCGTGGGCACCATCGCCGGGGGCTTTGATCCCGCCTTCCTGGAGGCTCTCCCCGGACGGCTATTCGGTACCATCAGCAACGTCACGCTCATCGCGGTCCCACTGTTTGTGATGATGGGCGTGATTCTCGAAAAATCGAAGGTGGCTGAAGAGCTGCTGGAGAGTATGTCCGCTTTATTGGGTCGCCTGCCCGGCGGATTAGCTATTTCCGTCGTTCTGGTGGGAATGCTTTTGGCTGCAAGTACAGGCATTGTCGGCGCAACGGTGGTGACTATGGGCCTCCTGTCACTACCTACGATGTTGCGGGCGGGCTACGGTCCCAGCATCGCAACGGGCACGATCTGCGCCACGGGCACCCTTGGTCAGATAATCCCACCGTCGATTGCTCTCGTACTACTTGGCGACATTCTCTCCAGCTCATACCAACAAGCACAGTTAAAACTGGACGTCTTTAATCCTCAAACGGTGTCGGTAGGGGATTTGTTTGTCGGCGCAATTATTCCGGGTCTGCTTTTGGTGGGTCTTTACTGTCTTTACATTCTTGGGATGGCAGTGCTTCGCCCGGGAAGCGTTCCACCGGTTAAAACCCGAACAATGTCCTGGGGAAAGCTACTCCATGGCCTGATACCCCCGCTGATTCTCATTGCCGTTGTGCTGGGCTCCATACTCGCGGGCGCGGCTACACCCACAGAAGCCGCCGGGGTCGGCGCGACCGGAGCATTGTTACTCGCAGCATTGCGCGGCGAGGTGAATCAAACGAAGCTGCAAGAGATTGTTACCAGTACTTTAGAAACTACCGCCATGGTCTTCATGATCTTGATTGGCGCGGCGGTGTTCTCGCTCGTGTTTAGAGGTTTCGGTGGAGAAGAACTGATTCAGGCTTTCTTTGCCGACCTGCCGGGAGGCGTTTTCTCAGCGACCTTATTGGTGATGCTCGTTATCTTCGCTCTTGGCTTCGTACTGGATTTCATCGAAATCACCTTCGTTGTAGTTCCGATTGTTGGCCCTATCTTGCTGCTCATGGGCGTTGATCCCATATGGCTGGGCATCATGATTGCAATCAACTTGCAAACCTCTTTCCTGACGCCGCCCTTTGGCTTTGCGTTGTTTTACCTGCGGGGCGTGGCGCCCGATTCGGTGCCCACATCTGCCATCTATCGAGGTGTAATACCCTTTATTTGCATTCAGCTGCTGGTCCTGGCGGCACTTTGGGTCTGGCCGCAGCTCGCCACGTGGTTGCCCGCGCAGCTTTAAACGCTATACCTTGCCCACGGCTGGCGGCTAAACTGCTGCAAGTACACTGAACTTCATCTCAACCCTTCACCTTAACGACAGAACCAGCAGATCATGAGCGACATAGACTCCACACCATTACCCCAGGGCGAACTCGCCATACAAACCATCGCGATGCCGAAGGATACCAACGCCTCCGGAGATATTTTTGGCGGATGGCTCCTCTCGCAAATGGACCTTGCCGGCGCAATCACCGCCGAAGAAGTCGCGAAGGGCAGGGTGGCGACAGTGGCCATCGATGGTATGGCGTTTATTACACCGGTTCACGTAGGGGCGGTCGTATCCTGCTTTTGTGATGTTATTGAGATCGGGCGCTCATCGATTCGCATCATGGTCGAGGTTTGGATTAACTCGCCGCACGATGGAGATCCCATCAAGGTAACAGAAGGTGAGTTTGTCTTTGTTGCTATTGATGATCAGCGACGCACCCGAACCATCACACATACATAATTTTCCAAACGACAGCTACAGTTCTTCAAAATGGGTGTCGCAATTCTAAGAACGTAACGGATCGTAAAAGCACGGACGCTAGTGCTGTGCGTTTGCACAAAATTTGACTAATTTGTGCATTTGCATAAAATGTGCTTATGGAAACACTACCAGAACCAGAAAGATCCGCTGTTCTAGCCCGCAGTCTCTTAGCAGCGGCAGCAGAGCTAGGAGTTAGTAGGTCCGATATCGGTGCGATTATTGGGCGTAACAGAACGAGCATTGATCGCAAAGGTGTGGATCCTGATAGCAAGGCCGGCGAACTTGCTCTGATGTTCATTCGTATCTACCGCTCATTGTTTGCGCTGATGGGTGGCGACACAGACAACATGCGCCACTTTCTCCGCACCGAAAACCTGGGAACGCGCGGTGTACCGTTTGAACAACTTCACAACATCCAAGGCATTGTTGCAGTATGCGGCTACCTTGACGCCATGCGCGGAAAAGGGTGACCACACTCCCTGAGATTACCTTCGACCCTTTTCATGGCCCTGTAGAGCGCATCGTCGAACGACAGGAGGATTCGGCGACAACGCGCATTACAGACGACCTTTTAGAGCAACAGATGCTTGAAGAGATGCTTGAGGGCAATAAACCTGGATCCCTCAGCAACAGCATCAACTATCTTCTTGGCACGCCGTTCCGATATCCCCCACTGGACTATGGGAGTCGTTTTGGGTCCCCCCATGACCGCTGGATTTTCTATGGCTCGACAGGCGTAGAAACTTGCTTGAGAGAGTGCGGGTACTACCGTTTTAAACTGTTCTTCGACATGGCGATACCACCTCCCAATCCGCTGGGTTGTGAGCACACCATGTTCAGCGTGGACCTGGCAACGGACCGCTCTGTGAACCTTTGCGCGCCAAGCTACACCTCCTTAACTGATGAACTGGTGTCCGTAACGAGCTACGCACTAACTCACCGTATTGGGCAACAAGCTCGCGATGCAAACGCGCAGATGCTCTTGTTTCAGTCAGCCCGGGGGCCGGAGAAAAATGTCGCCGTCTTCAGCGAGTGCGTGTTTAACAGTGAGCCCGTAAATCAACGGCTGTGGATATCGCAAGTGCGTGCGGACCGGGTTATGTTCCGTGGAAAGCAGGGCTTCTTTCAATTCCCTGTTGGGGATTACTGCGATACAAAAGGCGCCCTTGCTCGAATCAACGCTTAAGAAGCCGCTCTTGCTGCAAATTAAAAAATGCGGTGCGCTGGTCTTGGGGGTGAGGACAACACAGGGCTGGCACTTACTCGTTTATTAATGGCCCCATAACGTCTCTGCGGACATTGATATAAGACTGCTCTGATATTTCGTGATACGCACGTACGTCTTTCATAAACGACTGAAACGACGCGTTCACCTTTGCAGCCAAAGGATCATCGGCAATCATTCTAGCCATAGCTTCTTCGCCGCCACGATACAGCGCCGCAAGCACATCATCGGGTAAACGCCGCAGTTTAACGTCATGAACCTCGATCATTTCCCGAAGCGCCCGATTGTTCCGCGCGGTGAACTCGTCGAGCATATCCTGATTGGACGCTCGGGCGGCATAACGAACGATAGCTTGTAAATCTTCGGGCAGGCCCTTTAACGCGTCTTCATTAACAATAAACTCCAGCATGGAGCCGGGCTCATGCCATCCCGGGTAATAGTAGTACTCGGCTATTTCGTGAAGCCCCAGGGCCAAGTCGTTGTAGGGTCCAACCCACTCGACCGCATCGATGACACCGGTCTGTAAAGCGGTATACACCTCGCCTCCGGGAATACGTACTGCTTCACCTCCTGCTGCACTGAATACTTCTCCCGCCAAGCCCGGGATACGCATGCGCAAACCTTTGAGGTCTTCGAGCGAGTTGATCTCTCGGTTAAACCAACCGGCCATTTGCACGCCACTGCTGCCACCGGCGAACGGCACTAATCCCGCGGGAGCATAGATCTCCTGCCACAACTCCATACCGCCGCCGTAATGCAGCCAGCCGTTCATTTCCTGCGCGGTCATACCAAAAGGTACAGCGGTAAAGAACACAGAAGAGGGGATTTTTCCCTTCCAGTAATAACTAGCCCCGTGGCCAATTTGAGCAACACCGGAAGACACCGCATCAAACACCTCAAAGGCCGGTACGATTTCACCCGCACCATAAACGCGAACATCCATACGCCCCGCGCTCATTTCCCGAACCATTTGGGCAAAGACTTCGGGGGTGTGTCCCAGACCGGGCAGGTTCTTGGGCCATGTGGTCACCAACTTCCACTCGATGGTATCTCCACCCTGACCCAGCTCACCAGCGTTACCCGGGCCCGCCGCGCGATCATCTGCAACGCGCTCAAAGGCCCACAAAGCCAGAAGTAAGACGAGCGCTGCTGCTAGCAACAGCACCGCCAAAGCTTCTTTGTTAATACCCGATGACTTACTCATGTGGCTCTTACCTCAGGCCCGTGCTTTGGCCTTTTATTGTTGTATTGCCTTCGGAGCCCGGCTCCTACAGCGCCTGCAGTTTCGCATACTGCACCACCAGCCACTTAGTCCCCTCTGAAGCAAAGTTAACTTCGACGCGGGCGTTGCTGCCCCGGCCCTCGAAATTCAGTACAACCCCTTCACCGAACATCTGGTGGTATACCCGCTGACCCAAATTGAGGCCCGTATCAGCCGCTGGAGTGCTTCCTGACAGTTGACTCACCGGTCTACTGATCTTGGTTTGCAGTCGCACCTCGTTCACAAGTTCTGATGGGATCTCCCGTACAAAGCGCGAAGGGGGGTTGTAGCTATCGCTACCGTGCAGACGGCGACTTTCGGCGTAAGTCATGATCAATCGCTCCATAGCCCGGGTAATTCCCACGTAGCAGAGTCGTCGTTCCTCTTCTAATCGCCCGGGTTCTTCAATGGACATACGATGGGGAAAGAGGTTTTCCTCCATACCCGCCAAAATCACCAGCGGAAACTCAAGACCTTTCGCCGAGTGCAGAGTCATTAGCTGCACCGAATCTTCATGGGGATCTGCCTGACCTTCACCGGCGTCCAATGCCGCGCTGTCGACAAACTGCTGCAGCGGGGACAGCTCTTCACCTTCGGGAACAAAAGTCCGCGCTGCGCTCACGAGTTCCTCAAGGTTCTCGACACGCGCCAGGCCTTTCTCGCCCTTCTCTTTCTCGTGGTAAGCAATCAGACCCGATCGACGTACCATCTGATCGACAAGCTCTTCTAAGGTCATGGGATCTGTCAGTGTATCCAGCTCATCTACCAGGACCCTGAAACCATCCATGGCGGTCAAAGCTCGGGCCGGCAACAACTTATGCTCCTGGCAACTGTGTATTGCCTGCCACAATGAACACTGTTGCTCTCGAGCAGTGGCACGCAGTACATCCAAAGTCTTACTGCCAATACCCCGGGGCGGCGTGTTGATCACCCGCTCAAAGGCAGCATCGTCACCTCGGCTTACCAACAGGCGGAGGTATGCCATGGCGTTTCGAATCTCCAGGCGCTCATAGAACCGCTGACCGCCGTAAATGCGATAGGGCAAACCACTACGAAGGAGCGCCTCTTCCAATACCCGAGATTGAGCATTGGAGCGATACAAAATAGCCACGGAGCGTCGCGCCTGACCATTACTCACCCAGTTTTCTATCTGTTCGACGATGAATCGGGCCTCGTCTTGTTCGTTGAAACCTGCATAGAGCTGTAAAGGCTCACCGGTTTCTCCAGAGCTCCAAAGTTCCTTACCGAGGCGACCACTATTATTGGAGATAACCCCGTTGGCGGCCTGCAGAATCGTTTGGGTAGATCGATAGTTCTGCTCCAAGCGAACCACCTTGGTGCCACCAAAGTCCTCGCCGAATCGCTGAATGTTTTCAATTTTTGCGCCGCGCCAGCCATAAATAGACTGATCATCATCACCCACAGCGACGACTGAAATCTTATCGCCGGCCAATACCCGTAGCCACGCATACTGGATGGTGTTGGTGTCCTGAAACTCGTCTACGAGTATCTGGCGAAATCGACCTTGATAGTGCGCGAGTACTTCCGGCGCCTGGAGCCATAGCTCATGGGCGCGCAGCAGTAGCTCCGCGAAGTCGACCATACCTCCCCGTTCGCAGGCTTCTTCGTAAGCCGCGTAAACACGCAGCATGGTCTTGATATAAAGATCACCCAAAGGCGGCTCGATGTGCGCAGCACGGAGCCCCTCATCTTTTTGAGCATTGATGTACCACTGGGCCTGCTTAGGGGGCCAACGAGACTCATCAAGCTGTAACTCCCGGCAAACTCGTTTTACTAGCCGTAACTGATCGTCGCTATCAAGAATCTGAAAATTCTGCGGAAGTCGCGCTTCCTTCCAATGGGTTTTTAGTAAGCGGTGCGCCAGGCCATGGAAAGTGCCCACCCACATACTATGAGTGGGGATCTGCAGCATTTGTTCTATGCGCCCCCGCATCTCCCGCGCTGCTTTGTTGGTAAAGGTCACAGCCAACACAGCATGCGGCGACAATCCCTCAGCACGAATCAACCAGGCAATCCGATGCACCAACACTCGAGTCTTGCCAGACCCGGCGCCAGCCAACACCAGCATATTGCCACTCTCCGCCGCCACAGCATCTCGCTGTGCGTCGTTTAAACCGGTCAAAATATCGCTCACATCCATAGACACATTCTAACCGCATCGCCGGCAGCACTCACGGAAAACGGCAATCACGAGCGTGACAGCTTTCGCTCTGATAATATCCGTAGCGACCCATAGCCAGTAGCTAAAAGTAATGGCAGAAGAAGACGAAGATCGGGAAATCGGAAACTCGGCTGGAGATGACAGTCCGCGTCGCACTGGGGACTCTGATGATCAACAAGACGATTATCCGAGCATGTTCGTTGATCGAGATGACGACAACAGTTCTCCGTTTGTTGACCGTGACTATGGCAACGATCTGCCAGATTCAACTGAAGACTCAGAAAGTGCGGACCCTGGTTACGCGGCGTTTGCGAGTGAGCTCGATGACCCCCTTGCGGACTGGCCCTCACCGGATGTACCTCTGGAAGAACTGCCAGAGGTCCGTCAGCAAAAAGAGTCCGCGGAGTTCCAGGCTGAAGTGCCTGAAGCTATCGCTCAAACTCCCCTGAGTAGCGACCTACCTGAGCCCCTCGAAACACAATCAGACGAAGCCTTCCCAAGCAATTCTGCTGAGCCTGTAAGCAGCGATGCTAATGACGACATGTTGTTTGAAGGGGCGACGGAAGACCTTGCCAGCAGCAATGCACCCGATGTGTCTGATGGAGATGACTTACCCCCGGAAGAGGGCTTTAAAGACGGCCTGAGCGGAGTAGAAGACTACGGAGTCCCCGATCCGGTTCCGGCGGATGAAGAGCCCAATGTTCCTGAGGAGCCGTCCTTAAACGAAACGCCTGAACCCGAAGAAGCCCCCTTCTACGACGAAGAACCCCTTGAACCTGAGGTCCCGGAGATCGGTGACGACGAGGATTACATCGAGGAATTATTTTCTGAGCAGAAAGAAGCCTTTTCTGAAGATCAGGAAGATTTTGAAGAAGAGTTTGTCGATGACTTTTTGAACGACCTCGACCCACCCGAGGAAGAAGAGCTTCCCGTGGTAGATGCCTTCGAAGACAATTTCGATGCGTCTATCGCAGTAGGTGCAACGATGGCGGAAAGTATTGTAGAAAAGGCGGCGCCTTTCGATACAGCTGTCGACACAACTTTCGACGCAACTTTCGACGCAACAACGACGCAAGCAGATGATAAGGAAGACCCCGTGTCGGCAATACCCGCCTCAGGAGATGCAGAGGAAAAAGAGGATCGCTCCCTTCCCTTGGGAATGCTCGCCGTAGTTGCGGTAGCGCTTCTTTTGCTTGCCGTCGGCGGTTTTGGTGTTATGCAACAGCGCGGCGAGATGCAGGCGGAAATTCGAGATCTTCAAGCCAAGCTTGCCACCACCGTCAGCCCCGAAGAGGCTGAAACCGAACGGGAGCGGCAGCGGCAGATCCAACTGCAGAATGAATCGCTCAGTACAGAGTTAGAAGCATTAACTGCAGAGAACGACGCATTGTCGCAGCGATTGGAGGAACTAGAAGCCCTGGAAGCTGCCAAAGCCAGTGCGGCTGCCGAAAAACTTGCCCAGGAGGCCGCCGCAGCAAAAGCGGCAGCCGATCGCGCAGCTCGACTGGCCGCGGAAAAAGCCGCCGCAAAGAAGAGTGAAGCAAGTCGTTCAGCACCTTCGGGCAATGCCGTGGCAGCCAAAGGTCCTTGGTTTGTCAATTTTGGCTCCTATGCCGACCGAGGTATTGCTGAGCGTTGGGCAAACAAACTGACCGTGGAAAGCGGCAGTGTAGTGGTACAAACAGCAACCGCTGCAGGTAAAACTTTGTATCGCGTGCGGGTGATTGGACTCGCAGATCAAGACTCTGCCGAGCGGGTTGCAACAGCTCTGGAGAGACAATATCAACTCCCCAGATTGTGGGTAGGGAAAAACTGACCACCACAGGTAAAACATGATGAATAGAAAAACTATCGAATCTAACCGCCTTCGGTTTCCGGTGCTCCGTGTTGCCGCATTGAGTATTTGTCTTGGCGGTACATTAGCGACCTCAACAGCAGCATTAGCACAAGACATGTGCCAACAACCCACCCAGCCCGAAGCTTTGGATGGCTCGGCAGCGTCTATGGAAGCAATGCTTGCGGGTCAGAAGGCGGTTAAGGCATTTCAGGCAAGCAACATGGAGTACATGCAATGTCTGGAGGCCAAATCTGCCACAGCAGAGGCCGATGCGAAGAACTTACAAGACGGTGATGCACAAGCTTTGGCACGTGCAGACTATGCAAAGTCTATCGACGCATACAATGCGGCCGTATCAGCTGAAGAAGAAGTAGCAGAAGCATTCAATGTTGCCCTGCGAGCCTACAAAGCCGCAAATAAGTAGAAAAGACCGCGGGCTTTTAATGCCTTAGCAAGGTCGTTTAAGCGCTGCATGTCAGCGCTTTTTACTATTGATTTTCGGATATCTACTCTTTGGACTTGTGCGCAAGCTTGTGGGCATTGGCTTCCCAGTCATCCCCATCAAACTCGACTATCGTCACCTGCTCTGGCTTTTTGTCGAGACAGTTCACATTCACGTCTACTCCATCAGGATTGGAGCGGGGGATGTAATACGGCTTAATGCCACAGTGATTGCAAAAGTAATGCTTGGCGACGCCAGAATTAAAGGTATAGCAACTTAAGCGTTCCTCACCTTTAAGCAGGCTAAAACGCGATGCGGGCACGATGAGGTGTAGATAACCGCCTTTGCTACAAATGGAGCAATTGCATCGCTCTAGCTCAACCGCCTTTGGTGCTTGCACAGAAAAGCGCACTTCTCCGCAATGGCAGCCCCCAGTGTACGTGAGTAGTTCGCTCATCAGTTGTTCGCCTTCAATACTTCAGACGAGTGTAAGTCCCGGTGCGTCCAGCATAAAGCGCGAACTGAAATTACCTCTCAAAGATCCTGTTGTTCGATCTGCAGAATCCACAATAGACAGCAGCTCGTCCATGAAGACCTTCTCGGAAGCAGCAGCCAACGCATCGAGATCGATGGGACAGTTTGCCTGAACAATCGCCAGATCTCGTTGCAAGCCATCGCGATCCTGAAGACCCAGAACCCGTACAACGCGACTGCAAATTGCAGACACTGTCGCCTGCTCTTGCTTACTAAAAGGTTGATCGCGGCGCGCAGTAAAAGGCGCATCTATCACTGTATATTTCACAGAATCTCCAATCACAACTATGGTGTTTTCGAAAAAACGCCATACAAATCAAACTAGTACTCGCACCCTAGCGAAGCACTTCCCGTTGTGACTACTGTGAAGAAAAGAATTTGTGGGTCAGGTCGCAGAAAAACCCGCTGAACGGTGTAACTAGGCAGTGTTTTCCTGATCGCGGCTCAGAAGCGCGCCCAGCACGTAGGACCAAATCTTTGTGTTAAACCCCATACCCAGGTGCGATGCATCCACCTCGATATGTCTTACCTTGGGGCTTTTGTGATCATAAACAGCATTCCAATCCACGATGCCGTCTGTCTTACTAATGATTGCGGTAATGGGCTGGCTAATGGGAGGGACGGTTTCTTCACGGCGCGCTATTTCCGCTTCTATCCAATCGAGATCGGTGCCACGACGCCGAAAAACCGGAGCGGCAGCGGTGTATTTGGGCCCTCCAATTAAGGGAGACCCCATCGTCACCACTTTGTCCACGACGTCCGGCAGTTCGCGGGCAACCTCTCGAGCCAAAAAGCCACCGAGACTCCACCCGACCAAAGAGATTTTCTTACCTGTCGCGGTGTGACGAGCCATAACAGCGTCGTAAAGTCGATCAATCAAAAAAGGCACGGCGACTTCACCACGGTATTCCTCTAGATGCTCAAAATCCCAGCGGGACGATAAATCCTCCTGCGTATGGGGTAAGTTACTGCCGCCCAGGTTTGTTCCTAAGCCCCAACCCTCGGAACGCACGCCGTTTTGTTTCAGGAAACGACGCAAAGGCAAGGTGTAAGCATCTCCTGAACCAAAGCCAGGAACCACTACCGTGAGGCTATCTGTCTGCTGCGCGACAGATCGGCTCTCCCCTCTGATCAAGGGACGTAGCATCGTCGCAAAATCGACGGCGGCGCGGGCTTCTAGAAACAATAAGCTCTTACTGGGCGCTGCCGGCACAGCTCCTAAATCACTCATGAAGTAATTTTCCAAGTTGCGGTAGAGCTTTTTATACGCCGCAGCGGTCTCAGCAGATGGGCGGCATAAACTGGACACTGTTTACTCGTTTACAAGTCTGTCCGTGGCGAGATAAAGAAGTGGACCGAATGACCCAAGGACGAGGGTAAGAACTACCCAAATCCAGGGGTTTCGTCCACGGCTCCGGGCATGGGGCACTAAAAAAGTAAGCAGCAACAACAAGGCGATCACGAGATCGACAAAAACCTGCAAACCACCGGGAGTTTTATGCGTGGCAAAGATCCCAGCAATTCCGCCATTCATTAGCGACCAAGTGGTCAGGAGGGCAAAAGGGATAAGAATGATCAAGGCAAGATTGCGTTGGTTCATAGTGAGTTCTCCGTTGGAAAAGCAAAAACTTTGTCAGCTGGAGCGTGTAGCTTGAGTCGTAGGCCGGGGCGACTCAATAACCTCAGAGGTTATTGAAATAATCCATACCGTCGCGGCACACTGGAAATCTAAGAAAGCTGCGAGCGCTTCCATTTACAGTTGCTCCAGTGACTAACGGAGTAGTGCATGAACACCTCACCAAGCACCTTCCCCAATCTGTGCAAGCAATGGCGGCAACGGCGACATCTTTCACAGCTGCATCTGGCAGAGACCGCAGCCATTTCCCAACGCCACCTGAGCTGGCTCGAAACAGGTCGTAGTCAGCCCAGCCGAGAAATGGTGCTCAAGCTTGCAGACGCGATGGAGGTCCCTCTTAGAGAGCGTAATACGCTGCTCAATGCCGCAGGTTTTGCGCCGCAGTATCTGGAGTCCCGCCTTGAAGAGCCGCATATGGCTCCTGTGGGTGAGGCGTTGACAGCTATTCTTGAGCATCACATGCCATTCCCGGCTGTCGTAGTTAATCGCAAGTGGGACCGGATGATGGCGAATGCGGCGGCAGATCTCATGTTTAGCCTGGTCGACACGAATTCGGGGCAAGCCGAAACTAAAGAAGCGTTTAATTTGGCTGAAGCCACGCTCGCACCCCATGGACTGCGGCGATACATCACCAACTGGGAGACTGCCCTGCCGATGTTCGTAAATCGTTTGCGCAGTGAAGCACTCGCTTCGGGGGAAACGTCCACCATCGCGCATGTCGAAGCACTCATTCGAGGTGCGGGCGAATTGCCCGATAACCCGCCAGCGCCCGAGCCGCTACTTCCGGTGATGCCGCTCGAGCTCGATATAGACGGGCTGCAGCTATCTCTGTTTACCGTAATGTCGACCTTCGGCACGCCCCAGGACATCACCACAGATGAACTGCGCATTGAAGCTTTTTACCCGGCCAACGACGCCACACGCAGCTTCTTTGAAGGTACAAAAGAATGACCGCTCTCTATGTTTTGTATTTAGTAGCATCGTTCGCATTGATGCGGCTGGACTTACCGCCTTTGTACCGGCGCTGGTACTCCACACAACGATTGCGAGAAACTAAGCTCCTACGCATCTGATAGGTAGCTTCATGGCCACGCTATACATTACCGGCGCCGGCGTTAGTGCTGAAAGTGGTATTCCCACCTTTCGAGGTGAAGACGGGTTTTGGACGATCGGCAGCCGAAACTACACCCCACAAGAAATGGCGACACGGGCGATGTACGAGCAGGATAGCCTGCAGTTTCTACGCTGGTACTACC
>NZ_JBGCFU010000060.1:0-14976 GCF_045107095.1 Congregibacter sp. | reverse complement strand
CGACCCATAAGCTGCCATCAGCACTGACCAAAAGAGAAGATATCGTCTTATTGATGAGCTCCGGGTGGGGCTGGGAGAGTTTCCCGTCGGCCGTGATGCGAAACAAGCCGTGAGGTTCACTGCCGGCCCAAACCGTCCCGTCATTGTCAGCGGTCACAACAAATGTAGAGTCCGCAAGCTTTTCTGCTGTTCCTAAAGATATGAAGGGGCTATCGCGCAGGCCGAATAGCCCGCGCGTCGTCGAGATCCAAAGGGTTCCCTGAGTGTCCTCAATGACGTTAAATATGTGTTCGGTCTCATTGCCGTTTCCGAAGTTAAAGCGAGTCTCACTTCCATCGGCATTGGCTCTCCATAGACCCTCGCCGTAGCTGCCCAGCCAGCGATTACCATCCCGATCGCGAAGATACTCTTCTATTGCCACAGGCTTGGACCCTGGCAGCAGCTTTGGGGCTTGCGTGGTAGATAATTGGTAAATACTCCCAGTGGCTGTGCCTACAATAATGCCTAGTTCTTCGTCCCACCTAAGCATGTGTATTTGTAGGGAATCCAAGCCCTCCTCCAGGCCTATATGTTGAAAGCGAATGCCATCGAAAAAACTGACGCCATCGGTGAGGCTGCTCAACCAGAGAGTTCCCTGCTGGTCTTCAGCTATGTGGGTCGCTCCGTTGAATGTCAATCCATCTTCCGCAGTCCAAGAGCTGAACTCGTCCGCGACGAGTTGGCTAACGCCTTGATCCGTTGCAAACCAGATCGATCCGTCGATGGTTCGGTGAACGTCATAGACGACATTGCCGACTAGCCCGTCATCGGTGGTAAAGGCTGTAAACTCGTTGCCGCGCATGCGAACTGCGCCGCCGCCGTAGGTGCCTATCCATAAATCGCCATCGGATGTCCATTCCAGCGCGCGAATATCGCTGGCCTTGAATGCAGGATGGGATTGTTGGTTGTAGCTCGTGAAATTGACGCCGTCAAAACGGGCAAGGCCACCCTGAGTGCCAACCCAAAGATAGCCACGAGGTCCTTCGGCACTGACCCAAACACGGTCTGATGGCAAACCCGAGTCGCGAGCATAATGATCAAGAAGATATTGACTGAGGAGACGGTCGGGATTGAGCGCCATGCTGCTTGTCGATGTGCCTGCAATGAACAGGAAAAAGACTATCAACATGCCCCAGCGCCCGTTGGAGCACACGCGTTTTTTAAGGGAAGGACACCGTTTGTGAGGCTCCCGAGTCTGCAACTTTACTGCCCATTTGTTGAATATCTGGGGCAGCAGGTTACCCGAGATCTTTTTTATGTGACAGGGGCAGTGAATGTTCCGTACTGCAGATACAAAAAAGCCGGCGGGCTTGCGCGCCGCCGGCTCGTAGTCGTAGATAACGATTAGAAGTTAAAGGTAACTTCCGCGCCGTAGGTCTGGCCACGCATCAGAGGCGAGAAAGTCCCGCCTGTAGGTACGCCGGCAAGCGTTGGTGAAAGCTGCGTATCACCACCGTGCTTGACCGTATCGAGCATGTTGCGACCGTACAGCGAGAACACCCAGTTGCCATCGTTAGAGTAAACATCCAGACCCGCGTCCAGAATATCCTGCTCGTTAATGAATCCCAGGTTGTTATCGGTAAAGAACACCTCATCACGATAAGCGTAGTTGATGCGTGCTGTGGCGTAGCCCCAGCTGCCAAGCTCCATATCGTAGTTAAAGCCAAGGCTGTAGGTGACCTCGGGAGCTCGTGGCAAGCCCAGGGCTTTATCTGCGCCATCAATCACGCCGTCACCGTTGAGATCGAAAAACACATCGTCGTAGCTAGCGTCGATGTAACCGAACGACGCCATCATCAGCAGGTTGTCCGACAGCGCAAAGGTGCCGTCCAGTTCTACACCCCAGAGTGTTGCGTCTGCACTGTTACGGATGATCTGTACAACACCTGCGTCAGGGTCCGCAAAGTTGATTTCGCGCTGCATGTCTTCTACCTGTGTATAGAAGAAGGCGGCGTTCAATCGTCCCCAGGACTGCTGTGACTTGTAGCCGAGTTCGAAGTTATCTACTTGCTCCTCGTCAAAGGCTTCTGGGGTGAAAAGCGGCGTGGTGTTTCGGAGGTTGTAGCCACCTGAGCGGAAGCCCCGCGACCAATGGCCGTAAATCTGGGCTTCATCGGTCAAAGCGTAGCTGGCACCGACCTTGGGAGACCAGGTTTGCCAGTCATCCTTGCCATTAAAGTCAAAGGGACACACTTCAAAGCCTTCGCTGCTATCGACAAGGTTGCATCGAAAATCAAAGGCATAGGTTGGGTTGCCCTCTGGGTCAAAGCCGATGCCTGCGCTCTGGTTGGCTGCAAGAGAGGCAATGTCGCCATACTTCTCTTCGTCGGTATAGCGCAGTCCGGCGGTCAGTGTCAGACGATCAGTGATGTCATAGTCCGCAGCTGCGAATACGCCAAGTGTCTCGACACCGTAAAGACCACCGCCGTCCTGAATGACGGCGGGAGCCAGGTTACCGACTGGTGCACCGGCCAGGTTACGACGCTCGTGATACCCCAGATTGTTCTCGAACCAGTAGGCCCCTGTTGTGACATTAAAATCACCAAACTGGCCGTTGTAGCGAAGCTCCAGGCTGTCTTGCTCCGTCTCTAGCCATGCCGCTGAGTGGAAGGCCCATACTGGCTGGCCATCGATATCACTGCCGGACTCTGAGTAAGAATCTCTCCAGCCGTAGATTGCAGTCACTGTACCGTCGCCAAAGCTAACGCCTTGATTGTATTCAACCGTCAAAAAGTCAGTCTCAATGTTTTGATAGCCGATAAAATCGTTGCTGTTGCCAAAGCTTTCGCGATCGAAGTTCACGAATGCACCGGGCTCACCACGACCGTTGGTGTGGGACTGGGCAACTGCTCCGTCACCCGAGATGTCGGTGTACTCGTAGCGGACGACCAACTCTGACATATCCGTAGGAGTCCACACCAGCGTAGGGCGAATCATGGTTTGCTCAACCGCACCAACATCTTCAGCGGTAACACCATTTGGCTCAAATGCTTCGCGACGGAAGTAACCTTCGTCTTCGTTGTAGTAGGCCGTCAACTTCAAGCCGAGGTTGTCGGTCACGGGACCACCAATGGTACCCATGGCGTAGTAGTTCAAACCGCCATCGCCGCCGCCATCAACTGCAAAGCGCGCCTGACCTTCGAACTCTTCGCCGGGCTTTTTGGTGTTCATCAAGATCGCACCGCCGGTCACGTTACGTCCGAAAAGAACGCCCTGAGGACCGCGGAGAACTTCGATGCTCTCAAGATCAAACACGTCAAAAATAATGCCGTTGTTAACACCGAGATAAACGCCGTTTACAAAAACACCTACCGTGGGATCAATTGAGGGAATAGATGCACTGATACCGAGGCCGCGAATAGAGAAGTTAGCGGTACCACGCGTTGTGCCCACATCATCCAGAGCAACGTTGGGCATGCCAACAGACAAGCTGGTGAGATCACGGACCTTGAGTGCTTCGATCTGGTCGGCGCCAAAGGCGGTGATAGACAGCGGCACATCCTGTGAGCCTTCTTCACGCTTTCGCGCGGTTACGACCACTTCTTCGAGCAACGCAGCTGAGCCTCGACGCTGTGGTTGTTCTTGAGCCTGCGTCATAGCTGACATGGCACTGCCGGCCAGCAATGTGGCGAGTGCAGCGACCAGCGGCTTCCTTGATAAGCGCGGGGTCGCGGGTGTGATTGATTTACGTGAACTCATGGAGCGCATCCTTTTTAGTATCTTGCGAGTATTTTTAATGGTTTGGGTGCAATCGCCCGGGACATGCAAAAGTAATGCACGACAAATCAGTGCCTGCTTTACGTCAGGAAGCGAGGGCGTTTAGAAGTTCTATTGCCTGTCGCATATCACTGTCTTTAATTGTTATCGCTCTTATAGATTTACGGCGGCCGTTAGGTAGAACAAGCCCCTTGGCCGCGCGGCGAGATTTTAACCAGTTCAGGGGGTGCTTGCCAGAGCAGATGTTGGGAAGATTACTGCCTTAGTGCCTGTTTTATAGGGGGATCCGAGTTTCTACCGGGGCTGCTTGTGTAAATAGTACACATTGCAGTGCATGGTAAGTTTGCGATGGTGATATTTGCGTTCCTGCAGCGTGAAGTGTGACGCCTGCGGTTTGCGCAAAATTTTGCCTTCCTCCAAGTCCCAAAAGGGCTATATCTATCCGCTGTTTTTTTCTTATACTCAAGCCTCGCGACGTTTGCCTATCTGCAGTCGTCGTGCGATTTAAAAAAATAATTCATAAGAAAACAATGAGGCACTCTATGACACGCAAAACGCCCGTGTTCCAAAGAACGTTGATTGCGGCTTCGATCAGCGCGGTTATTAGTACTACCGCTTATGCTCAAGGCAGCGGACAGCTTGAAGAAGTCCTGATCACAGGTTCTTTTATTAAATCAACGGGCGAGAACGAGGCGAGTCCCGTAGAAGTGCTCGATAGCGATTACATCGCCAACACAGGCGCGATAACTATCGGAGAGCTTACAAGCCGCCTTTCGGTTAGCTCCGGCGCGGAGAACAACCCTGACTCCTTTACAGCGGGCGAAACTCAGGGAACTTCCAACGTTAACCTTCGCGGCCTTGGTCTGACTTCGACGCTTGTGTTGATTAACGGTAAGCGTCAAACAATGGCGGCTGCCGTTGCTAACGACGGTAGTGTCTTTGTTGATACCAGCACGGTTCCCATGGCCGCACTGCAGCGTGTAGAAATCCTGAAAGAGGGTGCAACCGCAACTTACGGATCCGACGCAATCGCTGGTGTTGTTAACTTTATCCTCCGAGAAGATTTTGAAGGTTTCGAGCTATCCGGCGGCTATCAGACGACGGCCACAGACAGCCAGGACACAAGCGACGTCAATGCGCTGGCCGGATTTGCACTGGGTGACAGTACTAATTTGCTGCTGTCGGCTACTTTTCGACAGCAAGACCCACTGAGTTCTGCAGATCGTCCTTACACCACTGAGAACGCGATCAGTTCATTGGGTCGTAGCTTTATTGCCGTAGCGCCTGGCGAAGGTGTAGGTGATTATGCAGGATCCTTTGGTGCTTTCGAGACTATCCCCGATCCTAACTGTGTTGCCAATGGTGGAGCCCCTGGGCCCGCGTTCACACCCGCAGGTGGTGGCCGTTGTGGCTTCTTGTACGGTCCGCGTTTCAATCTGGTTAACGAAGAAGAGCAGACTCAACTTTACGGTAACCTGACCCATGATTTTGCCAACGATGTCGCGATGACGGTTGAGCTTGGTTGGACACATCACGAGGTGTTGGATAATCCGCAGTCGCCGTCCTATCCGAACCTTGCCTTTCCTTTGATCTTTCCCGGGCAGGCAGGCAGCCCGTTTAATGTGCCGGTGCTTTGGTACGGTCGTCCCCTTGGGTCGGAAGCGCCATCTCCTTTGGCCCCGCGTGATAGTGAAACGATTCGCGCTTCTATCGATTTTGAAGGAAGCTTTAACTCGGGTTGGGACTGGTATACGGCTCTGACGTACTCCTCAAACGTCCGACAAGCGATTCAACCGGACACCATCAAGTCTCGCCTGGAGGCAGGCCTGAGAGGTGAGGGCGGCGCTAGCGGCACCGAGACTTTTAGTCCCTTCGACCCTAATGCCAACTCTCCGGAACTGATCGACTACATCAGTACAAATACCTTCACTGAGCGAACCACCGAAATGCTTGTTGGTGATGTGGTGTTTAGTGGCGAGCTGTTTGAAATGGCCGCCGGCCCTGTGGGGGCTGCGTTTGGTGCTCAGTGGCGCGAAGAGGGCTACGAGATTGAGCGTAATGAGATCTACACTCAGCAGATTGATCCCGACACGGGCCTAGCGATTCCGGTGGATTTGATCTTCCTGGGTGGTGGTGTCCCTGTGGATGAGTCCCGCTCTTCCTATGCGGTTTTTGCGGAGGCAAACATTCCTCTGACGGACAGCATTGAAGTAGACCTGGCGGCACGTTACGAGGACCTTGAAAGTGGCAGCAGCATAGATCCAAAAATTGCTGTTCGCTGGCAAGCGTCCGACTCTATAGTGCTGCGTGCTTCAGCGTCTTCGGCCTTTAGAGAGCCTTCGTTGCAGCAGTTCTATTCGCAAGAGACCAGTCTTCAAGGTTTGGCTGATCCTCTCAACCCGGGTGGTGCGGTCTTTGTACGCGTCGATACAGCCGGTACTCTGGACGTCGAGCCTGAGGAGTCAACCAACTTCAACTTTGGAGCTGTGTTTACGCCAACCGATGACCTAACTTTCCGTATCGACTATTGGCGCTTTGATTACCAGGACGTGATTGTTTCTGAGTCTGCCCAGGGCAAGCTCAACGATGACCCCAACGGTGACTCTATTTTGCGTCTCGGCGGTCCAGGAGGGCAGTTGCAGGGCGTTATTACCAACTACGTAAATGCCGCATCCGTGGAAACCGATGGTATCGATGTGTCCGTGGACTGGACTATTCCAACGGCAAATGCAGGTATGTTTGGCTTTAACCTCAATGCATCACACTTCTTGAGCTACGAAATTCCCTGCACGGGCCCCAGCGGCCAGGGTTGTGTTGATGACACGGGGGTTCAAGATGTAGCGGGCTTCTTTAACTACGATAACTTTGCCCGATCCATTCCCGAGACCAAGATCAACGGTGTTCTGGACTGGACCATGGGTAATCACAAGCTTGCGGTTCTCGGGTTTTATACCTCAGGATATGAGACCACCAGAGCGGTACCGGCGGCGGCTGCAGCGAATGGTTTTAGCCAAGATATTGACTCTTGGTTAACCGTGGATCTTCAGTATGTTTACAACTTCAACCTTGGGAACACAGACGCAGCGTTGACCCTGGGCTCAAAGAACGTATTTGATGAGGAAGCGCCTCGCGCTTGGGACGGCGTAAACTTTAGCTTCGACCCTAAGCATCACGATCCGCGCGGTCAGCTGTTCTATGCACGAGTGAAGTTCAACTTCTAAAGCTTAGGCTTTATAGAAGTTAGAAACCGCCGGCTTCACGAGTCGGCGGTTTTTTTTCGTCTTGGTTTTTTAGGGTGCGCTAAGAGTTCGTTGCGGACTGGATCATTAAGACAGAATAGCTACCGCACGTGTCCAACCCGCTGATGCGCCCTTGATTTTCACGGGGAAGCAGGAGATCTCGAAACCATGATCAGGCAAGGTCTCCAGTTGATGTAGTTTTTCCATTTGAAAATACCCTATATCTCGACCAGCTTTATGGCCTTCCCAGATTATTGAAGGGTCTTTTGATTCCGCAAACTTTTTTGCGGTATGCAGGAACGGTGCATCCCAGGACCAGGCGTCTGTGCCCACCACTCGTACTCCGCGTTCCGTAAGGTAGAGCGTTGCTTCGCGCCCCATACCGCAACCACGATGTATGTAGTCGGGATCGCCGTAGGCTGCTCCGGCACTGGTGTTAACCACCACGATGTCCAAGGGCTGCAGTTCGTATTCAATACGCGCGAGCTCGGCTTCCACGTCGGCAGCAGTGACTACATAGCCATCCTCAAAATGTCTGAAGTCGAGCTTGACGCCTGCCCGAAAACACCAGTCCAGCGGCGCCTGGTCAATCGTCCAGGCCGGATCGCCGCCGTCCATGGTCGAGTGGTAATGCCAGGGCGCGTCCATATGCGTGCCGTTGTGGGTATTGAGCTGTACCTCTTCTACGGCCCACGCTTCGCCGTCGGGCAGATCGCTTTTTTCAAGTCCTGGGAAGAACGGCATGAGCTGATCATGGGTGCCATCGTGACGGTGATAGGTCACCTGGGGCCGAAAGGGCTCGGGGTCCGAGGCTACATCGTTCTCAATCGGTATAGACAGATCAACAATCCGCCGTTTCGGGCTTTTCAACAACTTCGCGGTCTGTATCGACGGATTAGTGCTCATGGGGATGTTCTCCTAATAAAAGGGCGTCGGCGCTTCTCCACTTGTTTGGTGCCGGTCAGTCAGCGAGCCGATAGACGCGACGAGCGGTACCTGCAAACAATGCATCCTTCTCCGAAGAAGAGAAGCCTGCAGTCAGCTTCTTCATGGCGTTGTAGTAAACCGTGTAAGACAGTGAAAGCCGATCTACGGGGAAGTTACTCTCGAACATACAGCGATCAGCACCAAAACATTCCAGCGCGTGACGGTACCAACGGCCATGGGCTTCAAGGAGTTCGTCAGAACTGGGGGGGCGCTCGGCCAAGTGCCATCCGAAGCCATTGTCGGGCATGGCCAGACCACCCAACTTGAGAGACACGTTTTCGCACTCACTAAGTTCTCGCATGTGATCCTTCCATGCAGCGAAGATTTCGTCGTGCTTACCCTCAAAACTGCCAACGCCCAGAGGGGTACTGAAATGATCAAGAATCATCGTAGTGTCAGGACAGGCTTTTGCCAGAGCGATGTAATCCGGAAGTTGGAAGTGGTAGTGCCAGGTATCGTAAGAGAGTCCTCGCTCACCTAAGCGGCGAACACCGGCTTGAAACTCCCCTAAGCGATATAGATCGGCGGGAGCAGGACCAGGAATAAGCATGCTCTCGGCGTCGCCCGCAGGAGCGCTCGCGCCCGCATGGCGTATTCCCTTAAAGAAGTCTCCGGCCAAATCGATATGCTTATCCAGCGACTCGTCAAGCGTGGCGGATTCGCGCAGATCAATATGGCCGACCATGCCGAGTATGGGAGCGCCCAGATTCAACTCGCGAATTCGCGCAGCCTGAGCGAGTACATACTCGGTCTCACCCAAAGATTTTTCGTGCTCGGGGCCGTCTTCGCGATAACAGGTGCCGCACTCCATAAACATCGTACCAATCACGTTATGGCCCGCGCCGGTGTCTACCGCTAACTCATCTACGTTGTAGATATCGCCCATCATGTCGGGCCACAGGTGATGGTGCGGGTCGATTATCGGCTGATCGGGGTCGATGATGTCTTCGCTAACCTGCGCTAACCACGCGGGATGATCTTCATGGAACAAATCCATGCCAGTCTCCTTATGTTTTTTGTTTTTGACTACGGTTTTCTACGTCGGGTTACGCTAACCACTTGCCACCATGATTGCAAAGACACAATGAAAAACGGCCTCTAAAAGAGGCCGCTGGCGATCGTACTTGGGTCAAGCTTTAATGGAGAGCTTTAGATGCGCTCGATTACCGTTGTGATGCCCTGACCTAGACCGATACACATGGTCGATACCCCTAAAGTTTGATCACGGTCCTGCATTACCGTCAGCAAAGAGCCCGTAATACGCGTGCCGGAACAGCCAAAGGGGTGGCCAAGGGCGATGGCACCACCGTGCACGTTCACTTTGTCTTCCATATCGTCCAGCAGCTCAAGGTCTTTTAGAACCGGGAGCGCCTGTGCGGCAAAGGCCTCATTAAGCTCGACCATCTCGATATCTTTCATGGTCAAGCCGAGATTCTTCAGCGCTTTTTGCGTGGAAGGTACGGGGCCATAACCCATGATAGAGGGGTCAACACCCGCTGTGGTCATAGCATTGATCTTTGCGATAGGTGTCAGTCCCAGTGCCTGGGCTTTCTCGTAGGACATCACCAGCATCGCAGATGCGCCATCGGAGATTTGTGATGACTGCCCCGCAGTCACCGTGCCACCCTGAGGGTTAAACGCTGGGGGAAGCTGAGCAAGACTTTCCATGGATGTCTCAGGTCGAATAGTCTCGTCCTGCTCCACGGCTATGAGTGCCCCCTGTTCATCGTGGCCTTCTACCGGAATGATCTCCCGGTCGAACTTACCCGCGACCGTAGCGGCGTGGGCAAGTTGATGAGAGCGAACGCCCATCTTGTCCTGATCTTCCCGGCTTACACCGTGAAGCAGGGCAAGGTATTCAGCAGTCATACCCATCATGCCTGCCGCCTTGGCAACGTTCAGACCCATACGTGGATTCACGTCGACGTCGTCCATCATTGGCAGATGGCCAAGGTGTTCTACGCCACCTACCAGGTAAACATCCCCAAGCCCTGCCATGATGCTTGCCGCTGCAGTATGCAGAGCTGACATAGATGACCCGCACAGACGGTTGACCGTTTGCGCTGGGATTGTGAAGGGCAGTTGTGCGCCGAGTACCAGCAAGCGCGCCAGATTCATTCCCTGCTCGCCACGCTGTAGAACGCAGCCCCAGATCAGGTCATCGATCTCGGCGGGATCAAGCTTTTCATTACGGGCCAGCAGGCCCTTGATAACCGCGACGGACAGATCATCCGCGCGGACGTTACGAAAACAGCCATTCTTGGACCGGCCCATGGCGCTGCGGGCGTAGTCGACGATGACCGCGTCTCTTGGATTAACACTCATCTCAATATCTCCCTGTGCGCTTAGTAGTAAGTCTCGCCGGCGGCGAGTTTGGCGCGCATACCGTCGGTCAGTTCATAGGCTTTGCCGAGGTGGGCAAATTTTTCGGATTGCTCAGCGATGTGCGCCAGGCCAACGGAATCCATCCATCGGAATACACCACCGCGGAAGGGTGGAAAGCCGATGCCGTACAGCAGCGCAAGATCAGCTTCTGCGGGTGATCCAACGATGCCCTCTTCGACACAGCGAGCAAGCTCGGTGCACATAGGCAGCATCATGCGAGCGATGGTTTCTTCGCGCTCAAACTCTGTACGCTCAGCGGTGATCGGTGCAATGAGCTCATAGGTCTCTTGAGAGACGACCTTCTTTGGCTTGCCGCGCTTGTCTGTGACGTACTCGTAAAAGCCTTTGCCATTCTTCTGTCCAAGACGATCGTTCTCAAACATAGTCTCGGTAGCGGTCTTGAAGTCCATCTTCATACGGTCGGGGAAGCCTTCAGCCATAACGCCCGCAGCGTGAACACCCGTATCGATACCAACCACGTCAGACAGGTAAGCAGGACCCATGGGCCAGCCCCAGCGCTCCATCACTTTATCGACGGCTTGGAAGTCCGCGCCGTCGCGGACCAGCTTTGAAAAGCCATCGAAATAGGGGAAGAGTACGCGATTGACGAGGAAACCCGGGCAGTCATTCACTACGACCGCCTTCTTACCCATACGGTTGGCGTAGGCCACGGTGCGTGCGATAGCCGTATCAGAAGTCTTCGCACCTCGAATGACTTCCACGAGGGGCATCGCGTGTACCGGGTTGAAAAAGTGCATGCCGCAGAAGTTCTCCGGGCGCTCCAGGGCTTCTGCGAGGAAGTCGATGGAAATCGTAGAGGTGTTAGATGCCAGCACAGCATCCGGGCTGATGTGCTTTTCGGTCTCGGCGAGCACCGCGTGCTTGACCTTCGGGTTCTCAACGACGGCCTCTACAACAATGTCCACGCTATCAAAGCCTTCGTACGTGAGTGTGGGATCGATAGCATTGAGCACCGCACCCATCTTGTCAGCGGTCATACGGCCGCGGGATACCCGCTTGGACAACAACTTGTTCGCCTCGGCTAGGCCGAGGTCCAATCCTTCCTGTGCGATGTCCTTCATCTTGATGGGCACACCCTTTAGGGAGCTCTGGTAGGCGATGCCGCCGCCCATGATGCCGGCACCTAGGACGGCAGCCCGTGCGATTTTCTTGTCTGCTTTTTTCTCCCAGCCCTTGGCGACTTTTGCCAACATCTGGTCGTTGAGGAACAAGCCCACCATCGCCGCGGCGACGTCAGTTTTGGCGAGCTCAGCAAATCCAGCGCCTTCTACCTTCAGGGCGTCCTCTAAACCCATGCCTCGAGCGGCTTCGATAACTTCGACCACTTTAATAGGAGCCGGGTAGTTCTTACCGGCCTGCTGGGCCACCATAGACTTGATGGTGAAGAAGGCCATCATCGCTTCGGTATCATTCAAGGGCAGCGGTGAGCTTTTAGCGCTGCGCCGTGCTTCGATGTTGAGCTTGCCCGCGATAGCGGACTCGAGGGTGCGTAGGGCGACATCCTGAAGTTGCTCGGGAGCAGACACTGCGTCAACTGCGCCGGCTTTCAGCGCATCTTCCGCTTTCTTCTCTTGGCCAGTGGCCATCCACATCACGGCCTCATCAACACCGATGATGCGGGGCAGGCGAACGGTGCCACCCCAGCCGGGGAGGATGCCGAGCTTGGTTTCGGGCAATCCCACCTTGGCGACGGTGCTCATGACGCGAAGGTCACAAGCGAGGCAGATTTCCAGACCACCGCCCATCGCGAAGCCGTTGATCACAGCAACCGTAGGGAAGGGCAAATTCTGCAGACGATTGAAGTTGCCATTCTGTCCGCTGGAGAAAGCCTGAATTTCTTCTACCGTGGCATCGAACATCTTAGTGAATTCAGTGATGTCCGCACCGACAATGAATACCCCTTTGCCGCTGGTGACCAGCATGCCTCGGACATCAGCTTCTTTATCGATGGCATCTAGCGCCTCGGTAAGACTCTGCACGGTGAGTTGGTTGAATTTGTTGACTGATTCGCCCTGAAGGTCGAACCGCATTTCAAGAATGTCATTGTCGTGACGTTGGAGCGTAATTGCGTCGCTCTGATAGATCATGGCTGCTATCCCCCAAATTGTAGGCTGCGCATGATCCTCCTGCATGTGTTCACTGTCAATATGAGGGATGTGACGCAGGGAAGCCTGCACGAATCATGCGACTTAGCTAGAAACGATTTGTATGAACGAGGTGGGCAAGGGACGTGGCTTGTTACAAGGGAGTGGCTTTGGACTATGGGCGGCCGCTTTCTCACCTAGGAGCGGCAGTTTTTGCTATGCTGCGGATAGCCTCGGGTTATGCTCACGATAGCCCAATCCCGAAGGTATTCATTCTACTGTTGAACCTGTTAGGAGAATCATGTGAATCGGCTGATTTCATGTTTTATTGTCTGCATGCTCACTGCGAGTAGCGCGCTTGCTAGCCTAGAATCAAAGACCTGGCCTTCTACGGACAAAGCACAGCAATTTGTAAAAGATACTATTGTTATCGGCATGCTCGCCAGCCCCTATGGCACAGGCTGGACACAACCCTCGCAGCTTCACGACTACTTTCAGCGCGCGCGGGACAACGGCATAACAGGCCACGAATTTACTGTTTCCGCAGCCGATATGACCTGGGAGACATTTAAAGATCAGCATTATCACTTTCGGGCCGCGATGGCGCAGCAATCGGACAAATTCTTGATCGTTCACAACACGCGTGACATCGAGGCAGCTCATGTTCAAGGCAAAACCGCCGTCATCTGGAACAGCCAGTCTGCCGAGCTGCTCAATGGCGACTTAAGGCGTGTGGCCCTGCTCAAGGATATCGGCATCAAAAGCATGATCATTGCGTACAACGATACCTTCCGCCCGGGGTCTGGACAGCTGTCTGCCTACAATGGTCTCGATATTGGTCTGACACCTTACGGAAAAAAATTGATCGACGAATTGGTTCGCTTCGGCATCCTTCTCGACCTTAGCCACACTGGATCCAAGACCGCAAACGAGGCTATGGATTATATGGAAGAATACTATCCGGGCGTTCCGTTTTCCTACACACATTCGGTCCCTTCAGGCCTCTACAAGAACGAACCCGGTGCCACACCTCGCGGCTGTTACAGGACAATCCCGGACGACGAGGCGATCCGGGCTGCCAAATCAGGCGGATACATCTCCCCCACCTTTACGGAGTGGATGATGGATGGGGTCTGGCCGGATGACATTTCGCCGAAGCAAGCGGCGGACATGATTGACTACTACGTGCAGTTAGTCGGTGTAGAACACGTCGGGATCGCCTCCGACGACATGTTCTCTACCGAACTCGTCGTGAATTTCGCGAAGGCCAATGCCGACCTTTATAACGATGGTGGCTATATGCTCAACGCATTCGAGAAAGGCGCCACAGGAAATGGCGAACTTGCAAAGATTCTTGCAGCCATCACGGATGAGCTGTGGGCGAGAGGTTATTCGAACGAAGATCTTGCGAAGATATACGGTGGCAACAAGATGCGCGTTTGGTCGCAGGTATGGGAAGGTGTTCCGCCGGAGCGTTTTCTGAGCGACTACCCGAAGCGGCTGCGGCTGCGTCAGGAGTTTCAAGACAAATTCTTCACTCGCTAAACTTCGCAAAAGCCGCCGTGGACATAGACTTGATGCCTTTCCCCAGTCTGGCTGGTGTGACCAGCCCACGTCAGCGTTGGTTTGGAGGAGAACGCCTCGAACGTGTGTAACGGGTAACCGTTCGAGGGTTCGAATCCCTCTCCCTCCGCCATCTAAAAAAAGGCCCCGTTGGGGCCTTTTTAGTTGTGGAGTTTTAACACTCGCCATTTAAACGCGCTAACTCACCTAAACCAGTTCGCAAGGGCGTTGCTGACAACTGGGGTTAAGTTGAGGGCGACACTCCAGTCGGGACCAAACTGGTCGGCCTGTTCAACGAAATAGTTAACTTCGGCCGATATTTTCCAGGGGCGACCGCCCAGGACGACGGTTTTGCCGACATTGAAGTTCATTGGGAGAGTCCAGTCCTCGTTCTCCCAATCGTAAGTGATGATCGGAGCGGAGCCGTAGTTCCAGCCTCTGCCGGGGAGCAATGAAGCAAATATGTTGAAAGTCGTGATGCTCACGTTCTCAACGACATCGTCCGAACCCCCTATGTCCCATTGATGGTTCACAAGCGCGCCTACGACGCTCTTTGACGAAACCTGTCCAAGGAAGATCTCCGGGCCCAGCGTCCATTTGTCTTTGCCGAGTCTCTCTTCGGTTGCGGTAGGCATGGATGCGAACAAGCCATAACCACTGAGCCCGCCTGTTTCGCTGGTGGTGGCGTAAATGAGGTCGAAACCGATATCGCCTATACCAGACTCCGAGTCGAAGTTGGCTGTTGTGCCATCAAAAACCGGCTGATCGCCAATTATCGGTACCGCGGGACGCCAGATTATCTTGTCACCGTTAGCTAGCGGGAAAGGTAATGACGGCTGAAAGAGGGTAGTGAACCCAGACTCGTCGTCGGCGCCAGCAAGATCGCCAGTGAAACTAGTGTAGATGTTCTTGAAGGTAAGGCTCGCCAGCGCCGTATTGGG
>NZ_JBGCFU010000006.1:0-17636 GCF_045107095.1 Congregibacter sp. | reverse complement strand
AATCAACACCAATTATACTATCGGGCTACTCGTCACAAATATTACCTATGAGCAAGCCGTTCAAAGTTAACTCCCCGTTCAAGCCGGCGGGTGACCAACCGACCGCCATCAAGTCTTTGGTTGAGGGTATTCATGCGGGTCTAGCTGCCCAAACGCTCTTGGGTGTCACCGGCTCGGGCAAGACCTTCACCATGGCACACGTCGTAGAGCAGCTGCAGCGCCCCACCATAGTAATGGCGCACAACAAGACCCTGGCGGCGCAGCTGTACGGCGAGTTTAAGGAGTTCTTTCCAGACAACGCCGTAGAGTACTTCGTGTCCTACTACGACTATTACCAGCCCGAGGCCTATGTGCCTTCCTCCGATACCTTTATCGAGAAGGACGCCTCGGTAAACGAGCATATTGAGCAGATGCGCCTCTCAGCCACAAAAGCCTTGCTAGAGCGTAAGGACTGCATAGTGGTCGCGACCGTGTCGGCGATTTACGGTCTTGGTGATCCAAAGTCCTATTTCAAGATGGTCATGCATATCTCCCGCGGCGAAATGATCGACCAGCGCGAAGTATTGCGTCATCTCGCAGAGCTTCAATACCAGCGCAACGACATAGATTTTTCCCGGGGTACTTACCGGGTTCGGGGCGATGTGATTGACGTGTTCCCGGCAGAGGCTGAAGCCGAAGCAATACGCATTGAACTCTTCGATGAAGAGGTCGAGAACATCAGCCTCTTTGATCCGCTCACCGGCGCGATCATCGCTAAAGTACCTCGGGTAACCATCTACCCAAAAACGCACTACGTTACGTCCCGAGACATCATGCTCAACGCCATCGAGCATATTGAGGTAGAACTTGATGAACGTGTAAAGCAGCTCAAGTCTGTCGAGAAGCTCGTGGAAGCGCAGCGGCTGTCTCAGCGCACGCGCTATGACATCGAGATGATCCGTGAGCTTGGCTACTGCCAGGGCGTCGAGAACTACTCCCGTTACTTGTCCGGAAGAGGCCCGGGGGAGGCGCCTCCAACACTGTACGAATACCTGCCGAGCGATGCCCTGGTGATTATCGATGAGTCCCACGCCAGCATTCCTCAGATTGGTGCTATGTATAAGGGAGATCGTTCGCGAAAAGAGACGCTCGTCGAGTACGGCTTTCGTTTGCCTTCGGCACTGGATAACCGACCGTTGCGATTCGAGGAGTGGGAAAACCTGCTGCCCCAGGCGGTGTTTGTGTCCGCAACGCCGGGTCCCTACGAAGAGGCCCATGCGGGGCAGGTCGTAGAGCAGGTGGTAAGGCCTACAGGCCTAACAGACCCAGAGATCGAGATCCGCCCAGCGACGACGCAGGTGGATGATCTCCTCGGAGAGATTCACAAGGCCGTGGAGATGGGCGATAGGGTGCTTGTCACAACACTCACAAAACGCATGTCCGAGGACTTAACGGAATATCTCGCGGAGCACGACGTGCGGGTCCGTTATCTCCACTCAGATATTGATACGGTAGAGCGCGTGGAGATTATCCGTGACCTACGCCTGGGTAAGTTCGATGTTTTGGTAGGTATTAACCTTCTGAGAGAAGGCCTGGATATGCCAGAGGTAGCTCTGGTTGCGATTTTGGATGCGGACAAAGAGGGGTTCTTACGTTCAGATCGGTCGCTGATCCAGACTATTGGGCGAGGCGCGCGTAACTTGCGGGGTAGGGCGATACTCTACGCCGATAAAGTTACAGGCTCGATGCAGCGAGCTATTGATGAAACGGATCGTCGTCGCCGTAAGCAGGTGGAATTTAACGAAGCGAACAACATTACGCCCGTGGGCGTCACTAAAAGTATTCAGGACATCATGGAAGGCGCCCGTCGGATGCCGACTAAGGCCAAAGCCAAGGGCCAGAAAGTGGCGGAAGAGACTTTGGCCTACGGGCAGGAGCTACTTAAATTGTCGCCTACAGCTCTCGCAAGACGTCTCGATAAAATGGAAGCGCAAATGCACGAGCACGCAAAAAATCTGGAGTTTGAGCAAGCCGCTGCGCTCCGCGATCAACTCACGGAGATTAAGCAACAAACTTTTATGAGCTGACCGCGACTTGCTTAGCGGATGACCAATACCCTATTAGTTACTGGGTAGACCCACTCCACGCCGCGTTCTGTAACAACAGCGTCATCCTCCAAAGGTACTCGCAGTTTTTTGTTACCCCACTCAGGTATAGCGGTGTACGCGAATAGTTCGATGGAGAACAGATTGCTCGGGTGAATCATGTACTTCATGCGTTCGGGGTTAAACCACGCGATGGAGGGGCCGATTCCGTGGCCGAGGTTGCCCACGCTATGGCAGCCAATAATGACGTCGACCACACTGGGGTCGTCGGTGGGCTGATTGAATTTTTCCATGACCTTAAAGCCTGCCTCGTTGATTTTGCCGTTCACAAGATCAAAGGTCTCACCGGCGGTGCGCCCCGCTTTAATGTTAGCTTTGAGAATATCGCGTACTTTTCGTCCGTTATCGAAAGCGGTCTGAATGCTTTCGGGAACCTCAGTTTCTCCTTCCCGGAGTACATAGGCCTGACGTTTGATGTCCGTAAAGAAGTTGAGATAGCCGACCCCCCAGTCTATTGCCAGAAAATCTCCACGCTGAATGACGTGATCATCTGATAAAGCAACAAAGCCATCAGGGCCTGTGATGTATACCGATGGCATGCCAAAGGATGTACCGAGATTGTTCTCAAATTGTTGCTCCCGCATCCACCAGGCCACGTCAGCAAGGGTGGTAACCCCCGGTGTGATAACTTCGTTGGAAAACGCGGTTTCGGCAATTTTTCGTGACATTTCGCCGGCGCGAGCAAAAGCGGCTATTTCTGTGGCCACGCGGCGAGATCTAAAGTCCGATGCTAACTTCTCGGCGGAGGTGAAGCGGCTGCTGTAGGTTTCACCCAGAGTCTTTTGAAGATGCCGATAAGCCGTCAGCGTTAAGCCATCAGCACCGCCAATGTGCTCGGCATAATTGAGCGCGATGGTCTTGGGATCTCGTTCCGCCACAAACGCAGCTAGATCGAACTCGCCTTCGGTGGTGTAGTCGTAGGCGCCGTTTTCCTCAATGAGATGTGTGCCAATACCCAGCGCGACGCGCTCGACACGCCCCTTGCCAAAGTCTTCTTCGCGGTAAGTAAATATGTAGTAGCCCCAACCGCCGACATAGCCTTTGCCAAAGTCTTCTGTGAGTGGATCGTTGTAGCCTTCACGATTCACCGTAATCCACATTTCTACGCCGTTCTCGCGCATGACCTCCGGGAGCACCAGGTCAAATTTCTCTTTACGGATTTGGTTCATTAGCTCCCAGCGGGTTTGAGCTTCTCCCTCGCTGAGTGCGTTTAGGCTGGTTACAAGCAAGATGCTCGCGAGGAGGAGGCGATATGCGTAGGTCATGGGTCTCATTCCTATCAATGGTTCAGAAAGAAACTCTAGCAGCTGCAGCGCGGTACTTCTTCTCTTTAATCTGCAGCTGCTCTGGTGCAGAATGCGCGCCCCGCGGTGAGGTTCGTTCCTTATCGAAATCATGTGGCCTTTCGTGGGGGCCACCACTGAAGGAGACGCACTAGATGCCAACCATTACTTTGCCAGATGGCAGCCAAAGAATTTTTGATCACGCCGTTACCGTAGCCGACGTTGCTGCGGACATAGGTCCGGGCCTCGCGAAAGCCGCATTAGCAGGTGTCGTCGATGGCCGAGAGGTCGATACAAGTTTCAGTATCAACGCCGATTCTGCTCTCGCCATTGTCACCGAGCGTGATGATGCTGGCGTGGAAATCATTCGCCACTCAACCGCCCACCTTCTAGCGATGGCTGTGCAGAGCCTTTACCCCGGCACCCAGGTTACGATCGGCCCGGTCATAGAAGACGGCTTTTACTACGATTTTGCGGGTGAGCATCAGTTTACGCCCGACGATCTGCCGAAAATTGAAGAGCGCATGGCTGCGATCGTAGCTGAAGACCTCAGTGTCGAGCGTATCGTTATGGATCGCGATGCTGCTGCCGCTGAGTTCGAAAAGATGGGCGAGAGCTACAAGGTCGAAATTATTCGGGATCTGCCCGAGGGCGAAGAGATTTCTTTGTACCGCCAGGGCGATTGGATGGACCTTTGTCGAGGCCCCCATGTTCCGAGCACGGGCAAGCTGGGCGCGTTCAAACTGACCAAGCTCGCGGGTGCTTATTGGCGTGGTGATTCCAACAACGAGATGCTGCAGCGCGTCTACGGCACCGCATGGGGTAACAAAAAGCAGCTCAAGCAGTATCTGCGCCGCATCGAAGAGGCCGAGAAGCGTGACCATCGCAAGATCGGTAAGAAGCTGGATTTGTTCCACACTCAGGAAGAAGCGCCGGGTATGGTGTTTTGGCATCCTCAGGGCTGGACTATTTACCAGGTTATTGAGCAGTACATGCGCGAGCAGCAGCGTGCGAACGGGTATCAGGAGATCAAAACGCCGCAGTTAGTCGACATGACTCTGTGGGAGAAGTCCGGTCACGCCGACAAGTTCGGTGACGACATGTTTACGCTCAAGTCCGACGAGCGCGATGTTGCCGTAAAGCCTATGAACTGCCCCTGTCACGTACAGGTGTTTAATCAAGGGCTTCGTTCCTACCGCGACCTGCCTCTGCGCCTAGCCGAATTTGGCAGCTGTCACCGTAATGAGCCGTCTGGCTCCCTTCACGGGATCATGCGTGTGCGTGGTTTTACCCAGGACGATGGCCATATATTTTGCACGGAAGAGCAGATTCAGCCCGAAGTATCGACCTTTATAGATTTTCTTCATGCGGTTTACAGGGATTTTGGCTTTGACGAAGTTATTTATCGTCTTTCGACTCGCCCTGCCAAACGCGTAGGAACTGACGAAGATTGGGATCGTGCCGAGAAAGCGTTGGCCGATGCCTTGGACGCGCAGGGGTTGGATTGGCAGGAGCTTCCGGGGGAGGGTGCTTTTTACGGCCCCAAGATTGAGTTTTCTCTTAAGGATTGTATTGGTCGAGTTTGGCAGATGGGCACCGTGCAGGTCGATTTTTCCATGCCCGGAAGGCTCGATGCGCAATACGTTGCTGAGGATGGTTCTCGCAAAACGCCCGTCATGTTGCACCGTGCGGTACTTGGTTCTTTCGAGCGATTCATCGGAATTCTCATCGAAAACTTCGAAGGTGCGTTTCCCGTTTGGTTGGCGCCAAAACAGGCCGTAGTACTCAATATCACCGAAAAGCAGGACGAATACGTGCGTTTTGTGGAAGATTCCTTGAAAAACAAGGGTTTTCGGGTTTTTTCGGACTTGAGAAACGAGAAAATCGGCTTTAAAATCCGCGAGCACACAATCCAGCGCGTTCCCTACCTAATCGTGGTGGGTGAAAAAGAAGTCGAAGCGAAGACAGTGGCCGTACGGTCGCGTAGTGGTGAGGACCTCGGAACGATGTCCATTGAGGCATTTGCAGAAGTTCTCGACCGTGACGTGGCGCAACATGGCCGCATTGCCGTCGGCGACAGTCAGGAATCCTAGTTTAATAACCGGGCTTGGCCGCAGGATTGATATAAGGCTCCCAAAAGGGAGCGTAAAATTGGAGAACAGCGATCAGTAAAGATAGCGGTAAGGGCAAAAGATCCCTTATCAATGATGAAATAGTCGCGGATAAGGTCCGTTTGGTGGGTGCAGAAGGCGAGCAGGTGGGTATTGTCCCTCTGGCCGAGGCACGGGCTGCTGCAGAGGCAGCCGGTATGGACCTTGTACTGATTGCGGATCAGTCGGATCCCATGGTTTGTAAAATCATGGATTACGGCAAGCACATCTTCGAGGCGAAGAAACAGAAGAACGCCCAGAAGAAGAAGCAAAAGCGTACGCAGCTTAAAGAAATGAAGTTTCGTCCAGGGACGGAGGAAGGGGACTACCAGGTAAAACTACGCAACCTGGTGCGTTTTCTTGAGAACGGGGATAAGGCCAAAGTCACGCTGCGTTTTCGCGGTCGTGAAATGGCTCACCAAGAGATAGGCATGGAGCTACTCAAGCGAGTAGAAGCTGATCTTGCGGAACTTGGCGGTGTCGAGCAGTTTCCGAAAATGGAAGGCCGACAGATGACCATGGTTATTGCCCCGAAAAGGAAGAATGGCTAGAGGCCCGTGAATGCCCTAAGCCATTTAATTTGATGTGAGTTCCAGCTGTTTATTCGCGGGAAGCCCCAAAAGGGAGTCGTTGAATAAGGTTGGACCCAATGCGGAGTACAAGTAATGCCTAAAGCAAAAATTCACAGCGGAGCGGCTAAGCGCTTCAAAAAAACAGCAGGCGGCTACAAGCGCAAGAGTGCGCATAAGAGCCATATCCTGACCAAGATGACCACTAAGCGTAAGCGCCAGCTGCGTGGAACTTCAATGATCCATGACAGTGACAAAGTGCTGATCGACCGCATGTTGCGGGCGCGCTAAGCGTTTATTAAGGACAGGAGAATACTATGCCTCGCGTAAAACGTGGTGTCGTCGCCCATCGTCGACACAAGAAAATTCTGAAGCAAGCCAAAGGTTATTACGGAGCACGCTCACGCGTCTTTCGCGTAGCCAAGCAGGCAGTTACAAAAGCGGGTCAATACGCTTACCGTGACCGTCGTCAGCGCAAGCGTCAGTTCCGTGCACTGTGGATCACGCGTATTAACGCCCAATCCCGTGCGAATGGTTTGACTTACAGCAAGCTTATTAACGGCCTTAAAAAAGCCAACATTGGTTTGGATCGTCGGGTACTTGCGGATCTCGCAGTACATGACAAGCCAGCCTTTGCAGCAGTCGTGGAGCAAGCCAAAGTAGCTCTCGCTGCTTAAGCCCCTGGCTGGATATATCCCGCCGCGAAAGCGGTAGGGCTTGCAACACGGAAAATCAAAGGGAAAGGGCCCAGCCTTTTCCCTTTTTTTGTGGCCTTTTCTTTAGGTCTTATATGAGTCGTCTTACACAAAGCGGTCTTACGGGTAACAGTTGAACATGGAAAATCTCGAAAAACTTGCCGATGAGGCTCGCCAGGCGATCAACGCGGCACCTGATGTACCGGCGCTGGAAGCGGCCCGGGTAGACTATCTGGGCAAGAAGGGCGCGCTTACGGCGCTCCTAAAAGGCTTGTCTTCACTATCCGCCGAAGAGAGGCCTGCGGCAGGTGCTCAAATTAATGTCGTTAAGCAGGAAATGCAGGCATTGATCGGAGAACGGAAAGCAGCTTTGGAAGAAGCGGCGATTAGTGCGCGTCTTGCTAGCGAGTCTATCGACGTCACCCTTCCGGGGCGCTCGGTCGGTGGTGGTCGAATCCACCCGATCAGTCGAACTATTGAGCGAATCGAAGAGTTTTTCGGCTCTGCTGGATTCTCCGTCGCTGACGGTCCAGAAATTGAGCAGGACTACTACAACTTTGAGGCCCTGAATTTTCCGCCCCATCATCCAGCTCGAGCTGAACACGACACATTTTTTGTTGATCCGACAACGGTGCTACGCACGCATACCTCTCCTGTGCAGGTCCGCGTTATGGAGAGCAACGAGCCGCCTCTTCGGATTATCTGCCCGGGGCGGGTTTACCGTTGTGATTCGGATCTAACGCACACGCCGATGTTTCACCAGGTTGAGGGGTTGTTAGTTGACGAGCACTCGAGCCTTGCGGATCTCAAGGGTCTGATCGAGCAGTTTTTGCAGGTGTTTTTTGAGAAGGAATTCGCCGTGCGGTTTCGCCCGTCCTACTTTCCTTTCGTAGAGCCCGGCGCTGAAGTCGACATCCAGTGTGTGCATTGCGGTGGCGATGGTTGCCGCGTTTGTAGTCATACCGGATGGCTTGAGGTTATGGGGTGTGGAATGGTCCACCCACGCGTATTCGAAATGGCAGGGATCGATCCTGAGCGCTATTCGGGCTTCGCCTTTGGCATGGGGGTCGAGCGTTTGGCCATGCTTCGTTACGGCGTGAATGACTTACGTCTCTTCTTCGAGAACGACTTGCGCTTTCTTGCGCAATTTTGATTGCGACCCGACGTGCACGGCACTGTGTTGGTCAATAAGGAGTTAACAGGTGAAATTTAGCGAGCAATGGCTGCGAGAGTGGGTGAACCCCGCTCTAAGTACTGAGGCCCTCGGACACCAAATCACTATGGCAGGCCTCGAAGTCGATGCTATCGAGCCGGTGGCGGGCCCTTTTACCGGCGTGATCGTCGCTGAGATAACGGAAGCTGTTCAGCATCCGGATGCCGACAAGCTACGCGTATGCACCGTAGATGCGGGCAATGGCGCGACTGTGCAGATTGTCTGTGGTGCACCCAATGCACGCAAAGGTTTGAAAACCCCGCTGGCAGTTGTGGGAGCGATGCTTCCCGGTGACTTTGCCATCAAGGCGGCAAAGCTCCGAGGTGTTGAATCCCAGGGAATGCTTTGCGCCGCATCGGAGCTGGGTTTGTCCGAAGAAAAAGACGGGATTCTTGAGCTGCCCGGTGATGCACCGGTCGGCACAAATTTGCGCGACTACCTCAAGCTCGATGACGTCAGTATCGAGATCGGTCTTACCCCAAATCGCTCAGACTGTCTTGGCATTGCGGGTATTGCTCGAGAGGTCGGGCTCCTCAACGATCTAAGCGTTTGCGCTCCGCCGGAGAATGTTCAGCCGATCACAACCGAAGAGTCCCTTAGCGTTGATTTACGGGCCGCGGATCGCTGCCCTCGATACCTGTGTCGTGTCATCGAAGGTGTAGACCTGAGTCGCCCGACGCCGGTTTGGATGCAGGAGAAGTTGCGTCGTTGCGGCGTTCGAAGTATCGATGCGGCGGTGGATGTTACGAACTATCTCCTTATTGAGTTTGGCCAACCTATGCATGCCTTTGATCTGGATAAGATCAACGGTGGCATTATTGTGCGTGAGGCTGCTCCGGGTGAATCTCTGGCTTTACTGAATGATCAGGAAGTGACCTTGGGCGAAGGGAACCTTGTTATCGCGGATCATGAGGGGCCTCTGGCGTTTGCGGGCATCATGGGTGGCGCTGGCTCTGCGGTGGGCGAGGGCACTACGCGTATTCTCCTTGAGTCGGCTTTTTTTGCGCCCGTTCCTTTAAGTGGCCAGGCCCGTTCCTTTGGTCTGCATACCGATTCTTCTCACCGCTTTGAGCGCGGTGTGGATTTTCAGCTGCAGCGCCGCGCGATGGAGCGTGCAACGGAGTTGTTGCTGGAGATTGTAGGCGGTGCTGCAGGCCCTATTACCGAGGCCGTATCAGAGGACGATTTGCCAGCACCAGCGCCTATTCACCTACGTGCTGCGCGCATTGAACGCCTCTTGGGCGTCGTTATTGACGGAGAAACCGTAGAGCGCATTCTGCGGGGTGTTGGGCTGGACGTGTCTAGGGTCGAAGACGGCTGGGAATGCACGGTCCCCAGTTGGCGGTTTGATTTGCGTATCGAGGCTGATCTGCTTGAAGAGCTGGCTCGGGTGTACGGGTACAACAATCTTCCCGTCACACGTATCCGAGCGGATGTTGTACTTCCTTCGATTCCCGAAGAGAAAGTCAGATTACAGCAGCTACGACGAGCTTTGGTTGCACGCGACTATTACGAAGCGATTTGTTACAGCTTTGTGGATGCGGATATTCAAAAACAGCTTGATCCAGATGTTGAGCCAGTGGCGCTCAACAATCCGATTTCCCCCGAACACGCCGTGATGCGTAGCAGCTTGCTCGCTGGCCTACTGCGATCGGCGGAGCACAATGTAAAACGTCAGCAGCCTCGCGTTCGCTTGTTCGAGACGGGACTTCGCTTTGTGCCCGGTGCCGAAGGTCTTAGCCAGAGACCGGGACTAGCTATGTTGGTTACCGGTTCTTTGAGTGCTGAAAGCTGGGCTGAGCCTGCACGCAATGCTGACTTCTACGATCTCAAAGGAGATATCGAGGCGCTGTTGGAATTGACCGGCGATGTGTCTTCGTTCCGTTTTGAGGCGGGAGAGCGCAGTGCGCTGCATCCCGGGCAAACGGCTTGGCTAAAGCGCGGTGAGCATACTGTCGGTTATATAGGTGTGCTGCATCCCACCGTGCAAAAGGATTTGGACTTTGACCTCCCTGTCGTAGTGGCGGAATTGGATCTGGAGTTGCTGTGTTCGGCGACGATTCCCGCGTTCGCGCCGGTTTCTCGTTTTCCGGCCTTGCGCCGCGATATTGCAGTGATCGTGGATAAGACCGTGGTCGCTGGTGAACTTCTAGCCAATGTTCGTGCTAATGCAGGCGTTTACCTTCAAGACTTAACGCTCTTTGATGTGTATGAAGGCAAAGGCATTGATCCTGCTCGCAAAAGTGTCGCTCTGGGTTTGACTTTTCAGGATCATTCGCGCACCCTTGATGATAATGAAGTCAACACATGTATTCAGCAAGTCGTTGATTCGCTGAAAGAAAACTACAAAGCGGAGCTTCGCGGTTAGCCCTTGGGCTAATCTTCGCACTGAGCGACGAAGCCGGCAGTAAAGGTCTTACCGGGACGGTTGAACATGAGCGCACTGACCAAGTCCGAAATGGCAGAGCGGTTATTTGAAGAACTCGGGCTTAATAAGCGCGAGGCCAAAGAAATAGTCGAGCTGTTTTTTGAAGAGATTCGTGTTTGCCTCGAGAATAACGAGCAGGTGAAACTCTCTGGTTTTGGCAATTTTGATTTGCGTGATAAAAACCAGCGGCCCGGACGTAACCCAAAAACGGGAGAGGAAATTCCGATTTCTGCTCGCAGAGTGGTAACCTTCAGGCCAGGACAGAAGCTCAAGGCCAGAGTAGAGGAATATGCTGGAACCGAGTCACAATAACGAACTCCCCGCGATACCGGGCAAGCGCTATTTCACCATCGGTGAGGTAAGCGAGCTCTGTGCAGTAAAGCCCCATGTCTTGCGATATTGGGAGCAGGAGTTTCCTCAGTTAAAGCCGGTAAAGCGACGAGGAAACCGTCGTTATTATCAACGCGAAGATGTGCTGATGATTCGGCAAATTCGCACGCTCTTGTACGATGACGGTTACACCATCGGCGGAGCGCGGCAGCGTATGACCGATGAGAAGACCAAAGGCGTGCATCCCACTCAGATCGATGCCGTGATTCAAGAAACCATCGACGACCTCGAAGAATTGCTGGAGTTGCTCAAGCCCGGTCGTTAGACGGTCATATCAGCGCTGGCTTATCAGGTCAGCGAAAGCATAAGCACCGTCAAACATTGTCAGTATCAATTTCTTGCGTATAATGCCGCCTCGATTGCAGGGGTGAGTTCTCGCCAAGTAATCAAGTTCTACCGCTCGGGGCGTAGCGCAGCCTGGTAGCGCACCACACTGGGGGTGTGGTGGTCGCAGGTTCAAATCCTGCCGTCCCGACCAATAACTATAAGAAGTCTGGTTCATGCTCATCAGGCAAACATTCAAAGCAGTATAGGCTGTATCACTGACCACCTGATAACTTGGTGGAGCGTAGCGCGGGTAAATAGGCGCTGCGTAGCTCACAGGCCAATGCTGCGTAGGTCGATACACTGTCTGCCATGAAAATTGCCATTGTTGATGATCACGACTTGTTCCGTGACGGTCTAGCACTTCTTTTGTCTACCTTGGCGGAAGACGTTCTAGTCATAGAGGCCGTTGATTCGGTCACGGCTTTAGCTTTGCCAGCTAAGCATCCTGATCTTGATTTTATGCTCCTTGATCTAAACCTGTCTGAAGAAGACGGGTTCGCTGTTCTGCAGGTCATGAACAAAGATCATCCGACTATTCCTGTAGCTATTCTTTCGGCGTCTTTACGACAGAAAGATGTCGACAGGGTAATGGCGACCTCTGCAGTGGGCTACATACACAAAAACACACCCAGCAAGTTGCTCTTGGGGGCCGTTCAATTGATGTTGGCAGGTGGAATTTATACGCCGCCAACTGCCACACTTACGGAAGAATCCCTTAGCCCTCAGAACGAATCGGATTTAACGGGCCGGCAGCTTGAAGTCCTCGCTCTCTTGGTGGATGGCCAGACAAATAAGCAAATAGCTAGAGCACTGGCTATTGCTGAGACAACCACCAAAATGCATGTAACCGCGATTTTTAAAGCCCTGGGGGTAACTAACCGCACTCAGGCTGCGCTTGCTGGTCGCGCGTTCTTGTAGCACCTCAGACAGGTGCTGGATCAATACCTCCGGCTAAGCTCGAGTTCCCCTGTTTTGGTAAGCTTCGAAGGAATGCCCTTAGCTTAGCCGGCTGAACCGGCTTATGGAGTACCTGATACCCCTTTGTCCGTAGGTCAATCTGCAGCTGGCTTTCTGTGTCTCCTGTGACAATGAGGGCAGGTATGGTCGAGTTGCAGGCTCTGTTAATGGACTCTATCGCGTCAACCCCTGTTTGAGCGTCGCGGAGTCGATAGTCGCTGATGGCCCCATCGGGTTTGCGTTGCTCGACGTCGAGTTGGGCAATCACATCATTTGCACTTGCACCTAAGATGACCTCGCAGCCCCAACTGCTGAGGAGTTGCTCCATGCCGTCACGAATACTTTCTTCGTCATCTATAACAACAATAAGAGGTCGTGCGGAAATCAATGTGTTCCCGGAGGTCGGGTTACTGGTGACCGATTCCAGGTCGCCGCTTTGGGTTGCTGCCTCTACCGTCACAGAAAACGTCGAACCTTGACCGACCTGCGAAACCACCTCAATGTTGTGATCCAGCAATTGTGCGGCTCGCTGCACGATCGATAGGCCAAGCCCCAGACCTTTTTGTCGATCTCGCTCCGGGTTACCGAGCTGGTAGAACTCCTCAAATATGGCTTTTTGGTTTTCAGGGGAGATACCGATTCCCGTATCACTAATACTGATTTTTACACCGTCGTCCGTGGGAACGCTGGCCACATTGATTTCGCCCGCTTTCGTGTAGCGAAATGCGTTTGCCACGTAGTTACGTAGTATCTGTTCCAGTAATGCGGGCTCACTGCGGACAGCGAAGTTGCCTGTTGGCCATGTAATAGTTACGTTGCGTTGAGCAGCCTGCGGGTCAAACTCAACGGCTAGCCTTTTGTACATGGGCTGCAGATCAAAATCAGTTTTTTGAACATCAACGGTACCTGCATCGAGTTTGGATATATCGAGTAAGGCTTCAAAAAGGCTTTGCAATGAATCGGCAGATCGTTTGATCTTGTTCGTGATTTCGCGATCTTCCGTTGAACTCATACGCTCCTCGAGCGCGGACACGAACAGGGTTAAAGCGTACAGCGGCTGGCGTAAGTCATGGCTCGCTGCTGCCAAAAATCTCGATTTTGCACTGTTCGCTTCTTCCGCCTCGACCTTTTGCTCTTTGAGCTGATCAATGAGGTCCAGATTCTCAAAGCGCAGCTCCATGGCGCTACTAAGGCTGCGGTTGATTTTGATATTGAAAACGGTCTGGGCTATCAGAAATACAATGGTCACGCTGGCAAGGGCGCTGTGAACCGTGTCGCCAATCAGTAACAACCTTAGGGTTATAGGCGCCAGCATTAGGGGAACAAAAGCATAATAAGCGGGCAGGTATATACTCAGGGAAAATGCTGAACCGGCAGCCATAGCGAGCAGGCTCAGAAGAATGAGCAACTGAAATTCCAGCTGACCTGGGAGGAACATAATCAGTCCCCCCGCTCCCCAAATGATTCCGGCAGAAGCACTGCCCAATATCAAGAACGCCTGGTAGCGCCTAAGTTTACTCACCTCGAATCGCTGTTTAAACGAAAGATAGATGGCAACTCTGGTCCCAAGCATCACAAGCATGGCAGTCATCCAAAGCAAGAGCCACTTTGGGGCAACCGCGCCCCAAAAAACGTAAACCAGCGCCGTGCTGACGACGAGGTTGATTGCTACGAGAGAGGCAATGGAGTCGTACAGCGTTTTGATCTGCTCTACGCGAATCGCACTTGCGGAGCTAGAACGCATGCTCGTTGCACTGGATATAGGGGGCTCTGTACTCATCAGCTTAGCAATGCTCGATTGGATCAATGTGCCCCAAGTCAACCGTCTGACAGCTGAGGGGGGGTGGCCACGATTCACCATAGTGATGTCTGCGATCCTAAATTGCGACACAGACTTAAGTAGGTAGTTGAGGCAGACCTTTGTGCGATACCGGGTCTTATCGGCGCTTGATAGTGTGGAACAACGCTATTTGCAGATTCATTCCTTGCAAAAGCCCCACTATATCGAGATGAAAATGATGCCCCATACGTCAGCTTTTAAGCGCTTAGGTGAGATCTGTTTAGGCTCCGCTGGGCTGGACATCGTCAGGTGGCCTAGGCTGCTGTTAGCCGTTGTAATGCTGCAGATACCTGTTTTGGCATATGGTGATCCTGAAGACCCTGGGGTGGAAGCGTGCAAGGTCGACCGTTTACAGATTGACTCCATTACACAAATTAAGCCCGCAGGCGGTCTCGACGCAGTGGGTGAGGCCTTGCTACAAAGTGCGATTGAGGGCGTCATTTTGGCGCCAATTGGCATCGGTTTTAAGGCAGTAAAAGCAGGTAAAAGTGCGACCACAGTTACTGGTACGAAGGTACTTAAACAAGCCGGGGGCAAGGTTTTTTCAGAATACACTGCGGTCCTGGATGACTTGACCGATAGCATCGATGAGTGGGCTAGCGAAGAGGACGACTTTCGTATTCGGATTAACGGTAAACCTTTTCATCGCCAAAGAATGTCGCTAGTCGCTGGAGACCGATCATTAGGGCCCGAGTGCTTTGGCTGCCCCAAGTCCACTTCAATATTGGGTAAGGGAACTGTTCAGCTCATAGAGTATGACGACAATAGCGTTAATGACAATTTGGGTAGGTTTACTGTTGAAGATGAGCTCACGATCGTCGGCGAAGAGAATCCAATACCCGGAGGAGACGCGATTGAACCGATTAACGAAGGCGAAGATATTGTGGTCTCGGCTCCGTTGGCAGAAAACAATTCAATTTACAGATTGTCTTACACGCTGTTTCCAGGGGATGGTTCTATCGAAGATCTCCCCGAGCGATTGCTTTGCGGATATTCCGAATGTTGGGATGCAACTGAAGGCTATCCAAGGCAGGCAGGTTCTATCAGCGTCAAAGAGCCGGCTCTATCCTGTCCTGCGGGTTACAGCTTGGTTTACAACCCGCTCAGTACCGACGCGTATAAGTTTGGCAATAATTTTTTAACAAGCAGAAGCTTGTCGGTGTGCGAACTGATTCCTGATTGCGGTGATACGTTTGATGAGTTGAGCACGCTTGGCGGGCCGGAGGCTCTGCGCGACGGCGATATCATAGTCCTGAGAACCTTTCTTGAGCGCGATCGGTCAGAGGATCAGAATATTTTTGGCGGCAGCAAAGTTTACTTTTATGGATCGCGCGAAGGTGGACAATACTTGGGCGTCGCCCCTGGCATTGGCAAGGATCTCGCCAGGGTTCACGTAATGGATCCTAATAGATTAGATGCGCAATGGCGGGTGTCTCACCTGCCCAGTGGGGAGGTCGTGCTGCAGTCTGCTTCCACGGGAGCGTACATGACTCGATGTCTAGGGTGCTCGGGTATCGATGGGAACTCCCTAAAGGTCGATACTTACAAACCCTCTGTATACGGAAAAATACTCTTTGGCGATAGAGGGAACAATAAATACGACTTGGAGATGGGAGGCGGTCAGTGGAATATTGGCGCTTATGGTTACAATCCAGATACAGATACGCCCGATGTCGCTGTGGAAGGAACCAGCCTTTTTGTCCCTGACATCTACGTCAAAGATCTAGCCGGTTACAAATACCTCGCAAGGCCCATACCCGCAAGGTGGGATCCGGGGTGGACCGTTCTTGTCAAAGATCAAAGTCAGCCGCTCGTCATCATCGACTGTGTTGATTGTGAAATTGATGAAAGCGTGAGTTTTCAATACCGCAGCCTGCTTGTTAACCGTGACGCAAGTTATGTTATTGACCGTGACGTGGTGCTCGGTCGCGGGCAGACCATAACCAATAACGGGACTCTTGTAATTACCGGTAACTTGATCGTCGACAGCGCGGCGAGTATTCAAAACATGGGGTCGATACAGGTTAGGGGTTCAGTCGTATTGGATGGCGTATTAAAGAATGAAGTCGGTGGCACCCTACTTAACAATCCTGATGCCCGCTACAACCTCCTTGGCAGTATTAATGGCGGCGGTGAACTGATCAACAGAGGTCGATTGGAGAACGAGGACATAATCCGTGTCGCGTCCGTAAGCAATTCTGGGACTATTCTCGACCTGACCAGAGGAGGGTTTATTAGCGCGATCATTCAAAACACCGGTGAGGTTTACACCCGGGATCGTACGAATGGTAGTCGCCTGGAGACTAACACCGCGAATAGCGCAGGTGGCCGACGGATACTAGATGCCCGATTTTTTTCCGCTTCTGGGCTCGGGTGTTCCGGTATTGGGCGTTGGCAGCCCGAAACCTTGACCTGTGAAGAAGTTGTCGGATGGATTCCCTCGGGGGCCACATGGGTTGTGGGCGAGGGCGTTACGCTTGACTCGTCTGACCTGTCTTCAAGGCTGGTCATGGACGGTTCCCTGATTAATTACGGCCAGGTGACCGGGTTCGAGAATATCGAGGCATGTGGCGGTGCGCTTACCAATCTTAACGGTGATGAAAGTTACGGATCTGCTGACTTTGCAGCCTGTGCTGTCTCGGCGCAAGAGGCGGAGTGTGAAAAGTTTGTAGGCGGGGCTTGGAATGACATTACCAAGGTTTGTGTGGCAGACGGATACAGAAAAGACTCGGAGCAGGAATTCAGCGACGAATCCAATGAATCCGGATTTTGGAGCTTGGTAATACCCGATGGTGTGACCTATAAACTCTATTATCTCCGTCCCAACCCGCTAATAGAGGGGTATCGTGAGGAAGGCTTCTCTATAGTTATTCAGAACGGCGGGAAATTGGTAACCCAGTATGCAGGGGGGGGTAACGAGAAACGATCCAGCGGCTTCATCCAGAATTACGGCACCATTGATTTGGGTGAACCGGAAACCTGCAATGAATGTAATGGCGTTGATTACCTTTACTTGGAAAATGTGTCGCTTGATAACTACGGTGTTGTATCTAGCCCGATCGAGGTGCTGTACAGCTCCGTTCGTAATTACTGCGGAGGGAGTGTCAGTCTCCGTAGGCCAGAATTCGACACGTTTAAAATTTCCCAGGAAGTGCCTTGCGCTGCTCAGGACTACGATGGTGACGGCGTAGATGACTTTGCGGACTTCGATCCGCTAGACCCGAGCGTGAGACTGGATTCCGATGGAGATGGCGTTGCAGATAGCGTTGATGCTTTTCCCAATGACCCCTCTGAGACCAAGGATAGCGATGAAGACGGCGTTGGCGATTCCGCTGATTTCTTGCCATTGAGTAGGCTTGAAATTGCAGATACTGATGGCGATGGTGTGGGCGACAATAGCGATTTTGCTCCCAACGATCCCAGCGAATCAGTGGATACAGATGGTGATGGCGTGGGTGACAATAGCGATTTTGCTCCCAACGATCCCGGTGAATCAGCAGATACAGATCGCGATAAGGTCGGCGACAACGCCGATGCTTTTCCAAATGCAAAGACTGAACAGCGCTGGGAGAGCATTGCATTACGCACTACCCTTAGTGATTCCGATTCCGCTTGCACACTTATGGACAGCGAGTTCATT
>NZ_JBGCFU010000059.1:0-14138 GCF_045107095.1 Congregibacter sp. | reverse complement strand
CGCCGCGCAGATGGATCGCCTGCAGTTTTCCCACGGGATGCTGTCCTGTTGCGAATGGACCGGCGTTTTGCTTTCGACACTGCTTCAGGAGTGTGGGGTACAGAAAGGCGCTAAATGGATTCTCGCCGAGGGCAGCGATGGCTCCCATATGAGCCGCAGCATTCCCATGGAAAAAGCCATGGACGATGCACTGATTGTTTATGCCCAGAACGGCGAAGCACTTCGGCCCGAACAAGGTTACCCCGTACGATTGATCAATCCCGGTTGGGAGGGCAATACCTGTGTGAAGTGGCTGCGGCGCTTGGAAATTGGTGATCAGCCTTGGTATCACCGCGAAGAAACATCCAAATACACCGACTTGCTCCCCAGTGGGAAAGCCCGTGAATTTACCTTTGTGCAAGAAGCCAACTCTGTACTGACCAATCCCTGTCCGGAGAAGCCACTAACGAAGCCCGGCAAGCTCTGGGTGGAAGGGCTAGCCTGGTCCGGTCGGGGTCGTATCAAGCACGTAGACGTGTCCTTTGATGGTGGTGTGAGCTGGCGTGAAGCCCGCTTTACCAGTGTTGTGGAGCCTCGAGCGCTGACTCGGTTTGGGATCGAGTGGGATTGGAATGGAAACCCCGCCTTGCTGCAAAGTCGGGCGGTGGACGAGACGGGCTACGTGCAGCCGACTTATCGTCAATTGCGCGACGCACGGGGCTCGTCATCGATTTATCACAAGAATGCTATTCACACCTGGAAGCTCAACGGTGATGGGAGTGTGGTCAATGCTCAACTTGCGTAATGCTTTTCCGACAGTCGGTCTGGTTTTGGGTGTGCTTGCGGGTATCGCTGCGGCACCATCGCTAATGGCCGAAGATAGCGATCGTTATGGTTACGGAAGCCCTGCGAGTGCTGAGCAGATCGCTGGCTGGGATATTGACGTGCGTCCCGACGGGAAGGGATTGCCCCCCGGTGAGGGCTCGGTTGAGGACGGCGAGTGGCTCTACGAAGAGAAATGCGCTCTGTGCCACGGATCTTTTGGTGAGAGCGTGAGCGGCTACCCGGCGCTGGCCGGTGGTGACGGCAGTTTGACGGACCCGAGGCCCAAGAAAACTGTGGGCAGTTACTGGCGCTACACGAGTACCCTTTGGGACTACATCCATCGGGCCATGCCCTTTACTCAGCCCGAATCCCTAAGTGACGACGAGGTTTACGCGATTACCGCTTACGTCCTTCATCTGAATGACATTGTCGACTACGACTTTGTGCTTACCAAAGACAATCTCTCCGACGTTCATTTACCGAATGAGGACAACTTCATTCCGGATCAGCGTCCCGACACTCGCAATAAACGATGTATGAAGCGGTGCAAAGATCCAGCCTCGGTAAAGGTTTCTTCAGAGGCAGCTGCCTATGTCCCAGAGGGAGGCCCTGATGCCTTGTACAGCCAGGGCTCAGCGCAAGAAGATGGTGTTGTTACTACCGTGACAGGCGGAGGTGTTTACGAGCGTCACTGTGCACTGTGTCATGCCGCAGGTATCGGCGGTGCACCGGTGCTAGGTGATAGCGCTGCATGGGTGGGGCGTATTGAGCAGGGTGTCGAAACCCTCTATCGCCATGCCATCGAAGGCTACACCGGCGAAGACGGAATCATGCCGCCCAAAGGTGGTTTCGTGAATCTGCCGGATAGTGAGGTGAGCTTAGCAGTGGACTATATTGTGGAGCAGAGCCAATGAAGGGTTTGCCCATGCGCACGCAAAAAACACAGGCCAAACCAATGCGGTTTGTCCTAGTACCTCTGCTCGGTTTCTCCGCAGCGTTCCATGGCCTCAGTGGGTGGGCTGCGGATGAAACCGCTATCGCAGAAGGGCAGGAGATTGCAGCAGATCGCAATCGTGGGAATTGTTATTCATGCCATATGGCGGATGGTGCCGAGATGACCGGCAATGGAGGGCCGCCACTCATGCAAATGCAGTTGCGTTTCCCTGAGCGAGAAGTACTCAAAGCCCAGATCGCTGATCCTCGTACGCGCAATCCAAATACTGTGATGCCTCCCTATGGCGCTCACGGCATTCTTAGCGAACGCGAGCTGGATCTCGTGGTCGATTACATTCATTCACTATAGATAAGAAAACAGGAGTCTCCCATGCAGGGAACATTGACACGACGTCGCTTTGGCCAGGCTGTTCTGGCTTTCGCGGCACTAGCGACCGTACCGTTACGCGTTTTTGCTCGTAACAAAGAGGCCTTTGAAGCAGTTGAGTCAGACGATGCCTTGATGGCTTTGTTTGGCGATAAGCCGGTGATTGAAACCGACAGCTTCGAGTTCAAGGTGCCTGATATTGCCGAAGATGGATCCATCGTTCCGGTAACAGTAAGCACAGACATGGAAGGTGTGCAGTCCATCGCCCTTTTGGTTGATGCCAATCCCAATCCGCTTTCTGCGCGCTTCCATTTCATGCCGGGTGCGGTGCCCGAGTTTAAAACTCGGATAAAAATGGGCGAGAGCTCCGATGTGCGCGCAGTTATCGAAACTGCCGATGCACTTTACGTGGCTACCAAGAACGTCAAGGTAACCCTTGGCGGATGTGGCGGCTAATCGAGCACAGGACGGAGAGAAGATCATGGATGTAAAACCAATCAAAATTCGTGGCCGCCTGAAAGGCGATACAGCTTCGGTGAAATGCCTTATGCCCCATCCGATGGAGACCGGCGTACGCAAAGATCTTGATGGCAATAAAATTCCCGCGCACTACATCGAAACAGTGACCTGCACCAAAAACGGCGAAGTTTTTATCACTGCTGATTGGGGTGCTTCGGTTTCCAAGGACCCTTACTTTGGCTTCGTGGTAAGCAATGCGAAGGAAGGAGACGTCATTAAGGTGACCTGGACCGACAACCAGGGCAACACCTCTTCCGGTGAACTCACACTGTAAGGTAGGGAGGAAGCTGTTTATGTTCGATAGCCCCAGCACTGGCATTAGCCACAGAGTTTTTACCGCACTGCTATTGGCGATAAGCGCTGCGGCTACTGCGGGCCCTGAGGAAGACCGCAATGCTTTGCGGGCTTTCTACGAGCAGCGTTTCCCTGACGTCGAACTCGACGCCCACGTCGACGGTGCCTACGCCCTTGATGCGGACAAGCGCGAGCAGTGGTTAGAGATGGAAGACTTTCCGCCCTACGAAATCGCTATTGATGATGGCGCTGATAGCTACGAAGAGCCTCTTGCTGACGGCAGCAGCTATGCGGATTGTCTCGGTGAGGGTGCGCCAGCGGTAAAGCACCGGTTTCCTCGCTTTGATGCCGAGAGTGGTGAGGTCGAAACGCTGGAACAACGCATCAACAGTTGCCGCAGCGCTGCGGGCGATCAGCCCTGGGATTATCTGGGTCCTGAGATGAGTTCTCTTATGGCCTTCATAGCATACGAATCTCGGGACCAACAATTTGCTATCGAGGTTCCCGAAGATCCTAGAGCTCAAGCGGCCTATAACGATGGGAAAGAGTTCTTTTATACCCGACGGGGACAGCTGAATTTTGCATGTAGTAGTTGTCACGTCTCTATGGCGGGCAATGCGCTTCGAGCAGAACGGCTGAGCGCGGCGCTGGGCCATGCGACGCACTGGCCCGTGTATCGTCTCAAGTGGAAAGAGGTGGGCCCATTGCACAAACGATTCATCGAGTGCAATTCGCAAGTGCGCGCCGTGCCTCTGGAAGCTCAGAGTGACTCCTACCGCAATCTGGAATATTTCCTGACCTACATGAGCAATGGCATGACGCTCAATGGTCCGGCGTCGCGAAAATAGTGAAGAGGCGACCATGAAGAAAATGATACTAAAAGCAATAAAAGTGACTCTTTTGCTACCGCTTGGGCTGCTTACAGCTGCAGCGTTTGCGGATCCCGCGGCAACCCTTGATAGGGCGAGTGAGCTTCATCAGCAGGCGCTGGCTTTAGAGCATGGCTGGTCAGTGACCGAGCCACTGATTGCTGAAGCGAGAGCGGCTATGGATGCGGGTAATGCAGATCAAGCGCAGGCATTGGCAGACAGGGCGCTGCTCGTCGCCGAGCAGTCGCTGAAGCAGGCCGAAGACGAAAAGAGTGCCTGGCAAACTCGAGTAGTGGGCCGCTAAGGCCGAAATTGAATCGGGACCTGAGTCGGCGGCACTTCTACCTGCCGTCTTATGATCCAGCAAGGAGTTGCCCGTGAACCGGCGAGAATTTATTCAATTATTGCTTCAAGGCGCTGCCGTTGCTGGTACTGGTGCCTATTTCGGCAGTGCCCAGGCCAGCGCTCGAGCGCTGTACGACCTGAAAGCTTTTGGCAGTGCCCGCATCCTGCACATGACTGACTGCCATGCGCAGCTAAATCCCATTTATTTTAGAGAACCCAATGTAAACATCGGGCTTGGTGATGCTCTGGGACGTTGGCCCCATGTTGTGGGCCGCAATTTACTCAAAGAGTTGGGCGAAATTTCGCCCCGTGACGCGCACGCTTTTACCTATCTCGACTTTGTGCAGGCCGCGGAAAAATTTGGTCGGGTTGGTGGCTTTGCGCATCTGAAAACCCTGGTTGATCAACTGCGCGGTGAAGTCGCCGACGGTAGCAGCTTGCTACTCGATGGTGGTGATACCTGGCAGGGCTCGGGAACCGCTCTTTGGACCCGCGGTCGAGACATGGTCGAAGCCACGAATCTTCTTGGCGTGGACATCATGACCGGGCATTGGGAATTCACTTATCGGGAGGAAGAGATTCTCGAAAACATTGAGGCATTTAATGGCGAGTTTCTGGCGCACAACACTTACGCTACCGAAGACGCGTTGTTTGATGGCGTACCTGTCTATGACGAGGACACGGGTCATGTGTTCAAGCCCTATACGATCCGCGAGATGAAGGGTCACCGTGTTGCGGTGATAGGGCAGGCGTTTCCCTATACGCCTATTGCCAACCCCAAAAGATTTATTCCCAACTGGACTTTCGGTATCCGTGATGAGGAATTGAGTCAACTCGTTGCCAGCATCCGCGCTTCAGAGAAACCTGATGCGGTGATTTTACTCTCCCACAACGGCATGGACGTGGACCTGAAACTGGCAAGTCGTGTGTCAGGTATCGACTTCATTCTCGGTGGGCACACACACGATGGGATGCCTCGGCCCATAGAGATCGAAAACAGCGGAGGCAAAACGGTCGTTACTAATGCCGGCAGTAACGGTAAGTTCGTTGCTGTTCTCGATCTGGAATTTGGGAAAGATGGAGTCAGCGAGTACCGCTACAAGTTGCTTCCGGTGTTCTCAGAGTTGTTGGCGCCAAACGCAGCGATGCAGGCGCATATCGATGCCGTGCGGGCGCCGCATCGCGAGGTGCTGGAAGAGGAGTTAGCCGTGGCCGACTCTTTGTTGTATCGCCGGGGAAATTTCAACGGCAGTTTCGATCAGCTTATTGTCGATGCCATGCGTCAGGAGCTGGATGCGCAGATTGCACTGTCACCGGGCTTCCGTTGGGGAACAACGGTTATGCCCGGCGAAGCTATCACCATGGATAGACTTCTTGATCAAACCTGTATGACCTATCCCGAGACCTATGTCCGGGAAATGACGGGTGCAGAGCTGCGGAATATTTTGGAGAGTGTTGCTGACAATCTCTTTAATGCAGACCCCTATTACCAGCAGGGCGGCGACATGGTGCGCACCGGTGGTTTTAATTATCGGTTGGATCCGCTGGCTCCCATGGGGGCTCGAGTGTCTGACATGACACTGGCAGATGGCCGGCGCATGCAAGACAACAAGTCCTATAAGGTCGCTGGCTGGGCTACGGTAGGCTCTCAGTCAACAGGGGAACCTGTGTGGGAAGTGGTAGCAAGGCATCTGCGGGCTGAAAAGACCGTGCGTATTGAGCGTCTGGAGTCACCCACTTTGATGAATGTGGCGAAAAATCCGGGGCTTGCGGATTACCGGGGTGATCTGGGTTAAGTCCTTGTTTGCCGAGAAAAGTTACCAAGTAAGTTACCAGGTAAGAGTCGCAGCGATGATTTGCTCGAGGAGCTGATGCACGGCGGCATAGTCGGCTTGCTCCAACTCCGGTGCTCTGATGCTTAGATGTACATTGTCCAGATCAGTTGTGAGCGTGTAAATCGAGATGCTGTAGGGGCAGAGTGTGATGTTGTGGGGATTGTTCAGCGTTAACTCATAGGTCAACTCAGCACTACAAAACAGCAGTGATTCGGCATTTTCATATACCTGAACTTTCGCGCCCGTAGCTTCTGCGGTGCGAGTGAGCATGCTCGCCAAATGCGCGGTGTAGGAAATCACAAGGCCCTCATCCTGAATGGCTTGCACGAGGTCGTCACGAACGTTGTGATAAAGCCCCGGTGTCTTGTATACCCAGGAAGACCCAACGACTTCTGGGGTCGGTAGCAACTGCGCCGAGGATTGGGCACCTGCAAGCATTAGTGCCGTCAGTGTCAACGACTTCCCTAGAACGGCCCATTGTTTGGCTATACGGCTGTGCTTTTTCATGATCATTACCGCGACCTTGATTAAGGATTGCTGTTTATAAAGTCTATCGCGATCTCCACGAGTTCGTCGGCGTAGAGATCACGAAAAAAATGGTCCGCACCGTCGATTTCTTCTCCGACCACATTGGGAGCGCGTTGCTGTAACGCGGAGGGCAGCCCCGGTGCGATCGTGTCATTACTTCCTGAGATAACGAGTACTGGCAGCGTTAGCTGTGAGAGGAGCTTCGGTGTGTCGCGCAAAGGATCGTCGCTGTAATAAGACACAAAGCTTTCTGCTGTCGCATGGGCGTCCTGACAATAAAGTAAACCCAAGGGCATAGGCATGGCTTTGCCGCCGTCGCCCACTGCGATCATCGCTTCGGCTTCAGCGAGTAAGTCATCCAGAGAGTCTGCGTGCCGACGAGCATAAGCCTGCCGAGTTTTTTCTATGGACCACTGTGGTGGTGCTACAAGCACTAGTTGCGCTATTCGAGTGTCGCCACTGTCTTTGGCGTAACGCGCGATTTGATTCGCGCCGCGAGAGTGCCCTATCGCGGTGATATCGCTGACACCTTGCTCCCCCAGCCAATGGGACCATCGAGAGAGTTCATTGCTGGCATCACTTTCCCGGTGGATGTGGAGATCATCACAAGAAAACGCCTGAACTCGGTTGTGCAAGCCCAGGCTGAGATTGATAGCCAGGGTGCTTACATCTTCCTCGCCGAGGAGCGTCTCCAGAGACTCGATGATTTCGGTGTCCCGATGAGAAAGTGTCCCGTGGAGGATAAGCGCGACGCTGCCGTCGGGCCATGCGGCACTGCGCGTAAGGCGGCCGGAAAGGGTGGGATTTTGCTCATCGAGCTGAATGATTTCTGCCGCAACCCTGATGCTTCCCAGAGCGGCAAACATACCTATAGACAGTGTAGCTATCCCGAGTCGCAAAGCGCTGGTTTTCAACAAAAACATGGCAGATACTCTTTGTTTGAAGTGATTGTACGTATAGGGCGATGTGATTTTCCAGTCGTCTGTAAACCTTAGTCTTAGTGAAATCTGTCAGGAGATCCGGATGCGAAAAGTGTTACGAAATGTTGCTGTGCCCGTTGTTACAGCGCTAGCTATGTTGGGCAGTACAGTATGGGCTGCAGAGCCTGAACTGGGTCCGATTGTTCCAAGCTTTGGCCCCGTGATGGCGCCTCCACCCGGTTCCTATAATCTTGATCCTGATGTGCACTACAAAGTCTCCATGGACATGTACACCACTCCCGATTTTCCGGAGGATCAAAACCGGCATCTCGTTTCCGCGGCGCGCTTCCTGAACATGCATGCGCGTAATGGCATACCCGCTGAGAACATTGATTTTGCGTTAATAGTCCACGGAAAAGCAGCCAAAGACCTGCTGACAGATGAGGCGTATCAGGCTCGTTACAACGAACCAAACCCAAATACAGCCTTGTTAAAAGAGCTGCATGCCGCGGACGTGCCTATCTACTTGTGCAGTCAGACTGCAGCCTTCCGCGGCATGGCGCCCGAGGAGTTTAGTCCCACGGTCACCATGTCTCTCTCGGCAATGACAGCGCACGTACGCCTGCAGCAAGAAGGCTACACGCTCGTTCCCTTCTAGCGTCTTCGGTTGTTAAGCGCCTGCGGCTTTAAGGGAAGGCAAACCGCAGGTCATCAACCACGAACTGCCAGTAGTGTTCGGTTTCAAGCTGCAGTTTGGTGATGTCCCGATAGTCGGCCTGAAAGTAAACCGGCGTCAGATGGCTGAGTGTCAGCTTATCCTCGGCGACAAGTTCAGTATCCCGCCAGGCCTTGATATGTAGCGTTTCGCCTTCAGCATTGTGCCAGGCGACCGAGAAATATCCGCCAACAAAGTCGAAACTCTCACCCACTCGCAATGCCGAAATACTTACAGGATGGCCGGAGCTGTTGTAGGCGACCTTGGATCCGCTCATAAGACCGTTAACGTAGCCCGGCCCTTTGTAAAACTGATTGTCCACGGCCAGCAGATAGTCCCAGGCGAGACCCGCGTATCCCGAGGCGATTTTTTCAATAGGCGATCGGTCAATGTCATCAAAGCCAACCGTGACGGTCTTCCGCGGAGTAGATCGTTCCGAGACCCCTGATACAGTAGTTCCCAGCACAATCGGGGCATAGCCTACGTCGACTTGGCGGGTATTCTCTTCCTCATCTTGAGAGATGCTCCATTTTCCCGGGGCAAGAGTAAAAGCGAAGTCACCGTTGTCATCCACTGATGAGTTGAGCTTGGTTCCCCGCTGGGATTCCGCTTTAACACTGCCAGATAACACTGAAGCACGACCCGTTAGTTTTGGAGGAGGTGCAAGGCCGACAACTTTCGGTGCTGTATCTGCACCGATACCACTGATGGCACCGCGAACAGCTCGGAAACTGGATCTTTGAACTGCATTGCTGGTGGTAATTTCCCAGCCCGGGGGAGGAAGTAACTCAAACTCATAAGCTTCGTTGAGCTGCGAGATATCGGCATCAGAGCCTTCTTTCTGCATGCTGAAATTCGCGAATCCATTGATGTTCGAACGCTCTATTCGCGTGCTGCCATCGGGCCGTGTTAAACGCACGGCGATTCTGTTCAACGGTTTGTCGGCGGTATCGTAAAGGCCGTTGCGATTGCGGTCGCTGAAGGCGAAAACCGAGATATTCAGCTTTGAAGCCGTGACCCGGTTCCAGTCTCGAGGCGCGTAAAGCGCGGCGTTCGCCTTAGCTTTCTCTACAGTAAACCATCCGCGCAGCTCGGGCTTGAGCATAAGGGCGGTGAAAAGGCTGCCGGCAACAAATGCCACCGTTGTGAGGAATAGACGCTGGAAGGTCACGGAGTTGTCTCGAAGCTTGCTCTAAACAAAGTTCTAATCAACAGTGTACCAGCTCAAAAACCGGCAAAAATCTTTGAATTTGCGAATAAAAGCTCTCAAAATCGACAAATTCGCCGGCAAATGTGCTGTATGTCACAGATTTTTCTAAAGCTGCTTAAGTTAACGTCGCTAACATGGCTTAATTGCACGACAAAACTACAAATAAAATGCACTCGGTGCGCTGTCCAACTAGCAGAGCGTTATTAGGTAGCTTGTCGGGGTGTGGCGACACCGTAAACCGGATAAGCATATGCGCGGCAGGGAACAAGAAGGTCTTTCGAGTCTGAACGGGCCGCTTTGGGACGCTTTTCGTCGTCTACTACGAGTGGGCGCCTGTCTATCCGCGCTACTCGTTAGCAGTCTTGCCTGGTCGCAAAACCCCGACTTCAACGTCACAGTTAATACCGGCCCAGTTGCGCCGAACTCAACCACGGTCTTTCCCGGTGAGCTTACGAGCTTACGCGTAACTCTGAGCAACAACTCCATCGTCAACGCTATCACCGGTGTATCTTTTAACGGCGCTTTCCAGACCTTCGGTACTGCGGGGCTGGTCATTGGTGAAGGTGCCTCGGCGCTAACCGGCAGCTGTGGCACCGGTACGCTCACCGTTACTCCCGGATCTTCGTCCATACTAGTAAGTGGCGTCGACATTCCCGCGCGAATTGACGGCGTTGCAGGCTCTGGCGAGTGCTACGTGGACTTGTCCACCAGAGCCTTCTCTACTGATGGCGCCAGCACAACACTTAACCTTGAGGTGGCGGCGGGTGGTGTTAACTCTGATCAAGGCGTTAACGCTACCGGCGGCCCCCAGGCGATTACCGTGCGAGCGGTAGAGCGACCAACGGTAAGCAAAGCCTTTAGTAGCAACAACATCCTGGTATTGGGTGGCAATACTCGAACCTTGACGATCACGATCAATAATCCCGACGGTAACGTTGGTCTTGACGATGTCGCGCTTACTGACGTGTTCCCCGACAGCGGTCGACCAGATGCAGCTCTCACTGGTGCTGTCATAGAGCCCACGGGCACTCCAGCGACTGGGACCTGTGTTGCCGGGGGAGGAACAGTGGTTCTAACCCAGGGCGCGGCCGCGCAGGTGGCGATCAGTGGCGTCAGTGTGGCGGCCGGCGGCAGTTGTACGGTCGAAGTGGAAGTTCGAGCCCGCCAGACGGATGGTCAATATCAGGTAACGCCCTCGAACGTCATCCAAGCATCGTCTTTTTCAAGCTTGCAAGGCGTTACGCCGGCAAACAATGCATCGGCTTCTACGCGAGTACGGTCGCCGCTGGCTGTCAGCAAAAGCTTTAATCCCTCGGTGCTTGCCAGCGGGACTGTGGGGCAGTTTACGGTAACTCTTAGCAACAACAGCGGTGCTGCGCTTCCCGTTACCAGTTTCACTGACAACCCCATCGGAACTCCGAACTCGGCGAATGTCACCATTGCCAATGCGGCTGCTATCGCCAACAGCTGTGCGGGTGGCACCGCCAGTGTGGTGGGTAGCAATCAAGGCTTCTCCGTAGGCGGATTTGATATTCCAGCAAATAGCAGCTGCGCTATCACCGTCGATTACACAGCGGTGAATACCAATCCCGACACTCCCGTGACTTATACCAACAGTATCTTGCAAGGGGCTGTCTCAATAACCGGGCAGCCAGGCATCATCAGCCAAGAACGCTCCGCTACCGTCATTGTTGCTGACCGCTTACGCGTCCTTAAAGCGCGTACACCGTCTAACGCCGCTCCGGGCGAGGCGGTGGAGTATCAAGTCACTGTTCAGAACTTCTCAAGTTCAGCGCTAAGTAACGTCAGCCTTGCCGATACACTACAAAATGGATCAAGCCTGTTAACCGGTGGAGCATTTGAACCGTCTTCTGCCTGCGGATTGAACACCAACGGTGCAGCGCAAGGCGATACATCCATCGATTTTACGATAACCGCGGTACCGGCTCGCACAGGTGCCGGCTCTCCCGGGGAATGTGTCGTCAGCTTTTGGGTGATGATCGATCCCGATGCCACGACAAATACGCCCAACGTTATTAATGCAGGCGGCGTATGTTTTAACCCGGGCGGTGGGGAGGTGTGTAATCAAGGCGCGTCGAACACCGTCACTACCAGTCTCCGTTCACCTGTGGAGTTTGAGAAGACCTTCAACACCGTCGACGTTTTGGCAGAGGCCGAGGGTGTACCCGTTCGCATGCGATTGGAACTACGTAACTTTGCCGCGGAGGCCCTTTCCGATGTGGTTTTTAGCGACACGCTGCCTCAAGACGGTCCGTTCCAGCAGTTGCGAATCGCCACACCGGCCAATGTCAGCAACACTTGTGGCGGCACGCTAACCGCCACTGCTGGAAGCACTTCGGTGTCTCTGAATAATGCTGCAGTACCCGCTTACTCTGGTAGTGATCCCGGGGTATGTGCCATCGAAGTTGACGTGGTGGGTCCCGCAGGTAGCTACCCGAACACTGCCGAAGCCAACGGTAATCGCCCAAACGCTGACGGCAGTGTGACTGCGCTCGCGCCTCTGGGTTCAGCCATAGATGACAGTGCGACGGTTAACTACTCGCCAGCCTTGCAGGCCAGCAAGAACTTTACGCCATCCAGCACCAGCGATGGGGGTACGAGCACCCTGGAAATTCGTTTCACCAATGTCGACAGTACTCAGCCCATAACCGGGATAGCCGCCAATGATGTGCTCCCTGCAGGGATGGTTATAGCAAACCCTGCCATGGCCTACAGTAACTGTGCAGGGCCGCCTGTCATCGATGCGCCGAGCGGCGGTACCACTGTATCTCTCAGTGAAGCAGTATTGGCGCCAAATGCCAGCTGCGCGATCTTGGTTGATGTTGAAGTAAGCGGTACTAGCAATTGGGTCAACGAAATTCCCGCGGGCGCTATCACGGCAGATAACGGAATCCTCAATACCTCCCCCGTAAGCGCTACGCTGCTCTATGAGCCTCCTGGCGTTCCTCTTATTTCAAAGTCCATAAACCCGGGAACGATTGTTCCAGGTCAGTCTTCTACGCTGACCATCGATATCACTAATGGCAGTCAGGACCTGACGGGTGTTTCCTTAGTGGATTGGTTCACTGAGGGAGGAATTGCCGGGGCTGCGGCTAATGGGATGCAGATTGCGCCGGCGCCGAATGCCAGCACTACTTGCCCTGGCGGTGTGGTAACTGCTTCCGCAGGCGACGATAACGTGCGTTTGTCCGAGGCAAACATCTTGTCCGGGGTCGCCTGTTCGATTTCAGTACAGGTGACGTCTACGTCGGTGGGAACGATCACTAACCGTATTCCCGTCGGCGCAATTGAGTCTGATCAAGGAGCGACGAACAGTACGTCGTTTGCCGAGAGCACCCTGAGTACGACCAGTGAAGTTGGTGTGACAAAGTTGTTCACCCCGGCAGTCGTCTCGGCGGATGAGCCGTCGCGACTGCGGATTGAGTTCTTTAACGGTAACGCGACGGCGCTCACTGATTTTTCCCTGACTGACAGCTACCCGGCTGGTCTCGAGAACGCAGCAGATCCAAACCCTATCAGTAGCTGTGGTGGTTTGGCGACGATCAGCTTTCCGGATACCTCGAGCGTGAGTATCAGTAATGGCTCTATCAGCGCCGCATCGGGTTCTACGGCTGCCAGCTGTTTTCTGGAAGTTAACGTGGTGTCGTCGACCCTTGGCACCTACGACAACGTTATTCCTCAAAACTCTTTGATCGTTCGGGGAGTGCCCGTGCCGCATCCCCCGGCTACCAGCACTTTGCAAGTGCGTGAGCGCATCATTGTTAATAAAGCTTTTGATGATCTGACTCTTGATGCTGGAGACCCTAACGGGTTCACCACCGGTGAAGCGGCGCGCTTGCCTGGTGTGAGTGCCCCTTTGACTATTCGTATCGAGAACCCCAACGATATCCCTCTTACGGACGTTCGGTTTATTGATGCCCTTCCCGATGGAGTGACGCTGGCGATTCCCGCCAACGTCGCGACGACCTGTACCGATGGTGTCGTGACAGGGCAAGCCAATGGTCAGACTCTAAGCCTCACCGGTGCGAGTCTTGGCGCCGCTGGCGACGCAGATGCAATATGTACTGTGACGGCCGATGTATTCAGTAACGTCCCGGGGGTTTACACCAATGAAATTCCTGTGGGTGATGTCACCAGCTTTGAAGGTATCGATAACGATCCAGGCACGCAGTCCCAGTTGGTGGTGAGCGAACCACCGACCATCGGCAAGACCTTTGAGCCGCCGGTTATTGCACCGGGCACATCGTCGACCTTGCGATTGACTCTCGGTAACGGCAACGACGTTGCTGCGACCCTCACCAGTGATCTGGTGGACAACCTGCCCGCGACTCCCGGTGCCATGATTGTTGCTACCCCCAGTAATATCGCAACAGACTGCCCCGGAGGTACGGGCATTGTCACTGCGGCGGCCGGTGCCAGTACAGTACGTATTGATAGCGGTACGGTGATTCCAACCGGCGGTTGTGTTGTGTCGATTGACGTAACGGCAAGTGATGCCGGGGACTATCTGAACAGCATTTCCGTTGGCGCCCTGCAAACTGACTTGGGGCCTAACGATATGCCCACTGAAGCGCCCTTGAAGCTCAGCACCTTAGGCTACATCGCCGGTAAGGTGTTCCTGGATCAGCAGACGGTACCCAATGGTGTCTTTATTCCGGGTGACTCCACACCTATTACCGGGAATACCATTGAGCTTCGCAGCGGTGGTACCTGTAGTGGGGCTTTGCTTGAATCAACGACTACGGACGCTCAGGGCA
>NZ_JBGCFU010000058.1:0-4280 GCF_045107095.1 Congregibacter sp. | reverse complement strand
GTGGTGGTTAACTATTTCGGTTCCACTGAGCAGGCGAAACAGACAGAGGAAGATGTTCGGGCCGCGGGCGGTGAATGTGTTTTTCTCCAGGGTGATATGACAAGCGCCGCCGACGTCGCGAGCCTAGTTGCCGCGGGCGTAGAGGCCTTCGGCGACCGCATCGATGGACTGGTTAACGTGACGGGGGGCCTTGTTGCGCGCAAAACCTTGTCGGAGATGGATGATGATTTTTTCTCCCAGGTTCTGCGACTCAACGTGAATTCAACGTTCATGCTAACCAAGGCTTGCGTACCTCACATGGGTGATGGTTCGGCGATCGTCAACTTGGCGTCGCAGGCGGGCAGAGATGGTGGAGGTCCAGGTGCTTCTGCTTATGCGGCATCGAAAGGCGCGATCATGACCTTTACCCGATCTATGGCTAAGGAGCTTGGCCCCCAGAACATTCGCGTGAATGCGATGTGTCCCGGAGTGATCAGCACCACGTTCCACGACACCTTCAGCAAAGATGAGGTTCGCAAAAATATCGCAGCCTCTACGCCGCTGCGCCGTGAGGGTCACCCTTCAGAAATCGCCGATATTACGGCGTACCTGCTGTCTGCGGAATCTTCGTTCCTGACGGGCGTTAACCTCGATACGAACGGCGGACTTCTGTTCTCCTAAGTATTGAATTATCGAGTGGTCGACGGGTAATGCGGGCAGTCACTTGCCAGGAGTGTTGATTTGAGGAACTTGTTCAAGCGTCTTGCTTCCTGGCTTATTGTGGCTGCCTTGTTAAGTCCTCTCGCTGGATTTGCCATGGAGCACCCGGCGCTGCTTCTTACGCGTGACGGCGTTGAGTCGATCCGGGCGAACCTCGGGAAGGCGCCGCTCTTCGATCACAGCCTTCGTAGCGCGAGGGAGGATGTGGACCGGGAAATCGCTCTGGGCATTGACGTACCTGTCCCGCAGGATTTTTCCGGCGGCTACACGCATGAGCGGCACAAGCGTAATTTCTTCGTCGCTCAGAAGGCAGCGCTTCTCTATCAGATCCTTGATGAGCCGCGCTATGGCAATTACGTACGGGACATGCTCTTGGAGTACGCCGCGCTGTATCCGACCCTGCCGCTCCATCCGAAGGAACGCTCCTACGCGCGAGGTCGCTTATTCTGGCAGTGCCTGAATGATGCTAACTGGCTGCTTTACATGGCTCAGGCGTATGACGCTATCTACGAATTCCTGAGTGTTGAGGACCGTGAGTTGCTTGAGCGGGATCTGTTTCGGCCCTTCGCGGACTTCATCTCTTTAGACAACCCACAGTTTTACAATCGAATCCACAACCACAGTGCATGGGGTAGCGCGGCGGTTGGCATGATTGGTGTTGCGATGGGCGATGAAGAGCTAATTAATCGAGCACTTTATGGCTTTGAGGCTAGCGTGGATAGTGAGGCGCGTGACAACGATGGAGGACTCATTAGCTCTGAAGGGCAGGGTCGTGGGTTCCTGGCCAACCTGGACGCGCCGTTCTCGCCGGACGGTTATTACACGGAAGGTCCTTATTATCAGCGTTACGCCATGTATCCGTTCCTCGCGTTTTCAATCGCCATGGAAAACGCCTATCCCGACAAACGGGTGCTGCAGCAAAAAGATACCGTGCTGGTGAAGGCCACCTATGCGCTGCTGAATCTGGCTGATTCCCAGGGTGAGTTCTTTCCCATCAACGATGCCCAAAAAGGGATGTCCATAACCAATAGCAGTCTCGTTACGGCTGTGGATGCTGCCTATCTTTATGGCGAGCAGGATCCTGCCCTTCTTTCTGTGGCAGAGGAGCAAGGGCGGGTTGTCCTTGATCAAAGCGGCATGGCTGTGGCGTTGGCTGTTGAGGAAGGGCGTGCGCAACCGTTCTTAAAGCGATCCGTGATTTTGCGCGATGGCCCTGACGGGGAGCAGGGGGGGATCGCTGTGCTTCGTGATCCTGAAGCTGGGTTGGAGACCGTATTCAAGTTCAGTGCCCACGGTTTGAGTCACGGGCATTTCGACAAGCTGGCAATCGCTGTTCACGACGACGGTCGCGAAGTACTACAAGACTACGGTCTTGTCAGGTTCGTTAATATTGAACAAAAGGGTGGGGGCAACTACTTGCCTGAAAACGCATCATGGGCAAAGCAAACGGTCGCAGCTAACACGCTGGTTGTTGATGGTCAGACTCAGTTTGGCGGTGAGTACGACGCGTCGAGTCGCAACCATTCAGACCTGCTGTTCAGCGATATTGGAGACGACGGCTTCCAGATTGTCAGCGCACTAGAAGCGAATGCTTATGCGGGAAGTGTCATCCAAAGAACGGTGGCCATGCTGCGCTCGCCCCAAGAAAACCCCGTCGTCATCGATGTCCTGCGCGTGATGAGTGATAGCCCTCGTACCTACGACCTACCGTTTCACTACCTCGGGCAAGTGATTCACACGAACTTCAGCTTGGCACAGGATGAAGAATTCCACGTTCTCGGAGATGGTCACGGTTATGAGCACTTATGGCGGGAAGCCGTGGGTAAAGACCTAGGAACCTCGGCGACATTTACCTGGCTTGATGGGGGGCGCTTCAACACTATTACCACCGCAACTGAGAAAGATGACGAGCTGTTACTGGCACGATTAGGTGCCAACGACCCTGATTTTAACTTGCGGCGCGATCCCAGTCTGATTATTCGCAGAGAGTCGGGTCGTCCAACTGTTTTCGCCTCAACTATTCAGTCCCACGGAGGCTACGACCCTGTATCTGAGTCAGCTGTCGACGTTCCCGGTGATGTGGATCACGTTGAGGTTCTTCTCAGCACGAAAGACTACAGCGCTGTAGGTATTCAGTGGCACGGAGGGGAGAGGTCTTTACTCATCGTTGCCAACCGAGATGTGTCGGCCGGCGGGAACCATACGCTTGAAGTTGGTGGGCGTAAGCATCAGTGGACGGGTCCTTTTCAGTGGACCCCTCTTCTGTAACGATCTTTCGGAACCAGATTCTGAACTTACCTAGAGCCCCTGCCCAGAATTCGTACAGACCGGGATCAACGCAATGCGGCGAGCCCTTACTGAAGGCTAATCCAATAGCTTCGACAACCAGTGCATTGTGTTCAGGGCGAACTGCGCGTTTTGTTTCGCGACTGGCGAGTTCATTCCCATGGGCCGTCGCTCCTCGCCCAGGAACTGGGCGCTGAACATCGCAGCCTCTCCGAATATGGCGATGCGCCCCTTGCCGAAAGACATCGCAAGGCCCTGGTACCAACCTTCGATATTGACGCGTTCAGTGCTGTTGGTGAACACCGCGGGTTTCTCAGGATAAAGCAACTCGGTCGAGGGACCGAACACGAGTAACGGCGCAAAATTGCTTTCCGTAACGTTGTCCTCCACTCGGAAGGCCTGACCGGTAAAAGTCGCGACGGAGTCGATGCGTTCGCCGGCATGACGACCGCGAGTAATGGCATGATCTCGGAGTCCTGCGCTCGCTCGATCAAAGACGATCGGAGGGCGTGGTGATTCGAACCCTCTCCTGATTGCGTAGCCGTTTTCGAAACGGACGCCAAAAACCTCTGCCAGTTTCGCCGCGGCGGCGGGCATAGGCATGTGATCGGCAATAAGTAATAGTGCGCCGCCCTCGGCTACCCAAGCCGCTACAGCATCGACTTCTGTATCTGTAAAAGCGGGGTGATTTGGCAACGACCAATCGTCGACATTTTTTTCGGCAAGCGCATTGGCGATCAGCAGGATTCGGCCCTGGGCTAGGGAGGTGCGTGTGAACTTTGAGTTCAGGGGCTGCACTACGTAGCCATCGCTGCGCAACAAATCTGCGAATGGACGGTAACGACCATCTGCGGTGTGGAAATTGTAGTGGCCCTCATCTATCAATACGATGGGACCTTCGCCCGACGGATAAGCAGGGGCTGCAGCTTCTATGACAAAGCTGCTATCAACGACTTGAGGCTGTTGAACTCCGCACGCTCCGAGAAAAATTGCTAAGAACAGCGAGTATCGTTTTGCTCTGATTGGGTAAAACACGGCTTGCAGGCTCCTGACGAAGAACTAATTCGGGAGCCTACTACACTACTCGGAGTAGGGCTCGAAAGCTGCAGCTGCGCAGCAGAATAGTCTGAGACCTACGATTCCGGTCCAGCCACTCCTCACCGAGCTTGCGCCGCGCGAAGAATAACGAACTTGGCATTCGAGGTTACTAGCTCGACGTAGCCAAAGTGTCTTTTTAGGGAGCTGTGGTAAGCAAGGTGCCGGTTACCGATGACCCATAATTCGCCATCTGGTCG
>NZ_JBGCFU010000057.1:0-22581 GCF_045107095.1 Congregibacter sp. | reverse complement strand
AAGGCAGAGTTTTCTTTAGTCACCGATTCCGTAATGCTGAGCCGTAGCATCCAGCGCTGCTGTCAGCTTCTCCATGAGATAGTCGATATGCTCATGCTCGCAGATAAGCGGTGGAGACATGATCATGGCATCGCCGGTTTGACGCACCATGAGGCCGAGACTGTTTGCTGTATCCCGACAGAACACGGCGCCAGCTGATTCCGGAGCGAGGCGTTCGCGGGTTTCTTTGTTGGCGACCAGCTCTACAGCTGCAAAACAGCCTCGCCCGCGAACCTGGCCGACGATGGGGTGGTCGCTCAGCGACTCAAGGCGGCTCTGGAAGTAGGGTGCGAGATGCTCCGCGGCGCGGCCAACGATATTTTGCTCATGGAGAATATCGAGAGTCGCCAGACCTGCAGCGCAGGATGCCGGGTGGCCAGAGTAGGTGAGCCCGTGGGCGAACTCGCCGCCGCTCGCCATCAGTACATCAGCGACTTTGTCGGACACCAATACGCCGCCAAGCGGCATATAGCCGTTGGTTACCGCCTTGGCGAAGGTGATTAGATCGGGCTGCATGCCGTAGGTCTGGCTACCCCACCACTGGCCGGTGCGTCCAAAGCCGCAGATGACCTCATCGGCAATAAGGAGAATGTCTCGCTCGTTACAAATTCGCTGAAGTTCTGGCCAGTAAGTATCCGGGGGAACAATAACGCCTCCTGCACCTTGGACCGGCTCAGCGATAAACGCGGCCACGCGGTCTTCTCCCAATTCGTCAATCTTGGACTCCAGTTCTCGAGCAACCCGCAGGCCAAAGCTATCCTGATCTTCTCCTGGCTCTGCAAGCTCAAACCAGTGTGGCTGGTTAATGTGGTGAATGTAGTTCAGCCCCACTGCCTGCTCGTGCATGGCTTTCATGCCGCCTAAGGATGCCGCAGCGATGGTACTGCCGTGATAAGCATTTTTACGGCTGATAATCAGTTTTTTCTCGGGTTTACCCAGGAGATCGTAGTAGCGATGCACCATGCGGATGTTTGTATCGTTAGCTTCCGAGCCTGAATTTGTGAAAAACACGTGATCGAAACCTTCGGGCGCTACTTTGGTAAGCGCTGCGGCGAGCTCTACCGCTGGTTGGTTCGAACAGTTAAAGAAGTTGTTGTAGTAAGGCAGTTGCTGCATTTGATCGAACACAGCTTGTTTGATGCGCTCCTGGCTATAGCCAAGGTTGCAGCACCACAAGCCGGACATACCATCAAGCATCCCGTTACCATCGCTATCGTAGATGAACACACCTTCGGCGCGGCTAAAAATCCGGCCGTTGCCTTTGGCATAGTCATGAAAGTCCGTGAAAGGATGAAGGTGATGCGCCCGGTCAAGCGCTTTGAGGCTGGCAGTGTCTGCGGTGCTGTTCATATCGAGTTTCCCTGCTTTAAGATGCGAAAGTGTGTCACAGGCACGCGTCGCTGCCATTAACCCAAAGGTGTTGCCAAATGTACTGTTCTTCGACCGATCACCACTCTCGGAAGCTATCGTGAACTCCTCCTCACAACTCGAAAGTTTTCTTGATCGACACCCGGATATTGAGCTCTTCGAGGTTGTTCTCGCAGATGTGTCGGGAGGACTCCGCGGCAAGTGGGTAACTCGCGACAAACTTAGCACCGTGTTTGCCGATGAACTAAAGCTCCCCATCAGCTCCCTTGTTTTTGATAGTTGGGGTAGGGATGTTGAGGAGTGGGTGTTTCTCAGTGGCGACGGCGACGGATGCTGTGTTGCTGAGCCCTGGAGCTTGGCGCCTATGCCTTGGGGTAAGCGACCCATGGCGCAAGTACTGGTCAGCCTTGATCATGAAGATGGGACTCGCAATGGTCTCGATCCCCGGCGTATTTTGGGGAATGTCGAAGCGCGCTTTCGAGAGCGTGGCCTGCAACCCGTGGTTGCCAGCGAAATGGAGTTTTTCCTGCTGGATACTCAGCGGGACGCTCAAGGGCGCCCTAATCATACGCAACGAGACAGTGTGGGCGGCGCCCTGGGGTCGGGGCAAACCTATGGCCTGGAGGCAATGGCGGAGGTCGAGGACTTCATGCACGCAGTGCGCGAGTGCTGCGAAGTGCAAAATTTAACGGTAGATACTCTGATCAAGGAAGGCGCGCCGTCGCAGTACGAGATCAACCTGCTGCATCATCCCGATGCGCTGCTTGCTGCAGATCAGGCGCTGCTGCTCAAACGCGCCATTCGTGGTGTTGCGCGAAGTTTCGAACGCATCGCCACTTTCATGGCCAAGCCCTTTGGAGAGCTCGCCGGGAACGGCATGCACTTGCACTGCAGTATTGCGGATAGCAGTGGCAACAATCTGTTTAACAATGGAACGCCGCAGGGCAGCCCATTGCTTCGTCATGCGATCGCCGGATGCATGCATACCCTGCCTGACGTCATGTTACTGCTGGCACCTACTATGAACTCCTATCGTCGTTTTCAACGGGGTATGCACGCGCCGCTGGCTCCTTGCTGGGGTTACGAAAACCGCACGGTTGCGCTGCGCGTGCCCGCAGGCCCGCTGTCCGCCATGCGCTTGGAGCATCGTGTGGGTGGTGCGGACGCTCAGCCGCACCTTGCGATTGCGGCGCTGCTTGCCGGTATGCTCTACGGTATTGAACATGAACTGGAGCCACCAAAGGCCCTCGAAGGAAATGCGTGGGAACAGCTGGAGCCGAGCCTGCCTCAGCACTGGAACGATGCACTGGATATCTTCCGGAAGTCGCGGTTTGTGGCTGAGTATCTGGGGGCGTCTTTTCAAGAGGTGTATGGTCTAGTGAAACAGCAGGAGATCGATGAGTTTGGTCGGCATGTCACGCCACTGGAGTACGACACCAATTTGTAGCTTTGCTGTGTTATTCACTGCGCTGCTTACCGTGTTACCAACCACACCCGCTATCATCAGTTAGCGTTTGTGTATCAGCTTCGGGAGATACCATGAGTTTTTTTAGTTGTGAAGAAGCTGAATGTCGGGAGCAGGACAGTCACATTCGGTTGCGCATAGAGCCGCGTGAGAAAGACCTTGGTGAGTTTAGTGTTCGTCGCGTTCTGCCGGCCGCTCGACAGCGCATGATTGGGCCTTTTGTCTTCTTCGATCACATGGGGCCAGCAGAGTTTCCTCCCGGTAAAGGTATCGACGTTCGACCTCATCCACATATTGGCATTGCCACCATTACTTACCTCTTCGAGGGCGAGATTCTTCATCGGGACAGTCTAGGGGTTGTGCAGCCTATTCATCCCGGCGCGATCAATCTGATGACCGCGGGTCACGGCATCGTCCATTCAGAGCGCCCGGGCTCAGATCTCGATGAGCAGTCCAAGCTTCACGGCATTCAGTCATGGATTGCGCTGCCCGCAGAGCAACAGGAGATAGCACCAGACTTTACCCATTACCCTGCAGCCGACTTACCCCAGTGGGAAGACGGAGGCGTAAGCTTTAGGTTGATTATGGGGAAGCTCGCCGGTCATGAATCACCGGTAAAAACCTATTCTCGGACCTTGTATGTGGATCTTAACGTCGACGCCGCAGCGGAGACCCGCATCGCGCTGCAGGAGCAGGAGCATGCGCTTTATGTTGCCGAAGGGTCTGTGGTTTTGGATGGCGAAGTTGTCCCTGCGGGCGTCATGGCCGTCCTTGAAGGAGGAGACGAGGTGATGCTCACAGCCTCCGAAGCGGCGCGAGTACTTTTGATAGGCGGGGATCCCCTCGGCGAGCGTCATATGTACTGGAACTTTGTCAGCAATAGTCTCGAACGAATCGATAAAGCGAAAGTCGATTGGCGCGAAGGAAACTTTCCGGGTGTGCCTGGGGATGACGAGTTTATTCCTTTGCCTGAGGACGCATGAGACGGTGAGCGAACGCCGCATATTGGTGCTGTTTGCCCACCCGTCCCCCGGTCGCTCGGAGATCAACAGACATCTTGCGACTGTGGCAAAGGAGCATCCTCATGCCACCTTTGTGGACCTATACGCCGAATACCCCGACTACCGCATTGATATCGACAAAGAACAGCAACGTCTTTGCGAACACGATGTGATTGTTTTTTTGTTTCCTCTGTACTGGTATTCGACGCCGGCGCTCCTTAAAGAATGGCAGGATTTGGTGCTTGAACATGGGTTTGCTTACGGCAGCGAAGGTACGGCGTTGGCGGGCAAGTATTTTCTCTGCGCTTGCAGTGCCGGTGGGGCAGGCTCAGCCTATGATGTGAGTGGTTACAACCACCACAGTCTCCGCGATCTACTGGTTCCGCTGGAGCAGACGGCGACTTTGTGCCACATGCGTTATATCCCGCCCTTCGCACTTTTTAGTTCTCGTACAGCGGTTGAGGAGGGGAGACGGGAGGCGCACCTTCGGGCTTTTTCCTCACTCCTTGATCAGCTCGCTAGCGCGTCCCTCGAAACCTGGGCCCAAAGTGATGCCTGCACCATCAACGAACTGTTTGCCGACAATCCGCCGGAAGTTTCACAGTGACCGGTCTGCTTCTCGAGGTTTTTGTGTATCTGGCGGCAGCCGTTATCGCAGTGCCGTTGGCAAAGCGCTTTGGCCTGGGTTCGGTGCTCGGGTATTTGGTGGCGGGGGTCGTCATTGGCCCTACCCTCGGCCTGGTAGGTTCCGAGGAGAGCGTCACCATTCAGCACTACGCAGAGTTCGGCGTAGTTATGATGCTGTTTCTGGTGGGCTTGGAGCTCGAGCCCGCCATGCTCTGGCGCATGCGGAGCCGTCTTTTAGGACTTGGCGGCCTGCAGGTTTTTGTCAGCGCCGGTATTTTCTCCGCGATCGCCTGGCAGTTCGGCTTGGATTGGCGCACCGCGGTTGCGGTAGGTTTGTTGTTGAGTTTGTCCTCTACGGCGATTGTGCTTCAAACCTTTCAGGAGAAGGGACTCAATAAATCCGAGGGCGCTCGAAGCGCATTTTCGGTGCTGCTTTTTCAAGACATTGCCGTCATCCCAATGCTCGCTCTGATTCCATTGCTGGCAATACCTGAGCTCATGGATGCCGCTGGAGTACCGGCTGAGGACGGGCACCATGACCTGAGTTTGGTGGCGGGCCTGTCGGGATGGATGCATGCAGTGGTGGTGCTTTCGTCTATTGCGGGCGTAGTGGTCGCAGGACACTTTTTGACGCGACCTTTGTTTAGCTTCATAGCCTCTACAGGTCTTCGCGAGGCATTTACAGCGGCAGCACTCATGCTCGTTATTGGCATTGCGCTCCTTATGAGTCTGGTGGGGCTCTCGCCAGCGCTGGGAACGTTTCTGGCGGGGGTCGTTCTCGCTAACAGTGAATTCCGACATGAACTCGAGAGCGATATCGAGCCCTTTAAAGGGCTGCTCCTGGGCTTGTTCTTCATTACCGTAGGCGCTGGCGTTCAGTTTGGCTTGTTAATCGAACAGGCCGGCCTGGTAATTTCTCTAACGCTCGGTGTGATCTTTCTGAAAGCCGCAGTGCTGTTTGTGCTGGCTCTCATGTTTGGTGTTCGCCGCGCCGATGGCTGGCTATTTACCTTGAGCCTTGCCCAGGCGGGCGAGTTTGGTTTTGTGCTGATCAGCTATGCATCACAGAACAGTGTTTTACCCGCTGATTTGGTTCCGATTCTCCTTTTGGTGGTGGCGTTGTCGATGTTCCTCACACCCCTACTGTTTATCGCATTCGATCGGCTTGTGCTGCCGCGCTATGCATCCAATACCGAGGGCGGAGAGAGTGACGAGATTGACGATCGTGGCCCGGTCATTATCGCGGGGAGCGGACGCTTTGGTCAGATTGTAAATCGCATGCTCCGCGCCAACCAGATCCCCACTGTCGTACTCGAGAGAAGCCCCGAGCAGATCGATAACATGCGCCAAGTCAATGTGAAGAGCTACTTTGGTGACGCAACGCGGCCTGATCTTCTCCACGCGGCGGGCGTCGATGACGCCTCGTTGTTCGTCGTGGCCATCGATGATCGGGAGCAGTGCTTGGCACTAACAAAGCATCTAAAGCACGCTCACCCGAAACTTAAGGTGCTGGCGCGAGCTTACGACCGAGCTCACTTGTACGCGCTTCGGCAGGCGGGAGCTGACTGGGTGGTCAGCGAGACTTATTACTCGGCGTTACACATGGGTAAACAGGCTTTGCGAGCGATGGATTATCACCCGTTTCGCGCGCAGAATCTGACTGCAGCTTTTGATGAGGCCGAAGCCAAAGGCCGCGATGCGCTGTATGAACAATGGCTGAGGAAGGACGAAGACGAGAGCTTTGGTCGCGGCTTTCAGTCGTTATTCATCGAGCTGGAGGAAGCGTTGCACGGAATGATGCTTTACGACCGCGACGATGGCCACGCCCGTAGTGAGCGGGGCTGGACACCGCCGCCTAAGGGCTACACCGATTCCTTTGACGAATCTTTTGACGATTAGGAAATCCAGTCCGACAACTAGCATCCAACAGCGAGGCTCATGAGGATGAATTAGAGCGCTGAGGTTTGGCCAAGTAGCTAATGAGCGTATCCCCGCCACGATAATTCTGATGGCTCATGAGAGAATCCAAAAACAGATAGAAAAGCTCCGCCTGAGAGCTGACCTCAAGTTTTGCATAGGCGTGCTTGCGGTGGAGCTTCACTGTTTCGACAGAAATGCCAAGACGAGTTGCCACGGACTTGGTGCTGTGCCCATGAAGGACCAGATTGATGACCTGGGTCTCCCGTTCGGTTAACAAGCTGGAGCCAAAGTCATCCAGCGCTAGATGCAAATGCTCCCGAATACCTTCGCCCGAACTACTTTGGCTTGACCAGTGTTGCTTACAAAGTTCGTCTATGGAGAGCTGTACGCTTCGCAGTGTCCGAAGCTGAGCTTGGCTAAAGCGTTGTTGGGCGACACGGCCCAAGGCAACATTCACGAATGCATCCGGGCCGACTTCTACTAGAAAACCGCACTCGTCCGTGAAACCGCAGTTGCGATACCAGCTATGGTAATACTCGCTGTCCCTGAAGCGCGCTGGGGCTAGTTCCTTCAAGAGGAAAACGCCGAAGCGCCGCTCCTCGTTGGCCGCTTTGTAAAACGGGTCCAGGAGGAAAGCACCGGCGAGGAAGCGCTCCATGGTGTCGCTGGCGCGAGCTCTGGGTTTTTCGCTGTATACGAGGCTGGGTAGGTCCCCCCCGGCGTAATAAATCACCGTCGCATCATCTACGGGCACTAAGGTCCTGAGCCCCGCTATTAGCTCATCTGCAAAGCGCTCGGTCCCCAAAACCGACAGACAGCTGGCGACCAGTTCGGAGAATGCGGCAAGCTTAGGGTCAAGATGTGATGCCAATGAGTGCTCAATGGTGTGTCTGGACGAGGGGTATTCATCATAGCGTCCGTTGCGGCCTCGCGGAATACACCTGATACGACACATGTTTGCGTACCACTCTCGCGTTATAGTGAATGTCAGTATTGTCACGCATTATTGCGGACTGAAACGTAACTGGATGAAGCTAGTATGACGGCACAAAAAATGCGCTGGGGAAAACTCGACTGGAAAGATCCATTCTCTTTGGAGTCTCAGCTTAACGACGAACAGCGGATGGTTCGTGACTCTGCGGCGCAGTACGCGACCGCAAAATTACTGCCGCGCGTAAAGGAAGCGTTTCGCAAGGAAGATACGGACCTGGCGATTTTTCGCGAGATGGGAGAGCTCGGCTTGCTGGGGTCGACGATTGACGGCTACGGCTGTCCCGGCGTCGACTACACCAGCTACGGTCTCATCGCCCGTGAGGTTGAGCGCGTGGATTCAGGCTATCGGTCTATGCTCAGCGTACAGTCATCGCTGGTTATGTACCCGATCTATGCCTATGGAACGGAAGAGCAACGAGAGAAGTATCTCCCCAAACTCGCTACCGGAGAGTGGATAGGCTGCTTCGGTCTCACAGAGCCCGATTATGGTTCGGACCCCGGAGGGATGGTTACCCGCGCGAAAAGTGTTGATGGTGGATACCGCATCAGCGGCGCGAAAATGTGGATCAGCAATAGTCCTGTGGCAGATGTTTTTGTTGTTTGGGCGAAAACTGACGACGGCGTGATTCGCGGTTTTGTGCTCGAGAAAGGAATGGACGGACTGAGTGCCCCTAAAATAGAAGGCAAGCTTGCGCTGCGCGCATCTATCACCGGCGAAATTGTGATGGACGAGGTGTTCGTGGGTGAGGAGCAGCTACTGCCCAATGTGCAGGGACTAAAAGGACCTTTCGGTTGTCTGAACAACGCGCGCTACGGCATCGCCTGGGGAGCCTTGGGTGCGGCAGAAACCTGCTGGCATGCAGCGCTGGATTACACGATGGAGCGCAAGCAGTTTAATAAGCCCCTCGCTGCAAATCAGCTGATCCAGCTCAAACTCGCGGATATGCAAACGGAGATCGCTTTAGGTCTTCAGGGCTGTGCCCGGGCGGGGCAGCTCATGGACGCGGGGGCAATCTCTCCTGACCTTATCTCGCTGATCAAGCGTAATTCCTGCGGCAAAGCACTGCATGTGGCGCGCCAAGCCCGGGACATGCTCGGTGGTAATGGTATCTCCGATGAATATCCTGTCATGCGCCACATGATGAACCTTGAAGTGGTTAACACCTATGAGGGGACGCACGATATTCATGCCTTGATCCTAGGCCGCTCACAGACGGACATTCCCGCTTTTTGATGTCTGCACTCCACGGCCTGCGCGTTCTCGACTTGTCCCGGGTGCTCGCGGGGCCTTGGGCGAGCCAAACACTTGCGGATTTGGGCGCAAACGTTCTCAAAATAGAGCGTCCTGATGGCGGCGATGACACCCGCGGTTGGGGGCCCCCTTGGCTGGAGAGCCCGGAAGGTAATGATAGCCAAGAGTCGGCGTACTTCTTATGTACCAACCGCGGTAAGCGTTCCTTTCGCATCGATATTCAGTCTGCAGAGGGTCAAAGCCGCCTGCGCGAGCTGGCCCGAGGCGCAGACGTGCTCATCGAAAATTTTAAGGTGGGGGCGGCGGCCCGCTACGGTCTGGATTACAAAAGCCTGAGCAGTGAAAACCCCGGATTGGTGTATTGCTCGATTACGGGCTTTGGACAAACGGGTCCTTTAGCGGCCAGACCTGGCTATGACTTTCTTGTGCAGGCGATGGGCGGCCTTATGAGCGTAACTGGCGAGGCCGATGGTCAGCCTGGCGCTGGTCCTCAAAAGGTGGGCGTCGCGCTCACGGATATCATGACGGGGCTCTATGCCAATGTGGGTATTCTCGCTGCGCTTGCCGAAAGAGAGCGGTCTGGCCTCGGGCAGCAGGTAGATTTGGCACTGCTGGATGTTACGGCGGCAACTCTGGCGAATCAGGCCAGTAATTTTCTTGTGGGTGGCATTACACCTACGCGGCTGGGTAATGCCCATCCGAACATCGTGCCCTATCAGAGTTTTCGCGCCCGCGATCGTGACTTCATTGTTGCTGTTGGTAATGACGCTCAGTTCGCAAGGCTTGCCATACTATTGGACAAAGCTGATTTAGCCACCGATCCTCGTTTTACGAGGAATGCCGACCGTGTCTTGCACCGGGAGGTTTTGATTGCCGTTTTAGCAGAGTGCTTTGCGGCCCGTGACGCGTCCGACTGGCTGGCAGCACTTGAGGCAGCGGGTATCCCGGCGGGCCCCATCAACACAGTTGCCGAGGCGCTTAGTGAACCGCAACTTGCCGCCCGGGAGATGATCGTCGATTTGCCCCACCCGGATAACAGCGATCTGAGAGTTGTAGGTAGTCCCATAAAGCTATCCCGAACGCCGGTTTCCTACCATCGACCGCCGCCGCGTCTTGGAGAACATGACGAAGATCTCAAGCTTGACCCTTGGGGCGATGCTTAAGCGTGCTTCTGTGGTACAAATTCCAGATCAACCTTTGAGGAATAACGGGTGAAATTGCTGCTAAAAATTCTCGCTAGCCTTGGAGTCCTCCTAGCTCTACTGGCGCTTTACCTGACCTTCTCGCATCAGCCCGATGACTTTCCGGCGGGTAGCGATAGTGAGGCTCGCCTGGCGGCGGGTCCGTGGTCTGTCGCAAGTTTTGCGGAGGTGTTTGTTGATCGCGACCGGCCCACCCAGCCCAATGGTGAATATCCCGGCGATGATGCGCGTTCTTTGGACGGTAACGTGTGGTATCCCTTTGAGGCTGAAGCCGGCCCTCGACCCCTGTTGGTCTTTAGTCATGGATTTACCTCTAGCCGCAGTAACGGTGTTTACCTCGCCGAACATCTTGCGAGCCACGGTTTTGTAGTGGTCGCCGTGGACTATCCCCTGACAAGCATGGGTGCGCCGGGAGGCGCTCTGGTCGAAGACGTGATCAATCAGCCGGGAGACATCAGTTTTCTTATAGATACCTTGCTGGGTTATAGCGCGGTCTCGGGACACGCTCTGTCGGGTAAGGTTGATGCTGAGCGCGTCGGCGTATTGGGTATTTCGCTGGGTGGTTTAACGTCTACCCTGGCGGGGTTTCATCCCAAGTGGCGTGACCGACGTATCGCTGCGGTGATGTCCATTGCCGGCCCTAGCAATTTCTTCACCGCAGACTTTTTTGCAACTGTAGATCTTCCTTTCATGATGTTCGCCGGCGATTTGGATGTACTGGTGCCCTATGCCAGTAATGCCGCTCCAGTGCTTGAAAAGAAGCCCGGGGCCGAGCTCGTAACCTTGGCCGGCGGATCTCATACCGGGTTTTCTGGTGGGACGGCTTTGCTCAGAGCGATGGACAATACCGACGCGCTGGGTTGCTGGTCCGTGGGCCGATATATCAAGCCCAATCAGGAGAGCCAATGGGAAGGTTTGTTTGGGCCGGTAGAGTTGGGTATTGATTACAGCGCGCCAAACGAACTGTGCACGGTGGACCCTCTTCCAAAAACGATGAACGTTCTTCGGCAGCAGATGATCGCGCGCGTGGTGATTACAGCTTTCTTTGAGAAGTACCTGGCGGCAGATTCCGTGGTTCAGGAGGCGGCCTCTGCGTTCCTAAGCAGCACTAGCGTCACTGAAATCCCCGAACTCAGTTACGCCACAAGCACCGCTAACTGATTAGCGACGCAAGTTGCGACGCAAACTTCCACACAAACTCCAGGTAATCCTGACGGCGCCTAGCGGACGATCGTGATCGGCGTCACCTTCGCCATGCGTCCCTGAGGATTGAGCGCCCGCATTTCAGGCACCAGGTCATTCAGCGCTGATTGGCGGTTCTCTGGAGCCGGGTGCGTGCTCAGAAACTCTGCGGGGCGACTGTCGGAGAGGCCTCCCATTTTTTGCCATAAGGTTACCGCGGCTTCGGGGTCATATCCCGCGCGGGTCGCTAGCTCAATGCCAATTTGATCAGCCTCTGATTCCGCAACGCGGCTATTGGGTAGCTCTAGCGCCAGTTTGGCAGCAAGCGAGGCGCCTGCCAGCGTTGCAATGTGATTGTCGGACGCTACTCCGGCGGCTATGACACCAACGTTGATTGCCATCGCCCGCGACATACGCTCGGCCGTGTGATTCGCAAGGGCGTGAGATATCTCGTGACCCATGATCTGCGCAAACTCATCATCGGTTAGTTTGAGTTGCTCAAAAAGTCCAGTGTAGGCCGCCATGCGTCCACCGGCCATGCACCAGGCATTCACCGTGTCATCATCATCGATAATAGCCACACTCCATTCCCAATCTGCCGAGTCGGGGTAAAGCGCTATTGCTTCGGTAACCAGACGGCCGGTAATAGTAGCGACGCGATCCGACATCTTAGGATCATCAATGAGTTTGTTTTCCTGATTCAGTTGGCCAACGGTGCTTAGATACGCTTGCTTGGACTCAACGATGGCGGATTCGGGAGAGATCAGCATGAATTGGCTCCGTCCCGTGGGGCTGGTGGTGCACGCCGTAAGTAGCGCTAAAAGCACGGGGGCCAACGCTGCGACTCGCGGAACTCGAGAAGCAGTGGCTCGCAAAGCTCTGATGAATCCGTAAGCCTTTTTGGAAGCTTGTTGTAAAGCTTGTTGTAAAGCTTGTTGTAAAGAGTGCTGTTGTCTAAAACGCATGCTTGGGTCTTCTACACAATAACGAGGTACTTACTTTGATTGCGATGGGGGCGAAAAATTCCGCTCCCATCGCGTCAGGTTTTCTGGCGCTACCGAGCGCTCTTTAGTTCTTCGACGCGCGCAGCGGCTTCAGCTTCCCAGGTCGTTGCCTGCAGCATGACGTGGAACAGCTGGTTTTGCTCTACTGAACCCATAGCGCCCTCGGCGCCAGGACCCGTCGCGTAAACAGCTACATCCTCACCGCCATGGGTTTCTGCACTGAGAGGCACCAGCGCCTCTTGATGGTAACCAGGCTTGGTGGTGTCCACGTCAGAGATGTCTTGTCGACCGCCCAAGGGAGGCTCGGCATAGGTGCTGTCCGCATTGAGTTGCTCGCCGTGATCTCGGTATCCCCTGCCATTCATGTAACCAAGCGTCGTGTAAGGCAGGCCGTTATCATCCAATAGCGGCTCGTCGCTCCAGGGGGGAACTACTTTCCCGAGGATTGGGTTTCCTCTTTTCGGATATCCCGCCATCGTGAATACGTGGCTGTGGTCGGCCGTGACCATAACGAGCGTGTCATCGGCTGCCGTGTTTTTCATGACGGCCGCGACAGCCTCAGAAAGTTCGATAGTGTCGTTTAGCGCATTGGAGGCGTTACCCGCATGGTGAGCATGATCGATACGTCCCGCCTCTACCACCAGCAGAAAGCCCTCATCGCTGTTCTGCAAGAGCTCAAGTGCCTTGAGCGTCATTGCCGTGAGGCTGGGCTGATCAGCACCGGGTACTGCTCGCTCGGCTGCGTAAGCCATATGAGAGTCGCTGAATAAGCCGAGGACTGGTGCCCTGGCTATCGAAGCCAGCTCTGATTTGTTACTCGCATAGCTGCCGTCAGGGTACGCTGACTGCCATTCCGCGATGAGGTTTCTCTCATCAGCTCGGCGTCCACCCTCTTCAGAATCCGGCAGGAAATGCCGGCGACCACCGCCCAGAGCTACCTCAATACCGTTGCTCACACCAGAGCCAAACTGCGCGTTTAAGCGCTCGCGCGACGCCAAAAACTGCGCGGCTATATCTTCGCAACCCTGGGCCTTTGCGTCATCAGAGAGCTCGGCATCATCTTCCCAATCGCGATTGGCGGTCTTTGCATAAGTCGCCGCAGGAGTGGCGTGGGTGATGCGTGCGGTACTTACAACGCCCGTGGCTTTGCCGGCCAGTTCCGCTATTTCCAAAAGAGATAGAAGCTCTGCGTTCTGACCGCTTTGGCAGTCCTCTTGCACGACTCGCTCATCGACACCGAAAACGCCAATCTTGGTTTTCACGCCGGTCATTATTGCGCTCATGGTGCCCGCAGAGTCGGGTGTCTGCGAGTCCACGTTGTAGGTTTTAACTAAGCCCGTAACGGGGAACTCTTCAAAGCTCAGGCGATTTTCCTCGCCACTATTCCCTGATTGTTGTCCGGCAAGAATCCGCGCGGCCGTAATAGTAGAGATCCCCATGCCGTCGCCCAGAAAGATCACCACGTTCCTGGCTTTGTCTTTGGACCCACCCATGGCTAGAGATCTCGCGACGCGCGCCTGTGCGTCGGTATACCAGGGACTATTCAGTTGATAATCGGGAATGGGGGACGCCGCCACGGGCACCGTAGCCATGGCCTGATTGGGTGCGTCCTTGGTGTCGGAGTCGACTACGCTGATGTTGCTACAGCCGCTCAACAACAAACCAAGACTTAGGGAACTAATAGCGCGGATCATCTCTGGGGTCTCTCGATAGTTAAAGTTCTAACACAGTCAGTACTGTGGCTTATGCAGCATACTCAGCCGGGTTCTGACTCAGCGCCAGCTGCTGTTCTTAAAAGGCCTCGGTAAGCTCCGCGAGCGTTTGTTTCGCCGCTAACAACGCGATAAACATCTCTTGCTATGGGCATATCAATACCGTATTGCTCCGCCAGAGCCATCACAGCGGGGGCGCTCTTTGCGCCCTCTGCGACCATGAACATCTCACTGGCGATTTGCTCCATAGATTTGCCCTTGCCAAGCTCAATGCCCACATGACGGTTACGGCTCTGAGAGCTGGTGCAGGTAGCGATCATGTCGCCCATACCCGCAAGTCCCGCAAACGTTTCAGCCCGACCACCCATGGCCACCCCCAGGCGAGTTACCTCGGCAAGACCTCGGGTGATCAAAGCGGCGCGAGTGTTATCACCAGCGCCCTGGCCATCTCCCATGCCCACAGCGATTGCGATGATGTTCTTAAGGACGCCGCCCAGCTCGCAGCCCACGACATCGGTGTTCGTGTAAACACGAAACAAGCCGCTCTTGAATACCTGCTGCAGAGAACGAACAATAATATCGTCGTCCATGGCGATGACACTTGCCGCCGCTTGGCCGGCCATAATCTCTCTGGCGAGGTTAGGGCCTGTGAGTACTCCCACCGGATGTCCCGGAAGAATTTCGGTAATGATCTCGGTCATGCGCATGCGTGTGTCGAGTTCCAGCCCTTTCGTGAGGCTGATCACCGGCACCCAGGCGCGCAAGTGCTTCTTCACTTCCATGAGCACGCTGCGAAAGTTCTGCGACGGAATACCCATGACGACAACATCGGCGTTGGTCACAGCCTCGCCGATATCATTAGTAGCGCGCAAGCTCTCGGGTAAAGCTGCATCGGGCAAATAGGTTTGGTTGCGATGGGCGTTATTGATTTCGTCGACCGTCTGGGGATTGCGTGCCCAAATTGTCACGGGTGCGTTCCGCGTTGTAAGTGCGGCGACCGTGGTACCCCAGGAACCACCCCCTAGTACGGCAATTTTCAGATCGCTCATTTTATTCTCCTTATATGACGAAATGACTAAGCAGCTTGTTCTTTACTGTTCCCGCTTTAACTGCTCGCTGACTTTGGGCGAACCTTGGGTCTAGCCTTTGCCGCAGTCTTAGGTCTGGCCTTAGCGGCGGGACTCCGCTTTGCCGTGGTCGTAGATTTGGCCTTGGGTTTGGCTTTCGGTTTGGCCTTCGCTTTTGCTTTCGGCTTTGCAGCCGCTTTGGCCGGAGTTTTTTTCTTGGCTGCTGCCTTGGCTTTGGTCTTCGCCTTGGTCTTGGTCGCTGTTTTTGCCTTAGAGGCTGGCTTTTTCTTGGTTTTCGCAGCAGGGGCCTTTTCCTCGGGTTGCCCCAAGGTCTTCAGAAACATGTTGCGGACTTCACGTATGTGCTCTTCGATTGTGTCTGCGCCCCAGTCGCTGGTATCCACAGGGGGAAGCACATCCACCTCTACGGTCGCGGGGCGAAAAATGAAGTCGCCCTTAGGAGCAACATCGCCAGCATTGCGAATGACTACGGGGACAATGGGCACACCCGCTTGAATCGCCAGATGGAATGCGCCCTTTTTGAACGGCGCCAGATTAGGCGACACGGTGCGTGTGCCCTCGGGGGCCAATGCCACTGATTTGCCATCATTGCGCATCGCATCTACAAGAGGTTGCATCGCCTCGATTGCGGACGCGGCATTTTTGCGATCGATCATGACCACACCACCCATCTCCAGCACTTTGCCGATGACGGGCATTTTCTTGATTTCTTGTTTGCCTACGCCGGCCATATCCCGGCGCAAGAGTTTTGCCCCGATAACGACGTCGGCCTTGCTCTGATGATTAAAAATGAACACCGCGGGTCGTTGTTTCCAGAGGTTCTCCTCCCCGTTAACACGAAGGTCGAGATTGATTAATGCACTAGCGGTTTCGGCAAACAAGCCAATGGAAAAGTTAGTGGCTTCCCGTCGTGAGCCGGTGAGGGCATAAATCGGCAGACCTGCCGCAAAGGACGGAACCAGGCTTACCGTGGCGGCGATGGAGCGAACAAACTGCCCCAGTGTCGGCCTGCCTCGACTACCAAAGCTTGCTGTGGGCCAATTGTTATCGCGAGCCACGGCACGGAGCTTGTCGCTGGGGTTCAGCGCTATGGGGTTGCCGACGCGCTCCAGAAGTAACTGATCATCGGTGCTGTCAGAATAGAAAAATCCTTCGTCGAGGTTTGCGCCAACACTGTCGGCCAGAACTTCGGCGGCATCTACTTTGCCCTGTCCAAAACAGGTGGGCCTGACCACACTACCGGTAAACACGCCGTCTTCTACTTCGAGTTGCGTACACAGCACATTCTCGATGCCCAGATCTCGCGCCGCAGGCTCCACCTGGTAGGGCGTTGCAGAGGAAATAATGCCCACCGTGTGACCCTTTGCGAGGTGCGCTTCAATAAGCGCGCGGGACTCCGGATAGACCAGTCTAGCGATCTGTTTGGTGAACAAATCTTCACCGAGCTCTACATAAGCCTGTTCATCGATGCCGCGCATGAATTGCGTGGTTATCGCCATCATGCCGGAGAAACCCAGATTGCCGAGTCCAAAGTTGGTCATGGCACTCGCCAGCTCCAGAAAATCACGAACCGAGAGATCCCCTCGTCGCAGCTGCTCGCGAATAAACGCGATGGCGGAGTAGCCGGAGATGATGGTCCCGTCGAAATCGAAAATGGCGCAAATCTCTGGGCCGTCGGGACTCGCCTCAATGGCCTTGAGTAAAGGTTTCGCAGTGCTGCTCATTACCTCAACATCCTGTACTGTCATTAGTCGCGGAACCCTTGAGTCTAGCATGCAAAGATGAGCGCATCAGTGACGCATTTACGCTCTGCTAGACTGCCCTTAACCTCCTCAGTTCTCGCGAGCCGAGCTTGTCCGAATCCGCAGACTTCAGTTTTTCAAAACGGTCATATTCCCTGCTGCTAGGCATCTTGATAGTGGCCTGCGCAGTACGCGTGGTTCCCGCTCTCAATTACGGGCAGGATTGGTATGGAGAGGGGAGCTTCACCCTGGTCAACTTTGACGAAGCGGGTTCTTGTCGCGCTGCTCTGGACGGCTTTGATTATTCTCCCTGGGTCGGCTGGCAAACCTTGGCGCTTGCCGAAGCTTCGGGTCTGTCGGTCCCTGACGGTATCCGTGGTGATGCCCGGGCTGTCAAAGCTTTTTGTCACAGTAAAAGCCATATCGCGATTGCCAGGCTCTACTCCACGGCAGCAGGCGTATTGACGGTCGCTGCGTTGTGGATACTTGCAGCCTTGTTCTTCCCTGCGAAGCCGCTGGTGGCGCATGTCGCTAGTGGTTTGCTCGCGCTCTCTGGTTGGCATATCAGCGAGTCGATGGTGGCAACGGTTGATGCTGCCTCGACGTTCTTCATCTATGCCTTCACTTGTGCAGTGGTTTGGAGTATCAGGCGCGGTGGCTTTCGTTGGCCGCTCGCCTTGCTATTGCTCGCCCCGGCTCTTTGGACCAAGTACTGGGTTTTCGCTTTAGCCTCTTTAGCGGTGCTCATTCCGACGCCGAGCTATGCCGCGCTCTTTAAAGGCATAGATCGAAGTAGGGCTTTGCTACTAATCCTTAGCTATGCCGGCCTGTTCGGATTTGTGAGTACCCCAGGGCTTTCCGGATTGCTCAAGTGGTTTTTACCGATTTTATTCTACGCCGTGGTTCCGTGGTCACGCTTAAGGACAGCCGCTAAAGGTTTTATGTTGTTGGCCCCTTGGCTGGCCCCCGTATTGATGCAGGTCGAGATTTTTGCGGCGTTTACCTCGGCAGGCGCAGAAGGGCGATTCGGTACAGACTATGGTGCTATAGGTTGGCACAAGTGGCTGCGTAATCCCCTGAACATTCCAGTTGTGCTCGTTATGGGACTCGGGCTGCCTGGATTTGTGATGGCAGTCTCTGGTCTCATGGGTTTATGGAAAAGCACCTCCTTAGATCGAGCTTGGCTGGCACTACTGCCGCTGCTCGCGTTCGTCTTGTACATGACGTTTCTGGCGCCCGTTACTTACTACCGGCACTATCTTCCGTTGCTGCCCCTGGCGTGTCTTCTAGCGGCTTCGGGCGTAAGCCACTTGCGACCGTCATTACATGCCGTGTCGATTGCCCTGCTGTTGAGTTGGCAAGCTGTGCTCGCTGCAGATCTGGTGACGGACTACCATTTTGATCCTCGTCGGGACCTACCGAAGTGGTATGCGGAGCACGAGCCCCCACGAGTTTGGGCGAGCTACTATGTAAATCCGCCGCCCGATACCGGTGTAGGGCACCGTCTCTTTAAGCCCGCCTTTGCCAGACCGGGCAGCAATCGCCTTCGACAATCAGACACGGTAATACTGAGTGAGAATTGGTACGACACGGCGTTCGCCAACGAGCTTAACGGCCCCCTGGTCAATGATCCCGCCCGGCTGATTAAGACAACTCCCGAGTCCGTAGCGTTCTATCGGCGAGCTCTGAGAGGCGAACTTCCATCGATGGTCAAACGTGCGCACTTAAAGGCGCCAAATTACATGCCAGAGTTACTGCTGCACTACGCGCTGTATGGCAGCTTTACGCAATTCGTCGGTGATATTGTGATCTTCGAGGTTGAGCCATGAGCAGCGCAGAGGACCTCGTTGCCCTTCAGAGAACGCTTTATGCTTCGCGGAATCCCACAAGACGCTACTTGCACTGTGCCCGTCGTGACTGGGTTCGGTTGGAGATAACAAACGCAGCAGAAATCTCACCGGTCGACCAAGCTCTGGAAGTCGGCCCCGGTTCAGGTGTCTACCTCTCGTCGCTTGCAGAGGTTTTCGATGGAGTTGTGGCTATTGATGTCGAGCCGGGTTACCTGCAAGCCGCCGCACATCTGACCGATAACTCCACGAGTGATAGTCCTATTAGCTTTGTTCAAGGAGATCTGATTTCGGGCGTTTTAGGCCGGGAGTCTATCGATCTCATCCTTTGCTCAGAGGTGATTGAACATGTTGAGGACTCGGCATCTTTGATAGCGGCGATGGCAAAAACACTCAAACCCCAAGGCACGCTAATTCTTACCACGCCTCAGCCCTACAGCCCGGTCGAACTCCTCGGGAAGATCGCTTTTTTGCCGGGGATATTGCAATTGCTTCGTTTGATCTATCGTGAACCTATTGAGCCCACAGGCCACATCAATGTGCTATCTACCGCGCAGCTCAAAGCACAGTTTTTCGCGGCTGATCTGGTTGTGGTGAAGGAGGAGCGCTTGGGGTTTTACCTCCCTGTGATTGCTGAGTTTGGGGGCCGGTGGGGGCAGGGGCTGTTAGCTGCTATCGATAGAGCTATTCAAAACACCTGGCTCCAAGGACTTTTGTGGACGCAGTGTTTTGTTCTCAAGAAGCCGGGCTCTCCTGCACCCTCAGGCGTCCGAGTTTGCAGTGATGTTTCTGGCTAAATTGATCTATGCTTGAGACTCTCAAACAATCCTAATAAACGACAAGCGTTTGGTCTTTTGATCAGGCGAACTTTGGAGAACGACATGAACTACTTTGTGACGGGCGGTACCGGGTTTATTGGACGGTTTTTGGTGCCAAAGCTTTTAGATCGGGGCGGCAAGGTCTTTTTGCTCGTGCGCCCAGGCTCCGTTCCCAAGCTCCAGGCTCTCCGCGAGCTGTGGGGTGCGTCAGCAGAGCAGGTGGTGGCAGTAGAAGGCGACCTTAGCAAACGACGTTTAGGCGTTAAAGCCGCCTGGGTTAAGCAGCAGACGGGCAAGATTGATCACTTTTTCCATCTCGCTGCGATCTACGATATGGAGGCAGATGCCGAGAGTCAGCGCGTAAGCAATGTAAATGGTACGGCTCAGGCAATCGCTTTGGCCAAGGCTGTCAAAGCGGGCTGCTTCCACCAGGTATCTTCGATCGCGGCGGCGGGACTTTATGAAGGCACCTTTACAGAAGACATGTTCGAAGAGGCGGGTGCGCTGGATCATCCCTACTTTTTGACGAAGCATGAATCTGAAGGTCTCGTTCGCAAAGAGACGACCATGAAGTGGCGCATCTATCGTCCGGGCATGGTTGTAGGTCATTCCGAGACGGGTGAGATGGACAAGATCGACGGTCCTTATTACTTCTTTGAGCTATTGGACCAGCTCAGCAAGGTCACTCCCGAGGGGCTGCCCTTGATAATGAACAAGGCGGGGTTGCTCAACATCGTTCCCGTCGACTTTGTTGTCGATGCCATGGACCATCTGGCGCACCTCGAGGGTCAGGATCATGCTTGTTTCTTTCTTACCGACCCCGATGGAATCCGTGTAGGCGATCTACTTAAGATCATGATGGAAGTGGGGCATGGGCCCAAACTTCGATCGGTGAACATGAAGCTTATCGATAAGGCCAGCAAGCTGGCAGGCACGGGTATTAGCAAAATTCCCAGTGTGAAGTCGCTGGGTGAAAAGGCGGTTGCACGCCTGGGCATACCCCCGCAGGTCATCGGCTATATCAACTATCCCACACGTTTTGACTCAACGAAAACTCAGGCATTTCTTGAGCCTGCGGGAATCAGTTGTCCCAGCTATGACTCCTATGCGCAGGTGCTATGGGACTACTGGCGGCACTTTTTGCGCGGAGACAAAGATTCTCTGATCAGGGAAGTGGATGGACTATTTAACGACTTTATTGGACGACCGACTTTGGCCGCATTGCGGCGAACGGTCAAAGGTCAGGTGGTGCTGGTTACCGGTGCGACCAGTGGCATCGGCAAAGAGTGCGCGCTGCGTCTTGCCCGCGCGGGGGCTACGGTGCTCTTGGTCGCGCGGACTGTAGAGAAGCTTGAGGAGACGCTCAAGGAAATAGCCAAGAAAGGTGGAGACGCTCAGGCATATTCCTGCGATGTCTCCAGCGAGAAGAACTGTGCAAAGCTGGTTAAGGATGTGCTGCGGGATCACGGTCACGTGGATATTCTTGTGAACAACGCCGGCCGATCGATTCGCCGTTCAGTGCGCCACAGTTACGATCGTTTCCATGACTTCGAGCGCACTATGGAGCTCAACTACTTTGGCGCGCTGCGTCTCATACTGGGTTTTCTCCCCAGTATGGAAGAGCGAGAGCAGGGCCACATCATTAACATTTCGTCGATTGGCGTGCTGACTAACCCGCCGCGTTTTTCTGCTTATGTGGCGTCTAAATCTGCCCTTGATGCCTTTAGCCTTTGTGCCGCACCTGAGTACGCTGCTAACAACGTATCGTTTACGACGATTCACATGCCTTTGGTGCGGACGCCTATGATTGCACCCACCAGCTTATATAAGGCCTTTCCTACCTTGTCTCCGGAGCAGGCGCGAGACCTGGTGATCAAAGCAATCATCTCCAAGCCCAAACGTATGTCGACGGGTCTTGGAGTGACGGGTGCCGTAGCGCAGGCGACAATCCCCAGCGTTACCGAGGCGTTCCTGAGTCAGGCCTACGCACTCTTTCCCGATTCCCCTGCGGCGCGTGGTCTCAGTGATGAAGAGGCCGCGGCCGAGAGAGCCAATATGCCATCCAGCAAACTTGAGCTAGCCCAGAAGATGTTTGCGCAGGTGATGCGCGGTGTTCACTGGTAAGCGATGAGTGCTGGGTGAAGAACGCAGAATCTGCTGTGACTGAACTACTCTCTGTTGTGGTTCCCGTGTTCAATGAGCGCGAGGTATTGCCGACGTTTCACACGAGAATCATGGCCGTGCTTGAGTCCCTCAGCACATCGATGACTGTGCAGTTGTTGTATGTGGACGATGGCAGCACGGATGGCTCCAGTGATTGGTTGCAGTCTCAGATAAACGAGCACGTGGGTGTTCTGCGCCTGTCACGCAATTTCGGCAAAGAGGCCGCTATGTCTGCAGGTTTTGACCATGCGGAGGGCGATGCGGTGATTGTCATTGATGCAGATCTCCAGGATCCTCCTGAGCTGATTCCAACGCTCATTGAGCATTGGCGTGAGGGATATGACGTGGTCTACGCCACTCGCGAATCTCGCGAGGGTGAGCAATGGTTTAAGCGTAAAAGTGCTGCATTGTTCTATCGCCTGATGGATCGGCTCTCTGATGTGCCGATTCCTCGAGATACCGGTGACTTCCGTTTGCTCAGCCGCAGAGCGGTGGATGCACTGGCTAAGCTGCGAGAACAGCATCGTTACATGAAGGGCCTTTATGCCTGGATTGGTTACCCTCAAAAAGCCGTTCCTTATGTTCGCGATGCCCGATCTCTAGGGCACAGTAAGTGGAGTTACTGGCGACTGTGGAACCTCGCGCTTGAGGGAATTACCTCGTTTTCAGCGGCACCACTCAAGCTTGCTACGTGGTTGGGACTTTTCACCTCGCTTATGTCCTTTGGCTATGGACTGTTCTTTTTGCTGCGCACCCTAATTCTGGGTAACCCCGTGCCGGGTTATCCATCACTGATCGTCATCATTCTCTTTTTGGGCGGAGTGCAGCTGGTATGCCTTGGCATTATTGGCGAGTATCTTGCGCGCACCTACAACGAAAGCAAGGGCCGGCAGCTGTACTTTGTTATGGATTATCAGCCCTGTGGGGGATTACGTCCTCGCGCTTCCAGCGCTGTGAATCCGGTAGTTACCGACGCCTCTTGATTTTGCGTACGCAAAGCTCATGCCTTCTTTTTCGCTGCTAAGGGACTGGCCTTCGCAGGTAAGCTGGCCCTGGATGTTGGCCGGTGCCCTTATCTATCTGTCCTTTGGCTTTACGGAGATGATGGGGTCCGATCTTTGGTGGCACATTGCCGCTGGACGGGAAATCGTCCAAAAC
>NZ_JBGCFU010000056.1:0-9942 GCF_045107095.1 Congregibacter sp. | reverse complement strand
CAGCCGCGGTGAGCCGGTGGAGTTGGCGCGTTTCAAGAAAGTCATTGATGTGAACCTTATTGGCACTTTCAACGTTCTGCGTCTCGCCGCAGCGCAAATGGCCAAGCAAGACCCGATCAATGAAGATGGTGCTCGCGGTGTCATTATCAATACGGCGTCTGTGGCAGCATTTGAGGGGCAGGTTGGTCAGGCGGCTTATAGTGCGTCAAAAGGCGGGATTGTGGGTATGACCCTGCCCATCGCCCGGGATCTGGCGTCATTGGGAATCCGAGTGAACACTATCGCCCCGGGACTTATTCATACGCCTCTATTCGAGTCCCTGCCAACGGAGGCCTACGATAGCCTGGCGGCTCAGCCCGTTTACCCCAAGCGCCTTGGTAAGCCTGATGAGATCGCGCACCTGTCGCAGTACATCGTAGAAAATGACTACACCAATGGCGAAACTATCCGTATGGATGGCGCTATTCGTATGCAGCCTCGCTAGGCTGCTTTTAGCTGGCGCTCTTTAGTCGAGTTTCTAGGGTCTTCGCAAGGGGACCCTTGTTATCGATGATTTCTTGCTGCGTAAGCCCTACGAGCTCGTGGGGAAACACCAGCCACGCATCGGTTTCGTGGACGTAGTAATCCGGTTTGATGTCCGTAACGTTCTTGGACGGCTTGTACCAGGGAGTGGCTACCCGCATATTCTGCGGCATGTTGCGACGACACTTGGCGTTCATCTTGTCGAAGATAGCCTTGACGCTGCGACCGGAATCAAACACATCATCAACGAGTAAGACATCGTCGTTGGCATTTACGTTGTCGATGATGTAATCCAGCCCATGCACCCGAACGGTTTTTTCCTGCTGATTAATGCCTGTGTACGAGGACGTACGAATGGCGATGTGATCAGATTCCACGCCAACGTATTCCAGATACTCTTGAATCGCGATACCTACAGGTGCTCCGCCTCGCCAAACGCCAATAATAAAGTCAGGTCTGAAGCCGCTGGCAAAGATTTTTTCGCCCAAGCGAAAAGAATCAAGCAGTAGGTCGTTGGCGGAAATGTAGACTTTATCCATCAATAGTTAGCCATGCTCAGGAGAGAAAACCGAACTTTAGCATAAAGATCCCGGCGACTACGTAGACCGCCATGGGGCAGCGACTGGCATTGCCAGAGGCTATTTTTATCAGAGCGTATGTGATGAATCCCAGGCCAATTCCGTCGGCGATGGAGTAGCTCAAGGGGACGGCAATAGCGGTCACAATTGCCGGGGCACTCTCTGCAACGTCGCCCCATTCCAGATCTTCAAGCGCTCTTGCCATAATTGTGGCGACGAAGAGCAGGGCAGCTCCCGTAGCGAAGCCGGGCACACTCTGGGCCAGAGGCGCGATGAAAAGGCAAAGCAAGAAGAGCCCTGCGGTGGTTAAGGCGGTTAATCCGGTCCGGCCCCCAGCTTCTACGCCCGCGGCACTTTCGATAAAGCTGGTAGTGGAGGATGTGCCCAGCACTGCTCCCACAGCGGTTGCACTGGAGTCAGAGAGTAGTGCTCGTCGTAAGCGAGGTAGATGGCCATTCTTATCAAGCATTCCAGCTCGGTTTGCCACGCCTACCAAGGTGCCCGCGGTGTCAAAAACGTCCACTAACAATAAGGTGAGGATGACGGTGACCATGGACAGGTCGAGAGCACCGACGATATCCAGCTCTAAAAACGACGTCATCGGCGGCGGCATAGAAATAACACCCTGAAACTCTGCGGCACCTGTGAGCCACCCCAACACCGTTACCACAAGCATGCCGATTACCACTGCTCCAACAGTGCGCCGGGCTGAGAGCGCGGCGATGAGTACAAAACCAAGGAGCATGAAAATAGCGGGGGTTTCTGTCAGATCTCCGAGGCCTACGATGGTCGCTTCGTTACTAACGATTATCCCGCTGCCCGAAAGGGCGATGATGCCAAGGAAGAAGCCAATTCCTGCTGAAATACCGAGCTTGAGAGATCGGGGAATTGCGTTGATGAGCCACTCCCGTACGGGAAGTACCGACAAGACAATGAAAATCAGTCCCGATACGAACACCGCCCCGAGGGCGCTTTGCCAGGTGTGCCCCAATCCCAAAACCACGCCGTAGGTGAAAAACGCGTTTTGGCCCATGCCCGGTGCCTGGGCGACGGGGTAATTAGCGTAGAGGCCCATGATGGCGGTGCCCAGTGCGGCGGCGAGACACGTCGCGACAAATACTGCACCAAAGTCCATACCCGCAGCGGACAATATGCCTGGGTTCACCACGGTGATGTATGCCATGGCGAGGAACGTGGTTACGCCCGCAAGAACTTCCTGTCGGATGCTGCTGTTATGTTCGGTGAGTCCGAAGAATCGATCGATGGCATTGCGCATGACTTATTGCACCTTCTCGAGACGCGAGAGGTATTCGGACTTCTTGGTGTCGCTCATCCAGCTCACTTCGAAAGCATTCCGAGTCAGGGTGGTAATTTCGTCCTTTGAAAATTCCGCGTCCTCCACCAGAGCCATGAAATTCTCGTTCATATAGGCTCTGAAGTAGGCGGGGTCATCGGAGTTGATGGTGGCCTTCATTCCTTTGGATAGCATTTTTCGTATTTCGTCCCCGGTAAGGTTCTGCACCACAAAGCGATTAGATACTGGACAGACGGTCAAACCCAGACCGCGGCGCGCGATCTCGGTGCACAGCGCGTCATCTTCTAGTGCGTTTACGCCGTGATCAATGCGGTCGACTTTGATTATGTCGAGACATTCTTCAATGTGTTCAAGGATATCTTTCTGATTAACATCACAGTGCATGGTGAGTTTTAAACCTAGCTCCCGTGCTTTTGCAAAGACCTCGGCAAATTTCGCAGGAGGGTTATCCTTCTCGTCAGAATCTAGACCCACTCCAATCAGTTTATCCAGGTGGGGTATGGCCATTTCCAGGTGTTGGGCAGCAGACTCGGCGCTCATGTCACGCAAAAAGCACAGGATCAAGTTACTTTCTACGCCTAGGCTTGCCGCCGCCTCTTGCTGTGCCCGGTGTATTCCGTTGATAACGGTCTCAAAAGCGACTCCGCGGCTGGTGTGAGCCTGAGGGTCAAAAAACGGCTCTACATAGACCACGTTCTGTGCTGCCGCTCGCTGGAAATAGTGAAGCGCAAGTTCATAAAAGTCTTCTTCGGTGCGCAACACATCCATAGCGGCATAGTAGATCGAAAGAAATGAAGGCAGGTCGTGAAAGTTGTAGGCAGCAACTACCTCATCTGGAGTTTTGTACTCCAGTTCGATTCCATTGCGCTGAGCGAGGCTGAAAATGTGCTCAGGCTCGAGGGTTCCCTCAAGGTGCACATGTAGCTCGGCCTTGGGAAGCTTTTGAACAAAGTCGAGCATAGACTCGTTTTCTGGGGATTGCATATCCACTCCGTTGCGCGATTCAGTGGTGAGAACTACCTGGGCATTTCTTTCGCAATAAACCGCGCTATCAATCGCGAAAGCAATCGTAACGCCTTCATTGCCGCCCACGGTACTGACTTTTCATACCTAGTACTTGTCCGCAAAGATTATGCCACCGAACGACGCTGGCAGTTAGCGTGTTGGAGGCCTGTTTGCTTTGCCGAAGCCGACCTACTTAGCTCCCTTCAGAGCGTCGAAGACACGGGGTTAAGGTGTAACTCCGCTGAAGAAGGTTTGCCGATTCTCGGATAACTCAAGGCTCTCCAGAGCTCAACCGCTGCGCCTTGATCCGGCAATAGATTGCCTCCTCCGTAGGCATGTGCAAGGAGAAGCTCCAAACTACGCTCGATGCCGTTCCCCCCATCCGACGCGGTGGCGCCTTTGCTGTTCGAAGCTGCCGCTCTCACTGCATTTCTTAACAAAAGCGTAGTGTCAATCTGTGAGAGTTGGCCGTAAAGAAGCTGTACACACAAAGCACTATTCTGACTTTGTAATGCCTCAAGATACCCTTGGTAGCTCGCACGACGGTGTCGCCTCGTGTGGATGGCGGCTCGAAGCTTTAGAGAAAGTGTGGAGCCTCGAGTAAACCAAAGCGCCGCAACAATGATGAGGGTCGCCACGGTCGCCAGAATAACGGGCGAGCTGATTGCAATGTAAGAAGTCTTTTCTTTTTCCATCGACTGCGGCGTCGATGCAATAACTTCTACTTCGAGCGCTGGCAGCGAGATTGTTTCGAACTCTTTGCTATCCGTGTTGAACCATGTGTACTCGAGGCCGGGCAATTGATAGGTTCCGGGTGACTCGAAGGTTACGACCACGGTTTCTTCCCGCGTTCCGACCAGTTTTCCGCGGCCACTCTGGTCTGAGACTGTTGCGGGAGCCTCATAGATCGACAGCCCCGGGATGTCGTCCAGCTTTGAAGCCTCCAGCATCATTGCAGGCGCGTTCTGAACCACAAATCGCCGCTTGCGCGTAATCGCATCGCCCGGAATGTAGCTATCGAGTTTTCCTTCCCAGGTTTGTTCGATACTCAAGTCCGGCGTCGCTATCCAGGGCGCCGTGTCGTCGGCCTCTGCGGGACGCAGAATTTCAACTTGCAATGGGTCTAGCTCAAGATCGCCCTCGACGGTGCCGTCGTTCGCTGTGTTCACTGACGCAAATAACGCTAAAGGCGGTATGTCCAGGAGACCTGCTTCTCTTGGAAAAACGCGGAAACGCCATCGCTGTACGCTCCAGGTTTCTCCGTTTATCCGCCGTGAGCTATTGTCAGCAAAATTTGATACCGGCCTAACAACGGCGCCCGGGATACGAAAATCTTCAACGCGGGTCCCACGGCTAAACCAGCGGGCGGTAGCCACTTCGATAACCAGAACAAAGGGCGCTCGCTGATAAAGTCCGTCGTTCGAATCGACAGTCACGCTGGTACGGAGCATGTCGTCCTCACGAAGTTGCTCCAAAGTCATGGCGCTCAGAGTTTGCGGTGCAAAAGTCGTTGCCATCATCAGGACTAGCACAATGCCTCTAAGGCGCTTTATGAATGCCTCACCCGAGATCGAAAACTCTCCGAAGGAATCGTGCTCGCGTCTCGATATCAGCATCATGGTGTGCCTGTCTCTCGACGACGCAACTGCAGGTCAAACTTGGTGCTCAGGAATTCTGAAGGATTCCGTTGTACCTGCCGGAGCCACATGTCGGTCAGTCCCGGGTCGTCGAGAAGCTGTTCCGCCGACAGTTGCTCTCTTTCGACATTCGTCAGCCGTTCGTCACCCTCTGAAGACCGGGGACCATCGTCATTATCCGAGGACATGTCGCCGGATTCGGAAACCTGACTCTCAGACAGTTCTCGGTTAGCGTCGATGAGCTCTTGAACTATTGGAATGTTCACAGGAGGAGCAGGGTGCTGGGGGAAGCGCTCAGCGAGTTCCTCGTAAGCATCGCGAGCATCCAGATACTCTCTAGCTTGAGCGAGAGAGTTTGCTCTTGCGAGCAGAGATTCAGCGTCCTGATACTGCGAAAAATACTGGGCTGCGGCATAGAAATCCTCCGCGGCATACAAACTCATTCCCCGCCAGCGAGGGTTTTCAAAACTTCGTCCGGCGCGTTCATAGTCACCGTAGGCGAACCATAGGCGACCTTGCTGGTCAGGGGTAAGCCACAGATTGAGGAAGCCTTGAGGGTTGTTAAGGCCCCAGCCGAGACCAAGCGCCGCTAACAGCAACAAATACTTGCGCGCAGCGAGACGGTGCCGCCAAGACGATAGCCAGTTCACCATCGGAGAACCCAACCCTGACGAAACCACAACAAGAAGAGGAGCATGATGAGCGGGAGCAGATAGATACCTCCATCTATCCAGGGGCGGGCACTGTCTTCGCTAAGCTGATAGTGGCGATCTATCCGCCGCTCCAGGCTCTTAAGGTCGCTGTCATCAACACTCACTTGTTCGAAGTGGCCGCCTCCTGCACTACTGATTGCCCGCAGTTGTGCTTCCTGAAGCGGCTGCGCTCTTGCCGCTAAGCCGCGCGCTGCATCCTCATCTAACTGTGACTGGGTTTTCCCCATGCCCCAAATCAAAAGCTGCGTGTCCGTTGTCTCGGCCCATTTTCCAAACAGTGCTGCGGATTGGTCGCCAGCACCGTCGCCTACAATCAGTAGACTGCCTCCATTACCTCGATTAGCCAATAACTCATCCGCGATGGGTAATACGTTCTCGGGGGCTTTTCCCCGACGCGGAAGCATGCCCACATCCAGAGCATCAAGGTAGTGCAGCAGCATGTTGGAGTCGTTGCTAAGCGGCAGCACCGTATGGGCGCTGCCCGAATAGGCGATGAGAGCGGTGTAAGCATCTCCGCGCGACTGTGCGAGCTTGAGGATTTTGTCGCGGGCGCGCTGCAAGCGACTGGGTTGTAAGTCGGGTTCATTCATCGAAGCCGAGAGATCAACGGCGATAACTAAGGCTGCTGCATCCTGAGCAAAGGGGGAGTCACCACGCTCCCAACTAGGCCCGGCGACGGTGACGGCGAGCAGCGGTCCCAGAATGATTGAGACCCACAGGGGCGAAAACAACTGTCGCTGGCTACCCGGCACTATCATTGACGGTAGCAAGTGAGGAGCGATCACGGGCTCCCATTGTTTACCCAGGTCGCTGCGACGCCACTGAATAACACTCAATACGGCAAAGGGCAGAATCAGCAGCAACCAGTAGGGGCGCAGAAAGTGAAACTGCATTAGCGTCGCCCAATCAAACACGGACAGTCTTCTGGCGACGCCAGCCTCGTAATGCGAATAAGGGTAATGCTACGAGGCACAAAATAGCGAAGCATGCGAGCGGCACGTGGAATAGGCTGCTTCGAGGTCGATAGGATAGTGAGTCGTACTTCGCGGGCTCCAGGCGATTGATTTCGTCATAGGCCATTTGCAGGCCTTCACTGTCCAGCGCCTGAAAGCTGGCTCCTTGTGTGAGGTCTGCTATGGCGTTGAGAGTTTCAAGGTCAAGTGCTTCCTCGCCAATGGTGGATGGGTCGCCGACAGCGACGGTATAGATCGTGACGTTGTTGGTGGCTGCGATGGTGGCGGCGTCGATCGGGGGGACGCGAGAGCCAGTATCGTTGCCATCGGTTAGAACAATAAGCACACGATTGCTGGTTTCAGAGGATTGAAACAAAGAGATCGCTAAACCAATTGCATCGCCTAGCGCGGTGCTTTGCCCGGCCATGGCGACTTCGCTTTCGTCCAGTAATGTCAGCCACGTCGGTATGTCGTCGGTGAACGGCGCCTGAAGGTAAGCGGCGTTACCAAATACGATCAGCCCGAGACGGTCTCCTTCACGTTGTGCCGCAAAGTCTCGAAGTACGGCTTTTGCTGCGCTTAGCCTGTTTTTTTGCTCGCCCTCTGCATTGCTGAAGTCGCGGGCGTCCATGGATCCTGATAGGTCGAGAGCGAGCATGAGATCGCGAGCGGATTTCTCAACGTTGATGGGCTCTCCCACCCATTCGGGTTGGGCGGCGGCGACCACAAGGAGGCACCAGGCAAGCATACTGAACAACGCCTGTATTCGCCGGCGGCGCAGCACGCTGGCACCCGATCTTGGGGTTTCACCGCTCAGTAGCACCAAGCGCTGAAAGTAGGGCACTTGCAGCGAGTCCTGACTCTCTCGATGAGGAGGGCTTAACCACCGCACGAGAAAAGGTAAGGCCAACAGCGCGAAAGCCCAGGGTAGCGCGAACTCAATCATGAGGGCACTCGTGGGCAGAGATCCACGCTCTAAGTTGCATGAACAGCGACTCGATATTGCTGCCTTTTGTATTCAGCGGCTGATAGGCCAGAGCGTCCAGCTCAGAAACCGGCAACGGCGGGAGTTTTGGTGCGAGTTCGTGTAGCGCTTGCTTCCAGGCATCGCCCTTTGCACTGGCCAGTTCATCGCGCTGTCCCGTCGCCGCAATCGCGGTGGCACGAAGAAGGGGGGCAAGCTTGCGAAGCGATTGCTGGTCGCCCGAAAGATACGCGGCTTCAAGGCCATCGAGGGCGAGTTGCGCCTCCCGCCGATAGCGATTTCTTACATGCTTTTGCCAACGGGCCCATCCCCAGTAGATGCTCCCGAAGATGATCAAGGCTAAAAGAATCCACCACCCCGGCGTACTCGGCCACAAAGAAACTTGCGCTGGCATGGACGTTTCGATAATGCCCCGAATCGCGTAGTTGCCCCAGCCCGGGCCAAACAATTCTGTCATCGCCCCGACCCCAGCGCTTTGAGTAGCTGATTCATCGGGTCTTCAGCGCAGTCGATGTTGATTAGAGGGAGACCGTAGCGTCGAAGTACATCTTGCATATGAGCGACATGCTCGTTGAAGCTTTCACGGAAGCTCTCATCCAAACGGGCGCGATTGCCCGACACAGCGATCTGCATTTCACCGTCAGAAACTATGAGCTCGTCGAGTCTGGGTAATTCAACTTCGGCGGGATCAAAAACGTTGATGACGATGACATCGTTGTGCATGCTCATCTGCTTCAATAATTCGTCGCTTCGGTCATCCCAGCCGAATCCATCTCCGATGTATATCACTAGTGCATCGTGAGAGAGTTCTCGTGCCAGATTATTCATGGCAACGTTAAGCTGTGATGCTTGAGACGGCTGTCCAGCGGCGAGAGCGGCATTGGTTTTTGCTAATCGAGAGAGCAGCTCTACAACGCTGTCGCGACTGCGCCGCGGAGGAATGGTGTAGCAATCGTGGTCATCAAAAATCACTCCGCCGAGACGGTCGCCCGATGAGAGTACTCTCCAGGCTGCCAGCGCCGCGATCTCTGCTGCAACAACGGACTTCATGGATCTTTGACTACCAAAGAACATGCTGACACGTTGATCTACAAGGAGATGAACGCGACGCTCTCGCTCTTCGGTGTAGACCCGAACATGGGGTTTACCCGTCCGGTTAGTGACCTTCCAGTCCATAGTGCGGATATCATCCCCAGGACGATAGTGTCGCAGCTCTTCAAAGTTCAGACCTCGACCGCGCAAACGGGAACCATGTCGCCCCGTGAGAATGCTGCGTACGGGTTGCCGCGGTAGAAAGGAAAATCCCCGAGCCTTGAATTCCAGAGCGCGCAAGTGCTTCAGACTGACCGCAATGCGATTGTCTTCACGGTTGGGAGGCGGTTGTTTGCGTGATAGCCAGGACATGGTTGTTGTCTCAGGCAGCGGCCACCTGACGGAGAATTTCATCGATAACCGCATAGCTGTCTACAGATTCCGCCAAGGCGTCATAGCTGAGGATCATGCGGTGACAGAGAACGGAATGAGCCACGGCTCGAACGTCTTCGGGGTCTACATAGTCTCGGCCTGCTAGCCACGCGCTCGCCCGGGCACACTTATCTAGTGCGATACTCGCTCGCGGACTTGAGCCTACGCGGATCCAGTCTTGAAGGCGGGATTCGGGATAACGGGCGGGATCGCGTGTTGCCATCACCAGGGCAACGATGTACTTGTCGATATTCGGCGACACGCTGATCGCAGACATTGCTTCACGAGCCTGAAAAACCAGATCCTGAGAGAGTCTCGGCTCCTCGGTGGAATCGTCTTTTGTCTCTTCTCCGCGAACTAGACGGATAATGCCTTCTTCGGCGCTGTCGTCTGGATAGTCCACGGTAATCTTCATTATGAAGCGATCCATTTGCGCTTCGGGCAGGGGATAGGTGCCTTCTTGCTCAATGGGGTTCTGGGTGGCCAATACCATAAACAGGGGCGGGAGTGAGTAGCTGTTGCCTGCGACGGTAACAGTACGCTCTTCCATCGCCTCTAAAAGAGCTGCCTGAACTTTCGCTGGGGCCCTATTGATTTCGTCGGCGAGAACAACATTGTTGAAAATGGGGCCCTGCTGAAAGCGCAGTTCCTGCTTGCCCTCGAACTCTTGATAGATTTCGGTGCCCGTGACATCCGACGGCAGCAGGTCGGGGGTAAATTGGATTCGGCCAAGACTCGCATCCAGCACTCGAGCGAGGGTTCTTACAGAG
>NZ_JBGCFU010000055.1:0-47663 GCF_045107095.1 Congregibacter sp. | reverse complement strand
AGCGAAACCAGAGATTTGCAAGCCGCCCCATTCTCCAGGGGTGGTGAAATCTGGATCGGCTGAGGAAAAGATGATGGGTGCAGCAGCTGTACCCACCGCATTGATCATACTTCCGCGTGTGATGTGCAGCACCGCCGCGCTGAGAGGATCATCAGAAGGTAGGCCTCGAACGTTTACGCCGGGCTCGATAGTCAATGTCGCATTGACCAGTGCGTCGCCGTTGTCGCAGGTCGCAGCGCTGGACAGCAAACAGTTACCGTTGCCGATGTTCACCCGACCATCCAGTTGGTAAACGTTACCCGCCGCAAGAGTAAGATCACTCGTGTAAGTACCGCTCAGCAGACAGGTGCCCGCGGAGACTTCTTCAGTGCCCTCAGGGCAAGCTGTAGGGTCGGTACCGCCGTTTCCGCCGCCGTTACCACCACCATTGCCTCCGCCGTTACCGCCACCGTTACCGGTTTCGGGCGCCTCGATTATGATCGTCGCGCTATCGCTTTCGCTGCATCCGCTGAGGCCCGCAAGGCCTAAGGACACGACTAGAGCCAATACAAACTGCTTGTTCATCACTTCACTCCCTGGTGAAACGTTGTTAACCCAAGTGGGTCCTCTGGTACTGCCTAGAACTCCCAGTCGAATCCGAGCTGGAAAGTGGTGCCCTTTTCGTAGAATTGGAATATCTGATCCCCTTGGGTGTATTCCACTTCTGCGTCAAAAATATTCTCTACACGCGCCTTTAACGTTGCCTTCTCTGAAATGTCATAGCGGTAGACCAGATTCAGCTCTCCTCGCTCCTCGAGCAGGACGTTTGGAAGCCCAAGGATGCCGACATCTGCAATGGATTCGCCGTTGTGGTTGTACAGGAGTGTGAGTTGGTGTCCGCCGGGTACGTTGTCGTAGCCAATAACGAAGTTCGCTGTGTACTCTGGCTGTCCCTGAAGCGCTCGGGCGTCGCCATTAAGGAGCGTAACCTCTGACTCGATGTAGGCCGCATTGAAGGACACAAACAGGGTGTTGTTGTAGTCGTCGGTTAACACAAACTCTTTACGGCCCTCGATCTCTGCGCCGTAAAGCTCCGCGGCTTCGGAGTTCTGAAACGTTCGTGAGTTGCTCGCCGTTCCCGATGCGGCCTGGTAGACGCGCTCGATAGGGTCGGTCATATCTTTATAGAACACAGCCGCTGAGATGTTGTCGGTATCGTTATCTCCGAAATACCACTCCCAGCGAAGGTCTGCGTTGAAAATATCGGAAATCGTCAGATTGGGATTACCACGAACACGTACGTTAAATTCGTTATCAAAGAACACCGCGTTTGATGCCTCTTTGAAGTCGGGCCTCGCTACGGTCTGGCTAATCGCGAGTCGCAACTGCTGAGTGTCCGAATAGAACCAGTTGATGCCCAGAGCCGGTAAGAGGCTTCCCTCATCGACGATTCCTTGAACGGGGTTACCCGTAGTCAGGTCGAAGGTGTCGGTCACCTGCTCGTACTGCTCATAGCGGGCGCCGGCAATCACTTCCCATACACCATCAAAGGTATGGTCGTACATGGCGTACACGCTGTTGTACTCAAGCTCAGCCTGGTATTCGTCGGAAACCTGAGTCCGCACCTGAAAGAGAAATCCTGTCGTGGGGCTATTCTGCACACCGCCCTGAGAGTCATCCTCGCAGGTCACTGTGCCTGCCCCCTCACCGCAGACAAAAATATTGTCAGACACGAGCACATTGGGCGACCTGCTCAAAGTGGCGTCAGCGCCATTATTGAAGAACCCGTAGGTTGCGCTTTCAGCGTCCCGCTCGCGGTAAATAGCCTGCGCTCCGAAGCGCAGTTGACCGAAGCTGGCACCGTCATCGTAGGCGTCCCAAGTGATATCGAATGAACCGTCGAAGTTGTCGTCGGTCAGGTCGTCATAACGCTTCGAGGAGCTACCGGAGGAAAAGAAGAACCCGTTGAGCAATTCGCTCTGCTCGTTGTTTGCTTGCGAGAAGTTGTAACCCTCGCGCAAATCAGCTGGCTCGGTGAGGTTAGCCTCTGCGTTGAAACGAACATCTGTTCGTCCAGGAACGTATCGGCGCGCCTGACTCGCAGTGAACTGCCACTCACCAAAGAGCGACCCATCTTCGTTAAGAAAATGAGAGCCCACGATCTGAGAAGACAAGAACTGTCGTTCTTCCCATTGACTTGTCGCTTGGTAAACCGACCGGAACTCGTCACCCTCGCGACCAACGGAGCGCTCGACAAAGCTCTCGGTGGAGCGGGACACCACGTTATTCCACTCGAAGGTATTGTTCCCGATGTTGTAGCCGATCGAGACAAGACCTGAAATATCTATGTTTTGAGAATAGGACTCGTAATTCTGGTCATCGGCGACGATCCCGCTGGCGCTGTAGCTTCGACGTATGCCGTTGCCGCGCTGGCTCCACTCGTTGGAGTAGTTTACGGCGGCATAGAAGCCCAGCTCGCCCTCCCCCAGGTAAAACAGATCACCATAGTTAACACCAAGACTGCCGTTGGGCGTAGTCTCAGCAAAATCCAGATCCCAATCCTCAGCAAGGAAAATACCCGCGGTGCGCTGTAGCTCGCGAAGTTGTTCCTGCTCCAAGGTAAAAGTGGTGCCATCGTCCGTCGTGACTCTGCCGCCGTCAGAAACGATGTCCCCGATAGTCGAAACTACGATGCTCTCTTTTCTGGTTCCGTCATCCCAGCCGATAAAATCAAAATTGCCACTCGCGGGATCTACACCCACGGTGTTCCCCGTGAGATCCGTCACATAGCCAAGTGATGCAGTAACACTTGCGGAGCGCTCGTCAGGGAAGGTCTTGGTGTTGATAACCAAATTACCGCCAGTGGATTCGCCGGGCATGAAGGGCAAAAAAGTCTTTTTGATATCCAACTGATTGACGAAGTTGGAAGGAAACAAATCCAGAGGAACCGTGCGCTTGGTCGGGTTGGTCGACGGCATCGTCGAATTATTCAAAGTCGATGTCACGTAGCGACCACCCAGGCCGCGAATGAATACGTACTTGTCATCCTGCACCGCCACACCGGGCACACGAATAACCGAGGCGGCAACGTCTGAGTCACCAAAGCGTGCCAACTCTTCAACGCCCAGCGTGTCGACAATGAGGTTGGTATCTCGCTCAGATAGCTCGAAGCCACCGGGATCGAAAGTACCGAGAACGAAGACCTCCTCAATCTGTGGCGCGGCTATAGACAGCAGTCCTTCGGCTTCGGGCAGGTTGAGCTGCACACCCCTGGTAACACCGGCCACAACCCGAACCTCACGGGAAACGCCGTTAGTGGTTACACGGTAGATCCCACGGGGAACCGCTTTAGACGCCAAGCCCTGTGCATCTGTCGACACACCGCCCTGACCATTAGAAATTACAACCAATTGGTTTGCGGCAGCGTCGGAACCTTTACGGACCGTGATTTGAAGCTCACCCGTAGGCACCTCACGACGATCCGCAGCTGACTCTGTGCGAGAGTAGACATCGATGATCGCCTGATTGTCACCAACGCCAAAATTGCTGATCACATCCACCAGCTGGCCTGAAGCGGATGAAAAGCGATCGCGCTGAACTACGCCATCGCTGCCTGTAATCGCAAGCACTCGTTGACCGTCGCCTTCAAGGTCAACAAACAGAGACCCGTCACGACGAGTTGTGCCTGCAGGCTCGCCATCGATAGTGACAGTGGCACCTTGCACAGCAAGGCCTTCGTCAAAGACGTAGAGCAGTAGTTCATCTGCCGCATGGCCGGTTTGCGTGAGGCAAAGCAAGGTAAACAAGACTGGCAAGGTACGCCGAGCGCCAAACAACTGTGTCATTACGACCTCTAAGTCAGGAATATTGACATGGAGGGACATCGCTGCGCCCCATCCATAAAAGCAATCGGGGCATCGTAGGTTCGTAATGTGACGGTAATGTTATCGAGTTATGACAAATTTGTGACAGTAATCGACGTCGATAATGGCTTTGTTTGAGTCACAAAAATTTCAAATATCTATCGCTTTACTGCCATTTAAGATCCCGAGGATGTGCGCGACTTTTGGAGGGCTACAGCTCCCTTCGCAATGCGGTAAAGCAAGATAGCGGCACGCTGGGTCTGCTGTGGCAAGGTTCGAAGATCCGCGACCTCGTCAACTGTGTGGCCGCCGTCGCCCATAAGACCTAAACCGTCGATAGCAGCTTCTACACGGTCCGCTACAAAAGAAATGTCAGCAGCTCCAGCCCTTCGCGGATCCACAGCCACCACCGGGCCATAACCCAGCTCTTCGCTGATAGCGCTGTAGTACTCAAGCAATGTGTCGTTACCGGCAGAGGGCGCCATGGGAGGATATCCATGATTGAAGGTCACCTCTGCGGTGGTCTGCGCTAAATTTTCCGCTGCAATCTCTCGCATCGTCGCCTCCGCGTTGGCAATCTGCTCAGGACTGATTGCCCGCATCCCGCCGGTGACAACCGCTGTCTGTGCGATCACGTTATTCTTTCCAAAGACAGTCCCCCGTGTATTACTGTCATCGTGATCCAAGTCGGTTCCCGCCATCACCAAGCCGGGGTTGAAGGTGAGATTGGGAATGGCTGACAGTGCCACCCGCCAGGCGTCGAGAATTCTTGCGGTTTCCAATGCCGCGCCAAATCCGATGTCATCGCGGAAAATCTGAGAGGAATGTGCCGGCTTGCCGGTGACACTCAACCGCCATTCGCTAGAGCTGCGCCGCGCCGTCACCACGGTCTTTGGATCGCCATCGCCATCCTCAAAGCCCAGAGCTATATCGGCCCAGTCTGCCGCCTCAATAAGCGCGGCATTGGCAACGCCCAAGGGCCGCCCGCGGGACTCCTCATCACCAGTAAGGACTACCCGCAGTTGGAGTTCGTCCAGAACCCCGGCAGCGTCAAGGGCCTTGGCTGCCTGCAGAATAATCACATCTCCGCCCTTCATATCGGTGATACCGGGCCCTGCTGCATGATCTTCATCAATGCGCGCAAATTTTTGGAAACTACTGTCTTTCGCAAACACCGTATCCAGATGACCGATCAGGAGGACCCTGGGGCCCTTCGTTCCGTGTTCTGCCACCAGATGGCCACCACGGCTAAAAACCTCCCCGTCCACCCAGCGGGTTGAAAATCCGGCATCGGAAAAAGCCTCGGCGAATAGTTGTCCCACCTCTCTCACGCCATCTACATTCATCGTGCCGCTGTTGATGTTCACGGCTTGCTCCAGCAGGGCCAGGGCCTCTCCCTGCCCACGAGTCACCGCATCGCGGATCGCTATCTCCTTTTCATCAAGGGCAAACGTTGGGTTTACCAAACCCAGTGCAAGAATGGCGCTGCTAAACACTCTGAAAAACATCGGGGAATCGTCCTGAACGTGATATCGGTGAGGACTCATGGTGCCCTGACTTAGAGTCGATCACAAACTGCTTAAGGCGCCAGTAAAGGATGCGAGCCCGAATATGTGAATTCTTTATATCATTGCGACATAGACACGCTTGTATCCGTAACAAAAAAATAGTAGCTGAAACCGTTTTTCTCTGCTTATATACAGGTAAGCCCCTATGTATGACATGAGAGGAATAGCGATGCGCCGACAGAAACGCGATATGACTGCTCGAGCTTATGAGCGTGGTTATCAGGCAGGAGTATCAGGTCGGAGCAGCGAAAGTTGCCCGCACACGACGGAGCAACAACGAATCAATTGGATTACCGGGTGGCGAGAGGGACACGCCGATCAGTTAGATGGCCTCATTGGTGTGTCCGGAGTGCATCGCCTACGCATGCAGTAGTCCGGAGCCCTGCCAGGGGGCCAATGCTGACTTGCGAGTACCTGCTTATCCAACGTCTTCTGCGATGGTTTTGCCTCCGCGTATTTGCCTCCCTGCATTAGGCTCCCTGCATTAGGGTCCCTGCATTACGCTGCAATTAGAAGTTAACTGAAAGTTAACATAGCTTGGTAGGTAGCCCAGTAGGTAGCCTAGTAGGCAGCTTGGCGAGTAGGTAACTCAAACCCTCCGGCTGCTTTGGGCCAAGTCCAGCAGCTCACGGTTAGCCACTGCGAACATCGCAAAGTCCGGCGACGATGTTGTGTGGAGCTCACTCAGCATGTCTTTCCAGCGCTTGAGCAGAGCACTCTCCTGCTCCTCCCAGGCAGTGATGCAGGCCACCACATCGCGATCGTCGTTTCTCAAGCGCAGAACGCCCTGAGCAAGAGTGCATTGCTGCCACTGCAGGTCCTCCATGTAGGCTTCTCGAGCCATGGCTTGCCACTCGTTCTCTACCTTGCTGCCTAAGACCTGCGCACCGAACCAATCCAGCTCTAAACGCTCGCCCAAATGGTAGTACAAGGTCGCCACTTCCATGAGATCGTTCTCTGTCTGCGTAGACACATCGACAATCGCCAGCGCCGTTGCTGCGTGCATGCAGCCGGCAACTCGCGCAGCGGTCTGGGCATTAACCCCTGCCTCGTTGTAGCTCTGCAGCCGCGCTTCGTACTGCTCCGCGGCTCGACCACGCAACAACTCGGGAAGGGCACGCTGCAACTCCGTCACGCCAGTGCAAAACTCTTCGATCATGCTAGTAGGGGTAATCTGGTGACGACGATTACGCAATACCCAACGAGTCGCGCGTTTCACCAGGCGGATGACGTCGAGCATCATTTCAATCTGAACGTCAGACACTACGGTGAAGTCCAGCGCCTCGATACTGTCCCACAATGTGCTGATACCAAATATTTCCATAACCGCCGTATAGGCACGAGCGACATCCGCCACGGGGGCACCTGTCGCTTTTTGCTGGCGCAAAACGAAGTTCAAACCCATGCGATTCACGATATCGTTCGCAACCTGAGTGCACATGATTTCGCGGCGCAGACGGTGTTCAGCGAGGTCCTCGGGATAGGTCTCCTTGAGCTTGGCGGGAAACGCGGTAGACACCGCTTGGAGCAAATGAGCATCGCTGCCTAAGTCCGAGGCAATGAGTTCTTCCTTGAGTATCGCCTTACTGTAGGAGATCAGGACCGAAAGCTCTGGACGGGTAAGCCCCAGGTCTTGCGTTCTTCTGTCTGCCAATGCTTCGTCCGTGGGCAAAAACTCGAGCTCTCGATCTAATCGCCCTGCATTCTCGAGGGTCGAAATCAAACGACGGTATTCGCCACTACGCACTCGCGCTTCGCGCTCTGCGATGCTGATTGCCTGGACCTGCCGGTAATTATTTGCCAACACCAGGGCCGAAACAGACTCGGTCATATCTTCAAGAAGCTGATTACGGTGCTTCTCGGTGAGATCACCTCTCGCGACAATGGCGTCCAGCAAGATCTTAATATTGACCTCATGGTCCGAGCAGTCCACACCCGCGGCGTTATCGATGAAGTCGGTATTCGAGCGACCTCCGATGAGCGCAAACTCGGTTCTCGCCAATTGCGTAATCCCCAGATTACCGCCCTCACCAATTACCTTGCAGCGCAAATCCCTGGCGTTCACTCGCAACCCGTCGTTTGCCTTATCGCCTACATCGGTATGGGTTTCGGAGCTCGATTTCACATAGGTGCCAATACCACCGTTCCACAGCAGATCTACTTCGGACCGCAGGATCGCGCTGATCAGCTCTGTCGGCGTCATGTGATTAACGGTAATGCCAAATCGCGCTTTCATAGGCTCAGAAATAGCGACGGACTTGGCGTTACGGCTAAACACGCCACCCCCTTCAGAAATCAACGACGTGTCGTAATCCGACCAGCCCGATCTTGGCAAAGCGAACAAACGCTCCCGCTCAAGATAGCTGCGCTCGGCATCAGGATTGGGGTCCACAAAAATATGCATATGGTTAAACGCTGCCAGCAGAGCAATATGCTTTGACAGCAACATTCCGTTACCGAAGACATCGCCAGACATATCGCCGATTCCCACGACCGAGAACTCCGTCGTCGCGACATTGACACCCATTTCTCGAAAATGGCGCTCTACAGAAACCCAGGCACCCCTGGCCGTAATACCCATTTTCTTGTGGTCATAGCCCACGCTACCGCCCGATGCGAAGGCATCACCCAGCCAGAATCCGTACTCTTCTGACAGGGAGTTAGCGATATCGGAAAACGTCGCAGTGCCCTTATCAGCAGCCACGACCAAATAGGGATCTTCGTCATCCTTACACACCGTAAGCTGAGGCCGAACGATACGATCTTCTTCCCGGTTATCCGTGATATCCAACAGACCTCGAATAAAGGTCTTGTAGCAAGCCACGCCCTCTTCCTGCGCCTCATCCCTCGTCATATCGGGACGCAGGCGTTTGGCAACAAAACCACCTTTCGCGCCCACAGGCACGATGACCGCATTTTTGACCTGCTGTGCTTTCACCAGGCCGAGGACTTCTGTACGGAAGTCTTCCAATCGATCCGACCAGCGCAAGCCGCCTCTCGCGACTTTCCCGCCGCGCAGATGCACCCCTTCGACCTGAGGCGAATAAACAAAAATCTCGAACAGAGGAACCGGACGAGGAATATCGGGAATATCGCCCGGGCGCAGCTTAAAGGAAAAGTAAGACTTACTATCTCCAAGCTCGCCTTGCTGGAAAAAGTTGGTGCGCACTGTCGCCGAAATGAGTTCGACGTACTGGCGAATAATCCTGTCCTGCCCGAGGTTCTCCACCTCATCCAGCGCCAGCAAAATGCGTTCCTTTACCGCAGCCTCGCGCTGATCACGCCACTCGTCATCTCCGTCAAACACCGGGGAGAACCGCGTGAGGAAAAGCTCAACGATGCTGGAGGATATAGGTAGATGGGCCGCCATGGTTTCAGCGATATAGCTGCGAGAGTAAGCAAAATTTATCTGGCCAAAGTAACAGGCGTAGGCGCGTAAAAGTGCGATCTCGCGCCAGCTAAGGCGACTACCCAACAGCAAACGATTAAAAGAGTCGCTCTCAGCCTGCCCATACCAAATACGCGAAAAGGCATCTTCAAACTCTTCTTTCACCTGTTCCAGATCAATATTCTTGGCGAGGGAATAAATCAAACTGAATTCCTGAATCCAGTATCGACCTTCCGAGGCTGCGCGCACGGGGTAGGCTCTTTCTGCCACCACCCTCAGGCCCAAATTCTCCAGAATCGGCAGCACATCTGATAAGGGCAAAGGCGAACCCATGCGATACAAGCGCAACTTCAGGTGATCATCTTTTTCCTCCAAAAGACGATACAGGTTCATACCCAGACGATCTGTGCCGTTTAAGGCCAATATGTGCTGTATATCCAGTACAGCGACCCGGGGATCGAAGTCATCACGATAACCAGGGGCGAAGCCGTCACCCAGTTCACGCATGAGTTGCTCACCGCGCTCCTCGCCGAACTCCTCAAGCAACCGAAGCCGCAGTCGATCCTTCCACGCTAGCGTTGCCTGCACGATCTGCTCCTCGATTTCATTGACGTCAAACTCATGGTTCTGCGATGGATCCACTCTCAAAACAAAGTACACCCGCACCAAGACGGACTCGGTGAACTGCGTATTGAACTCAGACTCTTCAGCGGAAAAAGCCTTGGTGAGAATTCGTTGAATATTCATTCGTCGCTGGGTGGTGTAGCGATCCCGGGGCATGTACAGAAGACAGCTAATGAACTTGCCGTGCGCATCCTTGCGCACAAACAATCGCGTATGGCGCCGCTCCTGAATACGATTGACTGCTGATGTCGTGTTATAGAGATCCGCGGTAGATGATTGAAACAACTCATCCCGAGGCATTAACTCCAATACGCGTTTTAACTCCCGTCCATCGTGTTCTTCTTCCGCGAGCCCCGAAAGCCCAAGAACCTGGCTCACTTTTCGGCGCAGAATAGGTATTTCCGCCGGATCCATGTTGTAGACGGCCGCAGTGTAGTGTCCAAGAAATCGATGCTGACCCGTTACTGCGCCGGACGCATCGTAAGTTTTGACTTCGACATAGTCGGGGTAGGCCTGACGGTGCACTTTTGCCCGTCGGCGCGATTTGCCAAAACTTAGCTGGCGTCGATGAAACTCCTCAGGTGCCATCCAGGCCAGATCGTGTTCAAGATCTGCAGCGCCGCGCGTCTCCAGCCCCCGAAGCACACCAAGATTGCAGCTGCTATCGACATGCACCTCGCCCTCCTCTACGCGAAGATACTCGTAACCCAGAAACGTCATATGATCGCCGCGCAACCATTCGATAAATGCAGCCGCCTCATCACGAAACTCGTCGCTGACACAAGCCGCTTCGGCGATGCACTCCCGCGCTTCATCCAGCCGCTCTCGCATAGCACCGAAGTCGCCAACTACCATAGCCACTTCCTCGAGAATTTGCTCGAGGCTCTCCCGAAGTTCGTCAAGCTCACTCAAGTCGCTGTGGCGCGTAATCTCGAAATAAAGAAGGCTTTCCGCAGAGGCGTCAGCGGCAGTTTGCTCGCTGCCCAGCAACCCCTGAAGCTCACCGTTTTTGGCCCTAGCAACACGCAAATTACAGCTCGCCAGGCAGTGAATACCCAGATTGCGCTGATTGATTTCGCCTCGAACCGACGCCGTACAAAAAGGCATGTCACGACAGAGCACCGCGACGATTGTCGACGTGCTTTCCCAGCCGTGGGTACTAATCTGGGGGTTTAGCAAGCGAACCTTTGGAGCATCCCCCGCCCAGCTCTGCATAAAGCGCATCAAGCCGTAAAGCATGCCGTAAAGGTTGTCGGGAGAGCGATCACGCATATCTTCCGCCGAAAATCGACTGAAGAAAGTGTCCGAGAGAAGAGTGAGGTCATCCCGATGCTCTGCGTCGGCTCGCTTGACTACAATGCCCGCGAGGTCGTCAAGCAAGGCTTGCTTGAGTGTCTCCCACGCCATAGCAGGTCCCCTTATTTAACACCGCTTTATTAGGCGGCCAGTGTATCGCAAAGACAGGTACCATGAGCGCCGCGGGAAGGGAACTTTACGGCAATATGCCAGTCGATTATGTGGGCAGCGGGTGCCCCGGAGGCCGTACTCCGCTAGAATCGCACCCCTCGCATGCGCTGCATGCCAAAAAGCTCATCAAATTGTTTACGTTGACAGATTTTCAACAGGAGAAACCTTGACCTCTAGCGACCTGAGACAACTGGAACAGTGGCTGGACCAGCAGATTATTGGCCAGAGCCACCTAGTGCAAAGGCTACTCATTGCCTTGATAGCGGACGGGCATTTGCTCGTGGAGGGAGCCCCGGGGCTGGCAAAGACCCGGGCGATCAAATCCTTGGGAGATGCATTGGAGGGCAGTTTTCACCGAATCCAGTTCACACCCGACCTCTTACCCGGTGATGTTACGGGAACAGAAATCTATCGACCGCAGGAAGCCAGCTTTCACTTTCAACAAGGCCCTGTGTTCAGCAACCTGGTCTTGGCCGATGAGATAAACCGTGCTCCGGCCAAAGTGCAGTCGGCTTTATTGGAGGCCATGGCGGAACGCCAAGTGAGCGTGGGCAGCGAGAGTTATGCGCTGCCGCGCCTGTTTTTGGTGATGGCGACGCAAAACCCCATCGAGCAGGAAGGTACCTACCCTCTTCCCGAAGCCCAGCTCGATCGATTTTTACTCCATGTGAAAGTTGATTATCCGGACGCAGACGCGGAGCGACTGATTCTTCGTCTAACACGATCAGAAGCCGCAAAAGGCGCCGCAGTGGATGCACCGCAACTAGCTCAGGAAAGTGTGTTTCAAGCTCGCGAGGAAGCCCTCGCCCTGCATATGGCTCCAGCTGTCGAGGAGTACATTGTGCAGCTGGTGATGGCCACCCGAAACCCCGCGCCTTACAGCGACGATCTGGCTCACTGGCTCGATTATGGCGGCAGTCCTCGGGCTACCATTGCCCTTGACCGATGTGCACGCGCCCACGCTTGGCTCCACGGTCGCGATTTTGTCTCTCCCGACGACGTTCAGGGTGTAGCTGCAGACGTTTTCCGGCACCGCCTGTTGTTAAGTTTCGAAGCGGAAGCCGCCGGGGTGCGCAGTGATGAGGTGATCGACGAGATTCTCCGACTCGTACCGGTGGCCTGATACTTACGTGTTGACGCTAGACCCCTCACAACCTGCGAGCGGAGCAACCGTGGATATTGCACGGCTGCTGGCTTTACGCTTTCCTGCCCGGCAGCTGGATATCCGGCGACGACGTCGGGCTCTCGCTCAACTCGCCGGCGGGCAACGCTCGAACTTCCGCGGACGCGGTATTGAGTTTGAAGAAGTACGAGGCTACCAACCGGGAGATGACATCCGCGCTATTGACTGGCGCGTCACCGCGCGAACCGGCGCTGCACACACAAAGATGTTTCACGAAGAGCGGGAGCGCCCCGTACTTCTTGTGGTAGACCAACGATCATCCATGCAATTTGGCTCGCAGCACTGCTTTAAAATCGTGCTTGCCGCTGAGATTGCTGCGCTGCTGGCGTGGAGCGCACTGGCCAGCAATGAACGTGTCGGCGGCCTGCTCATGCGTGACGCAGACCACTGGGAAATGCGTCCTCGCAACAGTCGTCGCACGGTTCTCGCTCTGTTGTCGGCGCTCGCGGAAACACCAGCAGCGCTGGAGTCACCAGAAGACCAAAACAATCGTTTTAGCACCTTGCTCCGCAGTGTGCGCCGGGTTGCGAGACCCGGTTCCAGCGTGTTTCTTATCAGTGACTTTGAGGGCGCCGAGCAGGACGAAGCCCGCGAGGAACTGTTTCAGCTTGCCCGCCACGTCGAAATCACCGCCATCCATTGCAGTGACCCTCTTGAGGCGGAGCTTCCTCCAGCGGGACGCTATAGCGTTACTGACGGAGACAAGCGCGCCGAGCTGGACACCGGTATGCCAGGTTTATCCCAACGCTTTGCCGAGCTGTATAGCCAACGGTTAGAAGGCCACCAGCAGCAACTGCAGCGACTAGGCATACCCATGCTCCGCGGCAGCACCACTCAAGCGCCTCTGACACTCCTAAGAAACATCTATGGGGGTTCGCAAGCGGCAGGGTCGATATCTTTTAGCAGCAACGCAAACCCGGTGAAGCATGGATCCTGAATCCATCATCGGCATGCTCGAACCGCTCCGCGAGCCACCGGCGGTGCATTGGTGGCCCTTGGCGCCAGGGTGGTGGTTACTTGCTCTTCTAAGCTTGGGCCTCATCGTTTACGGACTCCTTCGTCTTTGGCGCTTTCATCTTCGCGCTGCTCCGATTCGAGCGGCGCGGCGTGCTTTTGCCGCTCTAGAAGAGAAAGATATGTCTGACGCTGAGCGCGCGGCCGCTCTGGGACTTTTGCAACGACGTGTGGCTATTGGCGTTGCAGGTCGCCGGAATTGCGCGGGTCTTACAGGGCAGGCCTGGGCGGATTTTTTGAATTCTCTGGCCAAGGGAAAAGAGCCTTATTTCGATGGCACGCTGGCAGATCTTGCCTATCTTCCGCAGGTGGATTCGCAAGACTGTGAAGACGCCTTGCACGCGACAGGTCGCTGGCTCAAGAACATGGAGCGGCCGAGATGATCACCCTGCTCTGGCCCGCAGTCCTGCTGTTGCTTCCGCTGCCTTTGCTCATAAGGCGCTTCGCGCCACCACGAACTGTTGAACGACCGGCGCTCCGCGCACCTTTTTTTAACCGTTGGCAGAGTCTGACCAACGACGATGAGGAATCCGTGGTCAGCGCCGCAAGAAAGGTACCCGCAATAGCGCTTTGGACAATCTGGCTTTGTCTACTCCTGGCCGCCGCGCGCCCCCTTTGGGTCGGTGAAGCGATTGAGCTTCCCAACAGCGGTCGAGACCTGATGCTTGCCGTCGACATTTCCGGAAGCATGCGGGTGGAAGATATGCAGGTGGGTAATCGCATGGCCCGACGAATTGATGCGGTAAAGCAGCTGGGCAGCGATTTTATGTCCCGGCGTAGCGGTGACCGCCTGGGCCTGATTCTCTTTGGAAGTCGGGCCTATCTGCAATCGCCCCTGAGCTTCGACATCCAAACGGTGCAACGTTTTCTGCTGGAGTCACAAATAGGTTTTGCGGGACAAGAGACAGCCATTGGTGATGCCATTGGTCTTGCGGTGAAGCGGCTTCAAGAACGCCCGGCCACAAGCCGCGTACTGATTTTGCTTACCGACGGCCAGGATACTGCGAGCACCGTAGACCCCTTGGAGGCAGCTAAGCTCGCTGCGGACCTGGGCGTGCGCATCTATACGATCGGGATTGGCGCCGACTCGCTTACGCTGCCGGGACTGCTGGGCTCGCCTCTCGGCGCGCGCACGGTAAACCCTTCTGCAGACCTGGACGAGAGCAGCCTTACATCTATCGCCCAAAGCACCGGCGGACAATACTTCCGCGCCCGGGACCCGGAAGAGCTAGCCACGGTCTATCGGCTCCTCGAGCAGCTGGAGCCTCTTGAGGTCGACAAGGCCCTGTATCGACCCCAGCAATCTCTGAGCGCATTGCCGCTGCTCCTCGCCATGGCCCTGAGTTTTGCTTTAGTCATCCGTTACCTGTGGCGCCATCGCTCGTCGGCATCGACACCAAGCGCTGTAGGCTTTCCTGTCCGTGACTGAGCTTCTCAGTAATTTTCACTTCCTGCGACCGCACTGGCTGCTGTTGTTGCTTCCCTGTCTAGTTCTGGGCTTTTTGCTGTGGAGGCAGCGAGGACAGGAAGCGAGCTGGTCGCGCATAGTGGCCCCCGAGCTCCTTGAGCATCTCATTAGTCGGGAATCAGTTCGCCGAGGTAGCAGCGGTCTGCCTGCCTTGCTTTTAGCATGGATAATTGGCTCCTTAGCGGCGGCGGGTCCTAGCTGGGAGCAGTTACCCCAGCCCGTGCTGCAAAAACAGGACGCTTTGGTCCTCGTGGTCGACTTGAGCTACTCGATGCTCGCCACAGACCTTCAACCGTCGCGACAGGATCGCGTGCGGCGCAAGCTTTTGGACTTACTGCGAGAACGCAAGGAAGGACTCACCGCCTTGATCGCCTACGCCGGAGACGCACATATTGTCGCGCCTCTGACCGATGACAATCCCACCATCGCAAACCTACTTCCCGCCTTAACACCTGAAATGATGCCCCTTCCCGGATCAAACCCCGTTGATGCAGTGGAACGCGCTGTGGCATTGCTGGATTCTGCAGGCGTCCGCAGAGGGCGAATCCTTCTGGTTACCGACGGCATCCGAAACCGCGACCTGAGCAGTATCCAGACAATTCTCGCCGGCCAACCGCGGGATCTTGCGGTCTTGGGGGTGGGAACTCGCGTCGGGGCCCCTATTGCGCTTCCCGGTGGCGGATTTCTGAAAGATCAGTCCGGCGAGATCGTGGTCCCGGCCCTCGATGAGGACTTGCTCCTTGAGCTCGCTACCGAGACCGGGGGTACATACCGCAGGATGACGGTTGATGATAGCGATTTACAGGCATTGCTCACTCAGTCCGACATCGTCGATGACGACGATACTATATCCCTGGATCGCCAAGCCGATCGTTGGCAGGACATGGCCCACTGGCTTGTTTTGCCATTACTTCTCATTGCTTTGGTGAGCTTTCGCCGAGGCTGGGTTTATATGCTGCCCTTGGTTGTGACTGTACTCCCCGCACAAAAAAGTGAGGCCTTTGAATGGCAAGACCTATGGCTTCGGGCCGATCAACAGGCAGAGCGGGCACTGGCGGACGGTGACGCTGGACGCGCCGCGGCGCTTTTTGAAAACCCATCCTGGCGTGGCACGGCTGCGTTCAGCGATGAGGACTATGCGACCGCAGCAACTGCATTCTCAAAGGAAGACAGCGCAGATGCCTGGTACAACCGTGGCAATGCCCTCGCAGCGCAGGGTGAGCTGGAGGCGGCTATCAATGCCTACAAAGCATCGCTCGAGCGCGAGCCAGATCAGGAAGATGCACAGAAGAATCTGGCAACACTTGAACAACTACTGGAGCAACAACAAGAAGAGCAGCAAGGGCAACAGGGAGACTCCCAGCAGCAGCCGCAGGACTCACAAGGAAATCAAGAACAACAAAGCGGCGATAGCCAGCAGGATCAATCACAGTCCCCTCAGGACAACTCGGGACAACAAGACAACCCGCAAGGCAGCAGTGACGACTCTCAGTCAGAAAACGGGCAGGAGCAAAATCAGCAAGATGCTGACGGTGAGAATGGCTCCCAGGGAGACAGTGAGCAATCCGAGCAGGCACAGCAGCGGCCCATGCCGCAGCCTGAAATAGATAACAGCGCTATGCAGGAAGACTTGGAGAAGGATCAGGCAATGCAGCAATGGCTACGCCGCGTCCCCGATGACCCCTCGGGGCTATTGCGAGAGAAGTTCCGCTTTGAAAGCCGCCAGAGACAGCAGCAAGGAAAGAACCGTGACACAAAAGAAATCTGGTAGACATTTTCTTTGGATCCTCGTGTGCCTCGTGGCTGCGCTAGCTTTACCGGCTCAGGCAGCGCTGCAGGCCTCTCTTGATCGCTACAACATTGCCATGGGCGACACCGTGCGTCTGTCCCTGCGCAGCGATGACAGCAGTGATCCCGGCGACGCAAACCTTGATGCGCTTGAGGAGTTGTTCGACATTCTGCAGAGTTCATCCAATATCAGCACGCGCATTGTAAACGGAGAGCGCAGCCAAACTCGCGAGCTGACTCTCGAGCTTACACCCCGACGGGAAGGTTCCCTGGTAATCCCGCCCTTTGAGGTGGACGGCAAACGCAGCGAAGCGCTGGCCGTCACCGTGGGCCCGGAACCCACTGCTCAGGCGGAAGACGAAGTCGTTATCTTTGAGGCAGAGGTGGATCGCTCCGAAGTCTATGTACAGGGGCAGCTACTACTGACCCTTCGGGTACAGCAGGCGGTGAACCTGGACTCCCGCAGCATTAGTGAACTCGAGATCGCCAACGCTTACGTCGAAACTCTGGGACAAAACTCATTCCAACGCACAATCAATGGCCGCCCCTGGCTGGTCCACGAAATCCGCTACGCCATCTTTCCCGAGTCCAGCGGTGATCTGGTTATTCCAGAACAGACCTTCTCCGGGCGGATAGCGTCCGGCCGACGTACACTTTTTGACACGCGACCTGCAGGACGATTATTGAGACGCCGTAGCGACGCGCTGACCATACCGGTGCGTCCGCGCCCCGCCAGCTATCCAAACGCAACATGGCTACCCTCATCCAATCTCACCATTGAAGAGCAGTGGTCCGCTCCCTTGGATCAGTTGCGCATAGGCGACTCCATTACGCGCACGATTACTCTTACCGGTGAAGGATTACAGGGCGCTCAACTACCGCCCATCGATGGCAATAGTGTCGACGGGCTTCGCGCTTATCCCGACCAACCCTTGATCAACAACGTTAACAACGACCAGGGCGTAACGGGAATTCGCAGCGACAGCCTTGCACTGGTTGCCGTAGAAGACGGTGTTTATGAACTACCTGCATTAGAGATTCCCTGGTGGGATACCGAAAGCGACAGCCTGAAAATCGCGAGGCTACCGGCACAGGTATTAACCGTGCTACCAAGTCCCGGCGTATCCCTCAACCCGGTTGACAGCCCTGCCGCTCTGCCAACAAGCGAGGTAGGGGCACTGAGCCAACCCACTATAACTACAGCAAGTAACCTGTGGCCCTGGATTGCAGCCTTCTGCGCTTCAGGGTGGATAGTCACTTCTTTTCTATGGTGGCGACGAGGCCCACGCGTCGAAACCCAGGCAAGTCCAGAAGCCGTTGTTTCAAAAACCCCACCTAAACTATTTGATGCCTGTAAGGCCAACGACCCCGTACTTGCCCGAGAATCACTGCGCCTGTGGCTTCACGACCAGGGATACTCCGGTCCAATCAACGACTGGTTGCTACAGCAGGATTCCGCAGCGCTCACGACAGCGGTACACGAGCTGGAACGATGTCTTTACCGCGAAGAGCTCGAGAACAGCGATGACGGCGTAGACGCCGCCACCCCGCAATGGAATGGTAGCGCCTTGGCTAGAGCTGTTCGGGAGCTACCCAAGAGCGTAACAAAGCGACCCGCGAGCAGTGCCCTACCCGAGCTCTACTTAAGCCAGTGACTTGTTAACAACTTCATAAACATCCGGAGATAAAGATGGTAGCTCAGATAGGCGTTGTAACTCTGCGCGCATGAGCTCAGCTCCGGCAGCGTAGTTTCTCCATCGCGTCAAAGGGGCCAACAAACGCGAAGCGATCTGCGGATTTTGCGCATTTAGCGACTCCACAACCTCTCCCAGCAAGCGATACCCGGCGCCATCTTCGCGGTGGAAGTGCACGGCATTGCCATTGGCAAACCCACCGATAAGAGACCGGATTTTGTTCGGGTTTCGGCCGTCATAGGCAGGATGCTCCATAAGCGCGCGGACGCGACGAATGGCGTCTCCGCTGGTATTTTCGGCCTGCACGACCAGCCAGTGATTCATCGCTAAGGCTTCACCAGAAAAACGCTGGTAAAAGTCTTCCAGCAACTCCTCTCCGCGCTCTGCACTACCCTCACGCAACACAGCGCGGAGCGCCACCAGGCGATTCGTGAGATTGTCGGCAGCAAAGTAATAGTCCCTCGCCAGCGCGACTCCCTGATCATCAGCAGTCGCAAGGTAATCAAGAGCGACATTCGCCAGAGCACGAGACCCTATCTGCTCTCCGGTCGCCGCGTAGGGCTTTGTGACCTTTAAGGACTCAAAGAGTGCGGCCCAACGCTCGCGAAACACTGTGGCAAGCGATTTTCTGAGACTTTCCCTCGCACGAAAAATGCCATGCACATCAGCTTTACCGACGTGGCTGGCAAGTTCGGAAAGATAGGTTTCCGATGGGAGCCTAAGCATGTCGGCCTGCACGGCGGGATCAAGGGATTGACTGCAAATCGCGTTGACCGCGGTCTCCAGTATCGGGTCAAGCGCAGCCTCGGGATTCTCCTGCAATTCTTGCAAGCCTGAGACCATTAACTGCTGCATGGCATCCCAGCGAACAAAGTCGTCATCGTCACGACTCACCAGGGCGAGCAATTGCTCCCGGCTATAGGGGTAGTCGACGCGCACTGGCGCCGAGAACCCTCGCAAAAGCGAGGGTGTAGGACGCTCGGGGAGTTCTGTGAAACGGAACGTCTGGGTCGGCTTATCTGCAATAAGGACACGGTGAGTATTGTCCGCGCTCTCGTTGTTAGGCGTCTCACCGTCAAGTTTGATCCGCAGATTACCCGCCTCGCCCAACAAGCCCATCGCCAGAGGAATCACCACGGGGGACTTTTCACTCTGTCCCGGTGACGCAGGAGTTTGTTGCGAAACGGTCAGGGTGTAAGTTCCCTGCTCTTCGTCCCAGCTATCTCTGATACTGAGCTCTGGCGTTCCCGCTTGAGAATACCAGCGTTTAAAGTCCGTCAGATCCTTACCCGATGCGTTTTCCATCGCGGCTATGAAATCATCGCAAGTGACTGCTTGCCCATCGTGGCGCTCGAAATAAAGGTCACTGCCACGACGGAAGTCCCTCTCGCCCAGGAGGGTCTGGATCATTCGCACTACTTCGGCGCCCTTTTCGTATACCGTGAGCGTGTAGAAATTAGAGATCTCAATGAATGATGCGGGGCGCACGGGATGGGCCATGGGGCCTGCGTCCTCGGCAAACTGCAGGGTTCTCATGGTCATGGCATCTTCGACACGTTTAAGGGATCGCGACCCCATATCCGCAGAAAATTCCGCGTCTCGAAAAACCGTGAAACCTTCTTTGAGACTCAGCTGAAACCAATCTCGGCAAGTGACCCGGTTGCCAGACCAGTTATGAAAATACTCGTGGGCGACGATACTCTCGATGCGTTGATACCCGAGATCTGTAGTCGTATCGGGAGCAGCCAAAACGCAGGAAGTATTGAAGATGTTAAGGCTCTTGTTTTCCATGGCGCCCATATTGAAGTCGTCCACCGCCACAATATGGAAGACATCCAGGTCGTACTCTCGACCAAATCGTTCTTCGTCCCAGCGCATGGAGCGCTTGAGAGAGTCCATCGCGTGAGCGCACTTATCGAGGTCCTTTTCTTCGACCAGAATAATCAAGCGAACGTCGCGTCCGCCGGCCGTCGTGAAGCTATCCTCTACACGCTGCAAGTCTCCGGCAACGAGTGCAAAGAGATAACTTGGCTTGGGGTGCGGGTCTTCCCAGACAGCCCGATGACGCCCTTCAGTTAGCTCCTCACTATGCACCAGGTTTCCATTACTCAGGAGTTCCGGACATTGCCCTGCATCGGCATCGATGGTTACCGCATAGGTCGACATCACATCGGGACGATCGGGGAACCAGGTGATTTTTCGAAAACCCTCGGCCTCGCATTGCGTGCAGAACAAACCTCGAGAGCGATACAAACCTTCAAGCGAGGTGTTGGACTGCGGATAAATACGCGCGGACGTCTGGAGTACCCCACTCTGGGGAAGCCCGTCAATGCGCAGAAAATCATCGCTCAATTCATAGTGCTCTGACGCAACTTCTTGTCCGTCCACCGCCAGTGCTAACAACTCCAGCTCCTGACCGTTCAGTAGGAGCGGGGTATCTTCAGACACGCCGTCAGAACGACGAAAATGTAAGCGTGCATGAACCAGGCTGTGCTCATCAAAGAGCTCAAAATGGAGCTCGGTATGACTCACCGTGAAGGCCGGCGCCTGATAGTCGCTCAGAAAAATTGTCTTTGGTTGCCCGTCACGCATCTCAGTTCTCCGTCATCTGTGACAGCGCGACTTGATAGCCCGCATGCCGTCGCATATTGATCACACCCGTATCGAGGATCAGATACTGGGCCTTGATACCCATGAGCGTCCCAGCGACCTCGGGCATCTTGTCGAAGGTCATCGACTTCACTTTGCTTGGGTACTCCAGCACTGGATAGTCGATAGTAGTGACGTCTTTGGTATCCAGTGAGGTAATGGCATCGATGCCCCGCTCCTGGCGAAGCGTCTCAATGGTGTCTGCACAGGTCTCGGCCAAGCGCGCGCGCTCGGCGGGTAGGTCCATAGGATCATTCGCGCCTTTGAGCATTCTCTGCCATGCGGTTTTGTCAGCAACGTGAGCGGCAAAGGCCACTTCGACCAAACCTGAATCAAGTCGGCTGGCCACTCGAAACGCCGGCAGTGCCTGAGTTGCTCCCTGGTCTATCCAACGCGTCGGTACCTGCGTGCCCCGGGTAATACCTACTTTCAGGCCCGATGTATTCGCGAGATAGACGAAGTGATCCACCATGCAATTCGCGTCGCCCCATTCGGGTTCGCGACACGTACCCGCTGAGTAATGACACTTCTGGGGGCTCATAATACAACTGTCGCACTGGGCAAGTCGCTGGAAGCATGGGTAACAGTAACCCTGATTGAAACTCTTCTTGGTCTTCCGCCCACAGTGGACGCAGTTGATGGCTCCGAGAAAGCTCAGGGAGATAGACTGCCCGAGCAAGGCGTTCAGGGGTACGCTGGCCTCGCCCATAGGGAGCGCATAATCCACCGCGCTGTCACTTAGCGAGGAGGTCATCTTACGGATACCTCCCTCTCCCAAAAGAACACTCATTCCTTGGATTCCTCATGTTGGCTTGCCCAGCGCAGTTGCTCAGTCTCTGAGCCACTGGAGCGCGATGCGCCCGCTTTTTTACCTTTGTCGATATAGCCCACGCGTTGGTCCTGAGGAAGATGCTGCTGTTCCCAGGCAATCACCGCCTGAAGGCTATGCTCTCGCTGTTCTGGCGTCACGGGCTTACCATCGGGCCAGCGACCCGTTTCGATACCCTGACGCAAGCGCGCGACAATGTCCGGGCTGAGCGTGTCGATGAGTGATTGATAGTCCATGCGGCCTCCCGTAGAAAGAGGCGCGATTATACGCAATATCAGTGCTGCTTCCTGTAAAGCAGAGCGAAGGCCACCCCTATAACCGAGCCGCTGAACAGACCGCCGACATGAGCAGCATTAGCGACGGAAAACCCCAGCACATCAACAAGTCCGAGTAGGCATACGACTAACCAGCCCACCATAAACAACATGATGGGCGTAGCGGGAGCCAGATGCTGCCAGCGCGGATTTATCCGACCTGCGACCCAGGAAAAACCCAGAAATGCGTAGACCACGCCTGACAGCCCGCCAAAGAGCACTGAACCGGAGACTGTGTGCTGGGCGAAATTGGACAGCGCCGCCGTCGCCACAAACAAACCCAAAAGATTGAAGCTACCCAAAGCTGACTCGATACGCCGCCCGAGCTCCCAGCACCACAGGCTGTTGAACACGATGTGCATCAAACCAAAGTGTAAAAAGGCGGGAGTCACCAAACGCCAGATCTGACCGCTTGCCTCGCTAAACATCGGACGCCCACCCTGCAGAGTAAAGGGCTCGTAGGTGAACGCGGCCACCCAGCTAACGGGCGCGTTTAAATACACTAACAAAAAGCCAAGAATACTCATCGCAATAAGCGCGAGTGTTACTGGTGCGCTGCGAACAAGTGCCGGGAGAGCGTTTCCCTTTGGGCGGTTTACCGTAGGAGCCGGTCGCAAAGTCACCTGGAGCTCACCGCTCTGCCAGCGCTCGAGAAAATCGTCTGCCCGATCTTTGTCAGCCCCTTCGGCAAGAAGCACTACCTGAACACCGTCCTCTTCCACAATGCGATGGGCAATCTTCTGCTGCCACAACAATGCGCTGAGGGGGCGAAGGTCTTCAGTCAGGGAACCGCGATAGAGAAGCACAGACATCTAGTCGACCAGCGCACCGCTCCAACGCAGCTTGTCGCGACAGCTGGCATAAAAGCTGTGACCCGGAGGGTGCAGTAGCGTTAGTACCGACGGGTTGCGGCGCAGCACAACAGAGTCTCCTGGACGGGCTGTCATGTTCACCTGTCCGTCGCAGGTGACAGGAGGGTGGATACGGTTGCGCGCCAAGACATCGATACGTATCTCGCTGTCACCGCGAATGACAATCGGGCGACTCGATAGCGCATGAGGAAACATCGGCAACACTAGCAGTGCATCCAGTGCCGGATGCATGATGGGCCCACCGCCGGATAGGGAGTAAGCCGTCGACCCCGTGGGTGTGGACACGATCAGTCCATCTGCCCTTTGACGATTCACAAACTCTTCGTCGATATAGAGCTCGATCTCGATCATTTGCGCCGAGGTTCCCGAGTTCACAACCACATCGTTTAGGGCATCACCCTCGGAAACAGTTTCGCCCCCACGAACCACACTGACATCGAGGAGGAAACGCTCCTCACTACTAAAATCACCGCTCATGACCGCCGCGATTTGTTCGGAAACACGGTCGGGACTTATGTCAGTGAGAAAACCCAGGCGTCCGCGATTGATACCCAGCATCGGTTTACCGTACTGAAGCATTTCACGCGCTGCGCTAAGCATGGAGCCATCTCCACCCAGCACAATGATCAGGTCGGCTGCAGCACCAATAGCGTCGCGGGAATGGGTATCACAACCCTCTGCGGTAAGATCGCCAAAACGATCCTCTAACAAAAGCTCAGCATCCGCTTCGCGCAGAGCAGACATGAGTTCTTCCAATACCGCTTCGATGCCATCCTGACGGCTCCGACCTACGACCCCGACTCGGGAAAATACTCCGGGCATGCAACGCACTCATTGAAAAAAAACCAGTATACCCAGCCAGGCCGGTAGTGGACATCGTTCAATTGCAACGACGAATAGCTAAAGTAGTATCCACCGATAATAGCCGACTGCCGATGAATGACGCTTGCGCTTCGGCGCCGCAGTGGCAAACTGTACTTCTCAGTGCTCCCAGCACAACCTGCGCAATAGAAGAAAGGACAATCCCTATGAAGACTTTTCGAAACTTCCCCAGAACACTCACCGCATTCGCACTGCCTCTAGCGATGCTCGCAGGCTGTGCTGAGCAGCCTAGTATCCAAACAGGCGAAGACGCTGAAGTGATTATGGGAGGCCTGGCAAAGGTTGATAACTCCCGTTCGGACCTGGCGTATATCGATCCGAATGCCGACTATGCTCGATACACAAAAGTATTCATCGTACCGCTGGACGTGGACAACGTAGAAATCATTCAGCCAAATACCAGCAGTAGCATGGTGAACAGATACAACCGGGAATGGGAACTCACGGACAGCGATAAAGCAAAGTTACAAAGCAATTTCCAGGAATCCATGGCTAAAGCCTTAACAGACGGTGGCGCCTTCGAGATCACCGATCAAGGCGGCGATGATGTGATAAAGCTCGAGGCCATAATCACCCAAATTGCGCCCTCGGGCCCGAAGGATGATCAAATGTCCAGGACAACTGCGCGGACAACGGTTATCACCGAAGGCGGTGGCAGCATGTCTCTGGCGATCATGTTAGCCGATGGTGATAGCGGCGAGCCCCTGGCGATCATCAAGGACACACGAACCAGCGCGAACTCGACCATGTGGGGCGTTAACAATAGCGTGACCAACATGGCTGAGGTGCGACGCAACTTCAACAGCTGGGCCAAGCAGATTCATGATGGCCTACTGGCTATGCAGGCTCGTGGCAACAGCGAGTAAGCGTTTCGCAGCAGGATGTCGTTAAGGCCACAATGTGAGGCCACAACGTGAGGCCACAACGTAAGGCCACAACGTAAGGGCACAACGTAAGGGCACAACGAAAGAGGCGGAGTAACAATCTCCGCCTCTTTTTTTTCGACTTAAACCCGGTAGTGGGCTAAAGATTCGTATTTACAGACCCACGTTATTCTTCTCTAGCACCTGCTCAGCGCGATAGCTGGAACGCACCAGAACACCAGAGACGACTTCAAGAAACCCCATGGCCAAACCCCACTCCCGGTAAGTCTCGAATTCCTCAGGGGTGACGTAACGTTCGATGGGGTAGTGGTGGGCCGTGGGCTGGAGGTACTGCCCGAAGGTGACAATATCGACCTTCGCAGCGCGAAGATCCTCAAGTGCTTCCCGAATCTCATCCTCCGTTTCACCAAGACCCAACATCAGAGAAGTTTTCGTCAGAACACCGGGACGATGTGCTTTTGCGTGAGCAAGGACTTCCAATGTTTGATCGTATCCCGCTCGCGGATCCCGTACAGGGTGGGTTAGCCGTCGGACTGTCTCTACGTTTTGGGCAAAGACCTCAATCCCACTGTCTACTACCGTTTCAACATCCGTGAGACTGCCCAAAAAGTCAGGGGTAAGCGCTTCGACCGCAGTGTCCGCATTAACTTCTTTTACCCGGCTGACACAGGCAGCGTAATGCCCTGCTCCGCCGTCAGGAAGGTCATCGCGATTCACCGAGGTTAACACCACGTACTTAAGGCCCATAAGTTGAACCGAGCGCGCGGTATTCTCAGGCTCTTCGGCATCAAGCCAGCCCTTGGGGTTACCCGTGTTAACCGCACAAAACCGACAAGCCCGGGTACACACATCTCCCATCAGCATGATCGTGGCAGTACCGGCACTCCAGCATTCGCTCATGTTGGGGCATTTGGCTTCTTCGCAGACCGTAGCCAGACGATGCTCATGCACAATGCTTTTGACCTGCTCATAGGTCTCTCCACCGTGAATCCTCGCCCGAAGCCACTTAGGTTTCGGCAGGCGGCTAGAACCCTCTGCACTGGCCTTAATCCCATCCTTAATCACGGACATGCCGCGATCGTTGACGAACTTCTCGCCACTAGAAACATCAACGACAGGAATCCTGGAGCTACCGCTCATGATTGTACTTTCCACTCCTACTCATAGGTCATCAAATTATAGCTCTTAGGGCGGCTACATACCTCACCCGCTCGCCCAAGAGCGTACTCAAGCGTTAGGCGCCCTAGTCATCACACAGCAGGCGCATCTTCACCGCCGCCAGCTCTGCTTCTTCTATAGTGGCAGCATTGACCACCGCGTCCTTCGCCATTTCACACTCACTAGCTTCTTCAATGCTTTCTTCGGCCAGCTCTTCCACAGCCTTTGCATTGGCTTCATCGCAAAATCCATCGCTTACCCTCCGAAGATTAGCGGTCTCACCGGCCTTCTCGACGGCAACACAATCACCGATACGTATCTCTCGCTGATCCGTCACTACCTGCATCTCTCCGGCAGATCCTGTAAGGGCCACGCTATAAATCATGCCTCGAGTATCGCCCTGGGCCGATCCGGCGATAGCGCTGCCGGCTACCGCGCCGATGATAGTGTTCCGCGTCCTCTTGCTGGACTTTTTACCCCGCGCGGAAGCCAGGCCCAGGGCACCACCCACTACCGCCCCTTGAGGAACAGCACCGGAGTTGAGATCAACCTGTTTGCCTGCGGTAACGACACCGTATTGCACCGATATGGATTGCCCTGCACGCTGGGCGTAGGCCTGTGTTATCGAGAAACACGAAAAAATAACTAACATTAATAAAGCTTTATAGGTCATTGTTTAATAACCCTTTTCCATCAAAACTCCCATTCGAGATAGAGCATGTTGGCGTTTGAGCCACCATCCACATTTTTGTAGTAGTTGGAGCTACCAAAAATCCCGGACCGGTGGTGTACATAAAAACCCGCAAAGAGATCTCGCATACCGTCCAGTCTGAACAGATCCCCTACCGACACATCGAGACTGAATTCCAGATAGTGCAGTAAATGGCTCTCGCGTCGGTTTTTCCTCGCAGCTTTATCCTGCTCCAAGGCGGGGATACGACCCGTATAGGACACGCCATTCGAAAAGCCTACCCGCGTCTCCACACTATCAGACCAAGGGAACTGCCGAAACATCGCCTTAAAGGCAAAGACACCCTCCCAGAAATCATCCTGAAGATCATTCTCGAAGCGTCGCCCCAGGCCAAGCTGCAGCCATCCTTCGATGGGCAGTGTCAGCATTCGATCAGACAATTGCCGACCAAGGAAGACGCTAGCCAGATCCGTATCTAAATCGGCGCAGTTGATATCACCCTGCAGAATCTCGACAAATTTGGTTTCCGTGGTACACCCATAGGCGACGCGTAAAGACGTGGGCCGAGCATTATTCGTCGCAAAGTTGTATTCACCCGAGTCTTTCGGCCGCTTTTCGCCGCCAAACTCGTACCGATATCCAAACTGAACGCTGACACCGCTGTCTTCGGCAACGATAGGGCTGCTGGCTATTTCATCGCTGTAGGCCCGATAGGCGAGGTTCAGGTTTAATTGATGGTGCCTCCACAAGGAGTAACGGCCCGCTAGACCCGCCGCCCAGACGCTGCCCTGCTCAACCGTATAGGCCGGGCGCGTAGCCGTCGCTTCGTCCGATTGCACCCCAAAGTAGTAGTCCGCTTTATCTTCGGATAAAACGTTGTACTCGACCCAAGGCTCAAGCTGCCACTGGTTACCACGGATTACGTTCGCCCAACGCGCCCGCAACTCACCGCCGTCATGAACACCGTGGGCATCTTGTCGAAGCTGCACAGAAAACCGACCAAAATCTGTTTTCCTAGTGAGCTCCAAGCCTGCTTCTACGGTGTTCTTACGCTCCATTCCTTTGAGAGCATCATCCGGCGGTCGCACAGCGCCGGTTTCACGATAAAAGCTGTGATCGTTGTAACCCTGAGTAAAGTAACTGCCAAATACATCCAGCTGCCACTGCGAGTTATCAACCGCGTGCCATCCAAAATCGGTGCTATCGAGAAACAGGTGTTTACCGCTATAGGTAAAGAGCGGCACCAAATCTGTGCTCTCTCGCTCTTCTCCCGCGTAGATCACATCCTCGAGAATGTAGGCAAAACCAAAGGACCACTCACCGCTTCGATCCTCAGGGTCGAGCGTACGTAAGTCACCAAACGCATTCACGTATAGCGGCGCGCATAGTGCTAGCACTATGCCCAGTCGGCACGCTGCGGTTTGGATGGGGTTCATCAACTGATCGCTTTTGTATGGGAAAACACAAAGGGTCGTGGACTTCCACTTTTTAAGACATAGCCATGACCTAAATCATCTCGACAATTATAAAGGGAAAGCGTCCCTTTTAGCGGTATCCTTGGCGCACAATTACAGAGGTGTTTCCTTGTGCGATCAAATTTTCTGCCGGTACTTCGCTTTATTGCTGCCTTCGCCCTGGCAGCACTCACCACCGCCTGCTCTACGAACTCAACGATCAAGCACTCCTACGTAGATCCACTGCTCCGCAAACTCGACCTGGACGGCGTTTTGGTTATAGCCGTCACCCAGAACCGCGAGAACCGGATTATCTTCGAAAACATGTTTGTCAAAGCCCTTGCTGGCCACGGAGTGAATGCCGTCGCCGCCCACAGTTTGTTGCCCAAAGGCGAAGTGACCGCTGAGGACGTCGTAGCGGCTGCAAGCAGTAATGAGCTTGATACCGTGTTGGTTACACGCTACATCGGTGCCAACACCGAAGAAATTTACCACCCCGGAACCATCTACTACGGCGTTACCCCGATGTATGGTGCGGGCTACTACGGCGGGTTTCCCGGGTACTACGGCCATGCCTACGAAGTCGCTTACCAGCAGCCGGTTTGGACATCCAACACGACTCACGAAGTCATCGCCGACCTGTACGTCACGGACACACAAGAGCATATGTGGCAAGCGGTTTCGGACACGATAAAGGCGGGATCAACAGACAAGCTTCGTCATGATGTGATCGCCTCTCTCATTGGCGACCTCAAAGACCAGGGACTTCTGGACTAACAATCCGTCTCAATGTGCTGATTGCTCTAGCCACAAAAAAAGCCCGGATGAATTATCACCCGGGCTTATAAGCACTCTGAGCCCTGAATCAGGAGCCCTAAATCAGGAGCCCTGAATCAGGAGCTCTTCAAGAGCCTCCCGCTTAGTTCTGAATAGCCAGATCCATTAAGGTCTTCAGGCTACCCATGGCCTTCTGGCGCTCAAGGGTCCCGTAGCCAATATTGCTTGCGCTCAGAGAACCACCAGCCTGAAAAGGATAGTCCGCAATGGTGGCAAAGAACTGTTGTACAAAACCCTGTGCGGGCACCATCAGCCACATGTTGTCGGCATACCAGCGTACGTACATGCCTGACTCTGAATAGGCACTTTCGAAGGGGTCTGCGCGTAGATTTGTGATGACAGGCCAAGCCGGAGTCTCACGATACGCTTCATTGATAGGTCCACGCTCGATGGCAAAAGCAACCTTCCAATCATCCACGCGAAGCGCGTTCAGCATACCGCTAGCGGCAAAATACATGATTTCGCGCCGCGGACCTTTTTCTTCTGCACCCTCAAAGTAAGGCTTGAAGTTATAGCCATCCAGATGCACTCGGAACTTCTTTCCGTTAGCACGCATGCCGCCTTTTGAGGCGAGTTGCTCTTTAACATCAGGCACCCCCGCCGCCGCAAGCAGCGTTGGCATCCAGTCTTCCTGACTCATGATGTCATTGTAGATTGTTCCAGGCTTAATAGTGCCGGGCCACTTAACCATTTGAGGTACGCGCATTCCGCCCTCCCAGGTGGTGCCTTTTTCACCGCGATAAGGTGACGCACCTCCATCAGGCCAGGTGAACTTCTCAGCGCCATTGTCGGTGGAGAAGATCACAATAGTGTTGTCGTCCACACCGAGGGTCTCAAGCTCCTCAAGGAAACTACCGACCATGTCATCCAGCTCGGCCATTCCATCCGCATAGAGGCTAATGCCAGTTTTACCGCGGTACTTTTCCTGCAGGTGCGTCCACACGTGCATGCGGGTAAAGTTCATCCAGACAAAAAACGGCTTATCTTCATTGACCGCGGCAGCCATGAATTTTTTGGCCGCGCCTCCGAACTCCTGATCTACAGTCTCCATTCGCTTGCGCGTAAGTGGACCGGTGTCTTCAATCTTGCCATCCGCATAGGAATGCAGAACACCGCGAGGACCAAACTTCTCGTGGAAGGCCGGGTCTTTCGGGTAGTAGTAAGTCTCGGGCTCTTCCTCGGCATTCAGGTGATACAAATTGCCGAAAAACTCATCAAAACCATGATTTGTAGGAAGGTGCTTATCCTGGTCACCCAGGTGATTCTTACCGAACTGCCCGGTCTTGTAGCCTTGATCCTTCAGAAGGTCGGCAATCGTCGGCGTCCAATCGGGAATCCCCTGATCGCTACCCGGCATACCAATAGTCAACAGGCCCGTTCTAAAGGGCTGCTGACCAAGAATGAACGACGCTCGACCCGCGGTGCAGGACTGCTGTGCGTACATGTCGGTAAACAGCGCTCCCTCATTGGCAATGGAGTCGATATTGGGCGTTTGATAACCCATACCACCACGGTTGTAGGCGCTGGCATTCCAAACACCTACGTCGTCACCCCACAGTACGAGGATATTAGGTTTATCAGCGGCGACGGACCCCATACTGAAAACCCATGCCGCCCCAGCCAGGGAGGTGACGGCTAAACTCTTCAGATTAAACATAGTGATGATCTCATTTAGCTTGAAAAACTGGCCTCCGCGCCAAAAGCAAGGCGACCCCATAAACCCGTCACTAATCTTAGTAGTAAGCATGGTAGTAGGCTTGATTAAAGCCACGTAGACGCTTAACCGGGCACGCTCGTGAGTATATCGGCACGTAGTTCCACCGCAACGTCAGCGCCACAGAAAATTTTGCTTGAGCCTACGCTGCGCAGCCCGTAGCAGTGTCGCAGAGGGAGCAGCAAAGACTCGCCTTAATCTGCGATCAACGAGCGGCCGATAATAAGCTTCATAACCTCGCTGGTACCGCCGTAGATCCTTTGTACTCGAGAATCGGCAAACGCCCGCGCGACGGGATATTCCCACATATAGCCATAGCCACCGTGCAGCTGAACACATTCATCAACAATGCGACACTGGAGCTCGGAGCCCAACAGCTTGGCCTTTGACGCCGTTACCGTATCCAAATCCCCTTGCACCAAAAGCTCAAGGCATCGATCCATAAACACTTGGGCACTGGTCAACTCTGTATCCAACTCCGCTAACTTGAACTGCGTGTTTTGAAGCGCGGCCAGCGGTTTGCCAAAAGCCTTGCGCTCTTTTACGTACTCAATAGTCTGATCCAAACACACACGGGATGCCGCCATCGCCATAATGCCGATAGACAGACGCTCTTGAGGCAACTCCTGCATTAGGTAAACAAAGCCTTTGCCTTCCTCGCCCAACAGGTTTTCTTTGGGCACACGGACATCACTAAAAAACAGCTCTGAAGTGTCCTGGGCCTTCATTCCTACCTTGTCGAGGTTCCGGCCCTTCTCAAAGCCGGCTCTATCTGCTTCTACCAAAATCAGGCTGGTACCCGCCGCTCCAGCGTCAGGATCAGTTTTACAAACCACGACCACAAGATCGGCATGCTGCCCGTTGGTGATGAAAGTCTTCGAGCCGTTTATCACGTACTCATCGCCGTCGGCGACAGCGCTCGTGCGTATCCCCTGCAGATCAGAGCCGGTGCCTGGCTCAGTCATGGCGATGGCAGTGACGATATCTCCCCTGACACAGGGAGCGATGTACTTGTCTTTTTGTTCAGCGCTGCCATAGCGCATGAGATAAGGAACAACGATATCGCTGTGCACACCCCAGCCCAAACCTGTGCAACCCGAGCGGGAAACTTCCTCGTCGATAACTGCGTTGTAACGAAAATCCGCCTCTGCGCCCCCGTAACTCTCGGGCGCTTGCGGCACCAGGTAGCCCTGCTCTCCTGCTTTGCGCCACAGCTCTCTGTCAACCTGTCCATCTTTTTCCCACTGCGCGTGAAAAGGCACGACCTCAGACTCAAGAAAGCGTCGGACACTATCTCGGAACATCTCGTGTTCTTCGTCATAAACAGTTCTTGGAATCATGCGCATGTACTCCTGGTCGGCATTCAGAAAACTCTAATAGAGATAACAGGGAATTGGTTTACTTCAGTTGAGAATAGTAATGGTCGCCCGCGTCCCAGTGCACTGACCCCAAGTCACAAGTGCATTGACCCTAAGTAACAAAATCGTGGTGAAAACTTCGGCGTAGAAGAAAACGTCACTGCGCCAGAACGTTTACTGGTCTTAGCCGACCTCACGGCGACAACGCCGGGAAGAAACTCCGTTGCTTTGATGGCGATGAACAGATTCGCGCTCAGTTCAGGCGTGCCCACCATCGACGGATAGGATTTGACCAGAGATCCACCGCGCGCGATCGGAGCAGAGAAACAACACCGCGTCCGCAATATCGCTGGCATAACCGAGCCTGCGCATGTGAATGCCGTTAAGCACCTGCTCTTGCCGATCCGGGCCAAAAGCCTTCCACTGTTTTTCTGTAGAGGGGTTCGACAAGACAAAACCAGGCGCCACCGAATTAACGGTAATGCCCGCCGGCCCCAGCTCGAGGGCCAGTTGCCTAGTTAAGCCAACGAGCGCGTGCTTGGCTGCGGCATAGGACTGGATACCAGTCAAACTAGGCCGCAGTCCTGCTCCGGATGAGATCGTGACTATTGAACCACTACCTTTGGCCTTCATACCCGGAGCAAGCGCCTGGGCACACCACATCGCTGCATCGACATTGGCAGCAAAGATCACCCTCCACTCAGCTTCGCTCACGGTTTCAAGCGCTTTACCCGCCTGACCCCGAACGCCGCCAGCGGCTGTCACCAGACCGTCAGTAGGCCCAAGATCGTCAATCACCGTGCTGCAAAGACTGTGGGCCTCCTCCGCCGAAGAAAGGTCTGCGACATAGGTATGCACCCCGGGAATCGAAGCCAGCTGCTTTAAACCTTCGGCATTCATATCCACGGCGGCGACAGAGGCGCCCTCTTCCACAAGGCCTTTGGCAATAGCGGATCCGATTCCTTGAGCAGCGCCAGTCACCACAAAAAGCTTGCCCTCGATACCTAGGCGCATCGCTGCAACATCTCGTCTAACAGTCCCATAGACTGCTCTCTCTGATTGTTTTCAATGTCGTGGATAAGATCACACAAAGCTGCAATCGCCGGTGTAGCTAGCGAATACCGTCGCCCTAGCTCCAGCATAATCCCCATTTGCGCATCTACTTCAGTTTTACGCTTTCGGACCGCCAAATCTCGATAGATACCCGAGTGAGTTTTTGCGGTGTGTCTATTGTGCTCGACCATGGCATTGATGGAACGATCAATGCCCCCCTGATCACCCGTTGCAAACGCCTTGGGATCAAAGCCGTTAAACCCCAAAGGCTCGATTCTCGCGGCTGCCGCCAATTGCATAACCTCTGTGCCAAGCTTTGCATAGACGCCACGGTGCGCTTGGGAATCCATAGCCTCCGCCATGGACTCGGGAGTCAGCGCTGTCGCAAACAATAAGGCACCGTAGCCAAGCTTGCCCCACAGATATCCCCAAATGTTATCGGTGATCACCGCATTGGGCTCAACTGTTTGGAAAAGCGCGTGCATATCGCACAGACGCTGCGTGCGGGTGCCGTCCAGCTCGCCCAAAGCCACCGCAGCGCGATTGCCGTACAAAATGCGTCCGGGTGCCAACCAATCGGCACCAAAGTTAACGAAACAACCCAGCGTCCGCTCACTGCCGATCCGCTCGGCGATACGACGTTCATTGAGACCGTTTTGCGCGGATAAAACAAAGCCGTCCTCGCTCAGATGATCAACAAGCGCATCAAGCGCCTCGTCCGTGTGATGGGCTTTCACCGCCAGAATAACGCGCCGGAATTTTCCTCGCAGACTTGCGGGTGTGTCCGATACGAGCTGTTGTCGAAATTCTTCTACGGGGCCTTGAATCTGTAAACCTTCACCGCGCATCACTTCAACGTGGTCTTGAACGACATCGACCATATGCACCGCCTGGCCCGCTCGAGCGAAGTAGGCACCTAAAACCCCGCCAATGGCGCCAGCGCCCCAAATGAGTATCGGGTCGTCATCAACTACACTCACTGCCATTCGCCTTCCAGTAACTCACGAGTTTCGGCGACAGCAACATCCCATAATTCATTCATGATAGCGTCGGACTTCTGATACTCACCGCCGTAATTACCGTCGCCAATAAGAGCGCGTACTTCCTGGGGACCGCTCTCGCGAAGGCGCTCAAAATCCACAAAGGGCTTCTGCTCTTGAGGCATCTCTCGATCAGGGAGTCGAGTCCAGGGAAAATTTTCCATCCACGACGCGTGAGAAGCGACGGGATCGACGGCCTTTACCGCAGCCCAGGTCTTCGGCGCGCGCCACCAATCATGAAAACGGCAAGCGGCTCCGGCATTATCCAACGTCCATTGAGCGCACACCGATTGCACCGGGCTGTTACCGCCATGTCCATTAACAATGAGTACGCGTCGAAAGCCATGGGTGTAAAGACTATCGAGCACGTCGCGAAGCACCGCCTCGTAGGTACTGGCACTCAAAGAGACCGTGCCGGGAAAACCCATAAAATAGGGAGTCACGCCGTAGGGCACAGCGGGGAACACCGGTATATTTAAGGGTTCTGCGGCATCTCTAGCCATTCTCTCTGACAAGATCGAATCCACGGATAGACTGAGGTAAGCATGCTGCTCTGTACTCCCCAGCGGTAGCACACAGCGATCGTCACGCTGTAGATACTTTTCTATTTCAAACCAATTGCTTTCGCTAATCTTCAACGATGACTCCTACGCCTGACGTGTTTTACCAGCATAAAAAGTGGCTGAGGCCGACCCAAGGTGATGAAGAGCCAGCCTTGAGCGCCATTATGGTTAACTGGCTGCTAATATTCAGTCTCCTTTTTCTTGGTAGAGACTCCATGAAAGCCCAGCTCACCACAAGCATTGTTAGCCTTCTCCTTTGTCTCAGTGTACCCATCGGCGCAGCGGAGACTAGCTCACCCACGTTTCAGGTCACACAGAGAAGCGAACTCACCTGGACTCCTGTTCCCGACGGGCTGGGTGCAGAGTTTGCGGTTCTGCGCGGTAACCCCGCGGAATCCGGCGTTTATGTCATTCGGGTGCGATTTCCGGCGGGCGTCATGGATACCCCACACTTCCATTCTCAAGATCGGCACGTCACCGTGATAGAGGGAAGCTGGTATGCAGGCATTGGAGACGTCTTTGATCCAACAACTGCAAAAGAGATAACAGCGGGCGGCTACATGTTCCACCCGGCCGGAGCAGCTCACTGGGATGGAGCTCGCGGCGATAGCGATGCCGTGGTACAGATCATTGGCAACGGGCCCGTCAGCTCGGAACAATCCAATAGCGGAGAGGCCATGTGGGTCCGTGTGCACGAGTAGAGTCCTGGCGAAGTGAAATCCCTCCTGTCGATCATTACGGCCCCCTTCACCCACAAAAAAAAACCGCCGATTGATGCACCGCTCGAGCAGGCAGAAAAACCGCTTGCCGGCCGCCACTTTGTCCTTGACGGAACCAACATTGCACTACTCCATGGCCCAAAGCGCCCCGAGCTCCGCTATGTCTTAGCGATCGCGGAGTTTTGTAGGGAAAACGGTGCGAGCGTCAGCTGCTTTTTTGACGCTAACACAGGCTACCTGTTTAGAGATGGACGGGAAGGACAGAGCGCGTGCTTCGAGACACTCACGACAGCACAACCCTGGGCAAAAAACTTTGGCATTGTACCCAGCGGCACTCAGGCTGACCCCTGGATTCTGCAAGACGCCAAAGAAAAGCTCGCGGACGTCGTGTCCAACGATCGCTTCAAAGATCGCGCGAAAGCGCACCGCTGGATTTGGAAACGCCGCCACGACGTTTACGTCGTTGGCGGCCGCCTGCAGCTACCTAGCATCAGCGCCGAACTCGATTTGCTGACACAGCCTGAGGACTATCTAGCGCCCCTGGCATCTCTGCCAATCCAACCCAACGGCCTTCGCGCGAAGACCTGACCTTCTGAGCGCCGGGCCTGTTCTCAACGAAGCGGAAGCTCTAGCGTTTTGGCTTGAGTTGCGGATAATCCACGCCCAACTGCTCAAGATACGTCGAGTACTTGGAAGGATCGTAGTAGAACGGCTTTAGTTGATCCTTGTACTGCATCATGATCGCTTCGTTCTTTTCGATTGCCGGCACATCATCATCACTGATGAAGGGCACGTACTCGATATCCTTGAGCTGCTCTTCCCGGAAATAAGTCCAAGCGTCTTCGAGCAACTCAGGCTCGGTAAGAAGATCAATCATCGTCGCTGCGAGCACCTTAGCCCCTGCTGACGCCCCTTTATGAGCAATTGGCGTTGCCATTGCCATCGCCGATGACCAGTTGTGACCAATAGTCCCAGGAATGTTCGATGGGAAGCGCAGTGTTACCGTAGGCACATTCCATGACACGTCACCGATATCATCAGAACCACCGCTGATTGGTTTTTCAGGCGGCCCTTGGAGCTCACTCAACGTGGTAGCCAGTCCCTCTTCCTCAAGGTTTTCAGCTTCCATCAACTCCTGCACCGCCAGTGCAAAGGCCTGATCATCTTCAGACCATTCCGGAAGGCCGACGGCCTGAATGTTGCGGTACATACGCTCGGCAATCACCTTGTTGAAGTGTCGCGGCCATGCCGAACCGATAATGCGGCGCTCAACGGTGGTGCCCGTCATCATTGCAGCGCCCTCGGCAATCTCCTGAAGTGACTCAAAGTTCTCGAGTATGTGCTTCGCGGTGATTTCTCGAATGAAGTACCAGACGCTCGCCTTTGAAGGCACAACATTCGGCTGATCACCGCCATCAACGACGACGTAGTGGGAACGTTGTAAGGGTCGAAGATGCTCCCGCTTGTAGTTCCAGCCGACATTCATCAGCTCCACTGCATCCAGGGCGCTTTTACCGCGCCAGGGATCGCCTGCGCCGTGAGCCGCCACACCGTTAAATTCATACTGAACCGAGACCAGACCTGTGCCTCTATCGCCGCCCCAGGACGTCTGCAGATTGCGCCCTACATGGGTGAACAGCACAGCATCAACGTCTTCAAAACGCCCGTCTCGCGCATAGTAGGATTTCGCGCCTACAAGTTCCTCCGCTATGCCTGGCCAAATTACTAACGTACCCGGGAGACCTTCGCGCTCCATGATTTCTTTTACCGCCACGGCCGCTGCCACCGTTACGCCGTGGCCGGAGTTATGTCCTTCCCCGTGTCCCGGCGCGCCTTCGACCATAGGCTGTCGATAAGCAACGCCTGGCATTTGCGATGCTTTAGGAATGCCATCTACATCTGAGCCCAAGGCGATGACGGGTTTACCGCTGCCCCACGTGGCCCACCAACCCGAAGGCATGCCGGACACACTTTGCTCTACGCTAAAACCTTCTTTCTCAAGAAGCTCTGTCATGTAAGCCTGCGTTTCAAATTCTTGAAAACCCAGTTCCGAGAATGAAAACAGGCTGTCAATAATCTCCTGAATCATTTTGTCGCGGCTCGCAACGCCCATTACCGCTTCGGCCTGTAAACCCGACAGCGTAGGCTGAGCTACATTTGAGTCGTCTGCCGCCTTTGAAACCCAGGGAGCCGTGCTGAATGCCAGTGCAGCACTTGCGGCGACTATCGCTTTCCTAAACTTTGCCATCTCACTTTCCTCGTTCTTGCGTTTACATACCAAACAACATGCAGCATACAGCCGATTAGCGGTGGTCATTCAAGCTCAACGCTTCAAGCCATCCTTCCCAAGCTGCCAGCACAGCGAATCAATCCGATCTTGTCCAAAGAATGGCTCATCCTTATACACAAAGAGAGGAACACCCCGATGCCCCGCTGCCATCTGCTCTTCCTGATTCGACTCAACGATGGATTTATGCGCTTCTCCGCTTCCAATCGCAGCCTCCATGGCGGCTAAATCGAGGCCAACTCGCTGCGCCGCCCGGGCAAGATGATCCCCCTGATTCCAGTCTGGTGTCCCACTCCAGATCACCCGCGAAACCTCTCGCGCAAAGGGCAGACCGGCGCCGCGTAACTCGGCTTCAACGCCAAGGTAACTCAGACGTTCGATGTAGGGCTGTTGATCAGAAATAGCCATAGTCTCGATATCTTGGACTATGGGGTCCGGCTGTGGCCATGCTGCAGGGAGCCCTAACATTTCGGCACGGCGCACCCAGTCGATAAGAATGTAGCGAACCCGGTCCAGATTGGATTTATCAAAAAAATTCGGCTCACGAATAGCCAAAGGAAAGACGGGCTTGAAACGCACCGTCACATCGAAGTTTGAAAGAGCGTCCTCGGCAAGCTGCGCCGCCATGTAGCTGTAGGGACTGCGGAACGAAAAGTATAAATCGATGGCTGCACTCAAAACTGGCTCTCCTGGTTTCTGTTTGTATCGGGTCTTTTCGGGTAAAAGCTGACATACGACTCCGGCCTTGTCATGATACGACGAAGTAAGCTCGATCCTTTATCAATGTTAACGGGATACCCCATGAATAAATCATCTACTTTTTCACTGCCCGCGGTTTCACTGCCCGCGGTTGTCTGCAGTGTCTTAGCGCTGACGGTCGGCGCTGCACAGCTCAACCTTCAAGCCGCCGAAGGGGACACCGCCGTCATGCCAAAGTATACGGCAGAGATGGAAGCGCTAACTACCGACTCTCGGGTTCAAGCGGCACTGGACTATGTGTTGACGATTGAAGACCAGTCTCGCGCAGAGCTCATCGAACTAACCGAAATTCCCGCACCTCCGTTTAAAGAAGAAATTCGCGCGGCCCACTTTGCGAAAATGCTTAGGGCTCGGGGCCTTAAAGACGTCAGCATCGACGGAGCTGGGAATGTGATCGGCCGTCGTCCGGGAAAGTCCGGTGACAAAGTCGTTGCCTACGCAGCACATCTCGATACCGTATTTCCCGAGGGTACGGATGTCACGGTAAAGTTTGAAGGCGAGAAAATGGTGTCCCCGGGCATTGGCGACAATACCCGCGGGCTGGTCACGCTTCTTGAGGTGATATCGGCTTTCGACAGCGCTGGGATTGAAACCGAAGCGGATGTCCTCTTTATTGGAAACGTCGGCGAAGAAGGCCTCGGCGATCTTCGGGGAGTGAAGTATCTGTTTCGCGACGGAGCAGAAAAAATTGACACTTTCATAGCAGTCGACGGAGGGAATGCCGAGCGTATCGTATACGGTGGTGTCGGCTCTCACCGCTATCGCGTCACCTTTAGAGGTCCCGGCGGCCATTCCTGGGGAGCTTTCGGTCTCGCCAATCCGCAGCACGCTCTGGGCCGCGCTATCGCGCTCTTTGACGAGCACGCGCCCTCGGTCACAAGCGTTGGCGAAAAAACAAGTTACAACGTCGGTCGTATCGGTGGGGGCACATCAATCAACTCCATTCCTTTTGAAGCCTGGATGGAGATCGATATGCGTTCGGGCAATCAGGGCAAACTTGATGATATCGATGCCGTGCTCCAATCAGCGATTCAAACGGCACTTGAGCAGGAAAACGAAGGCCGACTAGATGGACCACCCCTAACTGTCGACGTAGACCGCGTAGGCACAAGGCCCGCGGCTAAAGGGGACGCGTCATCGGCCCTAGTGCAACGCGCTATGGCTGCTACAACAGCGCTTGGCGTAGCTCCGTCTTTACAAATCTCTTCCACGGATTCGAATCTGCCTATCTCGAAGGGAATCCCCGCCGTCACGATGAGTCGTGGCGGCAAATCCGGGAAAGCTCACTCCCTTCATGAGTGGTGGCAACCGATCGATGCGCATTTGGGCCCTCAAATCGGAATCCTGACCATCCTGGCTGAAGCAGGTCTGGCGGACTAATCAGCCCTGAGCATGCAATTACAGTTAGAGCTCCCGGAGCGACAAGACGATACTCCGCTTACCGAAGCTTCTATCAGGACAATCTTTGCGCGTGAGCTGAGGGAGGCGCAGGCGCGCTTCGCTCACTGGGAGCATGCGTTCGCCGAGCTGAGTTTTAACCATGCTCGGCGCTCCTATGGACAAGCTCACATCGACGGACGAGTTGTGCTGTCGAAGACTTTTATAGGCACCAGTGCCGTCGCTGATTTAGAAGACACAATCCGGCATGAGCTCGCCCACCTCATTGCCGGCATACGTCACAAACATGGGCCGCGCTGGCGGCAGGTCGCAGCGAGTCTGGGTGCCACACCCCGTGCTTCCGGGCGTTCTCAGAACGCAGAGCTCGACGATAAAATGTCAGATGCCCCCTTTACCCTCATTGCAGTTATGCGCAACGGTGATGAACGCGTCCTTCGTAAGGTCTATCGTCGATCTCGCCGTTATGCGGACTACCTCTACGGAAAACGGGGCCAGCGATATCATATTCATGGGGAGTTCGTAGAACGTTTTCTATACGTAGACCATCGGAGTTAGCGGAGGAATCCCGCGGCTTGTCCGCACTACTGTGCGACTCCTATACTGACGCCCGAACCCTTATTTTTTGGAAACTGCTTTGAAAAATCCGTTTAGGACAGGTTGCAGACGCATGCTCAACTCCAAGACTCTTTTCGCTCTATTGCTGTGGACACCCCTCTTCATAGCGACTGCGCATGCAGCGTCCCCCTATGACCTTCCAGTCCGCGAACACCTGTTTGCAAACGGTCTTCGCTTACTGGTGCTCGAAAGGGACGGTGATCCGAGGGTAGAGGCGAAGATCTTCACCGACATGGGCGCTATTCATGAGACTCCGGGGCTTCTCGGCGCAGCGCATTTTCAAGAACACATTATGTTCAAGGGAACTCCATCCCTTGGAACGAGTGATTGGTCTTCGGAACGTCCAATTAGAGATCGCATGAAGATCTTGGAAGCCGAATACATTGAAGAAAAGAACCGTGCCCGAAACGCTATTCGACAGCGAGGTGCCGTAGACAATTATCGGCACAACGACGACACACCGCGCATGCGTGAGCTTCAAGCGGAGCTTGCCGCTCTGGAAAAAGAAGCCTCCCAATACCGGGAGAACGGTGCTATTAACAAATGGTATCAAGCTTTCGGTGGAACAAATCTCACTGCCACTACTGAGCAGGAGTACATGAAGTTTGATATCAACCTGCCCGTCGAGCGCATCGATCTCTTTTTCAGACTCGAAGCCGACCGCATGGCGAACACTGTCTTTCGAGAGTTTGATCAAGAGCGCATGATACTTGTGGAGCAGCGTCTTGGAGATCTCAACAAGCCATCGACACCCTATTACGAGCAAATGAATGCTGTGTCTGGTCTCATCCATCCGGTATTTTGGCCCGAGGGATACATGACCGACTTCTACGAGTACACGCGTACATCGCAGCGTGCACTCTACGAAGAGTATTTTGTGGTCAACAACACGACGATTGTGCTTATTGGCGGTGTGACCCTGGAAGAGATGATCCCGCGTGTAGCGCACTATTTCGGCTGGATGAAGCCCGCACCTGAACCCAGCAGAACCCCTGCCATAGAGCCGCGTCCCGGCGCGGAGCGGCGCCTGATCTATCGAAACGACGAGATCAACCCACGAGTTGAGTTCCGTTATCTCATTCCAGCAGTCGGACACCCCGACCGTCCGATGTTTGATGTGCTTGGTGAAATCATGAGCGCTCGCTTGCGCAGTGCTGTGCAAGCAAAGGAATTGTCCGCGACGGTCAACGTCAATACTCGCGTAGTCCATACTGACCGCTTTGGTGTGCCGGGCACGATGAACTTCGAGCTCATTCTCAGGGATGAGAACGATCTGGAATCAGCAGAGGCGGTACTGGAAGAAACATTAGTCTCTCTGAACGAGGGTGTGGGCAAGACCGAACTAGCTACGGCTAAGAGCGCCCTGCGCACAGCATGGTTTAGAACCCAACGCGATGCCAGCGCCCTCGCATTCCAAATAGGCCACTTTCAGACCATGGATAGCTGGAGAACCTTGCCCGAGTATCTCGAGGCTCGCGATTTGGTGGATTCAGAAAGCATCCAACGACTCGCCCAAAACTATTTCACGTTGGATAACCGCAGCGTCGGCGTCGCTCGTCCGCGCCACAAGTCAGCAAAACGGGAGCCGCGACAATGAACACGCTTATCCGCGCCGGCGGACTCAAAGCAGCCATCGTTATTCTTTTTACGGGAATCACCTGCGACTTCGTTGCAGCCCAAGACACTACACACCCACGGGAGATGAAGCTTGACGCCGCCGTAACGGCACGACCGAGTCCCGAGTCGCTTCAGGTGGTCTTGGAGAACGGCCTTGTTGCCTACGTCGCCGAGGACCACCGAGCCCCCCTCACCACCCTGAAAGCCTACCTCGGTGTGGGGACCGGTCATGGGGAACCGGGAGATGCGGCTGCACTAGCCGCTGCTTTGCGTCGGGGACCTCAATCACTCAGCGCCGACAAGTTTTCAAGCACACTCGCGCAAATGAACGCGCAATATCACGTCACGCAACAACACGAAACTACCGAGGTACTTCTTGACGTACCCGAGAGTAAAACAAAGCAAGCGCTACAGTTGCTCAGCGAGATACTCACGGCCCCTGCTTTCAATAGGAAAAGCGCAGAAGCCGAACTGCGCAAGTCGAGCGGAACCATCGATTACAACTACTCGCTGGTAAATGCTGTCGCGATGTTCGAGGACCGGCTGTTCGCGGGCCACCCTTTCAGAAGAACCGCCACTTCAGAGGAGCAGGCCACAGCGACCAGCTCGGGTGCGCGTAGGCTTCACGAACAGTTTGCGGTGGCTAAAAACATAACTCTAGCCGTAGCGGGAGACTTCAAACGCTCCAGCGTCGTTAGAGAAACCAACCAGCACTTTAAGGATTTCAGCGCTGCGGCACCGCCTAAACTCACTGAGTTTCCTCCGGTCAATGCACCCGCGCAGCGGGAACTACTGCTCACTAACGCTGAGCGTATCCAAGGTTGGGTAGTCATCGGTCATGAGCTTCCTCGGGTACCTAAAAAAGATCAGGCAGCACTGGAAGTCATGGATTACATTCTCGGCGCCTACCATCTGGACTCGCGGCTGTACCGAAGCTCTCGAGAGCTTCGAGGTTTAACTAACGACAACAGCTCTTTTCTTCAGCCTGGCCTTAGGGGCCCGGGGTCGTATTCATTTCGAACCTATGGTCGCCCCGAAGCTGTGCGTTTGCTGGTAGACGTTACATTTCGGGAGCTGCGCGACATCCGCGAAACAGAGGTTACTGAGGACGAACTATTTGTCGCCAAAGGCGCACTCGTAGACGGGATCTACGCTACGCGTTACGCAACAGGCGTTGATGCCAGCCAAAGCTACGCAAAAGAATGGCTCGCAGAAGGAAGCCACGAGCTATCAAAGAGCTACCCAGACCGTGTCGCAAAGGTCACCGCGGAGACGGTACAGATGGCTGCTCAAAGGTACATTCATCCAGAGCGCATGCTTGTCGCCGTATTGGGACCGCTAAAGGAGATTGAAGCGGCCCCGGCAATAGAATCGGAGCCTCAGCTAGACGTTTGGGGCAGCTCGCCCTAAAGCGTAAACCGCGTGATCTACAGAGGCACCGTTGAGCACAGCGGCGGCCTCTTCTATCCGCTCAAATTTTGCGCCAACACCCTCAGCTACCCGTCGGCTGGCAGCATTGCCCGTTGCACACCTAATCTCTATTCGTTTCAAGCCGAGCTGATTAAAGCCATGGGCGCAAAGCGCATTCGTTGTGCGCTTCATGATGCCCTGGCCGGTATGCGACTTTGCCAACCAGTAACCGATTTCTCCGAGAGCATTTTCCCGATCAAGTTGATTGAACCCGGCAACACCACAAAGTTGAGCGTTGTGAAAAACCGCATAGCCAGCCGCAGTACCCTTTCGCCACTTAACAACTTCTGAGCCTAAGAAAGCCTCGATATCGCTTTGGGACTTTGTTGTGTCGACCCACAGGAGCCAACGACGAAGATGGGCGCGATTCTGCTCGACACAGTCAAACAGCGCCGGGGCATGCTCAAGTTCCAAGGCCCGCAACTGTAGCTCTGCGTCCACATCGATCCGAATATGCTCACCTAACATCACAAACCTCTAGCTCTCAACACCTCGTCAAACGTTCAGACAAGTAGTATCGTTAATCAATAGTGCGGAAGCGACTGTATCGTCGTGTTTGCATCGAAGGGTAGCTTTGTATGAATCCAAGATTTGCCCTAGACGACTTTTTCGAGAAGTTGCTTCAAGAGCACGGCCCCGAGGCAGTTACGCGCAGCCTGGATTGGCTCGGCGCCTTCGTCATCACTCAGAACTCCATAATCATCGCTGCAAACACAGCATTCTGTGAACTCATGGAGCGCGAGCCCGCCGAGCTTATTGGCACCATAGTCTCCACCGTCATTACACCTGATGAACAAACGGCGATGGAAAAGCGCTTCGCGGATAACGACACCAGGCCTTATGCACTCAAATTGTCTCTGGACAATAACCGAATAAAGCAGGTCATGGTGACACCCCACAGCTTTCCTGTAGACGACACGACCTACAGACTCGCCGCGTTCACGGACGTATCTGAATACGAGCGGATAAAGGAATCTGAAAATCGCTTCAAGACCGTGTTTGGTGCCGCGGGAATTGGTATTGCCAGAGTCAATCTAGACGGCGGCTGGCTTGAGTGTAACCAAAAGCTCTGCGACATATTGGGCTATGAAGAAGACGAGTTACTCAAACTCACGTTTCAGGACATTACCCATCCCGACGATCTCAACGAAGACCTGAAGTACGTCAATGAAATGCTGGCAGGTACACGCACCACCTACTCCATGCAAAAACGTTATCGGCACAAGCAAGGTCACTATTTCTGGATACGACTCACGGTGACTTTAGTAACAGACGCCGCACAGCAGCCTCAGTACTTTGTAAGTCTGATACAAGATATAACGGCTGAAAAACAAGCAGAAGCTGCGGCGGACAAGCTAAATGAAGCTCTAGCAGAACTCTCGATGACCGACGGACTCACTGGTATCGGTAATAGACGGAAGTTCGACACCGCTCTCGCAAATGAGTGGCGAAGGGCCTACCGTAACAAAACAGAGGTTGCACTCATCATTGCCGATATCGACAACTTCAAACTGTATAACGATCACTGGGGTCACCTGGCAGGCGACGACTGCCTAAAAGCCATAGCCAATACAATTCAGGAATACGGCAATCGCGTTAGCGACTGTGTAGCCCGCTACGGCGGCGAGGAGTTCGTAATCCTACTGCCCGGAGTATCCTTAAGCGAGGCTGTGAGTATTGCAGAACACTGTCGGCAGTCTGTGGAGCATCTGGCGATTTCGCGAGAGGACGAACACCCTAACTCAGTGGTTACCATTAGCTTAGGTGTTTCGGCTGTCTTGCCCACACCTGAAGACCCTTGCGAAATACTCGTCGACGCAGCGGATCACGCACTCTATGAAGCAAAGGACAGTGGAAGAAACATGGTTAAGCCCTCCCCCGCGGATGATTAGATATCTCCCCGTCACATACCCAACGCAATCAGTCTGGGCCGATAAAAACCAGCATCAAAGCCCAATAAAGACCTCAACGACGTCTTCCTCTGCCACTCCAAAGAATTTACCCTTAGCGGCTCACTCTTTTCCGCGCCGGCCCCGCTAAATGAAACTAGCCCTTAACCCAGATGTTCTCAACGCTATTGACCCTCCGATTGCTGAAGCGCACTCCTGGATCGAAGGACGAGAGTTCCCAACTGATAAGCCCCTTCTGGATCTTGCTCAGGGCGTACCCAGCTATCCTCCTGCTGCGGAGATAAGCCAGCACGTTGCCGAACGAGCGCAGCTATTCGAAACCGCACAGTACACCGGAATTAAGGGCATACCCGAGCTTCGTGAAACATTGGCAAATCACGTGAGTCAGCGCTATCAGGGTTATGTCGCTGCAGAGAACATTTTAATCACAGCGGGTTGCAACCAAGCTTTTTGTCTTGCTGTGCATGCGCTCGCCCGCGCCGGCGACGCAGTGATGCTACCCGTGCCTTACTACTTTAATCATCAGATGTGGCTGGAGATGCAAGGGATCGACGCTATTCACCTGCCCTTTCGCCATGACCGAGCCGGCGTACCGGATCCCAAGGAAGCTGCCGCACTACTTACTGACGAAACAAAGGCCATTGTGTTGGTATCTCCCAGCAACCCAACGGGCGCGGTATACCCACCTTCAGTCATCAGTGAATTTAGAGACCTTGCAGCGCAGCGCGGTATAGCGCTGATTCTCGATGAGACTTATCGAGACTTCCTGACAGACGAACAAGGACCACCGCACAATTTGATTCAAGAAAGTCACTGGGATGAAACCCTCGTGCAGCTGTACAGCTTCTCAAAAACCTTCAGCCTCACCGGATATCGCATAGGCGCGGTGTCAGCGAGTGAACGCGTGATAGACGCCGTGGCCAAGGTTATGGACACCGTACAGATTTGCACGCCGCGCATTTCGCAAGACGCAGCGCTCTATGGATTGAAGCATGCCTGGCCATGGGTAGAGGAAAAGCGCGCAATGCTCGCAGGGCGAGAAAACGCGATGAAGCGCATTTTTCGCGAGAACGATCTGGGTTACGAACTGATCTCCGCGGGAGGCTACTTTGCGTACATTCGCCACCCTTTTGAGCATCAAAGCGCCAAAGAAGTTGCCCGTCGTCTAGCTGATGAGCAGAACATTCTATGCTTACCAGGTAGTTTTTTTGGCCCGGGACAAGAGCGCTTTCTTCGCTTTGCTTTCGCTAACATCGAGCAGTCGGATATGAGCGAGCTCGCTGCGCGACTGAAAAAAAGCGCATCCGCTGCTCTATAACTGGCCTCTAATTGGCAGCAGTCGCGTCAGGTTAGCCATAAAACGCTTCCACCACCCTGACTCAGGTTCTTTGGTGAAAACCTGCTCTACTCCATCGGTGCTAGTTCGCCACCGCAGAGAGTTGCCTTCCAGGTAGACCGAGTAAGCGAGCTCCTCCAGGGCGGAGTACATTTCCGCGGTGAATGAACTCGCAAAATCACTATTGTCGATCACGACGCCCATTTCAGTATTGAGGTTCGCAGAACGAGGGTCCCAGTTGAAGGATCCAATAAACATGTAGCGCTGATCTACCACAAATGCCTTGCCATGTAGCTTGCTGTCAGCGTCAGTCAGTTCAGAAGCTTCGGTGCCCTGCATCGTGACGTCGCCCCGAAGCTCGTAAAAGTTCACCCCTTCGCGAAGAAGCGGCTTCCTGGCAGGCGCATATCCGCCATAGACAATCAGGTGATCATTTGCCGCAAGTCCGTTAGTAAGAACGTTGACTTGCACACCACGCTCCGCGATACCTGACAGCCACTCTATACCCGTTTTTCGCGGAACGAAGTATGGTGAGATGACAAACAGTTCTGATGTAGCCTTGCTCGCCATTCGACTCAGGGAGTAACTGAGCTTCTCTTCGGGTCTCGTTTCGTCGGCAAGGGCCTTATCAGGATTGTCGTAGACAAGTTTATACGGTGACCAAAGATACTCTTCGGCGTGGATATCGCTCATGGCAATCGCCCGGTTTTGCACGAGCTTGGCATAAGGTGAACCGATAAGATCTCGAGTCTTTGCCCTTAGCTCCTCCCGTAGCTCCGCAAGATCCAAGGCCTCGCCATCGTCCGCCAATTGCTCATAGGGAATACTATAAAGATCGTTCCAATAGCGATCGAACATCGCCGACGCATCTTTCGCAACCGTGCCCACCGCAGCCGCATCAATGTCACCAAAGTTGTAAGCAGGATTTGCGGCAAAATACTCGGAGGCTATATTTCGACCTCCGAAGATCAAAAGCTCCTGATCCGCAATGAGCGTCTTGTTATGCATGCGACGCGATAGCCGAAAAAGATCCCAGGCGTCAAAGCCTCGAGAGTTACGGCTAGCAAAGGGATTAAACAACCGTAGCTCAAGGTTTGGATGGCTGTTGAGGGGCGCTAGCTGGTGCTCGATCTCAAGCGTACCAATGTCGTCAATAAGAAGACGCACTCGCACGCCTCGGTCTGCTGCCTTTAACAAAGCGTCAAAAAAAACCGCTCC
>NZ_JBGCFU010000054.1:0-7275 GCF_045107095.1 Congregibacter sp. | reverse complement strand
TAAGCTTCCTGGCCACCTACCCATTATCCAAGCACCCATGGCTGGCGTGCAGGGCAGTGCTCTAACCATCGCGGTGTCGACCGCCGGCGGAGTCGGCTCCTTACCCTGCGCCATGTTGTCCAGCGGAATGCTGGCGCAGGAACTGGAGACCATTAAGGCTTCCGGGATAGCTACCTACACCCTCAATTTCTTTAGCCATCAGCCGCCGCAAGCCGATGAACGCCAAGAAGCGCGCTGGCGTAATGCCCTAACGCGCTACTTCATGGAGTATGAACTTGATCCCGCTAACATCCCAAGGGGGCCATCGCGTACACCGTTTTCCGATGAATCGCTCGCGTTGATTGCAGCTTACAAGCCGCCCATCGTGAGCTTTCACTTTGGCCTGCCAACAAGTGCACACCTTGAGGCCATCAAGTCCTGGAATGGGCAGGTTTGGTCATCGGCAACTACCGTGGACGAGGCGCTGTGGTTAGCTGACCACGGCGCAGATGCCGTAATCGCCCAAGGAATAGAGGCCGGAGGCCATCGCGGCATGTTTCTCAGTAGAGACTTGTCGACACAACTAGAAACACTTGATCTGGTCGCGGCTCTGCAAACCGCTGTATCGGTCCCAGTCATTGCGGCGGGGGGAATCTCTAACCCAGAGCAGGTAAGGGCTGCTATGGACGCAGGGGCTCATGCTATTCAACTGGGTACCGCTTACCTGCTCTGTAAAGAAGCCAAAACAAGCCGCATTCATCGCAAGATGCTAAGAAGCCCACGATCCAGCAACACACAACTGACCAATCTATTCTCCGGGGGTATAGCGAGAGGTATTCCCAACCGTGTCATGGAGGAAATGGGGCCTATTAGCGATGTTGCTCCTGAGTTCCCTTTAGCGTCGAGCGCGCTCGCCCCCCTAAGAGCTGCCGCCGAAGCCCAGGGTAAGGAAGATTTCTCACCGCTTTGGTGTGGAACTGATACTACGGGTTGTCGAGAGGTGGGTGCTGGTGAACAGACTTTATGGCTGGCACAAGGAGTCAGGTGAACTCAGGAAACATACTCATCAAGAAAGCGCTGCACTTCATTGCGCAGAGGCCCTTTGAACGCAGAGGCCATGAGACCCAATTCAACACTGACCAGAACATCCGCATCCGAAAGCGTAAGTTTACCGTCGACGCCTGCCCCTTTAATCCTCACAGAATCGCCCTCCCACCGAGCACGTACGCCGTGGGTTCCTTCGAGCTGCTTGGCAAGCCCCTCAGCGGCCTCACGAAGCTCGGCTTTATCCATGCTATGCGGTTTGCGAATCTGAAATCCTGCCACGCGGGCCTACCTCGTTATAGTTTTCACGCAGTATAGGTCAGCTGCGCACACCGCGCATGGCCAACCAATTCCCAGCCAATACAAGAGAGAGCCCCCCCATGGACCATAAGGTCCAGGCATAGCTTTCAAGGAAACTGGAAACCAGAAGCGCGACGACGGGAAAGAGTAAAGTTGTGTACGCGGCGCGATCGGGACCAATACGGCCGATAAGCGAAACGTAAGCCCAAAAGGCAAGCACTGTTGCGAAGAACGCCAGATAAGCCAGCGAACTCAGATACTCACGACTTAAATCAACCGTAATCGGAATATCTAAAACAAGCGCCGCGACATACAAGGTGCAGGCTCCATAAAACATGCCCCAGGTATTGCAGGTGAGTACGGGAAGACCCTGTCGCAGACTCCCCGCGGCAACCAGATTACCGGCGGAGGCGAAAAGCGTGCCGAGAAAACACAGCAACAGCGCCTGTAAACGCGGATCGGACAAGCTGAGAGTTCCCAACTCCGGATAAAATAAGGCTGCCATGCCGAACAGGCCCAGTAGACCGCCGATAACAACAGGGGCACGTAGGGGCATGTTTAAAAAGAGCGCTCCACCGAGAGCGTTGAGGGCCACCATTGTCGAAAAAATTACCGCGATCAGACCCGATGACAGATCGACAGTCGCGGTGTAGATGAATAAATAGTTGCAGGAAAAAAGGCAGAGCCCTTGAAAGAAAATCCTTAAATGGTTGCGTAGGCTGAGTCGTACAAAGCCCTGAGTACACAGTGTAAGCAGTGCGCAAAATGCCGCGGCCAGAGCCATCCGGTGCGCAATAGACACAAGCGGGTCCACAAGCCCCAGCTGGTATTTGATGGCGAACCAGCTAGTACCCCAGATGACGACCGTCACTGCATATAAAAGTGTGGTTTGCATGCGCGAAAAAGTAGCTACTAGCGACCGGAATTGCGCCGCATGCTAGCACGGGGTTTCTGTAACACCCCTCTATGCTTTTATACTAAGCATATGACTGTTCCTACTGAAATCTCCACCCTCCGCCACGCCGACGGCAAGCGCCGCTTTCTCTTTGAAAAAATGGATCTGCGCGGCGAAATTGTGCATCTGGACAATGTGATCACCGATGTCAGCGACATCCACAGCTACCCAACGGGAGTGAGCCGATTGCTTGGCGAGTTCCTGGTGGCGTCTGTTTTGCTGGCGAGTACGCTCAAGTTCAGGGGAAGCCTGACGGTACAGGCGCGGAGCGACCGCGAGGTTCCCTTGATCATGGCCGAGTGCAGCAGTGATCTAGCGGTTCGCGCCATTGCCCGAGGCGCGGAAGGTGCAACCTCTGAGAGTTTCGACGCACTGTTGGGTGGCGGCCAGCTCGTCCTTACCATCACCCCTGAACGGGGTAAGCAATATCAGGGCATCGTCCCCCTCACGGGCGGCTCTCTGGCCAGCAGCCTCGACAGCTACTTCAGTCAATCGGAGCAACTCCAAACCCGTCTGCAATTGAGTAGCGACGGATCCCGTGCGGCAGGCCTGCTGCTTCAGCAGCTCCCAACCCAGCTTGAGCCCAATGCCGCGGCCCGTGAGGAACAATGGGATCGCGCCTGCATGCTCGCGGCAACCCTCAGCCCCGAGGAGCTTCTGCAGTTAGGTGACGCCACCCTTTTACACCGTCTTTATCACGAAGAAGTTATTCGCCTCTTTGACCTTGAAGCCGTGCGTTTTCGCTGTAGTTGCAGCCAGGACAGGACCTTTGCGGCCCTTGCCACCCTCGGCGAAGCTGAAATCCGTGACATCATTGCTGAGCAGGGAGCGGTCACCATGGATTGCGAGTTCTGCAACCAGCGATACATGTTCCGGGAGAGCGACCTGCGAGGCCTTCTTGGCTCTGGTGACAACGCGCCAATCCACTAATAAAAGTGAGAATTGGCGCACTTTCGTCCGGTTCACAATTACCACGCTATTCGCCATAATGGCGCCCCCAAAATGAGCGGTAACACTTCCAGCCTGCGTGCTTTTCGTCGCCGACTATCGTCGGCCACCGTCGAAAGTACCAGCGCGCAGTCCAACGCTCCGACATGCCAACACAGGACCACTCTGCATGAGCGCCAGCAACTCCACCCCGCGGGAATACATCGACCTGCAACCCGCCGACTTTATTGAAGAAGCTTTGCGCCGCGGTGAAGGCACCCTCACTGATACCGGAGCCCTTCTGGTAACGACGGGTAAACGCACAGGGCGCTCTCCCGGCGACCGCTTCATAGTGCGAGAGCCCAGCTGCGAAGACGCGGTTGACTGGGGCAGCGTCAACCGCCCCTTTGATGCAGACAAGTTCGACGCTCTTTGGGAGCGTGTCGAAAGCTACCTCAGCGAACGTGATCGCTTTGTGTCGCACCTCCACGTTGGAGCCCACAGTGATCACTATCTGCCCTTGCAGGTCACCACGCAGTGGGCGTGGCACGGACTCTTTGGGCGCAACATGTTTATCAAGCCGGATGAATACAATCCTGGCAGAAAACCCGAATGGTCTGTAATGAACGCGCCAGAGTTCGTTTGTGAACCTGACCGTGACGGGACGGCATCAGAAGCCACGGTAATCGTGAATTTCGCCCAACGTCGCATTCTGATAGCAGGCATGCGTTACGGCGGAGAAATGAAGAAGTCCGTGTTCTCTGTACAGAACTTCTTGCTGCCCGAAAAAGACGTTATGAGCATGCACTGCTCTGCCAACGTTGGAGACGATGGCGATACCACGCTGTTCTTTGGCCTGTCAGGTACGGGGAAGACCACCCTGTCGGCTGACCCCGCTCGCTACCTCATTGGCGACGATGAGCACGGCTGGACACGCGGTGCCGTCTTTAATCTCGAAGGTGGCTGTTATGCCAAAACCATTAATCTAAGCCAGAAGAACGAACCCATCATTTGGGATGCCATCAAGTTTGGCGCTATCGTCGAGAACGTCGTCGTAGACGAGAACCGCCACGCTGATTACGATGACACCAGCCTTACTGAGAATGGTCGCTGCTGCTATCCGTTGGCCCATGTACCCAAGCGGGTCGTGGAGAACGCCGCAGGCGAGCCCAAGTGTGTGATCTTTCTGACCTGTGACGTTTCTGGCGTTTTGCCGCCGATCTCTATCTTGTCCAAAGAAGCCGCCGCTTTTCACTTCCTGAGCGGCTATACCGCTCGTGTAGGCTCTACCGAAGTGGGCGCTGAAGCGGGTATTCATCCCACCTTTTCTACTTGTTTTGGTGCGCCCTTCATGCCTCGGCCTGCGAGTGATTATGCTGAGCTGTTGATGAAGCGCATTGAAGAGTTCGATAGCCAGGTTTATCTGGTCAATACCGGTTGGACCGGTGGCTCGGGCTCGGCCGAAGGATCAGGGTCTCGATTCCCGATACCCGTCACTCGCGCCGTAATCAGTGCTGCAGAGAGTGGCGCACTGCTGGACGCGCCACGCGGACATCTCGACATTCTCAACCTCGACTTCCCAACGGAAATACCCGGCGTTGACGCCCAGTTCGTGAATCCCCGCAACAATTGGGGCGACACTGCCGCTTACGACGAGCAGGCCAATAAGCTTGCGACGCTTTTTCAGAACAATATCGTCAAGTTTGATGCTGGCACTTCTATCGTGGACGCCGGACCCAAGCCTCAGAGCTAAGGTTCGCTTTCGATTGCGGTTCCTCAAACGGGTGCTTCGGCACCCGTTTTGCTAACTGCGCCCTCGTCCTGCGCTACAACCGTCGATAATGCCGGCATGGCAGACATTGTGTAGAAAGTCACAATTCCGTGGCTGAGATTAGTATGTTTGTTCTAATTATTTTCCCTAAAGTCACTCCCACTGGAGATGTGAGCAGTCAGCGCCACGCCAGATAGAAAGTCCAATAAGGCCGACACCGTCCAGTAGAGCAATGATGCAATGCTGGCCAAACAGGAGAGAAATCATGATTCCAGTCATTCTCCCTGCTTCTGCCCCCGGATGGCGATGCAGGCTTGACAAGAAGTAGGTCGACGCACGAATGCGGCGCCTACATCAACAAAAACTGATTGCACCATTTTGACAACAAATTTCTGAATTCTAGGAGTGAATATCATGGCTGAAGCCAAGAAAGCAGCACCCAAGCGTAAAACCACTGCCAAGCGTAAGCCTGTTGCTCGTAAGGCAACTACAGCTCGCAAGACTGCCGCAAAGCAGACCGTTAGCCTCCAGGGTCGCATGACCGAAGCAAGCCGCAACGCATTTCTTGCAAGTCTTGGCTTTTACGGCATGGCATTCGATCAGTTCCAGGGCCAGATCAAGACTGTAGAAACTGAACTTACTGCACGTCGCAAGAAAGCTGACAAGCTGTACGCCGATATGGTCAAGCGTGGCCAGAAGGTTGAAAAGCAAGCTAAGACAGCTATCGACGATATCGATCTGCCCAAGCTGGAAGTTGCCGCTCTGGACCGTGCAAAGCTCGAAGCACAACTGGAAAAAGCTCGCGCACGTTTCGCTGAGCTCAAAGGATCTGTTGGCTTTAAAGCCGCTGCCTAATTGCCCTAATGGGTTCACTGTCCCCGACCTGGGGATTTTTTGGGGGTCACATTGTGACCCCCTTTTTTTGTCTCTTTGTCACGCTCAGAAATATCTGTCTGCTAGACTGCGTCGGCAGATTCGAATAATGCCCACAAACCGCCCGCTCCTTCAGCTTTACGCGCCTTTTTGTTCCTGGCGGCGTTTCGCTAGCGGAGACACCTGTCGCGGAAAAGAGGCAATAGTGCAGAGGAAACACGATGGCAGACGATAAGAACAAAGTTACCGACAAAGCAGGCGAGATTGCGAAGAACATCTGGTTGGCGGGGGTTGGCGCCTACGGCCGAGCGGTTGACGAAGCCCAGGGACGGCTTGAAAAAGCGGGCGTTGAGCCTCCAAAACTGTTTCGTGAGCTGGTAAAGGCTGGAGCAGCGCTGGAAGACGAGGCGAGAGACGCGATAGAAGCGGGTTCTGCGGCTCGCCACTCCGTGGAGGACCGTATCAATCGCGTGCGTGAGAACTTCAATTTGCAGCGCCCGGCGCGCGGCGAAGACCTGTTGGCTCTCCATGAGAAGATTGACCGCCTTGCCAATCGAGTTGACGCCCTCACCGACGCTTTGAGCAACAGCGGCACGGTAAAAACGGCAAGGAAAGCACCCGCAAAGAAGAAAAAGGCTCCTCCGCGGGCCAAAAAGTCACCGGCAAAGAAGCGGCCCGCCGCCAAGAAGCCCCAAGCCGCTAAAAAAACGCCGGCTCGACGAAAAACCAACTAATCCGCGCCTAAAAAACGGTGAAAACCCGGGATCGTATTCTCGATAGCAGTCTTCGTCTGTTCAACGAAGAGGGCGAGGCGCACGCGACTACCCTTGATATCGCCGGAGAGCTGGATATCAGTCCGGGGAATCTCTATTACCACTTCAAGGGCAAAGATCAGATCATTGCTGAGCTCTTTGAGCAGTTCCAACTGGCCCTAACGCAAACACTGAACGCACCGGTCGAACAGCCACTGCACGAGCATAAGGGCCATCTCGAAGACAACTGGTACTACCTGTACGTGGTGCTTGAAGAGCTATATCAGTACCGTTTCCTGTATCACAATCTTGACGATCTCATGCGACGCTACCCGACTCTTGTGCGTGGTTTTCGGCGTATTCTCGCGGCGAAACGAGCCGCTCTCAAAGCCATTATCACCAGCTTGTTTGAGCATTCGCAGACCACCTTGAGCAAAGTACAGATGGAAGCATTGGTAGAGAACATGACGCTCCAACTGACTTACTGGCTCAGCTACGACCGGCTCCTGCACGACCAAAGTGATGCCCAGCGCTGCATTCATCAGGGCGTGCTACAACTGATGACAATGATTGCGCCCTATCTGGGTGAAGAGCAAATGGACTTCTACCGAGAGTGCGAGTTTATTTTTGACGGCATGATGGATGCGACCGAGCAGTAGACAGTAGGACAGCTT
>NZ_JBGCFU010000053.1:0-3864 GCF_045107095.1 Congregibacter sp. | reverse complement strand
CTGAAGCTGGGCCACGGTGAGATCTGCTTTGAGGTCTTCATCGATTGTGTTCAAGAACTCCACGTAACGCGGCAGCTCTTCCCGTCGATGCCATTCGAGAAGCCCTTCGAGCTGAGCATCAAAAACCTGCGACTGGCTTCGATCCAAATCCACGTAACGATCCAGATACCAGGGCAGAATAATATCCAGTCGGTTGTACACAAAAGTCGTGCCGCTGCAGGCCGTGAGCAGGAGCAATAAAGCCCCCAGCAACTGCCAGCGCCAGCGCGGCAGGCTCTGTCGGATATTCAAAGGCACGCCGTGTTTACGCGTATTCAAAGCCTTCTGTGGCAAACAGCATTTCAGGGTTACGAAAACATTTGAACTCGAGATGGTTACCTGCGGGATCACGCACAAAGCAGGTGCGCTGCTCTCCCTGGCGCCCGGCAAATCGGGTCTTTGGGTCGATCGCGTATTTCACCCCCGCAGTCGTGAGGCGACTTTGAAGGCTATCCCAGTCATCCCAGGCGAGTACCACACCAAAGTGGCTTGCCGGAACCGCGTCCCCATCCACAGGGTTCCTCGCCACCGCGGGCAAGTCTTCACTGTCTACCTTGTGAACCACGAGCTGGTGGCCGTAGAAGTCATAGTCGGTCCATCGGGGCGATGAGCGGCCCCGAGGGCAGCTGAGGACCTCACCATAAAAAGTCTCGGCGGCTTCAAGGTCATCTACGGGAAGGGCTAAATGAAAGGCAGTGCTTGGCATAGGGCCTCCATAACCAGAGTTTTCAACAATCAGTAGGTATCGACGGAATCATACTGAATCTTTTGATAAAGGTAAGCCGGAACTCGCATTTAGCCTGTGCTAATGTGCGGCGTTTGCTTACTTTGGCTACGACATGCTCAGTTTAGAAGAACTCTCACAACGCTTTGTTGACGCGGTTTGGGGCACTCCCCTTGTGGCACTGCTCCTCGGAGGCGGGCTCTTCTTTCTCTTCTACTCCCGAGCGTTGCCCTATCGGCATTTTGGTCATGCCATTGGGATTATGCTCGGTCGCCACGACACTCCGGGCGAAGCCGGTGAGCTCTCTCACGGTCAGGCACTAGCTGCCGCGCTGTCCGGCACTATGGGGCTTGGAAACATCGCAGGAGTGTCTCTGGCAATCGTTGCCGGCGGACCAGGCGCCGTGTTCTGGATGTGGGTGTCAGCACTGGTCGGTGTGGCCACAAAGTTTTTCACCTGCTCCCTTGGAGTAATGTATCGCGGCGAAGACAGTCTGGGGCGTCTCCAGGGCGGCCCCATGTACATTATCCGAGAGGCACTACCAAAACAGTTTTACCCGCTGGCAATTTTGTTTGCGGTCGCTGGTCTCGTAGGCACCTTGCCCTTGTTTCAGGCCAACCAGTTAACCGCGCTTGTGGGAGACACCGTGTTTAGCGGCAATATGCCTGCATGGGGTGGCCCGGCGATCGGCGTCTGCGTTGCCTGCCTCGTCGCCGGGGTTATCTTCGGTGGACTGCCCCGCGTGGCCAAGGTCGCAGTCGCGGTATTGCCCATCATGGTGGCAATTTACATGCTGATGACCCTGTACGTAATCATCAGCAATCTATCCATGGTGCCCGCGGTGCTGGCCAGTATTGTCAGCGAGGCCTTCACGCCGCAGGCGGCCGGCGGTGGGTTCATTGGCACGCTGCTAATCGGAATCAGCCGTGGCGCTTTTTCCAATGAAGCAGGTGTCGGCACCGAGGTGATGGCCCACGGGGCTGCCCGCACGAACGAGCCCATTCGCGAAGGTCTGGTGGCTATGCTCGGTCCAGTAATCGATACCTTGCTGGTGTGCACCTGCACGGCGCTCGTCATTCTGCTCACAGGTCAATGGCAAGTACCCGGAGAGCTCTCGGGTATCACGCTCACAGCCAATGCCTTTGTCGGCGAGATGGGGCACTTCGGTTTGATACCGCTGGCTTTCGTCACACTGATTCTCAGCACAACAACCATGTTCAGCGGCTGGTACTACGGCGCGAAATGTTTTGGTTTTTTATTTGGGGCTGAGGTTCAACACCATTTCCGCTGGGTTTTCGTAGGAACGGTGATTGTAGGTGCCAGCGTGAGTATCGATATGGTGTTCAATATTATTTCGGGCGCCTATGGCCTTATGGCTATACCGACGATGATAAGCACCTTGGTTCTGGCCCCGCGGGTCATGGCGGCGGCGCGAGACTATTTCTCTCGCCACCCTTATTGAAGCGAGCACTCACTTACCACAAAGCATATGGATTAAAGGCCTATGCCGCTGCGCTGCTCGTATCAGCTAGCGCGGGCGAGCGGCTCAACGCACCCAAAATCGCCAGCAAAGAGGCCTGAACAATGTCGTGGCTTCGTCCAACGCCACAGCTGCGATCACCCTCGATATTAAGTTGGATATAGCAAACCGCTTCTGCATCTGCGCTTTGGGAAAGAGCGTGCTCGCTGTATTCCACCAGCACAATAGACTTGCCTACGAAGCGCTCCAGAGCATCCACAAAGGCGGCAACAACACCGTTACCCGTTCCTGTGAGTTGTCGTGACTGACCACCATCCTGAATAGTCAGTTCAAGATTGTCGATGCCATCTACTCGACGAAGCTGATAGTCGTTAAGGCGCCAACGGGGATTCTCAGGCAGATAAGTTTCCTGGAACAAACTGTAGATAGCAGAGGAGCCAACCTCGCCCTCAGTGTCTTCGGCATAAGCCTGCACCGTCGCACTAAAATCAATCTGCAACCAACGGGGCATGTCGTAGCCATGATCGGCCTGCATAACGTAGGCAACGCCGCCTTTGCCGGACTGACTGTTGATACGAATGACCTCTTGATAGGAACGGCCGATATCCGCAGGGTCGATGGGTAGATATGCCACCTCCCAGGGCTGGCTTTCATCACCCTCTCGTCGCGACAGACACTTTTTTATCGCATCCTGATGACTGCCGGAAAAAGCGGTAAACACCAGCTCACCCGCGTAGGGGTGCCGAGGATGAACGGGGAGTTGCGTGCAAGCCTTCACGGTTTCGATGATTTCATCCATGCCCGCGAGGTTCAGCTCCGGATCGACGCCCTGGCTGTAGAGATTCATGGCCATAGTGATGATGTCCATATTGCCGGTGCGCTCACCGTTACCCATGAGCGTGCCTTCGATACGATCAGCGCCAGCCATCACCCCAAGCTCAGCCGCCGCCACTGCGCAACCGCGATCGTTGTGCGTGTGCAGTGACAAAATGATGCTGTCTCGCCTGGCGACATGGTCACAAAACCACTCGATCTGGTCGGCATAAACATTGGGGGTGCTCATTTCCACCGTTGCCGGCAGATTAATAATCACTTTCTTTTCCGGTGTTGGCTCCCAAACTGCGGTTACCGCATCACAGACCTCTACGGCAAAATCTAACTCGGTACCGGTAAAGCTCTCTGGCGAGTATTCAAAACTCCAATCCGTATCGGGATAGCGACCCGCATAGTCTTTAACGAGGCGAGCTCCGTTTTCGGCAATGGCTTTGATGCCTTCGCGATCGAGGCCAAAAACCTGCTCGCGCTGAACGGTCGATGTGGAGTTGTAAACATGAACGATTGCGCGGGGCACACCCTCAAGCGACTCAAAGGTTCTGGCGATCAACTCCTCTCGTGCCTGGGTGAGCACCTGGATGGTCACATCGTCTGGAATGCGATTGTTTTCGATGAGATTGCGCACAAAGGCAAAGTCGTGGCCGGAGGCCGATGGAAATCCGACTTCAATCTCCTTAAAACCCAGTTTCACCAGCAATTCCCACATACGCAGCTTCTGTGCGGCGGTCATGGGCTCAATGAGCGCCTGATTACCATCGCGCAAGTCCACGCTACACCAATCCGGTGC
>NZ_JBGCFU010000052.1:0-24551 GCF_045107095.1 Congregibacter sp. | reverse complement strand
CGAAGCCAGTCGCAGGTTTTTGATGCTCAGCTCGAAGGGCTTCTCGAATGGCATCGACGGGAAGAGCTGCCGCGTTACGTGGAGTTCTTGAACACAATCGATGAAGACCTCAAAGCAGATCTCACCGTGGCCCAGCTTCAGGCTTATGCTGATCGAGCCGAGGAGGCATGGTGGCGTATTCGTGACCCCGCCCTCGAAGAGCTTCTTGCACTGGGTGAAGAGCTCAGCGATGAGCAGATCGAAGACTTCATTGCTGTGATGGCCAAAAAACAGAAAAAGTACGAAGGTAAGTATTTAGATCGCGACGATGACGAGATGCGTGAAGACGCTGCAGACAGTCTGGAAGAGACTCTTGAGGATTATCTTGGTCGCTTGAATGACGAGCAGTTGGAACGTCTTCGCGTTGCCGCGGGTGAACTGCGACGATCAGATCATGTCTGGCTGAGCGAGCGGAGCGCATGGACGGGCCAGCTTGCCCGAGAACTGGAGCGCCAGCCGGGATGGCAGGAGCGCGTGAGAGTAATTGTTCGCGACTGGGAGGAAAACCTGGATCCCGACGTTGAGGCTCTCTATGACCACAATACCGCCGTGGTGCAGTCAGCTGTTGTCGACGTGGTGAACAGCCGAACCGAAAAACAGAATAATCGCCTACAGAAAAAGATTGCGGATTTTCGAGAAGACTTTGAGCTTCTGGCGAGTGAGGTGACGGAACAGGAAAAAGACCTGCCCAAGGCGACGCTTTAGCATCCGTTATCGTGTCTCTTTGTTACAGACCCTGACTAGGCATCCAGTTTGAGTGTCTTAAAAAATACTTTCGAATTGCGCTGCAGATTGTAAAGGGCTTGGCGTGCAGGAGGCAGTTTGTCTCGCGAGTCTTCCTGAAAGCCCTGTTCCAGGAACCAATGCGCCGTCTGTGTGGTTAGCACAAAGACTTCTGTCAGCCCCTGAACCAACGCCTCTCTTTCAAGCTCCTGCAATAGTCGGCTAGCCCGTTGTTCTCCGCGATAGTCCGGGTGCGACACTATGCAGGCTAGTTCGGCGCTGTGGTGCTCTGCAAACGGATACAGCGCAGCGCAGGCAATGATGCGCCCGTCGCGTTCAAGAATTCGAAACTGCCCGATCTCGGATTCCAAAAGATCACGAGAACGCTTGAGCAATACGCCTGATTCTTCCAAAGGCGTGATGAGATCTAATACTCCGCCCACATCCTGAATGCTGGCCCAGCGAGACTGTTCATAAGGGCGGTTGGTGACCAAGGTGCCGCTTCCATCGGTGGTGAAGAGTTCGCCTAACAGAGCGTTCGGATCCTGAGAACTCACAATATGGCTGCGCGGCACCCCGGCAACACAAGCATCGCAGGCGATACGAAGCAGTCGCGCTTCTTCCTCATTGCTAGGCGTCGCGATCTCCTGCTGATCTACAGCGTATTGCTTGATCAAGGTGCCATTACTATCGTGAACGCCGGGGGTACTCCCAAGAATGATGAGCTTGTCCGCCTTTAGATCTCTCGCCGTACTAATGGCCACGTCGCCCAGACTCAAGTTAAACGCTTCTCCAGTGGGTGAGTAACCAATGGAAGAGAGGAGGACGAGGCTGCCGCTATCCAGAAGTGATGCCATACCCTCAACATCGACGCGTCTTACGCGGCCTGTCAGATGGTGATCGATACCGTCCACAACGCCTATAGGTTGAGCCATAACAAAATTGCCTGACGCTGCTCTTAACCTAGCGTCCTGCATGGGAGAGTTAGGCAGACTCAGGGACAACAAAGCTTCCAGCTCGATGCGTTGGGCGCCGATGACTTGCAGTATGTGCGGGAGAGTGTCGCTGTCGGTAATACGTTGGCCGCGGTGCAGGCTGCTGTCTATATCAAGCTCTTGCAAACGACGATCGATCTGGGGTCGGCTACCAAAGACCAGCACAAGCCGCACACCCAGACTGTTCAACAGTGCTACGTCATACAAGACTCTGGGTAAGGCGCCGCTTTCTTGCACAGCACCCGGGATAACGATGACAAAAGTCGAACCGCGATGCCGGTTTATGTAGGGCGCAGTGTTTCGAAACCAGGAAATGGGTGAGCTTTGTGGCTGGGACATTTGTACAGTTTACAGTTTGTAGCGAGCGTTGCAGGACTAGCCAAATACCCCGCGGAGCGTGAAGAAAAAGATAATCGCCAAAATGGCGCCTGCGGGAAGCGTAATTAGCCAGCTTAGGAAGATCGACCCGATGACGCGAAGGTCGATGGCGGCAATACCTCGCGCCAGACCCACGCCCAGCACAGCGCCCACAAGGGTGTGGGTGGTGGATATAGGCAAGCCCGTCGCAGAGGCGAAAACCACCGTAGAGGCAGCGGCGAGGGTAGCTGCAAAGCCCCGCGAGGGCGTCAGCTCGGTGATTTTGTTGCCTACGGTGGCGATAACTTTCCAACCGTAGGTGGTAAGGCCCGCGACGATGCCCAGAGCGCCGATCAACAGGATCCAGCCGGGCATGACGGCAGTGGCGTTTACCGCGCCACCGGATTGAACGATGCTGGTGATCGCGGCGAGAGGCCCAATGGCGTTTGCAACATCGTTGGAGCCATGAGCAAAAGCCATGGAGCAGGCCGTGAACATCATCAGCACGCCAAACACCCGCTCAACACTGGCAAAACGGTTGTCTTCATTGGCTTCAAAGGGGATTCTGCGCAGCAACATAGCACCAAATACCGCTACCACCAGTCCTACGCCAAACGATAGTGGCACGGCGTTAGCAAATTTTGATCCCAGTCCGAAATCCAGCTCCATCCCCAAATGCTTCAGGCCTTTCAGCAGCGTCACCATGGAGATCATGAAGCCCACGATCCACATGTAGACCGGGATAAGCCGTTTGGCCCGCAGGAACGGGTCATCGTTATCCAGAATGAGCAGCTTTACGCTCATAAACAGCGCGAAGGAGAGGGTTCCTGCAAGCACCGGCGAGATCACCCAGCTCATGGCAATGGTGCCGACCTGGCTCCAATTCACTGACTCAACAGAAATTCCGACGGCAGCAAAGCCGACAATCGCGCCTACGATCGAGTGCGTAGTGGAAACGGGCCAGCCTCGAACGCTGGCAATGAGCAGCCAGGTGCCGGCGGCGAACAGCGCCGACATCATGCCGTAAACCAAAAGTTCGGGAGATCCCTCCAGCAAGCTGGGATCAATAATGCCCTTGCGAATCGTTTCGGTGACTTCGCCGCCAGCGAGATAGGCGCCCAGGAATTCGAAAACAATCGCGATCATGATTGCCTGGCGAATAGTGAGTGCACCGGAACCCACGGAGGTTCCCATGGCATTGGCTACGTCATTCGCACCAATACCCCAGGCCATGAAGAATCCGGCGATACAGGCAAGACCCAGAAATTGGGGGCCGTAGGCAGCAATAATTTCCAAGATCGAATATCCGTCGCGTCAGTTCTGACTAGCGTGCCAAAAGGAGTTCAAGTTGCTCACCCACTTCCCCACAGGCGTCAGCCAATTGAGCTAGCGCGGTGGCGATCTGGTAGTAAAAAACTGCATCAAGGACCGGGAAACTATCCTCAGTCTTACCGAGCTGGCGAACGAGGCGCTGCTGCTGTGCATCACAACGGCGCACCTGTCTCTCCAGAGATCCCAGCATCTTTTCCATGATTTTCCGCTCGCGCTGTCCGAAGCCCTCGGTAATCAGCTCATCAAGCTCCCGGATTGCGGTAAGTGCCTGACCGGCTGTTGCCGCAAGAAGGCTGCAGTGCTTGTCGAGGATGGTTTGCAGCTGCTTGGGGAACTGCATGCCTCGAAGTGCTACCGGCCTGGCAATTTCTCGCACACACACGGTGATGCGGTTCTGTATATCCAGCAGCTCCAGGAGGTCGGGGCGAGGCATCGCAAGAAGGAGTCCCCGGGGTAGCTGCTGACGAATCTCTCTGCGTAGCTTGCGCGCGTCAGAGGTGGTGCTATCGATCACGCTGTGGATCTCGGCAACGCGATTCCAGTCCTGGTCTGCGCTGGCAGCCAATAGTTCGCATAGCAACTGCACGGTTTCCTGCGCGAGCTGCATGTGCTCTTGTATTGGCTGGATCGGAGATCTGCCAAATAGCTTGCCCAAAGGACTTGTCATGCAAGTGCCATCTCTGGTCTCGGGAAGTCGCGGAGTATAGAGCCTGTTTGCGCCATCTGTCTTGTCCCGAATGATGAAATTTACCCTTACTATTAATACGGCTTTATTGCCGTGAAGTCGAGGGTCAAAGTGCCGGGCTGTGGTAGCATGCCTGAGCGCCATTAGCCGTGAAAACAGGGGTTTTTCGCATGCTTAAGCCGGAAAATAGTGAGCCCGTAGAAGGTTTACTTACGCTTAAGGCCTTACTTGAGGGTTTGCTTACAGACGGCCGCATAGCGGCGGGTGATCTCCGTCGCCTGCAAGGTCTGTCTCCGGGGGCTATTCATCCTCTGATTTTTCTTGCCGAGCAGAAGCTCAAAGATCTGGAAAACCCTGATCAGGTGCTGGATATGACGGCGTTGCTCAGCTGGTTGAGCGAGCGTTGTGGGCAAGCAATCGTCGAAATTGACCCTCTCAAGGTCAATGTGGCCGAAGTCTCTGAAGTGATGTCGCGAGCCTTTGCTGAACGTCATCGCATTCTCGCGGTTGCGGTAACGGACGATGAGGTCGTTATTGCCAGCGCCGAGCCGTATCAGCGCGCATGGCAGTCGAATCTTGAGCAGGTTCTTCGCAAACAAATTCGGCGGGTGCTTACAGATCCCCGGGACCTAGTGCGCTACACCGCCGAGTTTTACACCATGGCGGGATCCGTGCGCGGTGCGAGGGCCGCTGGTAAAGGCAGTGCGACGGGCAATATTGGGAATTTGGAGCAGATGCTTGAGCTGGGTTCCATGCGCGAGCCCGACGCGAACGACCAACATATTGTCAGTATCGTGGATTGGCTCCTTCAATACGCTTTTGAGCAGCGTGCCAGTGATATTCACGTTGAGCCCCGGCGAAATGTGGGGAATGTCCGATTTAGAATCGATGGCGTTCTCAATACCGTGTACGAGCTGCCTGAACAGGTCTGTGCCGCGGTTACCAGTCGAATCAAAATTCTTGGACGCATGGATGTCGCCGAAAAGCGTCGCCCGCAGGATGGGCGTCTAAAGACTCGCAGTCCCGGCGGCACCGAAGTCGAACTCCGATTGTCCACACTACCCACCGCTTTTGGTGAGAAACTGGTCATGCGTATCTTCGATCCGGAGGTACTGCAAAAAAGTTTTGAAGCTCTGGGATTGGCTGATGATGACCTTGCCCGCTGGCATGCCATGACCGGTACGGGTAACGGCATTGTGCTGGTTACGGGTCCCACCGGGTCGGGTAAGACCACAACCCTGTACTCAACACTGCGTCAGCTTGCTACCTCGTCAGTGAATGTATGCACCATCGAAGATCCTATCGAGATGGTAGAGGGCGCGTTCAATCAAATGCAGGTGAATCACGGTATTGATCTGGATTTCTCCACGGGCGTGCGAACGCTCATGCGCCAGGATCCTGACATTATTATGATCGGTGAGATTCGAGATCTCGAGACCGCGAATATGGCGATTCAGGCGGCGCTCACGGGTCACCTGGTGTTATCCACCTTGCACACCAATGACTCTCCCAGTTCCGTCTCTCGGCTTCTAGAGCTTGGTGCTCCCGCCTATCTTGTAAAGGCGACGCTCCGGGGGATTATGTCCCAGCGGCTTGTGCGTATTCTCTGCGACGACTGTAAGCGCGCCAAACCCACGGACGTACAGGGTTGGCGAGAGCTTGTTCAGCCGTTTGACATTCCTCCACCGGCTGAAATTTACGAAGCCGTAGGCTGTAAAACCTGCCGTGACACGGGGTATCGGGGCCGACGGGGTATCTATGAGGTGCTGGTTAACAGCCCTGCGGTTCAGGGAGAGATCGTTAAGGACATTAACACTGCTCGCCTTAGAGATATTGCTTTCAGCGAGGGGATGCAGTCCTTACGCGTGAGCGGCGCTGCTCGCGTTGCCCGCGGTGAAACCACCGTGGAAGAGGTACTGCGGGTTGCGCCTGCAATAAGTCAGTAAGCCTATGAATCAGTTAGCGAAGTTACCGGAGATTCTAAGAGCTCCGGTGGAGATGGCATGGGCGGAAATTCTTGAGGCCGCGGGGACCGCCGAGCGTCGAGCTTTGGAGTCACTTCTGGAGCGGGTGGGATTTGCCGAGCAGTTGAACACCGTACTTGCCGGGTCTCGCTACGTTGCGGAGAGTCTGCGCAGGAGGCCTTGGCTACTCGTGCAAATGGCAACTGCCGGGCATCTCGAAGCACCACTACGTGAAGGCGCCTTGGAGTCCGAGTTGGCTGAGCTTCTTGTTCGAAGCGATGAAGACGCGGCTGTCGTGTTCAGACGCTTCCGGCAGCGCCAAATGCTGCGCATTATCTGGCGGGACCTCAACCGGCTAGCCCCCACTCTTGAAACTACGCGGGATGTGTCCTGGCTGGCCGATGCCTGTATATCGCTGGGTCTGAAGCATTGCGCGACGGAGCTTGAAGCCAAATATGGCCAACCACGGGGCAGCCAGAGTGGTGAGCATCAGGAGTTAGTGGTTCTGGCGATGGGCAAACTTGGCGCCCACGAGCTCAACCTGTCATCCGACATAGACCTAATCTTTACCTATCCTGAGGGCGGAAGTACCGACGGCGAGCCCCGCTCGATCAGCAATGAAGAGTTCTTTACCCGCGTGGGTCGCGCACTGATCGCACTTTTAGACCCGGTGACTGCAGAGGGTTTTGTGTTTCGGGTGGACATGCGTTTAAGACCTTACGGCGAAAGCGGTTCGCTGGTGCAAAGCTTTGCTGCCCTGGAGGCCTACTATCAGGAGCAGGGGAGAGACTGGGAGCGTTATGCGCTGATCAAGGCGCGACCGGTCACGGGAAGCGTTGTCCATAGGCGGGAACTCATGAATTGCCTGCAGCCTTTTGTTTATCGCCGCTACGTGGACTACAGCGCAATCGAAAGCCTACGATCCATGAAGCAGTTGATAGTAGCTGAGGTACGCCGTCGGGGGTTGCAGAGCAACGTAAAGCTCGGGAGCGGTGGCATTCGGGAGATAGAATTTATCGCCCAGTGTTTTCAGCTTGTCCGCGGTGGGCGTGATACGTCGCTGCAGCGTCGGGAGTTATCCCCTGTACTTGTTGAGTGCGCGGAGCTAGGTTGTTTGCCCGAGCCCGTAGCGAAGGAGCTGCAGGCTGCTTACCTGTTCCTCCGTGATGTCGAGCATGGCATACAGGCCTGGGATGATCGCCAGACACAAGAACTCCCTGAAGATGCAACGGCCCGAGCGGCCCTTGCGCATTGCATGGGATTCCCGGACTACGAAGTTTTTTTGAGCGAGCTGCAGAGGCACCGCAAAGGCGTCGCCGGACACTTTGCTGCCCTGATTGCTGAGGATGAAGACTCTTCGCCAGCTCCTGAGAGCGAAAGTTTGTGGAGCGCTAATTGTGACCCTAAACAGTTAACGAGCCTGGGATTCAAAGACGCCGAGCGTCTTGCGGAATTACTGCGCGGGTTGTTTGAGTCCCGGCTTACCCAGACTCTACAAGCAGAAGGTCGGGAGCGTCTTGATCGTTTTATGCCGCTCCTGTTGGAAGCCTGTGCTGAATGCGAGCACCCGGATCTGGCCCTGGAGCGCGCCCTTCCTTTGGTGAGTTCCGTAGCACGGCGCAGCGCCTATTTGCTTCTACTTATTGAAAATCCGCCAGCGCTTGCCGACCTGGCTACCCTTTGTGGCGCCAGCCCCTGGATTGCGGAGCAGTTGGTCACACGCCCCGCACTGTTGGACGAGCTGCTGGATCGCGGGAGCCTTTACACAGCGCCGGAGCGCGAGGTGCTGCAGTCCGAACTGCGCCAACAGCTTGCTCGGCTGACGGTGGACGATCTTGAAGGCCACATGGATGCGCTTCGTTACTTTAAGGCGTCGCAGGTGCTCCGCGTGGCGGCGAGTGAGCTGTCCGGGCGTCTCCCTCTAATGAAAGTGAGTGACAAGCTCAGTTTTATTGCCGAGGTATGTCTTGAGCAGGTCCTCGCTCTGGCCTGGGCGCAACTTTCTATGCGCTACGGCGAACCTGCACGAGAAGGGACGGGGCGTGGGTTTGTCGTTCTGGCTTACGGCAAGCTGGGTGGTATCGAATTGAGCTATGCCTCTGATTTGGACCTGGTGTTCATTTACGATGCCAGCAGTGGCGGCTACACCGACGGCGACCGAGCCATCGACAACGCGACCTTTTACATGCGCCTCGGCCAGAAGATGATTCATATCCTTGAAACGCGCATGGGGCTTGGTCAGTTGTATGAGATTGACATGCGTCTTCGTCCTTCGGGCGCATCGGGCATGTTGGTCTCCACCCTCGCTGCATTTGAGCAGTACCAGCAAAATGAGGCCTGGACCTGGGAGCATCAAGCCCTTGTTCGTGCGCGACCCGTCGCGGGCGACGAAGCGCTGGCTCACAAAGTCGAGGGCTTGCGCCGCTCAATTCTTTGTGAAGCTCGCGATAGGAGTGCTCTAGCTCGGGAAGTTGTGACCATGCGCGAGAAGATGCGCAAACATGCCCAGGTTGGTGCTCAAGACACAGAACTGGATCTCAAGCAGGGTTTCGGCGGTATCGTGGATATCGAATTTGTGGTGCAATACGCTGTTCTTGCCTGGGCGTCACAAGAACCAAGCTTGGCTGATTGGTCGGACAACGTCCGAATCCTGGAAGCGCTAGCGTTCAGCGGCTATTTGCAGAAGGAACAATGTCAGGCTCTGGTTCAGGCCTATCTCGAATTGCGCAGTGCTACGCACCAGTTGGCACTGCAGCAGCAATCGCGAAGTTTGCCGGCAACGCAGTTTGCGACGGAGCGAAGTGCAGTACAGCTTGCCTGGGAGTCGCTTTTCGCGGATGTAGTTGCGGATGTGGTTGCTGATAAAGAAGGCATAGATACGAAACCGGCAGACGATGAGGATATTCTCGGATCTGCAGGCAAACATAAAGAATAGACAAAAGAGAGTTTAGGAGAAGAACATGAATTTTGCGGAACGCGAGGGCACTATCTGGCTCGACGGGGAGATGGTTCCCTGGGGCGAGGCCAAGGTGCACGTGCTGACGCATACACTGCATTACGGTTTGGGCGTTTTTGAAGGCGTGCGCGCTTACAAGACACCGGATCGAGGCAGCTGCATTTTTAAGCTGAATGAACACACCGACCGCCTCTTTAATTCGGCCAAGATTCTCACGATGGATATGCCTTATGACAAGGAAACCCTGAATGAGGCTCAGCGCGCGGTGGTACGAGCTAACGATCTGGAAGAAGCCTATCTGCGGCCCATGTGCTTTTATGGCTCTGAAGGTATGGGTTTGCGTGCCGACGGGCTGAAAACTCATGTGATGGTCGCTGCCTGGGAATGGCCTTCCTATATGGATCCTGAGGCCGTGGCGCGGGGTATAAAAGTGCGGACGTCTTCCTACACTCGTCACCACGTCAACATCACCATGTGCAAAGCGAAGGCCAACGGCAACTACATCAATTCCATGCTTGCTCTGCGCGAGGCTTTGGATTCGGGTGCTGAAGAGGCGCTCCTTCTGGACAATGAGGGCTACGTAGCTGAAGGCAGCGGCGAGAACGTCTTTATTGTGCGTCGAGGAAAGATCCATACACCCGAGCTCACATCCTGTTTGGATGGAATCACCCGGGCAACGATCTTTGCTTTTGCGAAAGAGCTGGGATTAGAAATTGTCGAACGACGTATTACTCGCGACGAAGTGTATGTTGCGGACGAGGCGTTCTTCACCGGCACAGCCGCAGAAGTCGTGCCTATCAGAATGCTAGATGGACGGGAGATAGGGAGCGGCAGCCGTGGACCTATCACCGAGCAGATGCAGTCAATGTACTTTGACGCAGTTCGCGGGAATCGACCCCAAAACGCGGAGTGGTTAACCCCCGTTGCCTGATCGGCCCTTCGAAAGGCCACTGGCTCATCACCAATAAGAGATAGAACCATGAGCGAACATACAGAGCTTGCAGTACAGGAGCTAGGCTTGGAAGGCGGCGACGCCAACGGTGTCTTTTATCGCAGATGGGATGTGGAATCTCCTCGTGCGGTCGCACTCATTGTTCATGGTCTCGGGGAACATAGCGGTCGTTATCAACATGTTGCCGAGGCCTTGGCTGCGCGTAAGATCGCCAGCTTCGCTCCCGACCATCCGGGGCACGGCAAGACGCCAGGGCATCGCTGCTTTATCAACAAGTTTGAAGACTTTTATCCGGCGCTTGATGCCCTGCGCGAAAAGATAGCTGCTGACTACCCAGATGTCCCCTGCTTCATTATTGGTCACAGCATGGGTGGTCTGATTGCCGGAAACTACCTTATTGGCCGACAGTCACAGTTTGCCGGTGCCGCTTTTTCCGGTGCGGCATTTGAGGTTCCTGAGCCTCCCAGTGGTTTTGCGATTTTTCTTAACAAGGTTTTGGCGTCGATTGTGCCAAAGCTTGGCGCTTTGCAATTGGATGCCAGCGAGGTCAGTCGGGATGCGGAGGTTGTGCGACGCTACCAGGAGGATCCTTTGGTACATAGCGGCAAGATTACGGCTCGCCTGTTGGTTGAGCTGTTTTCCGCCATGGAGAACCTCCAAAAACGCCGTGGTGAGGTGACGCTTCCGGTGCTGGTTATGCACGGAGAAGGCGATGTTATGGCTGCCGTGAGCGGATCTCAGAACTTCTTTGACAGCGTAGGTAGCGAAGATAAGACTCTGCGTTTGTATCCGGGTTTGTACCACGAGATTTTTAATGAGCCAGAGCAAGTTCAAGTGCTTGGGGAGCTGGGTGATTGGATGGATGCCCATATCGCCGCGGCCTAAGCCATGACTCTAGTTGGCAGCATTGGCGAACGAGATGAGTGAAGGTTCGTTGACCAAGGTTTTAGTAACCGGCGCAGGGGGGCAGCTTGGCTCTGCGCTTAGCGCCACGGCGCCCTCCTCGATTAAGGTTTGTGCTCTCACCCGAGCCGACTGTGATATCTGCAATCGTGCCGCCGTAGGTTCGGTATTGGATGCCGAAGCTCCGCAGCTCCTTATCAATGCAGCCGCCTACACTGCTGTGGATCGTGCAGAAGAAGACTCCGCGGCTGCCTTTGCAGCGAATGCCGAAGCCCCGCTGGTATTGGCAGAAGCCTGTGCTGAGCGTGGTATCCGCCTGTTCCATGTCTCCACCGACTTTGTGTTTGATGGCTTAAGTAGCTCTCCTTATCCGACAGATGCCACTACAGCACCACTGGGTGTGTATGGCGAAAGTAAGCAGGCGGGCGAGGAAGCTGTCCTGCATTCTCGCGCCGATGCTTTGGTCTTGCGAACCGGTTGGGTGTATTCCCATGACGGTCAGAACTTTATGCGGACCATGCTGCGACTTCATGACTCTCTTGATGAAATCAGTGTCGTTTCGGATCAGGTAGGAACACCGACGGACGCCTACTCTCTAGCCAATGCACTGTGGGCTGCCGCAGAGCGCCCTGAGTTAAACGGGATCTATCACTGGAGTGATGCGGGTGTTTGTAGCTGGTACGATTTTGCACTGGCGATAGGTGAAGAGGCGTTCGCGCTTGGCTTACTGTTGAAGGTTGCAGGGGTAAATCCTATTCGCACTGTGGACTACCCAACCCCAGCGGCTCGTCCTGCTTATAGTGTGCTGGACAAAACACGTAGTTGGCAGGATTTTGCCATATCACCGGCTCACTGGCGCAGCCAACTCCGTGCTGTACTTTCACGATTAAAGGAGGCCGACCATGGCTAACACTCTATTAGTGACGGGAGCGGCGGGATTTATCGGCTCCAACTTCGTTCACTATTGGTTGGGTGCACACCCGGATGATCGCGTCATTGCCTACGATGCACTTACCTACGCGGGGAACAGAGCTAATCTTGCGAGCATAGAAGCCCAGGACAACTTCAGCTTTGTCCACGCGGATATTTGCGATGAAGATCGAGTGACTCAGTTGATGCGCGATGAAGCGGTAGATACCGTTGTGCACTTCGCTGCGGAGAGTCACGTCGACCGTTCCATTAGCGGTCCCGATGCATTCATTGAGACAAACATTATTGGAACCCATAGTCTTTTAAAGGCAGCCCGAAAAGTCTGGTTAGATGGGGACGGAAAACCCCATCGTTTCCATCATGTGTCCACGGACGAAGTCTATGGCTCTCTTGCACCGGACGCTCCGGGCTTTTTTGAAGCCCAGCAGTACCAGCCCAACTCGCCTTATTCTGCGAGTAAAGCGGCGTCAGACCATCTTGTACGGGCCTATCTGCACACCTATGGCTTGCAGGTCAGCACGAGCAATTGCTCAAACAACTATGGGCCTTTCCATTTTCCCGAAAAGTTGGTGCCTCTTTGCCTGACCAATATTCTGCGGGGGAGGGAGTTACCGGTATACGGCGATGGCACAAATATCCGAGATTGGCTTTACGTTGAGGATCACTGCCGCGGCATTGAGCTTGTCTTGGGTAAAGGCGAGGTAGGTGAGTGCTACAACATTGGCGGCAACAACGAGTGGAACAATCTGGCGATTGTGAATCTCTTGTGCGAGCGCCTGGACGCAAGGTTTGCAGCAGACCCAAGCTTGCGAGAGAACTATCCCGACGCTCCCCAAAGCCGCGGTGAATCTGCCGATAGTCTCATTCGATTTGTCACTGATCGTGCGGGACACGATTGGCGCTATGCTATTGATGCGAGCCGGATCATGAACGAGCTCGGTTATGCGCCTGCAGAGACCTTCGAAACGGGTATCGAACGCACCATTGATTGGTATCTAGCAAACGAAGCCTGGTGGCGGCCTCTGGTTCAGGCTTAGTTACATAAAGGAGCATCCAAAATCTGACGGCCGCACTGGAGCTCTGTGCTTGGAGCATGGGGATATACGGATAGAGATTGCCCCGGAAAATGGTGCGGCGCTTCTGTCCCTGCAGTCGTTACATGCAGGACATTGGCGCGACTGGCTTGTCGACAGCGCTCTTGCATCGAGCATAAGCACGCCACCGTGTTTTCCTCTTATGCCGTTTGCCAACCGCATTGCTGACGGCAGGCTGAAGTCCTCTCCTGAAGTGTTGCCAGCCAATCGCCCAGACGTGTCTGTTCACCCCATTCACGGCTATGCCTGGCAGAAGCCCTGGTCGGTGGACCGCCAGGAAGTGGATTCCGTTGAGCTCAGCTATGACGGTGGTGATGACTCCTGGCCGTGGCGATACCGTGCTTCACTTAGCTTTATGCTTGCGCCCAAAGAACTGCGGATTCTTATGAAGCTCAAACATCTTGGAGCGGGTTTAATGCCCGCTGGTTTTGGCTTACATCCCGCCTTTCCCACTGACGGTTTGCTTGCCGTTAAGGCCACGACGAAGGCGTTCTTACCCGTTGATGATCGATGTTTGCCGATTGCTTATATGGCTGGTGCTACGGAATGCACTGAACTGGCTAAGGGGCATTTGCCCAAGCCAGGTATTGATAGTGATTTTGATGGTTGGCAAAACAGCCTGCGCATGGAGTGGCGGGATCGGAGTCTGCTGCTGTCTTCGGAGCCGGTGTTTACGGCACTGCATGTGTTCAGGCCCAAAGACAAACCGCTGCTGTGTTTAGAACCGGTAAGCCATGTAACCGGGGCGATGGCCGTAGATTCTTTGCCTGAGATCCCAGTCCCGCAGATGTTGGGCACTAACGAAGCTCTCGAAGGTAAGCTCGTTTTTCAGCTCATAGACCACTAAGTGTCCCGTGACGCTCCGTCATCGGGGTGCCGTGGGCTTTCGCCTTCTAGGGAAGCCGCGGTGCGTCCGCAAACGCCAAGCCTGTTTGGTCCTTGGCCGAAAGCGACGGGGATTTACCGTCGACCAGAGGCCAATCGATGCCAAGGCTTGGATCATCCCAGGCTATGCTGACTTCGTTGCTCGGGTCGTATTTGTCCGTGCACTTGTATTGGAAGTCGGCGTACTCAGAAGTTACATAGAAACCGTGGGCAAAGCCTGGGGGTACCCAAAGCATTTGCTGGCTTGTGGCATCAAGAGTGACGCCATACCACTGCCCCAGCGTCGGTGAGTCTCTGCGAAGATCCACGGCGACGTCATACACGCTGCCTGCGGTGACGCGGACAAGTTTTCCCTGAGTATGGGTGGTTTGGTAGTGTAGTCCCCGCAGAATGCCCTGTGCAGAGCGACTGTGGTTGTCCTGAACAAAGTTCAGGTCGAACCCAGCGTCCCGAAAAGCTTCGGCGTTCCAGCTTTCCATAAAGAACCCGCGTTCGTCGCCATACACTGTAGGCGTTAGCAGATACACCCCGGGAAGACTGGTCGCTTCAAATTGCATTGCGAACTGCTCCCTCTTCGCGAAGCAGGCCCATGAGATATTCACCGTAGCCGCTCTTGATCAGAGGCGCTGCGAGCTCCTGAAGACCATTAGCGTCGATGTAACCCATGCGGTAAGCCACTTCTTCGGGGCAGGCGATCTTTAGTCCCTGGCGCTCTTCTACAACGCGAATAAAATTGGCGGCATCCAGAAGAGAGTTATGGGTTCCCGTGTCCAGCCAAGCTGTACCCCGACTCATAACCTCGACATGGAGATCCCCGCGCTTGAGATAGGCGAGATTCACGTCGGTGATTTCGAGTTCACCTCGAGGAGAAGGCTTTATATTTTTAGCGATATCTACGACGTCATTGTCGTAAAAGTACAGGCCGGTGACTGCATAGTGAGAGCGAGGATTGGCGGGCTTCTCTTCGATATTGCTGGCCACGCCATCACTGTCAAAATCCACAACGCCATAACGTTCGGGATCGTTCACATAATAGGCAAACACTGACGCGCCACTTTTTCGCTCGGCGGCGTGTCGCAGGCTTTTAGAAAAGCCATCGCCGTAAAAAATGTTGTCGCCCAGGACCAGGCTGACCGGGCTGTCACCGACGAAATCCTCACCAAGGATAAAAGCCTGAGCGAGGCCATCTGGACTGGGCTGAACGGCATAGGTGATGTTGATTCCCCACTGCTCACCGCCTCCAAGAAGATCGGCAAAAGCTCTTTGATCCCGTGGCGTGGTGATTATCAGTACATCGCGAATACCCGCCTCCATCAGAGTAGCCAGGGGGTAATAGATCATTGGCTTGTCATAAACCGGCATGAGCTGCTTGCTCACCGTGCTGGTAAGGGGGTGAAGTCGCGTGCCTGAACCGCCGGCAAGAATGATGCCCTTATATGCCGTGTCACTCATGAGCTTACGTCCATGGATTGATGATAGGACATCAGTATATCGCCGCAGCTTGGGGCCTGTCGTGTAGCGGACGGTGCTTCGGGTCAGCTTTTACCCAAGGCTGGGACTTGAATCACAGCTTGTACCAAGACCTGCGGTGTATACAATGCGCGGCTGCCCACTAAACATCATCCCCTCGGAGTTCCATGTCGGGACCTTTGCACATTGCCCTGCTTGGCTATCGCAGTCAGCCCCATGGTGGGGGCCAAGGTATTTACCTTCATTACCTGAGCAAGGCTCTGGTTGAGGCAGGCCATGAGGTGGATGTCATTTCGGGGCCGCCCTACCCGGAACTCGACCCTCGCGTGCGATTGATTCATATCCCCAGTCTGGATTTGTTTACCCACGGCTTGGGTTCTCTTCGGCCACGCCACCTGCTTTCGCTGAGCGATATGATTGAGTGGCTGAGTAAGTTAACGGGTGGGTTTGCGGAGCCTTATACCTTCGGTCGCCGGGTACGGAAGTATCTGCATAAAGAGGGTCGTCACTACGATCTCATCCATGACAATCAAAGCCTGAGTTACGGGGTGCTTAAGCTCCAGAAAGAGGGCTTTCCGCTGGTTACCACGGTCCATCACCCAATAACCCACGATTTGCGAATTGCGCTTCGTGCAGCCAGAAGCTGGCACGAGCGACTGCTGGTGCGCCGCTGGCACTCGTTCCTGACCATGCAGGGAAAAGTGGTGCGCCGTTTGCGCCATGTGATTACGGTGTCAGAGCAGTCGCGTCAGGACATTGCTACGGATTTCGGATTGCCCGCCGATCAGATAGATCTGGTCTACAACGGTATCGATACGGCGGTGTTTCGCCCTCACGCGGAAATACAGCGCCGTAGCAATCGTCTCATGGCCACTGCTTCGGCAGATGCACCGCTGAAGGGACTGCGTTACTTGCTAAAAGCCTATGCAGCTCTCCTTGAGCCTTATCCCGATCTGGAGTTACTGGTCGTGGGCCGGCCACAGCCGGGTGGAAAAACAGAACAGTTACTGGATCGGCTGCGCATTCGTGATCGCGTTCGGTTTATCTCCGGTATCAGCACCGGAGAGATGGTGCGCCATTACGCCGAAGCTACCTTGGCGGTCATACCTTCGATTTATGAGGGCTTTGGTTTACCCGCCGGAGAAGCCATGGCTTGTGGTGTGCCCGTAGTGTCGACCGATGGTGGTGCCCTCCCTGAGATTGTTGCTGACGCCGGGGTGATCGTGCCCAATGCTGACGACACAGCTCTGGCGAAAGCGATCGCGAAGCTTTTGGATAACGAAGCGGAGCGAGCGCGTTTGGCTGCGGCGGGGCGAGAGCGCATCCTCGATACCTTTAGCTGGACTGTGTGTGGTGAAGAGATGGTGCGCTATTACCGAGGGGTGATTGCTGATGCAAACGCTTGATCGCAATTACTTCCCTATGCAGCCGGGGCAGCGAGTTCTGGATCTGGGCTGCGGTGAAGGGAGGCATGTGATTGCCGCCTGCGCCCTTGATGGTGTGGATGCCGTGGGCGTCGATTTATCACTCAAAGACCTGGCGACCGCGCGGGAACGCATGGCGGAGTTTCGTGATGCTGCTTCAGAAGATTCCGCGCTGTTTTTGCTTCTAGCCGGAGACGCTCTGAAGCTACCTTTTGCAGATGCGAGTTTCGATGCCGTGATCTGCAGCGAAGTGCTGGAGCACATTCCCGACTACCGAAGCGCATTAGCTGAGATTTCTCGGGTACTGAAGCCCGGCGGGCGATTTTGTGCGAGCGTTCCGCGGGCATGGTGCGAACGCATCTGCTGGAGCCTTTCTCGCGATTATCACCAGGTGTTAGGCGGTCATTTACGTATTTTTGATAAGGCTGATCTCTGCACCGAGATTGAAAAACAAGGCTTCAACGTTTATTACGAACATGGGGCTCATGCGTTACACAGCATTTACTGGTGGTTGCAGTGTTTGTTCTGGAAGTCGCGAGAGAGCAACTGGCTGGTGCGCCAATATCATCGCTTGTTGGTCTGGGATATGATGAGCCAACCTGCATTTACGCGTGTGCTTGAGCGCATGCTTAACCCCGTTCTTGGTAAAAGCGTCGTTATGTATTTTCGCAAGGGCAGCGAGTGAGCGGCCCCTACTTCACTACCGGACTATTTCCCCGGGACTTTCTCGCGCCGACCATCGCATCGATCCGCGATGCTCAGTTACCGAATGGGGAAATTCCCTGGTCACCCGGCAACTATGCTGATCCCTGGGATCACGTGGAAGCGGCCATGGGTCTGTCTATTGGCGGAGAATGGAAGGCAGCAGAGCGTGCCTACCGTTGGCTGGCAGAGCAGCAGCTGAGTGACGGCAGTTGGTGGGCAGCGTATAGAAACGGCGTACCCGATAATCGCGAGCGGCGAGAGACAAACTTTGTTGCCTATGTCGCTACGGGTGTTTGGCATCACTACCTGATTAGCGAAAACCGCGATTTTCTGTCAGCGCTCTGGCCGGTGGTTTATAAAGCCATGAGCTTTGTTATGTCCTTACAGTCAGAGCACGGAGACATAGACTGGGCCGTGGACGAAGATGGCACGCCACGTTCTGATGCTTTGGTCACTGGGTGCAGCTCGATCTACAAAAGCCTCGAGTGCGCGCACAACATTGCGGTCACTCTGGGTGAAGAGCGTCCCGAGCTGCTCCAGAGCCGGAGCGCCCTCGGTGATGCCTTGCGCAATCGGCCCCAGCGTTTCGATCGCACCTGGGAGAGCAAGTCCCGCTATTCTATGGATTGGTTTTATCCCGTGCTGACCGGCGTAATCAGTGGCGCAGCAGCCAAGGAGCGTCTTGCTGCGCGGTGGGATGAGTTTGTGGAAGACGGTATGGGCTGTCGTTGCGTGGTCGAGGAACCCTGGGTGACCGTCGCAGAGTCCTGCGAACTCGTGATGGCCCTCCTTGCTGCAGGAGAGCATGCTCGCGCGGTCGAGCTATACAGCTGGCTGCACCAGTGGCGCAGCGACACCGGCGATTACTGGACGGGTTATCAGTTTGCAGAAGACCTGTTGTGGCCCGATGAGCGGCCCACCTGGACGGCGGGCGCTGTACTGCTCGCTGCCGATGCACTGACTCAGCACACAGCAGCGGCGAACATTTTTACTCGCGTCGAGCTTCTCGATTCCGCCGCTACACCTTTATCCCGGCGCGCGACCTAGACCTAGACCTCTACAGCCGCTCTAACACCCTCAGGCTGTCTACCGACATGACTTCTTTGAACAGTCCTGACGCCATAGCCAGGCGATACACCGTAATGGGAGCCTGACCTCCTGCCTCGGAACCCGGGTACACGTCGTGGATCGTCAGCAGCCCCTTTTGAGCGATAAAACCTGCCCAGCTCCGATAATCAATTAATGCGGCATCGAGACTGTGGCCGCCATCGATAAAGACCAGCCCCAGCTCGCCCTGCCAAGCCCGTGCAAACTGGGCAGAACTGCTCAAAACGGGTATGACGCTATCATCGAGATCAGCCGCACGAATGGTTTTGCGAAAGCTCGCGAGGGTGCTGAAAGCGCCGGTATCGTCAACTAACTGCGGATCATGGAACATCTCTCCGGGCTGATGCTCTTCGGAGCCCCGATGATGGTCTACCGCAAACAGTGTGCTACCCGTTGCCTTGCAGCCAAGCCCCAGATAAACCGACGATTTGCCGCAGTAGCTGCCTATTTCTACAGCTATAGCGCCTTGCGCTAAGGTACTTGCGCAGCGGAATAAGGCCTCTCCTTCCGCATGGGAAAGAAAGCCCTTAACGTCGTCTATGTCGATAGGCAGGATCAGTTCGATGGGTTTAGACACAGTTGCGCACTCTGTTTTACCGGGGCGCTGACACTACCGATAGCGGCTGCTGGTCGCAAGCTGTGGTCGCCGCTGACTTTGATCGTTATGCTGCAGCTGTTCTTTGAGTCTGAGCAACCGCTGTGAGTCGCATTGCCTACAGTACGCTGTTTATCGTGCTGCAACCTTTCATTCTGTTGCGCATGATTCTGCGTTCCCGTCGTGCTCCCGCCTATCGGGAGCGGCTCGCAGAGCGTTTTGGTTTTTTTGAACCGCCGGTAGACGACAGACCCGGGATTTGGATCCATGCGGTGTCGCTTGGAGAGACCCTCGCCGCGGGACCTCTCGTAGAGCGAATTCTCAATGAGTATCCCGATCATCGTGTGATCGTTACCACCACCACGCCCACGGGGTCCGCACAGGTTCGTCGCTTGTTCGGGGACAGGGTTTTTCATGTCTATGCACCCTGGGACACGCCCGGCGCCGTTAAGCGTTTTCTAAAGCGTACCCGGCCGCGGTTACTGGTTTTGATGGAAACCGAGCTGTGGCCTAATCTCCTCCACTACAGCCAACGTTCAGGCTGTCGGATACTGCTTGCGAATGCCCGGCTGTCTGCCAGGTCTGCCGCCGGCTACGCAAAGGTGGCGGGCATCACTCGGGACATGCTCGATGCTCTTGACTGGGTGGGTGTGCAAAATACTGCGGATGCAGATCGGTTCATGCAGCTGGGCATGGAGGCGGCGCGTCTTAAGGTCACTGGCAGTGTGAAGTTTGATATTCGCTTTGATGAAGACACTCGCGCGCGTATTGGAGACCTTCGCGAACAGTGGGGGTTGTCTGAGCGGTTTGCGATTATTTTTGCCAGTACTCACGAGGGTGAGGATGAGTTGGCGTTGTCCGCTTTCGCTGCTTTTCGCAAACTTAGGAGCAGTGCGCTGCTGCTATTGGCGCCACGACACCCAGAGCGATTCGAGGCGGTCTACGAGCTTTGTAAAAGCGATGGGCTGAGGGTGTCTCGTCGATCCCGGTCTGAGGCCGTCGATCACAGTACAGATCTGGTTTTGCTGGATTCTCTTGGCGAGCTTTCAGCACTGTTTGGTGTCGCAGACCTTGGAGTAATCGGCGGTAGTTTTATTGAGCGGGGCGGACATAATCCTCTTGAGGCCGCGGCATGGGGTATGCCGATACTGTGCGGGCCTTCCATGTTCAATTTTGAAGACATTACTGCGCGGCTTTCACAAGCAGGCGCCCTTCAGCGTTGCGCCGATGAGTCAGAGCTTGTCGCGCAATTTGAGCTTCTATCCGAAGATGACAACGAAAAACGCCGCCGGGGTACGGCGGCGCTCGAAGTCCTTAAAAGCAATCAAGGCGCGCTGGACGCCTTGTTTCAGGGCCTACAAGACTTACTTGGGCGCCATTCCTGAACTGGTGGGCGCCGCTGCTGCTTCGAGATAGCTATCAAGATTTATAACGTCCTCGGGGCTTAGGAGGCCCGCCTGCTCCTTCAGTAGCAGCGTGTTGACGATATAGTCATAGCGACTGTTGGCGTAATCACGGAGCGCACCAAATAGCGTGTTCTGCGCATTCAGCACATCCACGATGTTTCGAGTGCCTACTTCATAGCCCGCTTGGGTCGCATCCAAAGCGCTCTTGGACGACAGAATGCTCTGCTTTCGCGCGGCAACTCGAGCCACATCGTTCACTACAGTCATGTGTAGAGACCGGGCATCGGTGACGGTTTGTCGCGTCAGATTAATGCGCTGCTCCCGCGCCTGATTAAACAGCTGCGCTGCACGACGGCGTTCTGCGCTTATTGCTCCGCCGGTGTAGAGGGGCATAGAGAGCTCTACACCCCATACCGTCTGGTCCCGTTCAGAATTTGGCGGGAAGTTAAAAATACCGGCCGGATCCTGAAAACGCGTACCGTCAGTCTCAGATTCTAGATACTGCGCCGAACCACTGATCGTTGGCGCGTGAGCCAGTCGCCGAGCTTTGGCGTTTTGTCGGGCCGCTTCTTCAGCGTATTGGGAGGCCTTTAGATTAAAGTTGTTCGCCAGAGCGAACTCAACCCATGCACTGCGGTCCGCAGGCTCGGGCTTGTTTACGTCAAAGGACTCGACCAGAACGTCCAGTGTGTCGTGTCGTTTGCCTGTAAGGACGCTGAGGTTCTCAAGAGCAACAGCAACGGAGTTCTCGTCAGAAATTCGGTCTACCTGAGAAAGATCATAAGCAGCCTGAGATTCGTAGACGTCGGTGATAGCGATGAGGCCCACTTCAAAGCGTTGCTGATTCTGCTCGAGCTGACGGCCAAATGCTTCTTCTCGGGCGACGGAGGCGCGAAGATTGTCTTGAGCTCGCAACACAGCCAGGTAGGCCTGAACTACACGAACAATCAAATTTTGCTGATTCGCGGCGAACGTCGCTTCGACCTGCTTTGATAGCTCCTTTCCAGACTGAAAAGAGAACCAGGCAGGTAGATTGAAAATCGCTTGCTGAAGGGATACTTGATACGTGTCGGTATCCACATCGGTGTTGTCAAAGGTATTACCAATGATGGGCGCGCCGGTAGGGTCAAACCCGATAATCCCCGGACTGGTGGTATCCGTATCCGAGTTTTGAGTACCTGCGGTAGCGGTCACCTGAGGTAGCAGTACCGATAGCGCAGCATTCTCGTCTTCCAGGCCTGCCATGTACTGAGCTTGCTGAGCTTTGAGCGTAGCGTCGTTTTCGAGCGCCAGTTCGTAGATATCACGCAGTGACTCTGCGCTTGCAGAGGCAGAAGCCACTGCTGATGCAACCAGAGTCAGAGAGGCGAGGAGGACCTTGCCGGGGACATACATAATGAAATCCTTGGGTATGCGGAATTAGAGCCGCGCAAATGTTACCAGTAATGTCGACTGCTTCGCAGTGCTGAATAGTCACGAAAGCTAAGCTAGTCAGGGTTACAATCTTAGGTGGTACACTCGATTCAAGACTATACGGATGTACGCGACCCATCGCGTTATACGTGCATTTGATCGATTTTCTTTATCGACATGTGCTCTGTTGCAAAGGAATACGTGTAATCCTTGGGTATTGGTTCAGGCCGTGGCATTGATTTGGCATTGGTTCGGCATTGAATTAGTACCGAAATTACGTCGGGGGAAAGTACAAGCAGTGATAAAAGGCTCTTACAAAGTCGATTTGCGTGCATTGCATGCCCTTTGCGAGGCTAATTACGCCCGTTTGTTGCGTTTGTTCTCGGATTACGAGAGCTGCAACAGCAAACGTTTCTCTGTAGACGGCGCCCAGGTGCACATTGAGATTCTGGAGCGAAGTCGTTACACCACGCTTTTTTGTCTGAAGAGCTACCGAAGTGCAGCTATGGGAAGTGCAGTTATGGGTAGTGCAGTTATGGGTAGTGCAGCTGCGGACAGCGAGCAGACCACAGATCCGAGCACCAACTGGTTAGCCCCTCTTGTTATGGAGGCTCGCGCCTATCATGACGCTGGAATGATTGAAGTGGTGCGATTTCAAACCGCTGGAAAGACCCAGGGTCGGTATACCTACCCTAATCCGTCCATGCACCAGCAGGACGAAAAGAACCAACAAAACCGATTTCTCGCGGACTGGTTGTCGCACTGCCTGCACTACGGACAGGCAGATGTTGCTGGTCTTCTAAAGCCCGGGGCAGAACACGCCTAGGGGCGATTTTTTCATGAGTGATATCCCAAACAGTGTCTGTCAACTGAGTGTGCGCAGCGAAACCGTTCGCGTTGTGCAGCTCACCGACACTCACTTAAAGGCGCACGATGGCGGGAAGTTACTCGGTCTGGATACCGACTACTCGTTGCAGGCTGTGATTGATCTGGTAAAGAGGGAATACCCCGATCCCGATTTTATCCTTGGAACGGGCGATCTCGCGGACTCGGGAGCAGGCGATGCCTACAAGCGGCTCATAGGCTATTTTGACCAAATCACGACGGAGCACTTTTGGATTCCAGGTAATCATGATCTCCGCGATGTGATGGTCGATGTTGGCGGTGCCAAGCGCCTTCCAGGCGAAATTCGCGTCGGCGCGTGGCAGATTGTGATGCTTGATTCGCAGCTGCCCGGCGAAGTGGGTGGCCACTTGGGTCGTCCCGAGCTTCAACGCCTCGAGGAATGCCTCAAGTCTAGCTCCGAAGCGGGCTTACACACCTTGATATGCATGCATCACCAGCCGGTTCCTGTGGGTTGTGATTGGTTGGATGAGCAGAAAGTGTCAGATGCGGACTCATTTTTTGAGATTTTGGCGCGCTACCCCCATGTTCGGGCAGTACTGTGGGGCCATGTGCATCAAGCGCTGGATCAGAAGTGTGATGATCTGCGCCTCCTTTGTACCCCCTCAACCTGTGTGCAATTTCTTCCGCAGCAAGTGGACTTTGCCGTAGACACTCAGGCTCCCGGGTTTCGTTGGCTGGAACTGAACCCCGATGGCACGATTCTTACCGACGTGTCTCGCGCAGAATCACAAATCTTCCCCGTCGACAGAGAGGCTTCCGGTTACCTCTGAGCCGTGATGGCGGCCTTGGCATCTCAAGGTTAAACCGCATAACCTGTACCCAAGTTCTCTCTAGTTGGTGTTTCGCCATGCCCGCGGTCTTTCGCAATTTCTCATGCGCCCTCCTGGGTTTTTTTGCTATTGCTGGCCTGTTGATCGCACAGACTAGTGGCGCAGAAGAGGCCCCTATCGAAATACGCGTTGCCGTTCTGGTGAACTTCGAAGTCGGTCAAGACATGGGGGATGCCCCTGGCGAATTTCAGGCCTGGCGTGAACGCGGGCTGGGCAATCAGCCTTTGGACGAATGCTTTGATCTGCCCTACAGCACCCACGCTGCCTGCGTGGATCGCGACCGAGGTTTGTTGGTCACCTTTACGGGCCTGACTCAGGATCGAGCCGCGGCCAGTGTCATGGCCCTGGGTCTGGACGAGCGTTTCGACTTCTCTCACAGCTATTGGATCATTGGCGGCATTGCTGGCATCGACCCGGCAGATGGCACCCTGGGTTCTGCGGTGTGGGGTAACTACGTGGTTAATGGCGACTGGGCTCATGAGATAGATGCGCGGGAGATGCCAAAGGATTGGAAGACCGGTTACTTTCCCTTTATGACGGGCGAGCCCTATCCACTACCGCGGGCCGACGACACCGGCAAGGTCTTTGCACTGAATCAAAATCTGGCCGCTTGGGCATACGAGCAGAGCGCGCAGGTCGAGTTGTTTGATAACACCGCAGCCCAGGATTTGCGGGCAGAGTACAAAGGCTACCCTGCGGCTCTTGGTACACCAAAAATTATGCGCGGCGACAATCTCTCGGCCAGCACCTTCTGGCACGGAAAATATCTCAATGAATGGGCCAACGACTGGGTAGGCTACTGGACCGAAGGCGATGGCGAGTTTGTTACTACCGCTGTGGAAGATAGCGGCATTCTTGAAGCTCTTCGCTTTCTGGATGG
>NZ_JBGCFU010000051.1:0-6894 GCF_045107095.1 Congregibacter sp. | reverse complement strand
CCAGTCCCTCTGCGCCGCAGCGAGAACCACATCGGGCCCTATCCCAGCAGGTTCCCCCGCTGAGATGGCGAGTCGTGGAATCTTACTTGATGTCGACAAAGGCCTCGTCGCGTATTTTGCGAAGCCAGGCGTCGAGCTCTTCCTGATACTTGCGACCGTGCAAAAATTCGCGCACCTGCGCTTTGCGCATATCTTCGGTAACGTCCTTCTCGCGCCGATCAAGGACTTCGAGAATGTGCCAGCCAAATTGGCTTCGCACAGGCTCGGATACCGTATCGACTTCGGTGCTTGCCATCATGTTTTCGAATTCCGGAACCATTTGCCCGGGGCTCGTCCAGCCCAGATCGCCACCTTCGGCAGCAGAGCCAATGTCCTCAGAGTACTCACGAGCCAGTTCTCCAAAGTCCTCACCGGCAGCAACCCGTGCTTTGAGCTCTACGGCGAGTTCTCGCGCTTGCTCGTCCGTAAGAATCTCTGAAGGCTTAAGCAGAATGTGCCGAACTTTCGTTTGGTTGATGGTCATGTCGCCGCCGCCGCGCTGGTCTGCCATTGTGACGATGTGCAGTCCGCTCGGGCTCTGAAACACGTCAGCGGTCTCTCCACGGCCAATGGTCGGTGCAACCTCCTGAAAAAGGCTGGGTAAGTCATCCAGTTTGCGCCACCCCAGATCGCCGCCCGTAAAAGGGTAGCCCTCAGGCACAGACGTCATTACCTGATCAAAGGCTTCGCCATCTCGAATCCGCTGAACCAGGCTCTCGCAAAAGGCTCGACTTTTCTCGATTTCAGCATCGCTGGTATCCGAGGAGATAGGGAGGAGGGCATGGATGATGCGATACTCTGGTTGAACGAGCTTCTGACCTTCTTCCGTGGATAGATAGTTCTCTATCTCCTGGTCGCTAATCTCGATGAGCTGATTCACATTGCCCTGCTGGACACGCTGAATCACCATCTCGCGCTCGATGTTCTCGCGTATCTCGGTGTAGGAGCGTCCTTCCTGTTCAAGAAGAATCGCAAATTGTTCCTGAGTCAGGCCATTCTGCGCCGCGATGCGGCCCATGGCCTGATTCAACTGTGCATCCGATATGCGCACACCAAATCGCTGGCCCATCTGCATCTGTATATTTTCGAGAATCAGACGGTCCAGCGTTTCTCGGATCAATACGTCTTCGGGAGGCGCTTCTGCACCTTGGTTCGCGATGTTCTGGTTAACGGCGGCCATACGCTCTCGCAGCTCGCTCGCCATCACGACATCGTCGTCGACAACCGCAACAACCTGATCGAGCATTTCGGTGGCACTAAAGGCGGCACTGCTAAAGCCCGCTGCGCATAGCAGGGGCAGTAATAGCCTTGAACGCATAAATTTTCTATCTACGGTAAGCAAGTCGGTTAAATCCTTGAATCATATCGCCCATTAATTGCTCTACACCATCTCCAAAGCCCCCAAGGCCTTTGAGTAATACCTGAACCTGGGTGACGTGTTCGCGATCCAGATTAGGCGAGTCAAAGTCGGGGATCGCGTTGCGGGCGGTGTCAAAGTAGCGTAGGTGCAGCAGGCGAACCTGAAAGCAGCAGCTATCGTATTCGATCCCGACCATATCTTCCACGCTTCGATTTGCTTCCAAGCTGTAGTTCCAGGCCACAAAAGCACGCCAGTTATTACTAATGGGATAGTAGGTAGATAGATTGACCTGATCAGTGGTGGGTTGGTTCCCCACCAGGGACACAGGACGGCGGAAGGTATAGCCAAGATTAAACACGGCCGTGTCGTCCCGTGTGTAGCTGGCCAGCAGGTTTCCGGCGTTCATTTTTCGCGTGGAGGGGTCGTACTGGAGGTTACTGCGCATGGACAGGCGATCATTGGGGTAAAAGTTGAATTCTCCCGCGAGCTCGGAGCTGGAACGATCAAGTTCCGGCGCCGAGGCGTTCAAACGCACCCGTCGATTGTTGAAATAGACAATCTGTCCAATGCTGGCATTGAACATTTCAGCGCCCGTGCTCTCGTCCAAAAAGCGTGTTGTGAGGCCGATAGCCGCCTGATTCGCGTCGTCTAGCCGGTCGCGGCCAGAGAATCGCGTGTCTCGGAACAGCTGGTTATAGTTGAAGGTAAGCTCTGCGCTGTCAAAGTCCGGCTGGTCCTTTTGTTCGTCAAACTGGCTGTAGAGATAAAAAACTCTTGGCTCGAGAGTTTGCACTACGTTTTTGCCGGCCAGCTGCGTGTTTCGCTCAAAGAACAAGCCCCCGTCGATGCTGGCCAGTCCCGAACGGGCCCCTGGGTTTTCATCAAGATCGCCAACTTGGCGATCCAATGCGTACTCTAAAACACGGTACTTCGCGGTGGATCGTAAAAAGCCGTACTGCCAACTCATGGGGTAGGTCACCCCGGCTTCACCGTAGAGCCGTTGCCCCGTGGCGATGATGTCGGTGTCCGTATCAAAGTTTGAGTACTGCACCATGCCGATGGGATTGAGTGCGAAGGGCGTTCCTTGGCTTCGGTATTGCGCGGTGATTTGCGGTAACTTCTTGTAGTCGTTGCGAATGTCCTCGGCCAACGGCTGGAACTGCTGTGCCTGTAGCGTTACCAACCAGTCATCGCCCAAATACTTAACCTGGCCTAGCTGGAGCAGGTTTACATCGCGGCGAGAGTCCAGTCGCGACGTCTCCAGATCGCGAATCAAGTCAACGTCAGAAACCTTGCTGTAGTTAATGAGCGAGCGCCAGCGGCCCCCATAGTTGCCCTGGTGTTTGACGTTGGCCAACCAGCGTTTTGCATCGTTTTCATCGGGGAAATCATCGGCGTATTGCTTGTCGTTGCCGATGTAACTTCCACCGACTTCCCAGTTGCCATTAAATGGATCCAGATAGCGGGCTCCAAACTCGTGGTTAAGGCCCCGTTGTCCTATGTATCTGGGGGAGTAGAGCAGGTCGTAGTTGGGCGCGAGATTGAGATAGATAGGAGTGGAGATGTCGACACCCCCACGACTATCTGAACCTACTGCTGGGAATAGCAGTCCGCTGCGTCTGCGATCATCCAGAGGGAAGCTCAGCCAAGGTGTGTAGAAAATCGGGTAGCCGCCCGCGCGTAGCGTCGCGTCTCGCGCCGTGCCTACGCCCTTTTCGAGATCCAGCTCCAACTGTCCGGTTTGCAGCAACCAGTCGTCGTCGCCCGGTGCGCAAAAAGTAAGTTCACCATCCTCGATGCGTAAAAGCTCGTTGCTTTCTCTCGATAGCAGGGCAGCACTTCCGCGCAGATGCTGCTCATGAAGCACAAACTGGCTATTTTCCATCTGCGCTTCACCGCTTTGGGAGTAAAACTGTCCCCGTGCACCACGGAGCAGGACACCGGGTTCCCGAAGCTCAATATTGCCCTCCAGCGTACCCGCTCGCGTTTCACGGTCGATGCTCGCTTCGTCACTGGAAAACTCGCGATAGCCTTGAGTAACTTCCACACCTCCAGAGAGGCGTACGGTGTTTCCCTCCAGTTCAGAGCTTCTTGCGCGAGCATTGATAGGAGCGGTTTCGGGATCACTTTGGGCGTTGGCACCGCTAAGGGGGTCTATGTAGCGACCCTTACATAGCGTACAGCTGATATCTCTGAGCCTTTCGGGCACGTCTTCGATGGGAACCCAGTCCAGCTCTGCCCCCACTCGAGGTTGAATAGCTTCTTCTATGAGGGTGCTTGCCGATGCTTCTTTGGGGGTATTTCCGCTTCCCTTCTCTTCTACAGCTGCCGCAGTTGTCGCTTCGGAAACTGAAGACGAAGGCTCTTGCGCCGCAGTCAGACCGGTGCAAACAAGCAGCAGCATCGCGTACCATCCTCTGCGCTGGCGACGGAGAGCACGTAGAGCTGCAGCCCCGGATGACAGTGAGCGAATAGACGATATTTTAGGTGGAGCTGCGAGCATCTGCTGCCGCTTTAACGCAATGGACGGCGCATAATAAAGCATCAACGGCGCTCGCGTTAGACGCTGACACGCAGATTGTTAAAGTGTAATCCGGCAGTGCTTGGTTGTAGTGGGCCGGATGGGTGGAAGAGTAGTAACAGGATCCGGATAGGGGTGAAGATGTTTTCTCTTCAAACATCAAAAAAGTGTGGGATTCAGATCCCTGGAGGCATGTGAGCGTCACTGACAGGACAGAGCAACTGGGCGATTGGTACCGATCTTGGTCGGGCAGCTCCGAAGAACTGCAGATGGTTGCCGGTGATGCCAGTTTTCGACGTTACTTTCGTGTTGCTCACGAAGGGGCATCGCTGATTCTGTGCGATGCACCACCAGAAACCGAGAAGAATGCGGAGTTCGTGGCTTTAGCTAAGGGTTTAGCCGCCGCGGGGCTGCGTGTTCCTACTGTACTTCAGGCAGATATGGAATTTGGGTTCCTGGCCCTTGAGGATTTGGGTGATCAAACTCTCCTGCCGCTGTTGCAGGCCGATGCTGTAGATCAATACTACGCGCAAGCCTTGGGCATGCTCGAGAATCTTGCCCTCGCAGATTTGGACGACTTTTCTCTGGAGGTTTACGACCATAGCCTTCTTAGTCGCGAAATGGATTTGTTTCCAGAATGGTTTTGCCAGGGTTTGCTGGGCCTTGACCTTGATCAGGCCGCAAGGGATGTCTACGCAGCGCTAAGATCGCTGCTTTGTGACCGGGCACTGGCGCAGACCCAGGTAGTGGTTCATCGGGATTTTCACGCACGCAATCTTATGTTGCTGAGTGATAACTCCCTCGCGACTATCGACTTTCAAGACGCAGTTTTAGGGCCGCTAAGCTACGACCCGGTATCGCTCTTAAAAGACTGCTACGTGCGTTGGCCTGACTCCCGGGTCCAGGAATGGGCGTTGGCGCACAGAGAAGGCCTGGTGGCTAAAGGCGTGCCCGTGCCGAATGCCGACGACTTTCTTATGGACTTTCATTTCATGGGGCTGCAGCGACACATAAAGGTACTGGGGATATTTGCCAGACTCTATTTGCGTGACGGCAAGCCCGCTTATCTCGGCGACTTACCTCGAGTGATTGCTTACGTGCAAAGAGCATTAGCCACATATCCCGAGGTTCAACCCTTAGCTGACTTTGCCCTGTGGTTCGACGAAGTCGTCCTGCCCGTGGCCCAACAACAAAGCTGGTTCCATGACTGCGACTAACAGGCAATCGTTAGCGCCAGCGACACTATCAGCAACACGGGCCATGCTGCTTGCTGCGGGTAAAGGTGAGCGTATGCGACCCCTCACCCTGGACACGCCAAAGCCCTTACTACCTGTCGCCGGCAAGCCTCTGATTGAGTACCACATAGAGAGACTGGTGGCGGTGGGTGTGCGAGATATCGTGATCAATGTGTCCTGGCTCGGGGAGCAGATTGAGGCGTACTGCGGCGACGGTAGTCGATGGGGTTGTGACCTTCGCTATAGCCGGGAACCCGAACCTTTAGAGACCGCGGGGGGGATTATTCAGGCCCTGCCATTACTGGGCGATAATCCATTCGTGCTAGTTAACGCAGATATCTGGACCGACTTTGATTTTGAGAAGTTGCTAAGCATGCCTCTGCCCAAGCAGGCTGCTCACTTGGTGCTCGTCGACAATCCCGAGCACAATACAGCGGGGGATTTCAGTCTGGAGGCAGGCAGTGTCCAACTCCCATCCACCAAGACCCTAACCTACGCGGGCATAGGCCTGTATGATCCGCTTTTTTTTAAAGGCTTCGCCCCGGGCAAGCGCGCGCTACTGCCGCTACTGCAGCGTGCAATTGAGGAGAGCCGCTTGTTTGCTGAGCACCATCTCGGTCATTGGACGGACGTGGGCACGCCCGAACGTCTCGAAGCCCTTGAGCAGCGCATCTTGGCGAGCAACTAGAACGACGCACTGCCTAAAAGTACACAGAGGATTAGACATGAGTGAATACCTGATTGCGCCTTCGATATTGTCTGCGGATTTTGCGCGACTAGGTGAAGAAGTAGATAACGTACTGGAGGCAGGTGCCGATGTGGTGCACTTCGATGTGATGGACAATCACTATGTACCCAACCTCACCATTGGCCCTATGGTTTGTAAGGCACTTCGAAAGCACGGCGTTACAGCGCCCATCGATGTACACCTGATGGTTTCGCCTGTGGACCAACTGATTGGAGACTTTGCCGAAGCCGGGGCAAGTTACATCACCTTTCACCCGGACGCCTCTACCCACGTGGATCGGTCTCTGCAAATGATTCGTGATGCGGGTTGTAAGGCTGGCCTTGTGCTTAATCCGCATGTCGGACTGGATGACCTGACTTACGTTATGGACAAGTTGGACATGATTCTTCTTATGTCTGTTAACCCTGGATTTGGAGGGCAGTCTTTTATTCCATCCACCTTAACCAAGCTTCGTGAGGCACGTGCACTCATAGACGCTTCGGGTTTGGATATACGGCTTGAGGTGGATGGTGGTGTGACGCCAGCAAATATTGCAGAAATCGCAGCGGCGGGTGCAGACACCTTCGTGGCGGGGTCTGCAATTTTTGGTAAGCCCGATTACGCGGCGGTTATTGCCGAGATGCGCGCAAATCTCGCGGGCGTCTAGCGTTGCCGAGGTCTTGCCAAGCGCCTCGTCGAAGCTACAATGAAGCCATGAAATCTGGAACTACATCAATTCGACTGTGCGGGGCTTTGGCTCAGGGTGCAGTTATGCGGGAGACGACGCGCTGGCGATGGTGAATCCCCGGGCTTTTTCTAGCCCACACCTTTGTGCGTGATATCGCAAACTCCGTAAATCGCTTTCCAGGATCACCTCATGACCAATGATGAATTTGCCGCACTGGCTGCTCAGGGCTACAACCGCGTGCCCGTGCACCGTGAAGTGCTCGCCGACTTTGATACTCCTCTATCCACCTACCGTAAGCTCGCCGAGGGGCCTTATTCCTATCTC
>NZ_JBGCFU010000050.1:0-33978 GCF_045107095.1 Congregibacter sp. | reverse complement strand
TTGAAGCGTATATCGCGACGAAGATCATGCTTTTCGGCAACCGTTTGTGCGTAGCGAAGAATCTCTGGCTGAGTTGCGTAGCGCTCACTCCAGGTCCACTCTTTCTGTAGTTCAGGGTCCCAGCTGTAGGAGTAGTCCACGGTGAGGATGTCGCAGCGCGCGCCGGGATAGCGGTTCCAATACCAGGTGCCACCCACATCATCGGCAGCTTCCACAACGACCGTGTTAAAACCTGCTTTTCTGAGCCTGTACAGTTGATACATACCGGCAAAGCCTGCTCCGACAATAACTACGTCGACTTCAGTCACTGACTCACGGGTGTTTTCGCTCATGGGGCTTCTCTTTTTATTTTGTGAGGCTTATTTGTTAACGGACTATATTACCCATTTACGCATGTTTACCTAATCTTGCATCCCTAGCCCTGCAAACGCATCTGTATTTGCGAAAGAATGTGGATGATCAATACGTCTGCGCAAGAAACTATCGATTGAGTACACTGCGCGTCTCCACACAGCGAGCGACGTATGAATGTCTACCTTGTTTGACCCTGAAATGGCGACTCAAGCCTACATCGATAGCCTGGGTCCTGAGGCTTTAGCGAAAGCTGCGGCCTACACTGCGGGCGCGCACTGGTTGATACTGTGGGAGCTGATGGTATCGGCTTTGATTACGCTCCTCATAGTGCGTATGGGGGTGCTGGAAAAGGTCAGCAGCAAAGTCCCGACGCATCGTCATTGGCTGAACGCATTGCTTACCTCCCTCGTGTTTTCGTTTTTTTACTCTATGCTCAATTTGCCTTGGGAGTTTGTATCGGAATTTTTGCGTGAGACCCGTTATGGGCGGACAAGCCAGCCAGCTGGGGATTGGCTGCAGCAAGCGGTGCTTTCCATCGGGACATCCATGATCTTTGGTAGTCTATTTTTCACCGGTTTGTATTGGTTTGTTCGACGCACGGGTCGTGCCTGGTGGCTTTGGGCGAGCGGTTTCGCGATGGCGGTGGCAGCGCTATTGCTACTTGTTTCGCCCATTTTCATTGAGCCCTTGTTCAATGACTATACCGCTGTGCCGCCGGGCGAGGTTCGCGTCGCTCTGGAATCAATGGCTGACGAGGCGGGTATCGAACACGACCGAATTTTTATGTATGACGGTTCCCGACAATCGAACAACTTTACCGCGAATGTGTCTGGCTTAGGTTCTGCAGCGCGGATTGCGATTTCAGATATTGCCTTTAACAGGGCATCATTAGACGAGGTTAAAGCCGTCACGGGTCATGAGATCGGTCATTACGTGCTTGGCCACGTTTGGCGAGTGCTGTTTGCGCTGTGTGCATTGGCGCTAATCTCTTTCCTCTTGATAGATCGTTTTTTTGATTTCTTCGCTCGCTTGTTTGGATCAAAGGCTCGTTTATCAGACCCAGTGGGCTTGCCGGTATTTTTGTTTGTAGTGGGATTGGTGTTAACACTTGCTCAGCCGGTGACTAACGCAGTGATTCGCGCGGGTGAAAACGAAGCAGACCAATACTCGCTGGAGACGGTGAATCTACCGGATGCGCTGGCGGGCGCTCTGGTTAAGACGGCTGAGTATCGATATCCCAGACCGTCACCGCTGCAGGAGTTGCTTTTTTATACCCATCCCTCGGTAGAAAAACGAGTCCGTCGCGCGATGAAGTGGAAGCAGCAATCGCAATAAGACTTCACCATGGGGTGTGCGATATGGGCGGCCTGTCTGGCCTCAGATGAGAGCGACTTCTTTGTAAGGAATTTTTGCTGCTCTTTTGTTGTCGAACACTTGCTACAAGCGCGCCAAGCGCCCGGATGATTTAGGATGATCTAACAATGCTCACAGGTGAACGTCAATGAAACACATTTTAGTGGCCACGCTCTTCGCGGTGCTTTCAACCCAAAGTATTGCCGTTACTCAAGGCGATGTCGCTCCTCCTTGGAGCGGGACGGATCTCATCACAGGAGACTCTGTGGATTTTCCGGACGTACTCGGCGGGAAGCCCGCAGTGGTCTTGTTTTGGGCAACTTGGTGCCCCTATTGCAAAGCTTTCATGCCGCGTGCGGCTGAGATTCAAGCTGAATACGCTGATGCGGGTGTTCAGATTATCAGCCTGAATCATAAAGAACGGGGTTACGGTGATGCTGCGGCTTACGCCAAATCGTTGGGTTTTCCACTCGTTGCTATCGCCGATGCGGATAGCATCGGTGATGCTTGGAGCATCGACTTTATTCCGGGTCTGTTGGTGGTTGATGGTGAGGGCAACGTGGCTTACCGACGGCGTAGCACGAACCTGCCCGCAGGTTCCAAGGTATCGCAGATATGGGCCAGCGAAGTTCGAGCCGTGCTGGATGACTTGCTGTCATCAGACGCGGCCGGCTCTTAGTCGTTTCCAGCTTTTCTTTGGCGCCTTAGTCCTGACACTAGCCCGCTGCCGCTGATCTTAAAGCGTAGGCGGCGCGCGGAAAGTGTACGTGCAAGGTGCCGAATTCTTGGGTTTCTCGCTTCAGGATTACGCGTTCTGCTGTGATTGCGGCCAAGGATCCGGTGACCGGTACAACACCGTAGTCTTCGGGCTGAATCTCAAGGCTTTGGCCGATCTCAAATTCACAGCTTAAATCGCTGGCTGGCAAAGGACGCGGCTCTGCATTTTTGGCACTCGCGAAGGCATCGCCCTGATTGATTTCTGTGCGCTGACCGTGGCCGAAAGCGCTGACCGCTTCGTACCATCGCAAAACATTCTTAGCTGCTGGGGGAAGCTTTCCGCCACAACTTAGGTGTAGCCAGATTGGGTGATACACCGCAAAGTCTGGAGCGCTGGGGGCGCTGCCGCCAAGCCATTCACTATCGCCCAGGACGCGCTCCAGATTGTCGAAGATTCCAGACATCACGTTTCGCGCGTCCTTTGCGGGCTTTGCGGTGGTGGTGCCGCCGTCTAGGATGCCGCTGCGGTCTTTGACGAAACGGTAAGTTCCCACGGGACCAAAATTCATGATCATGGTGCCAAGGAGCTTCGGCGCCGACACAGAAGTGATTGCTGCAAAGAAGCCATCACCTTGGGCTTCTTGCATGAGCTCCAGTGCCGCACCGTCTACCTTATAAGGGTCTAAGGCTGGCTGGTTAGCAGCGACGGCGATTTCTTGTGCGATCAGTGCTGAGTCACAAAAGATATCGGCACCCTGCTGGGCGATTGGTATGCGGCGATACCCGCCTGATAATGGGTCAACATTGGGTCGCGGCGGCCAGGCTGGCGATGGAAGAGATTGCCAACTGCTGCTGGTGTAGCCAAACATCAGTCGGATCTTTTCCGCAAAAGGAGAGCTTTCGTAATGGTGAAGGATCATTGATTCGCTCATGGGCCTGTCCTTGAATGTTGGATGCGAGAAAGTATCACGCTTCCCTCTTATACTGGGGTATGAAAAAAAATTCGCCTTTCTTAGTAGCCCCGCTTATCGCCACCGCCATGGTGACGGCTTGCCAATCCTCTGTTGTGGTTGATACTACAGGCGCTGGTGGTCGCAGCTTTACTCAAGGTCAGATCTTGGAAGATGAAGCATACCCGTCGGCCAATGCGAGTATCGGTGATACCAATGGAGACGGGTATCTGGACATAGTGCTGGTAAAAGGCCGCCACTGGCCATTGCAGAACCTGGTTCGCTATGGGGACGGAGAGGGAGGTTTTTCTCCGGTTTCAGCTATAGGTCCCGGGCCTGATCGATCGTACACCGGCGAGCTGTTTGATCTGGACAGTGACGGGGATTTGGACATGCTGATAAGCAACGATTCTCCAGACCCTAAACGCGTGTTGCATAACGATGGTCAGGGAGTGTTCACAGAGGTCCAGCAGTTCGGTTCTCCCGATTGGAACACTCGGCATGTGTCTATCGCTGACCTCAACGGCGACGGTCTTGTAGATGTGATTGCTGCAAACAGAGGCGGACGCAAAATTACTGATAGCTTTGTTTGCTTTGGGATTGCCAAGGGCCGTTTTAGCGAGTCCTGCGAGGTGATCTATCGGGGATCCGCGACCACGATTACTCCCTCGGACGTTGACGGCGATGGCGATGTCGACTTGATCATTCCTCACCGGGACGGTGGTCAGAGTGAAGTACGTCTGAACGACGGAGAAGGGGGGTTTTACGACCGCAAAGCCTTCGGCCCGCCGAAAGTTGGTTATCGCTCGGCCGCTGTGGCGGATTTTGATAACGATGGTCGCGTCGACATCGCAATAATCGCACCCGGATCTAGTACGGGCGTAGGGGGCTCTGCTCCTGATGGGGGTAACCACGTGATTGCGGCACCACGCATCGGTATGTTTTACGGAGAACCAGATCTGGAATTTAGTTCCCTCATATCCATGACGGAATCAGCGGAGCGACCCTACGCGATACTTGCCGAAGATGTGGATAGAGACGGACGTACTGATCTGATTGTCGGATTTATCGAGGCACGTCCTGCGATATGGTTCAACGAAGGGGATCGAAGATTCACCGAGACGCGATTTGGCGACCAGTTTGGCGAGAAGGAGGGCACCACCTACGGTTTCGCGGTAGATGATGTTAACGGCGATGGGTTGATAGACATCGTGGCAGCTCGATCCGATGCGCCCAACATGGTCTATTTCGGAAAGTGAGGCTGTTTCTACTGAAGCACGATCGCTAGGGGGCGTTAAAACCGAAAGCCCATTTCCAGCTTTCGCCGTCGTTTACATACACCGTGGTCGGATAGACACGCATATCTTCAAACTGTTGTTGATCACAGATGGCTTTTACGCTGCCCGTCAGCGTCAGCACTGCCACCTTTGGTAATACCCGCGTGGCCTCCCCTTCGCTTAGGACAAAACTGTCTACATCACAGAAGGGGCCGGTCCAGTTAGCGATGGTATCGGTCTTATTGGCAAAGTAGTCGCCAAACACGTTTACGAAGGAAATGTCATCAGCGGTTAGCTTCAACAATGCGTTTGCGTCGCGAGTGCGCCATGTTTCCCAAACAGCGGACTCCACAGCCAGCAGAGACTCGAGTAAGGAACCCTCTGGTGCCGCTTCGCTCGCCGCCAAGCTTTCATTACTCGCGGGCGCTGGCGAATTAGCAGCGGAATCAGGCGTCACTATAGCGTTCTCTCCGTGATAGGCGATCTGCCAGCTGCCCTCTTTGTATATCCACAGTGTCGAGGCGCGAACGGGCGTGGGTAGGGTGATTGATATGTCACCACTCGCGCAGCTCGCTTGGATGTCCATGCGATAGCTCAGCACGTAGGCGTCTTCACTGACTTCTGTGATCTGCGCCAAGCTCAGTGCTAAAGGATCACTCACTTCGCAATTGATTGCGCTGACCATACCCACCGCATAATCCTTGCTCGCTCGGTAACCTTTTTGGAACAAGAAAAAGTCGTCGCTCATCCTGGCCGAATAGCCGGCTGCATCGCCCTCTAGAAACGCTTCGATGATTTGACGATCCATCTCAAGGAAGGTCTGAGCATCGGGCGTTTGCGTTGGCTCGTCGGCCTGCGCGTGCGCCGCAATCATCACTATGGAAAGCAACATGATTTTTGGGTCTATTTTGCGCATTTAGATGGGATCTCCGGGCGGCATTTTCAGCGATATCGAGTCTGGGGCTTCGCCCGTCTCCTGCCAGTGAAGGATCTCTGCCGCCATGCTGTAACGGTGAGCATCGCGCTTGGACTTCTTTTCCAGGTCAATGCGCAAACGGTTAAGGCGATCGACTAATACGGCGCGAACGACGCCGCTAATTTTCGGATTGCTCGCACTGATCATCATTTCCCGAGTAGTCACTTGCTGAACAACCTGCAGGACCTTTTTTCGGTAATCGTCACTGGGTTCCCTGGCAGACCATGTGGCTTTGAGAATAGCATCGACCACTTCCTCGAGAGTAGGGTAGTCACCCATGCTGCCGTAGGCGGCTAGACGTTCCATGCGTGCAGGGTGCAGTACCGTTTGCACGGTGAGGCTGACCGATGCTTCTACGGCACCCAAGGCATCAAAGTAAAGACCGGTGCGCCCTGGGAATGCTTCGCCCTGATCGAAGCGTTGGGCGCGTGGTGGCAGAAGCGCGAGTACGTCCTTGGGCAGGGTCAGAAAGTCGACTTCCAGAGTCGATAGCACGGTGGACAGCGCATCGCGCTGTTCTTCAGCATCAACAATGGTAACCGCTTGCTGGCCGTCGCCGCGTAGTGTGTTGCGATAGTCAGCGCCACCAATACTTTGGGCTGCTGCATTCATTTGAAAGCGGTGGTGCATGTATAGCGGCAACAACACATACTCAAGGGTCGACACGGGCTCTCCGGTGCGTATCAACTCTTCCCCAAAGTTGTTCAAGCCGATTTCGCGCACTTTGATTTCATGCTTCAGGTGGTCAACCAGATTGTCGCCGTTGTCCCAGACGCTAGCGTAGGGATGTCCTGCACCACGAAAGTTATTGTTGTTGTGTGCCATGAAGAGAAGCCCGCTATCCAGACTCTCTTGAACAATTTTCCCCAGCTCAGCAGCTTCATCCGCGCTTTCGTCAAATTGCGTGTAGGAGTAGCGTACCGCCAGCTTGTCGTAATCGCCGATTCGCTGTGGATAGGCATTGGAGAAATCCAGCTCGCCATCCTCCGTGATTTCCACCAAAGGTGCCGGATAGTCCATGACGCTCTCACGGCCATAGCTGCTGGCGAGATAATTGTGAGGGAAGCCGAGGGTGTGGCCTATCTCGTGAGCGGAGAGCTGCCTAACGCGGTCCAGCGCCAGATTAACCGAGGCGGCGTTGTTCCCTGTGGCCGAGACAAGATAGTCAAATCCCGGTATGAGTCCTTGCCCATGGAGATAGTCCTGGCGCAGGCGCAGGCTACCCAGGTTGACGTTTCCTTTGATGATTTCACCGGTACGCGGATCGACCACTGAGTAGCCGTAGGAGTAACCCCGGGTGCGTCGGTGCGTCCAATGAATCATGTTGTATCGGATGTCTTGGGCGTCTACTCCCGCGGGCAATTCGCGGACCTGAAACGCGTCAATGAAGCCGGCGGCTTCAAACGCCTGATTCCACCAGCGGCCACCCTCTATGAGCGCGCTCTTGATAGGCTCGGGTACGCCGGGGTCCAGGTAGTAAACAATCGGTTCGATCGCCTCGGATTGGGCTGCACTGGGGTCTTTCTTTTCAAGGCGATGGCGGGCGACAAGGCGAACCACCAGGTCTTCGCCGATGGCCGTTCCGTAGTCCTGAATTGTTGGTCCGTTGGTGCCGATCCTTGGATCTGAAATGCGCGTTTTAAAACCGTCGTCGGGAAGTTTTACGATGGAGTGGTGTTGTCTGAGCGTTATCGACGATCCCGTCGCCGCCACTTTGTTGACCAGATCACCGGGAGCATCGCTGGTAAACGTGAGCATGGCTTCGACTTCGATGTTCTCGGGGAAGGCGGCAGTGTTATCGAGGTATATGGCGCTCCGAGATTTTTCTAACTTGAACTTACCCTGGTCCCGTCGCTTGATCTGGCCCACGACGTTTCGAGCATCGCGCAGGAAAAACTCTGTTGCATCGACGAGTATGCTGTTGTCGCCTTCGGCGACTATGTCGAACCCCCAGTGAACCGAGGGCGCAAAAGCGTCCTTTACAGCGGTTCGCTCCAGCTGATTGTCGCTTGTGGCGCGATACCGGTAGTTGGGCTCAATGAGCAAAACGCGTGGGCCGACACGCTTGGCCTCGAGGATGTGAGTGCCTCGAACTTGTCCACGATCAATGCCAATGGGGTTAGATCCAAGCCCAGAGCCCATAGATACCTGGTACAGAAATTCTGTGTCGAGCTTATCAATTTCCAGGTACATAGCTCCCGCGGAGCTATCCCAATAGAGATCGAAATACCCTGGCATGTGCTCTGCATCAGCTACTTTATCCGCCAAAGATGGCAGGTCAGCAGACCGAGCGTGGGACGAAGCGGCGAATAGAAGGACGATGAATATCTGTTGCAGTGTGCGCCGCGCAACAGCTTGCGTTGTCGATTCTACGGCTCGAAATAGGATCATTGTTTGTGGCCTCAATGCTGGTCTGTGTTACAGCGGGAATACATCAGTGTCGGTGATTATGCTGCCATCCTATACTATGTATGTCGTATTCATCAGCGATGCTCGGCTTGAAATTGCGAGGCGGGTGTTACGGGAGGTTTGCTCATGGGGATCATTGGAGTCTTACTGGCTGCGCTTATTGTGGGTTTTCTCGTGATGTCGAATATGTCGTCCTCGCCGGAGGAGCAAACTCTTGGGGAATCTCAGCAAAAGCCGGACACGACCCTGCAGCTTGAGACGGATAAGCCTGAAAACGCCATCGACTCGGTGCGACAACGGGCTGACAGCTTGCTTCAGAGCAGCGAAGACAAGTATCGGGAGCTCGATAAGTAGGCTTTTGGACAGACGCTCCCCAACACTGCTTTTGCCCTGATTCAAGTTTCTCTAGGGAGCTCTTACTTGTTCCGTCAGGTAAGTCAGAACCTGACCGTACTCATTATCGCTCAGGTTCATACCTTTGCCGATCATGCTGTTGAGCACTTCTTTCCACTCGTCAGGGCTTCTTGGTTTAGCTATCACCATATCGACACCGTGGCAGCTGCCGCAGGCCCTTTGTATCAGTTGTTTACCTTCGGCATTTGGGAGTACCGCACCCTCTGCAGATGCCGCCGCTGCTGCGGGCGAGGGTGGTTCAAGACGTAGCAGCATACCGTCAGTATCCCGCGGTCCCCGCAGCCTGCCCTCGGTTAGCAGGTAAATGTAGCCATCTGGTCCCTGGCGGATATCGCGAAAGCGCACACCAAGTTCTGTGAGCATGGTGTCGCCCTGCTTGATGAAGTCGCCCCGTATACTCATCTGCGCGACGGTTTTAGAGCCAGCGCCCGCTACCATCAGGCTGCCTTTTAAGCGTGGGAATTTATTACCGGTGTAAAAAAACATGTTCTCTGGGTTAAAGGCCGGGTTCCAGAAGAACAAAGGGTTGTCCATCCCTTCGCGATACCAGGGCCGCTCCGATACCAGGCTGCCCGAGTAATGCCGGCCAAAGGAGACCAGGGGCCAGCCGTAGTTGTGTCCCGGGATAACTCGATTGATTTCATCGCCCCCGGCGGGGCCAAATTCTGATGCCCACATTTCCCCGGTATTGGGATCCCAGGCGATGCCATAGACGTTCCGGTGTCCGTAGCTGTAGATCTCATCTTTCGCATTGGGATCATTTATGAAGGGGTTGTCCGATGGAGCCGACCCGTCTTCACGCACACGTAAAATAGTTCCGATATGATTTTTCAGGTTCTGTGCTTCGGGGCGCGCACTGGAAGTATCACTGGAGGTGGTGCCGTCACGATCGCCCACGCTGATGTAAAGCATGCCATCTGGCCCAAATACCATGCGTCCTCCATAGGTGCCCAAGGGGCTTTCCCAGGCATCGGCTACCAGTATGTCCTGCACGTCTTTTAAGCGACCTTCATCAAAACGCGCACGCAGGACCGCGAGCGTGGTTCCTGTTTCTGGCTCTCGATCTTTTGTGTAGGAGATGAATAGCTGCCGGTTAGTGACAAAACCCGGGTGAAGAACAATGTCGTGTAAACCGCCAAGCCCGACGTTGTTAATGGCTGGGAGCCCGGAGATCGGCTCCGGGTTAAGGACGCCATCCGTTACCACCCGCAGACGCCCAGGCCGCTCGGTAATCAGCATCTCCCGCCCACCGGGCAAAAAAACCAAGCCGTCAGGGTGAGATAACCCCTCTGCCATTTTAACCACGCGGATCGACATGCCACCCTTGCTCTTCAGGAGCATGGGCTTGTCTACAGCTGCACCACTCAGAGCGTCTTCCGGGTATGCCCGAGCAATCTGCGCAGGTGTCAGCGGTGCCGTGATGCCTGGCGTTTCGACGGTAGTCTCGCCAGATGCATCCGGCGCCGCGAAGGCGTTGAACGATAGAACCGCCAAGCCCAGCGCGACGCCTAGCTTGAGGCTGATTTCGTTACTGTAACTTTCGCTGAAGTTATTGACGAGTGACATAGGTTCTCCCGATTCGCGGACCGAGCGGTGCGCAGTTGCAGATTAACAATCTACAGTATTACCTCTTTTCCGAGAGTTTCACTGGCGAGCTAGCCTTCATGAGGCAGCTAGCCAAACTCCCACGCCGATCATTAGGGTGCCGGCGACACGGTTTAGTACCGCGACGTTACTGCGCTGCTTTAGAAGCTGCCGTAAAGCCTTGCCGCCCGTTGCGTACAGAGTCATGCAGAAAAGTTCTGATAGCAAGATGATCAGCAGAACAGCGCCATTGTGCGCATTAATAGGGCCGTTGGCGGTCAGCATGAACGGCGGTAACAGTGCCATAAAGAACGCCCAGCCCTTGGGATTGGCAATTGCTGTAACGAACCCCTGCAGCGCTAGAATGCGGCCAGCGGGAAAGGCAGAGCTGTCCAATTCTTCACTCGAGATGGCCATGGCCCCCCGGGATCGCCACAATTGTAGGCCCAGCCATAACATGTACAGCCCTCCGATGAGCTTGAATGCGGTGAACGCCGTCGGATACCGGAGCATCAAGCTGGCGACACCGATGCCGCTAAGGGTTGAGACCAGTGCAACGCCCAGTACTTCTCCTGTCATCATCCAGGCGGTGCGCTTCAGGCCTACGGTCATGCCCAGGGTCATAGCGAGGGTCATGCACATACCGGGCGTGGCCGAGATGAGCAGCATCGTCGGCACAAAGAGTATTAGTTTGGTGAAATCAATCAATCGGATTCCTAAGCTTCAGGCGTTAATGCTTGTGAGGAAAATTCTGATTTCCAGCCTGCCAGACTTTTGTGACTGTTGCTCACACCGGCCCGGCTGCTTACTATCATTAAAAATCTGCAACCACAAAACTCCGAAGTTTCACCGATTTTCAAGGAACAGAGCAATGAGAACATTTTTATTAGCCACCGCGGCGCTCGTCGCGGCTGTACCCGCCTTTGCAGCGGACATCGACGACAAAATTACCGCAGCGCTTGCAGACGACAGTCGCCCTGAAGCTCATCGCGAGCGTGATCGCAATCGTAAGCCCCTGGAGACGCTAAAGTTCTTTGGCCTCAAGGACGATATGCGCGTTTTGGAGCTGATTCCCGGGGGCGGTTGGTACACACGAGTGCTGGCCCCTGTGCTTGCGGAAAATGGAGAACTGTACGTCGCCCTTGGCGCTGGTCGTTTGAAGGATGGTTTGCTCACCGAGCCTGGCTTTGAAGGCGTAACAGTCATCGATGACGAAGCGAATATGCGTCGGGAGTCCGGCTCTCGCTATTACACGATGGATTCTGTGGCCCTGGATGTTGAAGACATCGATATGGTTCTGACCTTCCGTAACGTGCACAATTTTGACTCAACCGGGCGTGCTGGTATGCATGGGGCTGCGTTTGACGCGCTTAAATCAGGTGGTGTGTACGGTGTGGTCGATCACACAAAGCGTCACATGGAGTCCGAGACACCTGAGAATCGTCGTCGTGTCGATCCCGTGCAGGCTATCAAGGAAATCGAAGCTGCTGGCTTTGAGTTCGTTGATTACTCCACTTTGCATTATCGAGCGGACGATGAGCTGGAGTACGAAGTTGGGCGTAAATCGGTCACTGGTAACACGGACCGATTCACCTTGCTTTTCCGTAAGCCCTAGTCTCTGCCTCGACAAACAGTGACAAGGATGTTTCCTTGTCACTTGCAGTGGCCGCTCTAAAGTCCGAATCAGTAGCGGCGCTGCGCTAGGCTCTTCCATTAAGCAAAAGCCCGGCTAGTTCCGCGGGCTTCCAGTTGCGGTCTTGTGTACCGCTCTCCACCTGACGAATCAGTTCAACAACGCGTTGGTTTACCGGTGCTTTGAGTCCGAGTTTTTCGGCTTCGCGCACCACGGCCGCGTTGAGATAGTTTACCTCTGTAGTTTTGCCATTTTTCAGGTCCCACCACATCGAGGCACGGGCCGTTGGATCGATGGCGAGCATCTTTTGCGCCAGTCTCTGGAACAGCCAGTCAGGGGTGTTGATGAGTCGTGGAAGCCAATGCGGAGGAAGCGGTGACAGCCGCGGTAAATTCACCTTCTTTTTGTCCGTTACCGCCAGCATTTCGCGCATTAACGCCGCGATCAGTCGACGGAGCTCTCTGTTCTCGAGCATCTTTTTTACGGGAATGTCTGCAAGGGCATTCACAGCGTTGGCAAGATTCAACTGCAGCTTTGCCCACTGCTCGCTGCCAAAGTCACGGCTAGCACGAGTGGGCATTAGTTCGCTGTTCATCACGTCGGCCATCGCTTCGATGTCACCTTGCCCGTCCTCTTCGACCACCATGACTCCCTGAGTCGAGCGGTGTAATCGATCGGGCGCGGGCTGTGCTACGTTAGAGCCGAAGACAGCCTGCACCACACGGATGTCGCTAAAACGCCTACGGATCGCCTGATCACTGCCTAAACCGTTCTGACAACATATGACGGTGGTGTCATTGCCAATAAATGGCGCCATCTCTTCCAGCGCTGATTCAATTGCTGTGCACTTCACGGTAAGCCAGAGATAGTCGTACTGGATGTTCTGTTCGGCGTCCGCAAAAGACGGAGTTTCGACACAGGCCTCATTGCCCAGATAGTCACTGAGTATGAGTCCCTTTGACAGAGCATCGCGGACCGATGGCCTGGCGACCATAGTGCAATTGAGTCCTGCCAGCGAGAGTCCGCCAGCTATATATCCGCCGATTAAACCTGCGCCGAACACTAGATGGCGATTGTCGCTCATGAATTTTCCTTATCACACCGTTAGTGCTACTTGTTGAGACATCAGTTTCCCACGGCTTGGGATCTATAACGATAGCGTCTGATAAGTTTCTGCGGTGTCGTTAGCAACTGGATGTAAGTGCGTGCGAACGCTCCATAAAAATGGTTGCAAAATAAAACCAAAAAAACTACTTTGAGTTAAGCCTTTTGCTACGGCGTTGATACCAGGAGGAGTAGGGGAGCGTCCGGAGATCCATAGGGGGTATGACAAGTTCTCAGCCCCAACCAGCTTCCCCATGCGCTACCACTGAATAAAACATGGCCAAGAAACATCGACAAACATGCCCCATCGCGAGCTTCCTCAACGTATTTGGCGATGCCTGGACGCTGCTGGTAGTCCGCGAAGCTTTCTATGGAACCACTCGGTTCGGAGAGTTTCGACACAACACCGGTGCGGCGAAGAATATTTTGAGCGACCGTCTGGCCATGCTGGTTGATGAGGGAATTTTGAGGGCCGTTGATGTTGGTGAGCAAGGCACTCGCTACGAATATCGTCTTACTGAGCGAGGGGAGTCTCTGATGCCCGTATTCGTGGCAATGACTCAATGGGGTAACGAGCAGATTTACGGCCCCGGAAGTGAGCCGGTGGATTTCTACGAAAAAGCATCTGGCAAAAAGTTACTCAAACTGCAGCCTCATGATCGTCAGGGCAATGCCCTGGCTAATGGCGATATTGCTGTGAAAGCTGGGCCCGGGGCGAGCACGGCAACCCTAAAGCGAATATCGCAGATACCTGACAACGAATGTCTCTAGCTGTTATGGGTGAGCGACTGATCGCTGTCTGGGCAGCAGCTAAGGGTCTTAGTAGGAGTGAAAAATGAAGAAAGTATGTTTAGTGATAGGCGCCGGTGCAGGCATTGGCGGCACCGTCGGAAAGCGATTTGCCCGCGAGGGTTACCACGCTGTGCTGTGTAGGCGTAGTGACGAAGAGGGTCTGCATCGGCTCGTGGCGGAGGTGGAAGACGCTGGTGGCTCTGCCACTGGCAAGCTTCTCAATGCCATCGAGGATGGTGCTATTGAGGATCTCGTTGCTGAGACAGAAGCTAGCATTGGTCCCATTGAAGTCGTGCTGTTCAATCTTGGGGCGCAGATCGGAAATCGCGCTTTGATGGATACGAGCTACAAGGTGTTCGAAATGGGATGGCGTCTGGCGACCTTTGCTCTGTTTCGAGTGGCAACCTCGGTGTTGCCGCTTATGGAGGCTCGCGGTAGCGGGACATTGTTAGTGACGTCAGCAACAGCCGCGGTACGGGGAAATGCAGGTCAACACTCCCACGCCGCTGCTATGGGAGGGCGCCGCATGCTGTGCCAGACGCTAAACGCGGAGTATGCGTCTAAGGGAGTCCACGTTGCTCATGTTTTGATCGATGGAGCGGTGGATGCGCCGGATACCTTGGGCAAAATGTTGGGTCCTGAAAACTTTGCGAAATTACGAGAAGCGAAAGGCAAGGATCTGGATGGTCTCCTTGTGCCAGAACATATGGCAGACACCTATTTTCATCTCGCCAATCAGCATCGATCTGCGTGGACGCACGAGCTAGACCTTCGCGCTCATTCCGATCTTGCATGGTGGAACCATGCCCCGAAGCTGGTTTAGGGCGAGCTGTGCAGGACTCACGACCGGCAATACACTTTCTACCGAGCTGATATAGAAACCCGTCAGCGCAAATTTTCCTTGGAGTAAGAGGATTCACTATGAGTAAAGAACTAGAGCTGATCTTTGATTTCGGCAGTCCCAATGCCTACCTAATTTACAAAGCGCTGCCCCCGTTGCTGGAGCGTACCCAGGCCACTCTCACCGTGGTTCCCTGCCTGCTCGGGGGCATATTCAAGTCAACGGGCAATCAACCACCAATGATGGCCTTTCAGGGCGTGTCGGGAAAACTGGAATACGATCAGCTGGAGATACAGCGTTTTATTGCGAAGTACGAGCTTCACAAGTTCAGTTTTAACCCCCATTTCCCCGTGAACACCCTTTTGTTGATGCGTGGCGCCATCGCGGCCCAGAACCAGGGAGTTTTCGAGGCTTATCTGGAAACTGGCTTAGCAAGCATGTGGGAGCAAGGCCTGAAGATGGACGATCCCGAGGTGTTTGTGGAGGCAATGACCGCTGCGGGTCTCGATGGACAATCGTTACTTGAAAGTACCGCTGACCCCGCTGTTAAAGCCAAGCTGGTGGAAAACACGGCGGCCGCTGTCGAGCGAGGGTGCTTTGGTATTCCCACGTTTTACGTTGGGGACGAGATGTTCTTTGGAAAAGAGCGCCTGCCACAGATTGAAGAGGCTTTGACGAGTAAGTAGTAGTTCGCCTGGGTTGCTGCATGCTGTGGTGAGTTATCGCAATAGACTGCATACTGGCGCGCTGTAATCGCACCAAAATACCGGAAGAACACGAAGATGCATTTTCGCCCCATCGCTCTGCTGGCTGTAACCCTGTTTTCTAATGCTGTGAGCGTCGGCTCCGTAGCTGAGCCTTGCACGGTTCAAGGCGTTAGAGACGCTCGAGTGGCGTTCAATGTCGCTATTCATGACGATGATCTGGACGCAATGGCCGAACTCTTTGATGAAGACATCGTGTTGGTGACAGGGTCAGGTAGTGATCTCTTTGTAGGCAGGACCCAGCAGTTAGATCTCTGGCGCTCAGAAGTTGGCGATGCCAATCGATTGTCCTATCTAAGAGAGTCGACCCGGGTCGAGGTCTCGCCGCTTTATCCCATAGCCTTAGAGGCTGGCGTGTGGACTGGCAAGGCTTCAAGCGGCGATGAGGTGGGCGGCGAGTATTCGGCCAAGTGGCGATGCGAGGACGCTCGCTGGATGCTTGAAGCGGAGCTCTTTATGACAACACGCTGCAGTGGCGCGTTGTGCGACTAGCACCACTTTGGTTGTCCGCAGTCCGATAAAAATAACCAGATCCGCATTTCCACAGTTTGACGATATGACCTTTAATAAAATAAATCTGTGCTTCTCCGCGGCCGCGCTGTCACTAGTGTTTTCAGGCCCCTTTGTCTGTGCGCAGGAGAGCGCTACCGATCAGCTGTCCAGCGTAATCACAGATGGTTCTGTGGCGCTGGATCTGCGCTATCGCTACGAGTATGTGGATGAGGATGGCTTTGATAAATCCGCCCGTGCTTCGCTGTTACGCACCCGCGTCACTATCAAGTCTGGAACGCTGGGTCCTGTCTCGGCGCTGATGGAGGTCGACAACGTTTCCGCCTTGGGTAGCGAGAATTACAACTCAACGGAGAACGGAAAAATTGAATATCCGACGATCGCTGATCCCGAGGGTACGGCGTTCAATCAAGCCTGGCTGCGCTACTCCGCTAAGGACCTTGACGCGACAGTAGGGCGGCAGCGCATCGTATTGGATCGAGGTCGGTTTATTGGGGCTAAGCCCTGGAGGCAAAACGAGCAGACTTACGATGCGGCCAGATTGCAGTGGTCTGGGCTTTCCGGGTTCACTATCGACGCGAGCTATGCAAATCAGGTGAGTCGTGTGTTCGGTCCAGGGGACGGTATCAATCCAGCGGACTGGCACGGGGATAGTGCTTTTTTACGTGTGAATTACGACCTCGCTGAAGATCACAATATTGCCGCTTATGCGTATCTGCTGGAGGTGGACTCCCAGAGAGGCTTTAGCGCCGCTAAAACGGTGAACAACTCCAGCGATACTTTCGGACTCGCTTACACCGGTTCTTTTTCTGAGCTTTCGATACTTGCGCGCTTTGCGACGCAAACGGAGTCGGGAGACAGCGAACTTGATTATCAAGCCTCTTACTATGTGGTAGAACTTGCGGCACCTTTTGGTCCCGTGAACGTAAAGGCCGCCTACGAGGTCTTGGGCGCTGACAATGGCGTGGGCTTTGGGACGCCATTGGCCAACGGCCACGGTGTCCAGGGCTGGGCCGATAAGTTTCTCGCCACACCGGGTGATGGAATAAAGGACGCGTGGGTATCCGTTGGTGGGAAGCTGGGCTCCGTGGCGTTGTTAGCCCGCTATCACGACTTCTCCGCAGAATCCTCCAGCGTAGATTTTGGTCGCGAGATCGATTTACAAGCACAATGGACGATCAACGAGTGGCTTACAGCCACTGCAAAAGCGGCAGTCTTTGAGACTGACGAGCCGGGGCGCTACCCAGACACGACCAAAGCCTGGCTGACTCTTCAGCTGCGTTTGTAGAATTGGTTGCAAGAACGGTTCTGCGGTGGTGTTGTGCACCTCTAGGTACGAAGCTATCCGAGGGGTTCGCGCGATCTCTGATCCGCCTTTTTGAATAGGGTCGGCTCTGTGCCGAGTCCGAATAGGCTCTTCGGGTTTATAATTAGTATCCCCCAATCGATGTCAATCACAGCGGGCGGTTTGGGCGTTGGTCTCTGCGGGCCTAACCCCGACTAGTTTAATTCTTAGGAATTTTTGGAGTTGTATGCATACTGTTGTTACTGCAAAGCCGGTTCTCTCGAACGAGTTGCCCCCAGACGCGACCGACGTTCCTGATTGGTTAGAGAGTGCTTTATCGGTTCCTCGCGAAGAGGGCTGGGTGCAATCAGGTGGTTGTGATATCCGCTATTTCCGTTGGGGTAACCCGAAGAACCCTGGCCTTGTCTTGATGCATGGTTTTTTGGCGCATTCGCGCTGCTTTGCATTTATTGCCCCGTTTTTGGCCGAGGACTATCACGTCGTCGCGTTTGATCTTTCGGGTATGGGTGATTCCGGTGCGCGCGAAGAGTACCCCGATGCGGTGCGATCCGCCGAAGTAGCCGATGTCGCCCGCGCTGCAGGTTTGTTCGATCATGCGGTTAAGCCAATAGTCATCGCCCATTCTTACGGCGGGCACGTGGCGCTAACTGCCATGCAGGACCAGCATTCCTTGTTTGGCGGGCTGATCATTTGTGATTTGATGGTGTTGCGTCCTGAGCGTCTCGAGGCGTATTTCAGTTCTGAAAAGCCCCTGCGATCGGACCCCAGTCGTCCGAACCGCATTTACCCGGATTACGAGTCGGCCAAAGGACGCTTCGTGCTTTCGCCACCGCAACCCGTCAATGTTCCCAGCCTGTTTGACTATATGGCCTACCATTCTCTAAAAGAGGTCGAGGGTGGTTGGACATGGAAATTTGATACGAGCGTGTTCCAAAGTAACTTTGGCCACGAGGATCGTATGCTCACACAAGGCCAAGTTATTGCCGGCACACAGGGCCGTAAAGCCATCGTTTATGGTCAAGACAGCCTGCTTTTTGACGACGATTCTGCCGCGTACATTCGTGAGTGTGGCGCTACAGATATCCCCATCGTGGGTATACCTGGGGCTCGCCATCATCTTATGCTGGATGAGCCCATCGCGTTTGTCAGCGTGCTAAGAACCATTTTGGCTCAGTGGGGCACGCAAGCCGTTTGAAAACCTGATGCTATTTAGCCCACGCGAAGTGGGCCAAGATAGTTCATTTTGCTCAGAGGAACCCCATGCATTCGTAGTACGTCGTAAAGAGTCGTTGCGTGAAAGTAGAGGTTCGGTAGGGAAAACGAGAGCGCGAAGTTTGTCATAGTGAAGGGCACTTCTCTTTCGCCGACACGAAACACCATGGGTTTGTCGCTCAGCGCGTCGATTTCTTCACGGTTGACGCTTTTTACAAAATCAAGCGCTTCATCGATGAGTCCTTGCAGACCGACGTAGTTCAGGTCGGGTTTCTTGGGAGGGGGTGCGAACACACCCTCGCGCATGCCGTTGATTGCACCTAAGGAGTGATGCCAGACGGAAATCGCCTGAAAGCTCAAAGGGGCCATATCATCATGCAAGCTTAGCTTCACGAGATCGTCGGGGTTTTCGCCGCGACTTTTGGCATATTCGGCCCCACGCTCAAGGACGTCTTTAGAACTCGTCAGCATTTGTAGGTAGGAATCTACTGTTACTTCATAAAGCGAGACAGTCATCGTAAAACTCCGGGAATTAGCGTCGTGTTTCCGTGTGATTAACAGTGAAAGCACAGTGTGCGCCAGCTGTTGCCTGAGTTACAAGCGACACTGTTAGACCCAACACTTTTGGCCGCTGTGTGGACAGTAGGCTAAAGGAAGAATTGCTTTATTGATGGACGGCGGCAACCAGCTCTGTACCGCTGAATGTCACTCTGAGTTGCGAGTACCGATCCCCAATAACTTCGACGCTTTCGCCCGTTTTATCAGGCGAGAATAGCGCAACGTAGGGTTGCCGGAATCCAAGGTCCTTCCAGTCTGTTAAGGGTAAGCCTCCAAGAAGTGGCTTTAAAGACGCCCCGCACGTCGGGGAGTCGTGGGCTACCAAGAGATAGGCAGAGCCCGCATTCTCAGTACTTTCAATGTGAGTACTTCCACTATCAGTACTTCCACTATCAGTACTTCCACTATCAGTACTTCCACTATCAGTACTACGTGATTGGATGATCTCCCTGGGGGTTTTCGAGGGGCTCGAGTTTTTCTGGCAGAGGTCGTAGTGAGCGATGAGCTCTGCGGTTCCACTGTCGGTCAGCGCAAACAGCTGTATTCCGCGCTCCATGATGTCTTTGTGCGAGGCTGTTTCCAGCAACGAGCGGGACTTGGGGCCTCCGGAGCTACGAACATTGAGTTTTGCTCCTAGGTTGAGCAGTGAGGTTTGGATACTCGATTGACGCAAGTCCGCGACGCCATACTCGGCAAGTGTTGCTAAACGCTGTCTGCGCTGCTTGTTCTGATCTTCTGTCGTGAAACCGCCGCTTATACTCCGAAGATCTCCGGCGTCGAGTTCTTCAGTGTCAGTCACCACGCCAGCCAACACACGACGACCCTCTGTTCTCCCCGCAAAGAAGCAAAGCCCGGCGACGGGCAATTTAAGTTCCAGCGCGCGAACCTTACTGCATTCGTCAAACCAAACAAAAGGCGTATCAGGCGTCATGTCCTGCACGTACTGGTAGAGGTTTTGGCGTGAATCAAACTCGAAGCGAATGGACTCCATCTTGCCGTCGTTGAGCGCGATGAGTGCCGGGGCTTGAAACTGCCGATCATTGATTTCGACGGTTCGTTTTTGCGAATTAAGGCTGAGTGCCTCGATCTGTTCAGGAAGGTCCCACAGCTTTGCGAAGTCACCACGCCATTTCCGAAGTTGACTGTTGACCTCGGGAAGGGTGGCAAACAGGCTGGTTTTAGGCTGACTGATGTTTCTCCCTAAAGCGAATGCCTCCACGTCAGCACCCAGGCCGCGAAGGAGGGCAACTGAGGTGTCCATGGTGGTGCCCGGCTGCCGGTAGTTTTTTGGCTCGCTATCGGGCGAGAAAAGCCAAAGCAGATTGCGCCGCTTGCCTTGGGTCAAAAGGTCGTAGGCATCGTTTTTCAAAGCTAGGTGATCGGAGGCGAGCACGACCAAAGTGTTATCTGCTGCGGGGGACGCAAGGATAGCTTTCAAAGTTGTTGCAAGAAGGTGGTCAGCGCAGTGCACGGCATTGAGCATGCGATTTCTGCCGTCAGCATATTCCAAACCTTCGCAGCTTCGAGAACGATGGCCGCTGGGATGATGCGTATCCATGGTCAGTCCGAACAGACCAAATGGCTGATCCTCCCCCGAGAGCTTTTCAAAACGGCCCAGGAACTGTTCAAGAAGAAAGTCGTCGTAGAGGCCCCAGGTCGAGACATAGCTTGGATCATCTAGAAGCGGTTCGAGCTCTTGCCTTCCCATGACAGAGTCAAAACCGTGAGTTTTCAAAAACGAGCCTTTACCTGCAAAGGACAGGTCTGCACCACCCAGATAATGAAGCCTGTACTCCTGCGCCTTAAGTAGGTCACCAATACAGGTAGCGCCCGAAAGAAAGCGATCCATCCCTCGCATGGAGTTAGGGTGCCCCGTGGTAATCAACGGCAAGCCGCATTGGCTGGCGACGAGGCCGGCGATGGTAAACCCTGTGCCTTCTACAGATCGAATGTTTGAAAAGCTGGTGGCCTGATCCTGCAATTCACGTAGCTCAGTGATCAGTCCCGGAAACAGCTTCTCGTCAAAGTAGGTTTGTTCGAGGCTCTCAGCATAAATAACGACGAGATTTCGTCGGGGTGGGCTTTGCCACTCAGGTTCTTGCTGAATGTAGTGACTCTCGAAGGGCTCAGCGGCTTCCTCGTTGCCTAGTGCAGAGTCCATGAGTGACTCTGAGCCATAGAGCGCGTAGTTAAAGTCCCTCAATGTGGCGTTGACGGTCGGGTGCATGAAGCAAAGGATGGGAAGTGCGACGGTAAGGAGTGCGCTTTGCCAGCTCATAGATCCAGTGGGCTTGCCGGGCTTGCGACGGTAGACCAGCACCGCGAGCGCCGCCGCGCAGGCAACAGCTAATGCGAATGCGCTGATAAGAGTGGCATATTCACGGAGGCCTGCTCCGCCGAAACCGGTTCTTAAGTGATAGAAAACGGCGCCATTTACGCCTTCTCCCGTAAAGGCGTTAGCAATGAACCATGAGATGGATAATAGGAGGAATACAAAAGTGCTCACGCTCGCGGTGAGCCTGATCCACAGTGTTCGCGTGCCACGGTCGAGACGCCAGAGAGCTGTGACGAAGGCCGCAGCGCATAGGAGTAACGCCAGCATGGGCGCATTTTAGATTTGCGACTCTTCTATTGCAAAGCTGTACCAATTTGTCATGAAATGCCGAAGGGGTCAGCGAAGCGCTCTGCTCACTGCTTCGCGAAGCTCTGGTAGCACCGATTCGGCGAACCAGGGATTTCTCTTCAGCCAGATGTTGTTTCTTGGACTAGGGTGCGGCAAAGGGAATAGGCTTTCATCGTAGCTACACCTTGCCCGCACTGTTTCTGTGAGATTTCGCTCGATTGAGGGTAGGTGCCATCGCTGTGCGTACTGGCCTATGACTAACGTCAAGCGTATGTCAGGTATTGCGTCTAGGAGCTGACGTCGCCAGGCGGTCGCACACTCAGGTCTCGGCGGCAGATCACCCGACCTGCCGCTCCCGGGGTAACAAAATCCCATAGGTAAGATTGCGATCTTTGTGGCGTCGTAAAAGGCATTCGTCGAGATGCCCATCCACTCCCGAAGTCGATCTCCGCTCCGATCGTCAAAGGCGATGCCGGTCTCATGGGCACGTCGACCGGGGGCATGCCCCGAAATCAGAATTCTCGCGCTGGAGTCGATTTGTAATACCGGCCTGGGACCCAAGGGTAGTGAGCTTTCACAGAGTCGACAGTCCCGAACTGAGCTCAGTAAAGCAATGAGTTCAGTCGATCCAGCTTGATTCATCGGATTGATAACTCTTTTAATGGCTTGTATTCGAAAGGCTAATCAGCTGTCACGAGTAAGCCTATCAGACCTCGTGGCTTGCCGAAGCCCAATGACTGTAGGGTAAACTTCTGCAGATATCTGATACTGACTGGAGTAGCTATGAAGATTCTTACGTTCACCCTCATGTTTTTTCTCTCGGCGGCTGCGATGGCGCAGAATAGCGGTAAGGTCGATAAAGTGCGTCTTCCTCAGTGTGAAGATCTGAAGGATCTAAAAGAAGCGCTGTCGAAGGTCGAGCGTATGAAGGGTTTTAGTGAAGGCGACGACTACAAATTCCTTAAGGGCTATGGCGAACGCTGTGGCCGTTACAAGGTTCGCTCACGCAGTAACTACACGCTGCACAGCTACCACAACGCCAGCGACAACATCTTCGCTATCTACAGGATTACCGGGGGTAAAGGTTACGAAGGTGGGAAAGTTGTGGGTTTCATGGCCAACAGTGTTTATTCAAAAGAGGGCTGGCGCATTGCTAGAGGTAACGAGTGTGTGCTCACTGCCAAGAGTGAGCAATGTCTGTTGCCTCGAAAATGCCGTGCCATCACAAACTCAAGTCACGTCAAGAAGCTGGAGCTGGACGAGTTTGCCGCGCCTGCCTATTGCTACGGCGTTGGTGAAGACTCCTAGCTAAAGACCCTTATCGCGACACAACAAGGCACCGGTACTGGTGCCTTGTTGCCTTAAAAGCGGTACTGAAAGGTAGCCATTCCCGTATTGAACCAGGCGAAGTTGTAAACGTCGTCGGTATCCGCACCACCTTCCAGTCCGCGATAGCCTAAACCCAGGCGCCAGTGCTCCCCAAGGTCACGGGTGACCTTAAGGCTGACATCAAACGCTCGGCCTGGCCCACCGGCAAGGCCGTCAAAGTCAAAGGCAAAGCGCCAGCCTTGACCGAAGTTGTATTCGCCAGCCAGATAAAGCAGTGGGACAAATCCAACGTTGTCATCGTTGGCACGCGTCGCTCCCTGTTCAAGTTTTATCTCTGCGTCGCGCACCTTCGCGGTACCGCCCACCCAGAGTCTCCAACCATTCTCGTCGTAATAGCGATAGCGGTAGCCAATCCTCCAGGAATTGAAGGTATACGAGGCGGTCACTGGTGCATCTGCGCTGAAGTTAGCATCCGCAAAGCGCACGTCGCTATCAAGGTTGCCTGTCTCTTCGTAGGCAAGTGGCGCTAGCACCAGACGTATGCCATGACGCTCGTTGATGTTCCAATTGGCGTTTAGTCGTAGTGATGACCAAGGTCCGGCGCCTGCGAGCTCCTGAAGGTCAAATCGGTCTCCCGTCATGTCGTTCGGGATTTGCACGTCGTTCTTGGCTTGCCATGAAGCTCCGACTTCCGCTTCCAGCATGAAACGTTCGTCAGCTTTGGCTATGGTTATGTAAAAACCGAAAACCAAAGTGATACCGGTTACACAGTATCGTTTTATTGCCTGATACGTAGTCATTGGAGTCGGAAGCTATTCCTTAAAGTCATAAAGTATGAGCCGACATTGTCCTTGTGTCGTAGCATTAACGTCAAAGCAAACTTTGAAGGCATTCGATGGAATTATCGTGGATAGGCGTAGCCCTGATTTTTGGGATCATCGCAAAAAAGCTGGGGCAAGCGCCGCTGGTAGGGTTTCTTGCGGCCGGCTTTGCTCTCGCCGCTCTCGGTGTAGATCCCGGCGATGCCCTTGATGATTTAGCCAACGTTGGCGTGTTGCTATTACTGTTCGCCATTGGCCTCAAGATTGACCTGCCGTCGCTCTTACAGCCCCACATTTTCGCAGCATCGCTGCTACACACTGCGGCGATGGTGCTAATCGGGATGGCGCTTCTATACATTCCGGTGGTTTTAGAGATCGGGCCTTTCGCAGGTTTGTCTTGGTCGGCTCTCGCGCTCCTTGGACTATTTGCCGCGTTTTCCAGCACGCTATTCGTCATAAAGGTGCTGGAGGAGCGAGAAAACATGAACGCGCTCTACGGCCGAGTAATCATCGGTTTTCTTGTCATGCAGGACCTCGTTGCCGTTGGTCTATTGGCTGTATCCAAGGGGGTAGTGCCAAGTCCTTGGGCGTTTGCGCTTCTCGCATTGATCCCGCTGCGCCACGTGCTTGGAAGGTTACTTGACTGGTGCGGTCATCGAGAGCTTCTTGTGCTTGCTGGTCTTTCATTGACCCTTGGTGGAGCCGCGCTCTTCGATCTTGTCGGTCTGAAAGCAGATTTGGGTGCTCTTGTCGCTGGCGCTTTGGTCAGCAAGGCCCCCAAGGCCAAGGAGCTGAGCAATGTGCTTCTTGGTCTAAAAGATCTTCTGCTCGTCGGTTTTTTCTTAACGATTGGTCTCAACGGCCTGCCTGCTTTAGACGGGGTGGTGGTGGCGGTCGGTTTGCTGGTGCTTCTGCCAATCAAGGCTCTGCTGTTCGTAGCCCTGCTCATGATGTTTGGACTGCGAGGTCGAAGTGCTCTGCTTGCTTCGCTCGGCCTTACGCCCTATAGCGAGTTTGGCCTGATCATTGCGGCTATGGCGGTGTCGAAAGGGTATCTCGATCCATCCTGGATTGTGACTCTCGCGGTAGCTATGGGCTTCAGCTTCTTGCCCTTATCTGTCGTTAATGATCGTGCACTCGATCTGTACCGCAAGTTTCGCGAACGACTGACAAAGCTTGAGCGTGGGAAGCTCATATTGCCAGAGCGAACTGTTCCGGTCACCGATGCCACCGCTCTAGTGTTCGGTATGGGTCGCGTGGGACTGAGCGCCTACGATGCTGTTCGAAAGCAGCTGGGTGACACGGTGGTTGCGTTCGATGTCGATGGTGACGTTGTGGAGCAGCACCAGGCCGAGGGTCTGCGAGTGTTCGAGGAGAGTGCGACTGATGCTGATTTCTGGGAGCGCTTGAACGTCGATCGTGAGCAGGTACGTTTAGTGGTTTTAGCTATGCACAGCCATGAAGAAAACCTAACCGCGACGGAGCAACTCCGCCTCGAGGGATTTAGCGGCCATGTCGCAGCCACGGCCTACTTTGAGGATGAGGTCTCTGCCCTACGAGACGCCGGCGTGGATTTTGTCTTCAACGTAAACAAGGATGTCGGGCCAGCACTCGCACAGAGATCTATGGAGCAGGCTGGACTCACCACGCCTGCGTGATGCCAATAGTCTTGAGTATCTTTTTCGGCGCGGTAATCAGGTCAGCGTCTGTGACTTGGGGAGCTGGTCTATGCATCGCAGGACTTCAGCTTGATAGAGTTTGCCGCGCTCATTAAGAAAGTCCAGCATGTGTAATGAGCTTGGAACAAAAGCGAAACCTATCTGAGCTTCGGGGTGCCACTGAAAGATAGAGCCACCGAGCCCCATCCATCCATAGAATCCTTCGCGACCGTCATTGAAGGCCTTCTCTAACAGCGGGCTATCTTTCTCGACAGGTAAAAATTGATCGACACCTCCTTGGGTGAAGCGAGTGTGGATAACACCACCCATCTTCGCGGGCATCGGGTTTTGATGCATTGACTGCCATGCGTTCGGGCTCAGGTACTCCTCACCATCCAGGTTCCCGCCCGCTGCCATCATGGCGGCAATTCGCGCAAAGCCTCGGGCAGAGCCGTGGGCGTTCGCCGAAGGGGTCTCACCCTTTCGCAAGCGCTTATCGTTGAATATTCCAACATCGGTCATGCCTGTGATGGGGGCCGGTGCTTTAGAGGATGAGCCGTTTCGTAGGGAGGGCAGTATCTTGAGCATGCGAGCGGCGAGTTGCAGAAAGTTATGCAGCACCCTGCGACCGAAGATCTTGGGTCTGAAACTCGCACGAATGTGAGCGCCAAAGCTCAGGAGCTTTACGTCGCTAGTACGTTCCAGCTCGCTGTCATCAAGCCCGATGACGACGTCAGCGTCTAGCGGTGTGCTGACGTCCTCTTTGAGGTACTCACCGATAGTACGTCCCTGTGGGTCTACTCGTCGAAAAATTTCGTTTGCGATCCATCCTCTTGTTACCGCATGGTACTCACGCTTGCCTGTCGCCGGGGACCGGAAGTGTTGTGTTTGCTGTTCGATGGTCTTTCCGACACAGTTGGCTCTGATGCCCTGCGGTAACAGGTCGTCCAGGTCTATGGATGTGTCGAAATTGGCTAGGCCCGCTTCATGGCGCATGAGATCGGCAACACTCACGTCGTCTTTGCCGCCCCCCTTAAATTCTGGCCAGTAGTCGCACAGCTTGGCGTCGTAGCGCAGGAGTCCCTTGGTGACCAGCGATGCCAATGCGATCGCTTCCAGGCTTTTGCTACTGCTGAAAACATTTATTAGCGAATCCGCATTGAAATTGGGATCTTGGTTTTTGGATGCCCAAAGGTCGATAACCTTTTTACCCTGGTGGTATACGCAAAGCTGGGTGTTCTCTTCAGCCAGTGTCTTCATCTGCTCCGTGAACAGCTGCTTGACGGACTCGAACCCGGCTTCGGTGGTGCCGCAGATCATATCGGTTTGGTCTTTCTTTTGATTCAATGTGTCTCCTTAAGTGCTCTTGGGCCCGGCTAATTTCCTTCGGATGAAGGGTGAAGTACCGCCGACGCACTACAAAGCTCTCGCAGTACTGCTGTAGCGAAGGTGCCTCTATCCAAGCTAAACGATAACGTGAGGCTTGTGTCACTGATTTCGCTTCTTAAATTTCTGACAGGCAAGCGGAGACTCCGATAACCTGGTTCGACCCGCCGCTTGTCCAATGCAGCCTGCCATTCCTCCGGATTAATCCGCGATCCTTCCCCTGCGAGCACTCCTGCGGGGTGAACATCCATGCTGTCACAGCGTTGTCTGAGTTCTTCGTCAACGTCGAGAACCTCGAACACACTGCCGCTGCCGGCGAGGTTAGCCTGGTCGCCGATAACAAGTTGGTTCCAGGACTGGTTTCGTACGCGTGTGGCGAGCGCTTCGTTGAAAAGGAACGAACGCACCGTCGATATTGCCAGGCTTCTCTTATGGTGAGATAGGCGTTTTCCCGATGCCCACTCATTCGCGAGGCGAAGGTTGCCGCCGTCGTGTCCAAAGCGCTGCTCACCAAAGTAGTTGGGTACGCCTTTGTCCTTGATCGTCATCAGACGACGATCGATGCTGTCGCGGTCAGGTTTTGTGTCCATGCGTAATACGATACGAAAGGCATTGGTTCGATGCGCCCCGCGACGGAGCTTTCTTCGGTGCCGTTTAACGTCAACGATAGTCACGCCTTCGATATCGATCCCTTCCCAGGCTGGGGTGTTCCAGCGGGGTACGCTAAACCATTGCCATGTCACTGCATGCCGATCCTTGAGGCCTGCGTAGCCGATGTCTTTGGGCGGCACGTTTGCATACGAGGCTAGCTGTCTGGCGACCCACTCCGTATTAGCACTGGTCTTTTTGACCCAAAGGTAATCGTGCTCGCCGTCCTCGCTAAACTCCCAGCCAAGCTCCTCCACTACCTGAAAGTCTTGAGGCACTGTCTTCAGTCGCGCAGTGAACAACTGCAAGCCGTGGGCGCAGGGCCAGTCGGGTAGGCCCGATGATCGTAAGTGACTCACATTGATTTAACGGATGTCTCGAGCAGTGATAGCTGCCCGTCTACCAACGAGTAGATCATGCCGTGTATCTCTATGGAATGGCCTTGGGCACTCGCCTCAATGAGAATTGGAGATTCGGCAATGCGTGTGACACTTGAAAGTACGTTGAGCTCCGCAAGACGATCTCGTTGAGCATGCTCGTCTAGTGCTCCGAGCTCGTCAGCGTGAGAGTGCCGCAGGGACTTAATTGGTGCAATCCAGTGATCAACTAGGCCATTGCTGTGGCCTTCCTCACAGGCCGCATTTACTCCGCCGCAGCCGTAGTGACCGCAGACAATGATCTTGCGTATGCCGAGTCCTTCAATGGCAAACTGTAGGGCACTCATCAGATTGAGATCCGCCGAGTGCACCATGTTCGCTACGTTCCGGTGTACGAACACTTCGCCAGGCTCAAGCCCCGTAATGACATTGGCGGGGACCCGAGCATCAGCACATCCTATCCAAAAGTATTCTGGTTTCTGTAATGCGGAAAGCTTGCGAAAGTAATCGGGGGATTGCTCTACTATGCCGCTTGCCCAGTCCCGGTTACGCAACATTAGCTTTTCAGGCATGACTTTCTCCATTTTTCGTGGACGGGCATGTTAGCGGAATCACACAGACTTTCAGGGTCGCGGGCTCGGCCTCGGCCTTTTTCTCGCTTGTCATTGTCGCGCGCTCTTTACACCACTCTAGTAGATCGCTCGCGCCTGAGGGAGATAATGCCAACACGTGTCTGAATCCAGAGGCCAAAAGCATTTTTTCGATTTCGGCGGCAAACAGTGGAACGAGCGCTGCAGAACGGGTCGAAAATGCCCCCAACTCGGCGATTGCGCTGCGTGCTACCGAAGATGCGTAGTGTGCGGCTATATAGTCCTCGGCAGGCTGCTCCATAAACTGTTCCAGGAAAAGGCCTTTATCGGCGCCTCTCACGCCGCAAACAGCCGAGAGTTGTTCGTGACGCTGCATACAAGCATAGATGGGGAAAGCCTGACGAACGGCTTGAAGCGTTGAGTCTCCGTAGGCGGCTAAGCTGAACTCCACCGCAGACACATAATCATCGTCATGAGTTTTCACCATGCTGAAAACGAAGCTTTTCATCGATGTTTGTTCATCCTTGCCCCTTTAACTTACTTGGTTGGTCAGCGGAACTCGTCACGTTTACGGGTCTAACGAGTAGATCCTCATTGGCTTCCCCACTCGCTGGGTAGTCTCCCAGTTATCCGGAATCCACGGGTTCACATCGGCGCGGGGTAGTGCTTTGTCACCGAGAATCATATCGGCGGTTTTCTCCGCCACCATAATCGTGGGCGCGTTGATGTTGCCGTAGGGCAATGTAGGGAATATCGAGGCATCGACAACTCGGAGGCCATCTATGCCGACAACGCGGCACGCGCTGTCCACTACTGTGTCAGGTTCACTAGGGTCACCCATACGGCAGGTACCGCAGGGGTGATACGCGCTCTCGATGTTATCGCGGACCCATTGATCGATCTCTTCGTCGGTGCTTACTTCAAGTCCCGGCTGAATCTCGTCTCCCCGATAGGGGTCCATGGCGCTCTGGGCAATGATTTCTCGGGTGAGTCGTATGCACTGACGCCAGGCTTCAATGTCCTCGGATTGCGTCAGGTAGTTAAATTGGATCGAGGGGTCGGCGGTGGGGTCAGTGCTTCTGATCATAACTTCGCCGCGGCTCTTCGGTTTGTTGGGGCCGACGTGGACCTGAAAGCCATGACCTTTAATTGACGGAGTGCCGTCATAACGCATGGCGGCGGGAAGAAAGTGGTACTGAATGTCGGGTGACTCTAGACCAGCACGGGAGCGGATAAACGCGCAGGACTCAAAGTGATTGGTCGCGCCAAGCCCTGTCTTGAAGAAGAACCAGCGTGCTCCAATAAGAAACTTGCTGAAGATGTTTAGCTTGCTGTTGAGACTGACTGGCTGTTTGCAGTGAAACTGAAAGTAAATCTCCAGGTGATCCTGAAGGTTCTTACCTACGCCGGCCAAGTGATGCACGGTATCGACGCCTGCCTGCGTGAGCGATTCCTGTGGACCTATACCCGAGCGCTGCAAAATCATGGGGGAGGCAATGGAGCCTGCGGACAGAATGACTTCTTTTCGGGCCGATAGCGCTAGCTTACGGCCTTTGCACTTAGCCTCTACTCCGACTGCACGCCCATCTTCCAGCAATAATCGATCTACTAGGACGTGCTTCATCAATGTGAGGTTTGATCGGTTAAGCACAGGCCGAAGGTAAGCGCGGGAGGTCGATGATCGTATGCCGCCGCTCACTGTCATATGCATCGGGCCGAAGCCCTCGCCCTGCTCGCCGTTGTAGTCTTGTGTCTCGTTGTAGCCAGCCTCGACGCCCGCATCAATGAATGCGCGATACAGTGGGTTGCCCACCATGTTGTTCCCGCCAGAGACTCCCAAGGGGCCATCGCCACCGCGGTAAGTGTCCTCTCCTCCTTGCCAGGTCTCCGCCCGTTTAAAGTAAGGTAAACAATCCGCGTAGCTCCAGCCTCGGGCACCGAGGGCCTCCCACTCATCGAAGTCTTTGGCATGCCCGCGCACGTAGACCATGCCATTGATGGACGACGTTCCGCCCAGGCCTTTCCCTCTGGGGCAGGTAATCTGCCGACCGTCAGCACCCGGTTCGGGGTTTGAGTTGTATCCCCAGTTATAAGTGTTTGATGCCATGGGATAGGACAGAGCGGTAGGCATCTGTATGAGAATGTTTTTGTCGCTGCCCCCGGCCTCCAGCAACAAAACTGAGTGCTGCCCGCTGGCGCTCAGGCGGTTAGCAAGCACGCAACCTGCCGATCCGGCACCGACAATAATGTAGTCATAAGTTTTCGTCATCAGGAAGAAGCTACCAGTTTTGTTCGTTTCACAAAGGTCAGGAAATATACGACTGCGTACAGACCCACAACAACCAGGCCTATCCATTCGATTTTTAAGGGAGTGAACTGGTATAGCAGAATCAGCGTTACCAGTAGCGTCCAGTGAACGATAATGTACTGTCCTCGTCCAAAGCGCGTAACAGTGAGGTTGAGGTTGTCAGAGTACAGCCGCGTCAGCGAGTCCAGCGAGTTAACCACGAAAATAACGCCGACTGTCACCATACAGCCGCGAAGCGCAACGGATAGTTCGATGCCCTCGGTATGGTAGATGTAAAGTACTGAGAACCAAAGCGCGATGGGGATAGAGGGCAAGGTAAGGAGTGCGAGACACAGCTGCCAGACGGGCATGCCACCCACAAAGCGCGCGACAAACTGCCCGATCATAATGCTCCAGGCGAACCACCAGAACAGATAAAAGGCATGGTAGTCCGACAGCGGTGAAAGGAAATCTGGAAGGTTCTCAAAATAGCCTCCCAAGCTTGCAGCACTGCGAAACAAGCCGCTTAGACCGGTATTACTGCTCCACCATAGTAGTGCAATCAAGATAAAGAAGAGGAAAGTGGAGCCTAGCCCCAGCCACTTTATGTAGCGGATATCAGTGCTGGATATCACCGCCATGAGCACCACAAAGGCGACCAGGGCGTAGCGGTAGGCGTCTGGAATTCCAGGGATGTAGCTGGGTAAAAACGTGAGGAAGAGGTATCCAGTAAATGCACAGGTGCTAACAACAACCCCACTATTAATTGCGCTGATCCAAGGTATCTCAAAGAGCCGCAATCGGGGTTCTACTACGCAAAAGTAAAATGTCGTCAGGAAGTAGAACGCCCAAACCATACCTCCCCAGAAGCCAAACTCGATAGCTAGGGCATTGGTAAATCCGTAGGCTTCTTCGCTCTCATAGACCGGGAATTCCGTCAGTGGGAACATGATAAGACCCACGTCCAGCCCGGACGTGAACAGAATCGCCATGAACACGAGCAGCGGTGACGCATTGGGTCCCCGCAGTTCGAGCATAGGAAATCTCAGCAGGATGACTGCGGAAGTCGCCAGGCTAATGGCTATGGCAATGCTTAGGATGATCGTCATCAGATTAGCGCTTTTGGGCCTAAAGGCCTCTGAGACCCGCTAACCCTCGCGCTCTTTTTTTAAAGGCGCGCCGCGTGTCTTAGATCACTGTGAATTTTCTACTCGGTGCCTGTCTCCGCTTGATCCACTGTCGCCGCCTTGGCAGCCTGTTGCTTAGCGCGTTGCTCACTGCGGTACTCCACAAACGCGCGATACTCCGCGTGACTCAAAGCATCATCCTTGTTCGCGTCAAAGGGCGCCAACTTCCCGGCTTCAAAAGCCTCGCGCAGCCGCGAGGGCATCTCATCAGCTGTCAACGCACCACTGAAATCGTCATCCAAGGCACCATACATTTGCGCAATGTTGAAGTTCATTTCGTCGTGGACTGGATTTTCTGCCGTACCGTTTTCCCAGCGGAAGAAGAAACCGCCGTAAAGCATCTCGTCATAGGACTGTAGGCCCCAAGGCACAGTTCGGGCCGCATCCGGGTTGGCGATGTTTTCAGGGCTGTTGTCATACACGCTGCGGTGCACTAAGCGAGCACCAGCAGGTACGCTGAAAGGCTCTTCCAATGTGTAGGTGTGCTGCCAGTTAAAGTCATAGCGTGGCACATGCAGCAAGGGTTCAACCTTGCCATCGGGCAAGTGCACATCGAAGCGGGTCTCGACGCCTCGAAAGTGGGCGTGGGGGAACAAGCTATAAATTATGGCTGGTTGATCGAACTCGAAGTACGCTCGTTCTTCGTGGCGCGCTTCTCCCGCCGGAATCTCTAAATCAAAACCAACGACCACTTGCTGACGTAGGTTGTAGGTCGGTTCCTTGTCATGAAAATACAGCGCTATTTTGGAAACGTCCGTTTCCTCGCGCCCATAGGTCGTATAGTGCATTTGTAAATGTATCTGTCCGCCCGCTTTCACCAAGACTCCCATGCCGTCCGGGTATACGTAGGACTCGGCTCCTGGCGCGTAGCCCATCAGGTAGTTTTCAAACACGGCATCTAAACGTTTTTCGCCAGCGGGTATCTCCCGCTCGCTGGTACCGATGAGCACGTGGTGAACCGCCTTGGTCGCGCCCGGCTCAATGCTGACAGCGCGCACCCAAACGTCACGATCAAGGGGATTGGCGATCGCTGGGTATTGGTATTCTACGATGCCCGTGGCAGGCACTGTAAAAGCCGGTGCTTCGACTACCAGATCCGGTTCGCCCAGGGGCCAGCCTTCCGCGAGGGGTTTTACGGCTAGAAGGGGGTCATCACCCTCGCCGCGGGGGGAGCCCGCTTCGATCCAGTGCACGAGTGTCTTACGCTCATCGACAGTCAATCCGCGCGACGCGTGGATTTCGGGCAAACTGGTATCCACCTCCCAGGGCGGCATGCGTCTGGTGCGGAGCACTTCACGCATCATGGGAGAGAAGCCCTGAATCATCTCGTAGCTAGTCATCGCCCATGACCCGATGCCGTTGGGTAGGTGGCAGGCAACGCAACGCTCTTTCAGAATCGGAGCAATGGTGTCGGCGTAGCTGATTTGAGCATGCGCTTCTTTTTGATCTCGCTCTGGGAAATTGATTATGCAGCCCACCGCGCCCCGTCGTGATTCGGTGAGGGGCTCTCCGGCAATAACTGCTGAGAGTGCGTCAGTAAGATAGTGCTCGCTGGCTTCCTTCCGCTGGGTTTCATAACCCAGACGATTGTTTACTGGCCCTCGATACGCCACGCTCCAGTCACTGGTGTCGATTACCAACACTTCGCCGCTTCGGTCTAGCTCCAGAGCTTCTCCAATCAATTGGGCGTCGTCCACTAGTACTGGAAAGTCGATGCCAAACTCTTCGACTTCCTGACCGATAGTCTCGTAGTTATCTTGCAGACTGGAGTTAATCAGCATGAACTCTACGTCATCTCCGAACTGCTTCCGTATGTCACGCAAGTCGGGCATCAGATTCCGCGCGATGGGACAGCCGTTCATGGTGGCGAGGAGCACCACAGCCTTAGCGTCTTTGTGGTAGTACAGTTCGTGGGCAGAGTGATCTTGATCTAGCAGTCGAAAGTTCTCGACGAGATCCGGTGCCGCTGGCGCGCTGATCGCGGCGCTGCTAAGCCCGATAGAAGAAATAAGTAACGCGATGCCACAGTTGATAAGACGCATTGAGAAGTTCCAAAGAGAATTTGGCTTAAGGACGCTAGAGCATACGCCAACACCGCTCTACACGCACGAGTCTTAGGGGCTAACGGCGTCCAGCCAGCCGAACTTTGCCAGCAGCTGCTCGAACATCGCGCCGGGTTTGGCACTCAGTCGCAGAGGCGCTCCTGAAACAGGATGATCGAAATCCAGTCCCGTGCAGGCCAGCAGTAAACGCGAACAGTCCAGCTTTTCAGCAAAAAACCGGTTGTGTACTCCCTTACCATGATTGGCATCACCGAT
>NZ_JBGCFU010000005.1:0-89458 GCF_045107095.1 Congregibacter sp. | reverse complement strand
GTATCGGCCATTCTCCTACCTGACACCCTAGCTTCCACGGCCTCCGCCGGTGTTTCGAGTCTTTCCTGGTGGGTGATTCTCGGTACGCTGTTCTTCTTACCCATGGGTTTAATCAGCGCGGAGTTAGGCTGCAGCTACCCGGAACAGGGGGGTATCTATACCTGGATTCGCAAAGCCTTTGGAGGGCGATGGGCATCTCGGGTTACCTACTGCTACTGGGTGAATATGGCCCTCTGGCTACCCGCGATGTTCATCCTGTTTGCTGGGGTATCTAACCGAATCTTTCAACTCGAAGCTTCCCTGACGACACAAATTGGTATCGCCATTGCCATCACATGGCTCACGGTAAGCGCCAATGTGGTCGCTCTCAAATTTGGCAAATGGATTCCCAACATCGGTGCAATCGCAAAGTTTCTGCTATTCGCAGCTTTGATCGCAGGCACATGGCGGTTTTTGTCTACTCACGATTTGGCAAACCCCATAACGATCACCACGCTGACTCCACGCTGGGGCGAAGGGCTGCAATTCTTACCGGTAATCATCTACGGCATGCTCGGTTTTGAGCTGGCAAGCTCTGGAGCTGCAGAAATGCGAAATCCCGAACGCGATGTTCCCAGAGCAGTTCTGTGGTCGGGACTTATCGTGCTAAGCCTTTCAGTGCTTGGCACCTTCGCGGTACTCGCTACGACGCCTACCGCCGACATTGATATCGTAGTGGGCGTGATTGATGTGCTGGAGGTCTCGCTCTATGGGATTTCGGGCGCCGGCACCCTGATAACCGCACTGGGCCTGTGCTTTTTACTGGGCATCTACTCAAGCTGTGCCGCATGGTCGATGGGGGCTAACAGAGCTGCCGCGGAGGCATCCTTGGAGAAGGAACTCCCCGCGTGGTTTGGCATAGAACTGCCCAGTAATGGTTCACCGGTTGGCGCAGCCCTGCTGACGGGGGCTGTCAGCACCCTTGCCCTAGCGAGCTATGGCTTTGTGTCGGGCAGCAACGAAGACCTGTTCTGGTCACTCTTCGCTTTCAGCTCGGTGCTCTTTATGCTGCCTTATCTCGGCATGGTCCTGGCGTTTCTGCGCCTGCGCGGCGTAGACGGTGAGCACTCCAGGCCCTTTCGAGTGCCCGGAGGGGCATGGGGCGCTCGGATCAGCGCCCTGTTATGTGGCGTGATTCTCCTAACCGCTGTCACACTGTTTATGGCGACTCCTGAGGATGGCCCTCAATGGTTGGTCATCATTGGTGTCGTTGTCGCTCTCATCTTTGGCGAGATACTGGTCAGAGCCGCGGAGCGCTCCGCTGGAAGTCACACCGACTAGTCAGATTCATCTGATCCTTTACACCCACCGTAATTAGAGTTCATGTTGTTGGTGAGGCGCACCGTGTTGAACTCCATTCTCCAAGAGAAACAAAAATTCCGTCGCAGCCGTACGGGGGTTTTTGCGTTGATGTTGCTAACCTCCTTAGCGGTGGCCGACGAGATATTGGTAAAAAAGGCCGCGGCCAGCACTCTTGAGAAAACGACAGAACAGTTCGAGCTGCAAAAAGTGGGTGAAGCGCGTCTCAAATTCCTGTTCTGGTCTGTTTATGACTCCGCTCTCTACACCCCCACTGGCCAATACAATGACGGTGTTCGCCCTCTAAAACTTGAGATTCAGTATCTTCTGGATGTAAAGGCTGACGCCCTTTTGGAGCGCACTCTCATGGAGTGGAGTGATATGGGCCGCGATCATCCTCGCAAGGATTCCTGGCGCACAGAACTCGCCACAATCTGGAAAGACATTAAATCCGGAGACGTGTTAAGCCTTGAGCTCGATGACGAGAATCGCAGTACCTTTCGTCACAATGGAGAGCTGCTGGGCCACATCGAAGACCCCGAATTTGGCCAGGAGTTTGTTGATATCTGGTTATCGGAAGACTGCACCCGCCCGAAGATCAGGCAGGCACTGCTGGGGCAAAGCGCTAGCTAGTTCAGCGTTTTCAGGTATTCGTCCAAACGCTCGCTAGAGTCACGTCCAAACAAAATACTGCTGGCTTCGGCGAGTCCCGGAGCACCGCGAATATCCTCTGCGCGGACAACCTGCTCGATTTTTGACCGGCGCCGCATAAAGTCCTCGAGACGGACGACCATCTCCCGCCGCGCCGTTAGCTCGATCTCACAACGGGTGTACTCGGCATGCTCAATGAGCAGCTCTACGCTCTCGGGTCTTTCTCTAATACGATCCAATAACTGAAAAGCTGCTTCTCCGTAGCGCCGCCAAAAACGCTCGCTTAAGGGCTCGGAGGATCCTGGATCCGTCATCTCGTCCAAGCCCAATTGGCTCGCCTGCTGCATAAACAGCGCCTTTATCGAACCGCGAGGCTCTCCATACCAAACCGCCTTTGGTTTGGGCACGGCCACACCGAGGGACTCCACCGCCGCAACAACCTCATCGCCCACATTCAGGCAATCCGTGAGCTTGCCGCCAAAAATACTGATCTGCGAAAGCTCCTGATTGGTCTCAATTTCGTGTTTTCGAGACAGCTGCACCCAATCGGTCGCTCCCTGAGATCCCGTCACCGCCAGGGGACGGACCCCTACTCGCTCTGCAATGACATCCTCCGGGCGGATGGGCTCACGAAGATCGATAAGCTGATTCACATTATCAAGAACGAATTTTCTGTCTTCATCGGTCACGCCGACAGACGGATCGCTTACCGCTGTATCAGTAGTACCGATGCAGGTTTTAGGACCCATGGGAATGAGAAAAAACAGCCGGCCATCACTGGCAAAAAAAGTCAGCACCCGGCGACTGTCCGTTACCCGATCAACGATCAGGTGAATGCCTTTGGAAAACAAATGACGGTACTGTGTTTGCACGCCGAGCATGGTGTTGAGGGAATCCACCCAAGGACCACAAGCGTTAATCACGACCTTGGCGCGCAAAGAGTAGCTCCGCTCACTTTCGCAGTCACGGAGGCGGCAATCCCAACCCCCATCCCGCGGAGTAGCCTCATCGAGGCTTACATAGTTAGCTGCAACGCAGCCTAGATCCAGGGCGCGACGAACAAAGCTGAAAACAAAGCGCGCGTCGTTGTCATAAAGATAGCAATCCGAGTACTCCAACCCACCAGCTGCCTTGCTAGTGTTAATTTCCGGCTCAAGCTTCTTGATGGCCTGAGCTGAAAGGTAACGGGGAGCCCGTGTTTTGCAGCGGCCCATGAGCCAATAGAGCACACTTCCCAAAAACACGAAGAAGGACCAAAAACGAAACCCTCGTTGAATGGTGGTGAAAAAACGAATCTCCTTGACCGTAGCGGGGTAGGCCCGCATGAGTTCGTTGCGAGAGCGGCAAAGCTTGTTGACCAGCAGGAACTCGCGGCTTTCGAGATACTTGATGCCGCCCCACGCAAGGTTGCTCGAGTTAGAGCTCACCCCGCTGGCAAAGTCGCCGCGATCAACAAGCGCTACCCGTACGCCCTTTCCCGCGAGGGCGGCAGCCGATACGGCACCGTTGATCCCGCCTCCGACAATCAGGACGTCGTATTCCTGCCCATCAAGGCTTTCAAGATTTTTATCGCGTAGCGCGGTGGACACCGCGACACCTCCTAAATATGGGACTCAAGCTTCGTCGGACGGTCAACTGGACAGTGACCGCACTAAACACCACTATAACGCACTCTTTCAGCCTCTCTCTTTACCCTCTATGGATCAACAGAATCAGGAAGTTTATCGCGGTCTGCACTACCCCTGGGGACGAGGAGTTAATCCCGAACCCGGAGACCCACAGCGCATTGCCGAAGGGGTTTACTGGGTACGGTTTCCCATGCCCATGTCTCTCGATCACATCAATCTATGGCTCCTGGAAGATGGCGACGGCTGGACGATTGTAGATACCTGTCTGAACCTGCCCGATGCCCGGGACACCTGGGAAGGCATATTTGAAGGATTCATGGGCGGCAAACCCGTCAAGCGTGTTATCTGCACCCATATGCATCCGGATCACGTGGGTCTCGCCGGCTGGATCTGCGAGCGTTTTGGCTGCGACCTATGGATGTCCCGCGCCGAATACCTCATGTGTCGCTCACTGGTAGCAGACACGGGCCGGGAAGCACCACAGGTTGCCGTGGACTTTTACCGCGGTGCGGGATACACCGAGGAACAACTCGAGAAGTACAAAAAGCGCTTTGGATTCTTTGGCAAAGCTGTGTCCAAGCTCCCTGATCACTACCGTCGCATGGTGGATCTGGAAACCATCGATATCGGCGGTCGATACTGGCAGATCATGGAAGGCAGCGGACACTCTCCGGAGCACCTCTGTCTGTACTGTCCGGCCCTTAAAATATTCATATCCGGTGATCAGGTGCTGCCGCGCATCACGCCCAACGTGTCGGTGTTTCCCACAGAGCCCGAGGGCGACCCACTGAAGTACTGGCTGCGATCTAGCGCGCGCCTTCGCGAGCGGCTCCCGGAAGACCTTTTGGTCTTACCCTCCCACGAGGCTCCTTTTAAGGGTCTTCATGTGCGGCTGACGCAAATTCTAGAAGGGCACAAGGAAGATCTGAGCGCGCTGTTCAAGCTACTTGCGGAGCCCCAAAGAGCAGTGGATTGTTTTCCTGCACTCTTCAATCGGGATATCGGTGAAGGCTCTCTTGGTTTAGCAACCGGCGAAACTCTCGCGCACCTGAACTGCCTTTTGGGTCGTCGACGCATCCGTCGGACCAAAGACGAACACGGCGTTTATTGGTACGTACAGGATCCAGACGCCGTATACCTCCACGAAGAAAAAATCCCCATGGCAACCTGAGCCAAGCCCATGCTACAGCGACTAAAGGTCAGTTTTTTCCGCAAATACTATCGGTTCAGTTCCCGACAGGCCTGGCACGCACCCGACGTCCATGCCTCTGCCGGCGCTCTCCAACTACCCACCTCAGCGGGCCCGCTCCGAGGACACCTCTACCGCGGCGCAAAGTCCGAAGAGCGTCCACTGATTGTTTATTTTCACGGCGGTGGCTGGGTAATCGGAGACCTACAGACGCACCACGCCTACTGTCAGGCACTTTGCGATGCTTCAGGTGCCTCGCTTGTCGCCGTGGACTACCGTCTAGCGCCGGAGCACAGATTTCCTGTGGCACAGGATGACTGCCTTGCTGCTACCCAAGCCATCTTCGAAAGCCTGTCAGATTTTGGACCTACTAATGGAGGCATCGTACTCGCGGGAGATAGCGCGGGCGGGCATTTGTCATTGTGCACAGCCTTAGCGGCAGACGATCGGCTAAGGCCATTGATCAAGGGCATGGTGCTTACCTACCCCGTAGTCGATCACTACAGCAGACCATCGCTGTCTTATGTTGAATGCGCCAAGGGACAGGCGCTGACAACGGACATCATGCGCTGGTTCTGGGACAGTTACTTAGGCGACACAGATCCGGAAGCGGCCGAGGCGCAAAAGGCCTTTCCCTTGCGCAGTGGCGCTTTATCAACGCTGCCGCCGGCGATTTTGTGCACCGCGGGACGCGACCCTCTTCGAGACGAAGGCATGGCTATGGCCGACGCGCTCCGAGATGCGGGTGTTGCCGTGGAGCAAGAACACTATCCGGACTCCGAACACGGCTTTGCCTGCTCTATGGGCCCCACAAATGACTACAAAGCCTGGCTAAGCCGCTGCGCTGATTGGATTGCTAAGCGCTAAAGCGGCAGCCGCCAATACTCAGGCGCTGATTTTGCCCAAAATAACCCGGGCGCCAGCGTCGTCCAGCAGCTTCGGTGCGAAGTATCCCGTGCCCTCAGCCACCGCAAGGTCCACCAGGTAGTCAAAGTCTTCTGCCTTGATTTTTTCTGATGTCGCGGGAATACCTACGGCATCTCGAAGCTGAACAACAGCATCAATAAACGCTTGCGCCTGGTCCCTCGTGCTCTGACCCTGTGCGGCGACACCAATGAGCTTGGCAAGCTCGGCTAAAGAACTCTCAGCCTCGGCAACGCAGTAGTCAAGCACATGGGGAAGCACCATGGCGTTCGCGAGACCGTGAGGAATCTGGTATTTGCCACCCAGCTGATGAGCGATGGCGTGCACCGTGCCCACGTTAACCTGGTTAATCGCGATACCTGCGTAGTAAGAAGCAAGCGCCATCGACTCCCGCGCCTCAGCGTCGTCTCCGTGATCATAGGCGCGCTTCAGGTTATCGAAAATAATGCGGATCGCCCGCTCGGCGTTTTCCTTGCGTGTGCCTCGATCCCAACGACAAATATAGGCTTCAACAGCGTGCGTTAAAGCATCCATACCCGTGGCTGCGGTAATCGCCGGGGGCATACCCATCTGCAGGTCCGGATCCAGAGCCGTCGCCCCCATACCCAGGCCAGCGCCGGAAATCACACCCTTTTCGTGAGTAACCGAATCAGAAATCACGGCCCCCATGGTCGCCTCAGAGCCCGTACCCGCTGTCGTGGGAATCGCAAACAAAGGCATTACGTCATGCTTTACCTTGGCGAAACCTACCCAGTCACGAGGGTCTTCATCGCTTGTCGCGCGGGCTGCTACCAGCTTGGCGCAATCAATCGATGACCCTCCGCCTATTGCCAGAACCACGTCACTGTTGTGTTCCTTTAGAACGGCGAGCCCTGCAGCCACTTGATCGAAGGTCGGGTCCGGCTGCACACCATCGTAAAACGCAATGTCGACCTCTGATCCCTTAAAACCTTCGAGGGCCTTATCGACGATGCCCAGGTCTCGCAGGATCGTATCTGTCACCACCAGCACTCTTTTAAAACCTGAGCGCCGAATATGCGCGCACAGTTGCGCAGAGCTGCCAGCACCCGCAAAGGCAAGGTAAGTGGCTCCCGGCGACGACGCGGTGAGGATCTTGGCTAAAATGAGGAGGAACTTGTTTTTGATTTTATTCATGCGTGAACTAGTGTCCGAAGTTTCAAAAAGGCGAGAAGCGAAGAGTAGCAACTCAGCAAGCTGACAGCGAGAGCGCTAAGCTTGCCCTTTTCGACAGCCAGTGCGATGTTGGGGCTCACTCACGCTTCCACTTCTAACAGCAGTAAAAGGAATAGCACCCATGACAGTTCTAACGCGTCGATACGTGCACGTCGATGAGGCCGACCGCGGTCTCTCCGTACAGGAAGACAGGGCTCCTGTCCCTGGCGCAGACGAAATCCTTATCGAGGTCGCGGCAGCGGGTGTGAATCGTGCGGACTTGCTGCAATGGAAAGGCCTGTACCCGCCTCCACCCGATGCATCACCCATTATTGGTCTGGAAGTGTCAGGCACGGTAGTAGCCTGTGGAGAAGCAGTGACTGATTTTGAGCTTGGGGATCGAGTGTGCGCACTGACTCACGGTGGCGGCTATGCCAGCCATGCAATCGCCCCCCAAGGCCAAACACTCGCGGTACCAAAAGCCTTCGATCTAAACGAGGCAGCTGCGTTACCGGAGGCGCTCCTCACCGTCTGGCATAACCTGTTCCAGCGGGCGGGCCTAAAAGCGGGCGAGAACGTACTCATTCATGGCGGAGCCAGTGGTATCGGCACTCTCGGCATCGGCATTTGCAAAGCTATGGGTGCCAATGTCTACACTACGGCGGGCAGTGAAGAGAAGTGCCGGCGGGTAGAGGCTCTCGGCGCGATCAAGGCCTTCAACTACAAAGAGGAAGACTTCGCAGAGGGTCTTGATTCTCTGGGACTCAAGGGCCAAATCTCGGTGATTCTGGATATGGTAGGTGGCGACTATATCGGTCGTAATTTTGAAGTAGCAGCGCCTGAAGGACGCATCGTTAACATCGCGTTTTTGCGAGGGTTTAGCGCGGAAGTGAATTTTCTGCCCATGTTGATCAAACGCCTCACTATGACCGGCTCCACACTCCGCGCGCAGTCCGAAAGCCAAAAAGCCCAAATGGTCCGGGAGATTCGCGAGCAACTGCTCACCCATCTGGATGACGGGTCGATCAAAGCTGTGATCGACAAAGAGTTCCCCCTGGAAGAGGCCCAAGCTGCATTGGAATACATGGAATCCGGCGTTCATATGGGTAAAATTCTGTTGCGCCCCTAAACACAACTCCTATGTATCAAGTCACCCGCAGTTCCAAAACGCTGGCAGCAGCTGCACTAAGCCTGCTCCTTGCTGCCTGCGGCGGTGGGGGGAGTGGAGGCTCAAGCAACACTCCGACGCCTCCCGCACCCGCCAACGCGCCGCCTATCGCAGACGCCGGCGAGATTCAAAGCGTTGATGCCGAGGCGAGCGTTGTACTCAACGGCGGCGAAAGCCGCGATAGCGACGGAGATATAGCCACCTTCGAGTGGTCTCAGAGTGAAGGCCCCACCGTCGAACTTTCGGACGCAGATCAGTCCCAAGCCACATTTACAGCCCCCAGCCTTGGGGAGGACCGGGAGCTGGTTTTCACACTGACGGTCACCGACAACGATGGCGCCTCAGCCAGTGACACGGTCACCATCACAGTGCTTGCCGCTATGGTTGCGGAACAGGTATCTATCAGCGGCAGCATTCTGCCATCGGCCAGCCAAAGCCTGGATGGAGATACCAACGATCCCTTCAACCCCCTGATAACCAATAACGACCCGGGCCAGCCGCAGTCCATCGCCAACCCGACAACCCTTGGCGGCTACGTCAATGAGCCGGGAGCCGGCGCGGAAGGTCGATCACAAATCGCTGGCGATCGCGAAGACTACTTCCTTGTAGAACTCCTGGCCGGGCAAAGCATCAACCTTCTGGTCGCCGAGTATCAGGATGCTGATGCGGACCTGTATCTCTACTCGACTGCGGGCGACCTTCTCGACTTTTCTATTGAAACAGGACCGAGCGAAACCATCGTCATCGATCAAAGTGGCAGCTATCTGGTTAACGTGTCGATCTTCGCAGGCGCCACCAATTACACGCTGGCCATTGGTTCAAGCCTTGTACCCGTGAATCGATCCCCCTACGAAGATGTGATTCCGGGGCAGATGATTGTGTCCTACTCCGAATCTCCGGTAACGCCAGCCACCAGCGTGAGCACCGCCGCGTCTTTTTCGCAAGATTATAGAATGCGTCAGCTAGGCGGCGGACCGCAAAGAGCTCGTCTCATGGCCTTGGAAAACGCAGGTCAGGACAGGCAACTGATCGTTCGCCGACTCGGTGCTCAATCTTTTCGTCGCGCACAGTTTGCCGAGCAGGAGCTAGCGAAACGCTGGAGCACGCTGATCAGCATTAAACGCTTGGCAAGATCTCCCGGTGTGGCCAGCGCCGAGCCTAACTACTGGGTTAGACCGACGGCCACTGTGAACGACGAGGCCTACCCTATCCAGTGGCACTACCCGCTTATCAGCGTTCCCGGAGCCTGGGAAACGACTGTCGGTGATCCCAGCGTTATCGTTGCCGTCATAGACACGGGTGTTCTGTCCGGACATCCGGACCTCGCCGGGCAGCTGGTACCAGGGTATGACTTCATTCGCGATGCGAGTGAAGCCGCGGACGGAGACGGTATCGACTCCAACCCCGAAGAAACCATCGGCGGCGGCGATCCTGCGGCGGTTAATTTTCATGGAACACACGTCACCGGCACCATCGCAGCTAGCGGGAACAACAGCATCGGCGGCGTCGGCGTCGCCTTCGGCGCCCGAGTCATGCCTCTCCGTGCCCTAGCGGCCAGCGGCGGCACCGGTTATGACGTCAACCAGGCGGTTCGTTTTGCCGCAGGGCTCGAGAACGATTCGGGCACCCTCCCCGATCAACCCGCACAGATCATAAACTTGAGTCTGGGCGGCGGTGGGTTCTCAGCGAGTACACAGAATTTATACGATGAACTTCGCGCTCGGGGCATCATCGTGGTTGCCGCTGCCGGCAACGAGAGCAGTACAAGCCTCAGTTATCCAGCGAGCTATGACAATGTCATTTCGGTTAGCGCCGTAGACACGCAGCAACGGATTACCAACTACTCCAATACCGGTAGCGCCATAGATCTTGCCGCGCCGGGAGGAGATGGCAGTCAGGACTTCAATGGCGATGGTTACCCTGACGGTGTTCTGAGTACCGGCGGTTCAGATGGTGAGTTTGCCTATACATTTTTAAGTGGCACATCGATGGCTTCCCCCCACGTCGCTGGTGTCCTGGCGCTAATGAAAAGCGTCAACCCGGACTTAAACGCCGACGACATCGATCGGCTGCTTGAGGAGGGCGCACTCAGCGATGACATCGGGATAGAGGGTCGAGACAATCTTTACGGCTACGGAATCATCAATGCGAGAAAAGCCATCGAAGCTGCTCTCACAGAGGCAGGCAGTAGCTCTGGAAGCGAGCCCCGACTGGGAGCGTCCAGCAGCGCCCTGAATTTCAGTTCCCAGAGAACCCGCCTGGAATTGGTACTGCGTAATAGTGGCGGCGGAGAGCTGACAAATGTGCAACTTGAGACTAGTGACCCGTGGATCCAGGTAAGTGCCATTAGCGTGGATAGCGAGGGCTTGGGGCGCTACGCCATTGAGGTCAGTCGAGAGGGCCTGGCCCCGGGTATCTATGAAGGAAGTCTCAGGGCAAGTTCCAGCGCCAACGAACTCTCCGTCCGCATTCTTCTGTCAGTAACCGACGCCACGGATGCAGAGCTGGGCATTGTGTACTTGCTGCTATTCGATCCCGCAACGGACTCGGTGGTCGCCCAGACGACAATACAAACGGGGAGCGACAATTTTGATTTTGCGTTCCCTGACGACACGCCTGCGGGCATGTATCAACTTTTTGCCGGTACTGATTTGGACAACGATTTGACAATCTGCGATGCCGGAGAGGCCTGCGGGGCCTATCTGACCATTGATCAACCGTTAACTATTAACTTCGATCGCAATCGCGATGACATAGACTTCGCCATTGAATATCTTGTAGCGCTCCCCGGTGTGGCAAGCGCCACCTCACAAAGTGATGGCACAATAGGCGCTTCTACATCCTTATCTGTATCCCTATCTACATCATTACGACGAGAAGCCACTCCACCATGATTGCCTTTGAATACAAAAAGCTAGGTATCCTGTTACTCGCCGTTGGCCTCCTGTGTGCCTGCGGAGACAGCGAATCCGTAGAAGATGCCGCTCCACAAGCTACTCCGGTTCAAGAAGAGTCCACGGCTCCCGCCACCGATACAACGGCGGCCGAGCCGGCAAGTCCCCTTGAAAGCGACCCGGTCACCGCCGTTGAAGCGCCAAAATCCGCTGACGAACCCGATGTTCCAGGAATGCGTCGCTGGACCGGTGACCTCGACGAGCTAAGGGAACGCCGAATAGTTCGTATTCTCACTGTGTACGGCCCCGGTCGATTCCATTTAGAAGACGGTCAAGGGCGCGGCATCATTGCCGAAATGGCAACAAGTTTCGAGAATCACCTCAATCAGGATCTCGAGAAAAAGCACATTCGAGTCTTCACCATTGTCATACCCGTTGCCAGAGACCAACTCATTCCAGCCTTGCTCGATGGACGAGGCGACGTGATATCCGCAGGCCTCACCATCACCCCCGAGCGCGAAGGCATCGTGGATTTCAGTATCCCCGCCAGTAAGCCCCTCAATGAAATCCTCGTCACCGGCCCGAGCGCAGAACAAATAAATACGCTTGAAGACCTGTCAGGAAAAACCGTCTACCTTCGGGAGAGCAGTAGCTACCGCGAAAGCGTTGAAGCACTTAACGAGCGTCTAGCTCAGGCAGGCGCTGCGCCCGTTGAGATCGAAACGATGCCTGGCTCTTTGGAAGACGACGACCTAATCGAAATGGTCAACGCCGGTCTTCTCCCTTGGGCGATTGTTGACGAGTACAAGCTGCAACTGTGGGATGGCGTGTTTAATGATCTGGTTGCCCGCGATGACCTGATTTTTCGCGAGGGCGGCCGCACAGCCTGGGCCATGCGTAAGGACAGTCCGCTCCTGAAAGCTTCAGTAGACGCTTTCCTCAAAAAGAATCGTGCCGGGACGCTACACGGCAACATCCTGATCAATCGCTATATTCGGGATTTTGACTGGGCGGCAAACGCCCTAAGCGATGAAGACTACCGCCGCTTCAACGAGCTACAGCATCTGTTTCAAAAGTACGGGGAACAGTATGGCATCGAGTACCTCTTCGCCGCGGCGCAAGGCTATCAGGAATCACGCCTCGATCAGAGCGTACGCAGTCACGCGGGAGCAGTGGGCGTGATGCAATTGCTGCCCGCGACGGCGTCAGACAAGAGCGTGGGTATTCCTGACATTCACGAGGTTGAGCCAAACATCCATGCAGGCATCAAATACATGGACTATCTGCGAGACCGCTACTTTTCCGATCCCGAAATCACTCCCCAGAATCAAGCGCTTCTTGCTTTAGGCGCCTACAACGCGGGCCCTGCTCGCATGATTCGTATGCGCGCGAAGGCTGCCGATAAGGGCTACGATCCCAATGTCTGGTTCGATAACGTCGAGCTGATCGCGGCCGAGGATATTGGACGGGAAACCGTGCAATACGTATCCAATATCTTCCGCTACTACCTAACCTACCGCATGGTCGCAAAACAGGAGCTCAAGCGCGTTGAGGCGCGACGAGCTGCCGGTATCAGCGATGTGCTCGACCCGTAAACACATAGAAGAGATAACCACCAAAGCAGCCCGCAAGGCATTGCAAGGCTAAACCCAGGGGCTCGCGAACGGCTGCAATGCCGTTGAGCCCTAATACGGCTTTCATGATCAGATGCAGGGCAAGAATCGCTATGGCCCCCGCAAGAACATAAAGAAAAACCCGGGCTTTAGGCAGGTATCGACTTAGACCGGCAGCGACCGGCATCGCCACGAGAAAAGCTAGTAACATCAGGGGTAGATAGCTTGTGGTCAGTCCAAGAAGATCATGCCAACTCGCATGCAGGCGATCGCGCATCGTGACAGGAATCGCCATGGCTTGAAGCTCAGCTAGTATGGTTTGAGTGGCGAAAATACTGCCTAAAATGTAAGCGCCCAGTACCGCAGGGAAAAACACTATGACCGCACGTAACATTCCCGTTCTCGCCTCACTGTCGATGCGCCATGATGCCGTGTCAGCCACCCGGACACCACCACGCAGATGGTGGGTCGCTATGCTACTGACCTGCTTACTTGCCACCATTGGACAGCTTGCGCAAGCAGAAGACTATCGGCTCGTTACGGTCGCCGACGAATTGCACTGGCCATGGTCCGTGGCAAAGCTACCCGAAGGCGGTTTCCTGATCACGGAGCGCGAGGGGCGTCTAGTCCATTTGGAAGACTCCGGAGAGCGTCATGTGCTGGAAGGAACGCCCGAGACTTTATTCGCAGGTCAGGGGGGCTACTTCGATGTTCTCTTGCACCCCGCGTTCACCGAAAACAGCCTGATCTACCTTAGTTATGCTGAAGGCCAGGAGACCGCAAACGGCACCGCGATCTTTCGTGCGGAGTTCAGAGGCGGAAAGCTTCTCAATGGCGAGCGTATTCTCCGCGTAGCTCAGGATAAGACTACACCGCAGCACTACGGCGCGAGGATGATGTTTCTTGAAGATCAAACCCTGTTAGTCACTACGGGCGATGGCTTTGAGCATCGAGAAGAAGCGCAGTCGCGCGACAGTGAACTGGGAAAAGTACTGCGTATCTATGATGACGGCAGTCCGGCTGGGTTGCTTGATGAAGAGGGTGAACCCCAGCGCATCTGGACGTTAGGACACCGCAATCCTCAAGGTTTGGCTTTCGATGCCAGCTCTGGAACTGTTTATCTCCATGAACACGGGCCTCGCGGCGGCGATGAAATTAATCGACTTGAGGGCGGTAACAACTACGGCTGGCCTGCGGTCACCCACGGCGTAGATTACAGCGGAGCCTATGTCTCCCCTTTTAAAGCTGCGCCGGGCTTCGAAGACCCTGTCTGGACCTGGGTTCCAAGTATCGCTCCGTCGGGAATGGCGTGGTACGGGGGCGGTAGCTTTCCTAGTTGGCACAACAGTCTATTCATTGGTGCTTTGGTAGATCAGGAGGTTCGTCGCCTTGAGCTTCAGGACGGCAAAGTCGTCAAAGAGGATGCGCTCTTTTCAGAACTTGAAACCCGAATCCGCGACGTTCGAGTGTTTGGCGATGAGATCTACTTGTTGACAGATTCAGAGCGAGGCGCGCTGATCCGCGTGCAGAGCGTGAGATAAAAGAACAAGAGCCACCGCCGGTAATTCAGCGGCGGTGGCTACTTAGCCTTAGGCCGCCTTTTTGCGGGCTGCTGTTTTCTTTTTGGCAGGCGCTTTCTTTTTAGCGACTGTTTTCTTGTTGGCCGGCGCCTTCTTCTTTGCAGCTGCCTTCTTTTTGGCGGGCGCTTTTTTCTTGGCCGGCGCACGTTTTGCCGCTGTTTTCTTAGCAGCAGCCTTACGTGGAGCCTTGCTCTTAGCTTTCGCTTTCGTTTTAGCCTTTGCCTTGGTCTTTGCTTTCGCCTTGGCTCGACGGGCAGCGGCCTTTTCAACCATCTCTGCGGCTTGGTTCGCGGCCTGCGCTTTGCGAGCTTCAAGAGCGAGATCTGCACGCATAGGAACAAGCTTCTCCGCGTAATCATAAGCCGCTTTGGCAATTTGGCTTACGGTATCGCTCAGCTCCTGCACCTGCTTTAAGAGAGCATCGACACGTGCTTTGTCGGCACTGTTACCCTTTTTACGCAGGGATGCCCGCGCCTTCTTGAGACGCTCGTTCGCCACCTTGTGTTTCTTTTTCACGGATGCGAGTTCTCGCTTTGCAGAGCTATGAGCTCGCTCTGTCTCCTTAAGCAGTCGCTGGCGAAGCCGTTCTACACGCTTACTCGCCTGCTCCGCCATTTTGGTAGCTTGAGCTAATTCTTTCTCTAACATACGCGGTACCTTTAGTTTTATTACGTTACCCCAACTCCAGTGTAGGTAGAAAAATTCGTTTTGTAACGCTCATTTTTCGATCAAAGGATCAGACGACGCATTGCGCAGCACCGTTAATCGCAGTAAAGGCTCACGCCACCGCAGGCAGTGCCTTTATCGCCAAGCCTCGGTTGTACTGCCTGCAAGCCCGGTACTATCCTTTGGAGTATGCTGTTACCAGTCGAGAATGGAGTTAAGCCAATGACAGAGGCTGAAAGCGGATCGAAGTCCCGCATGCCCAAAGCCGTGCGAAAACGACTACGGGAAGCCGCTGTGGCCAAAGTTCGGCAGGATATAATTCACGCCGGCCGTAGCGAAGCTGATTACGAAGACCAGGACCTGGAGTACCTGGTCGCCGAGAAAGAAAAAGAAATATGGTCAGGACTGGGCTGGAAAAGCTTTGGGGTCGTGGCTTTGCTCCTGGGCATTAACATCGGTATTTAAAAACCATGTCCATCTTTCGGATTTTAAAGTACTCGTCACTGCTGTACTTCTTGGGCAAGCATCGCAGCAAACTTGCTCGATCTGCGGCGGTACTGCTCTTCGCCTTTGTCAGCTCACTAATCTATGACGACGTTAGAATCTATCTCGCGCAGCAACATCCAGGCACACTGATCTACGCCTTGATCGCAAAGATTGTCATTGTTTATGGCTCACTGGTTTTCGTACTACTACAGTTTCGAAACAGTGTTCGCTCAAGCGATGACGGAAAAGCACGAGCAGCGCGCATAGCCGAGCGCAACGACAGTAGCCCTCCCTCTAGCGAAGCCGTTGCTAAGGGCCACTTAGATGCGCTAGCAGACCTTGAAGAGCACGACCACCTGCGCTCTCGCTACGACCGCATTTTGGCGGGAAAAAACTCCTCGGAGAAAACCCAAGCGCGGGAGTAGTGTTTCTCGGCCAGTGCTGCCGCTGAGAACCTCGCTTAAGAAGGAGAGATCGCCAGCAAACGGCCCTCTTCGTCCTGCTCTAATCGTCCCACCATCGCGACTTTGCGCCGAAGTCCCGGCTCTGGCGCCAGATAGAAGAGGTCCCCATTTTCGCCGGTTAAGGCCATTTGCGCGCCGTTTTCTCGAGCGATCTGGGCATTCGCTTTCATGTGCCGCTGCTCACCGTGGACCGGCACCGCCAAGCGCGGTCGAGACCATTGATACATTGAGGCTAACTCTTCCTGACAAGGATGCCCCGATGCGTGAACCGGCTGCACAGCGCTTTCCCCGTCAATAATGCTGATCCCCTGGTCGCGGAAACGTTTAAGCAGTCGCTCCACTGACTCTTCATTCCCAGGGATGACACGAGAGCTTAAGATCACCGTGTCACCGGGCTCGAGCTCAAGTTGGTGATGGGTTCCTGCCGCCAAGCGCTGAAGGGCCGCACCATGCTCACCCTGGCTCCCCGTTGCTACGATCAGCACTTCGTCTCGCGGAAGATATCCCAGGTGTCCGGTTTCTATAAGACGTTGAGAACGCTCCAGGAGACCAACACTCACGGCCGCCGAGTGCATCGTTTGCAAGGAGCGCCCCAGGAGCCCGAGGTAGCGCCCGGTGTTTGAAGCCACGTCAATGAGACTATGTATTCGCGCAATGTTGCTGGCAAAGCAGGCCACCACGACGCGCCCCTCGCAAGCAGCTACGGCTTTTAGCAGACCGTCCCGTACGGTGGATTCGCTAATGGAGTGTCCGGGCACGACAGCATTGGTCGAATCGCAAACCACCGCATCAAGCTCACTCGCGCCGGCAGCAGCGAACCAATCACTGTTAAAGCCGGGGCCCACTTGAGGCATCTCGTCGATTTTCCAGTCGGCGGTGTGGAGGAGGCTACCCGCAGCGCAGCGAATATGCAGCGCGCAGGTATCTGGAGTTGAATGAGTGATGGGTAGCCATCGAACATTAAAAGGCCCAATAGTCTGTTCTTCTCCCGGAATGCACTCGATGATCGGACTGGGAATTTTGCCTCCGCGTCCCGCTGCTTTGCGACGAAGAACCTCAGCCGTGAACGGCGTGGTGTACACGGGCACAGGGAACCGCTCCCACAGCAACGGAATAGCACCAATATGGTCTTCATGAGCATGGGTAAGTACGATGCCTGCCAATGCGTCTTTACGCTCAGCAATGAATTGCGGGTCCGGTGTTTGCACCCTGGGCCTGATCCTCGTGGAATCTCGTTCAAAGGTGATGCCGCAATCAACCATCAGCCAGGCGCCGTCGTGACCATAGAGATTCAGATTCATGCCGATCTCTCCACAACCCCCGAGCGGCAAAAACCAGAGATCTTTGGGTCCCGGTGTCATGATTCGGGCTGACAGCTTGGGCACCAGTAAATACGTCGACTACCAATGCTGTCCCGGCGTATTTTGTCGCCGCACTGATAGCAAGCTCGGCCATCCCGTCCAAAAACGAAGAAGCGCCGCCGCTCGAAACCCTTAACCTCCTTTTTCAAGGACGCGGCCAGTCGTGGGGGCAAGGTGATACCAGCGGTTTCGTAACTACGTTTGGGAAGCTTCAAGGTTTCTCGTGCCAACAAACCTCGCTCGCCGCGACTAAGATCTTTGGGGCGGCGCTTGGGATAAAGCCCCGCGCAAAACAGTATCTCCGATCGCAAATAATTACCGCTACCGGCGAGAAAATGCTGGTCCAGATAGAGGGCCGCCAGAGACCTTCCAGCAAAGCGCGGTGACTGAAGGCGCTCGCTTACGTCCTGCCACTCCAATCCGGCGGATAATAAGTCCGGTCCAAGAGTCGCAAGAAAAGGGTGCATGCCCAGCTCATCCCTGGACCACACACTGATATCCGATGCGCTATATAGCAAAGCACTGTGTTGCGAAGTATGCAGTGCCAGACGAAGCGAACGATTTGTAGCAGGCATTTTCCCCCGCTTGGCAATTTTCCAAACACCGTAAAGCTGATTGTGCGAGTAGATGGCGTAGTCGTTATCAAAATGCGTCAGCAATGCTTTACCTCTCGTTTCGATTTCGAGGACCCGTTGCCCGCTCAGCACAGGAGAGAATCGCTGCAGCTCGGGAAACGCGAACAACACCTCCTCAATAGGCTCATCAACCAGTACGTTGGCGATACGGTCCGCAGCGCGGCGTATTTCCGGTCCTTCGGGCATGGGGTACTACATCCTCTTCACGACAGTTCTCATTCATACGCAGACACGCGCCTTGAGGATGGGTGATACTTAAGTTCCAATGCAGCTAGATACTGATCCCGAGCATGACCGCAGCGCAAGTATGCCCCCGCTAAGCATTCGTCTCATCTATGGCGCCGGCGGTGCCGTTTATGCGGTAAAAGAAGCCGCGTACACCATGTTCATTCTGCTTTTCTACACGCAGGTGCTTGGGCTTAATGGCACGATCACCGGTCTGATCATTGCTTTAAGCCTTATTTGGGACGCGATCTCGGATCCGCTGGTAGGTACGCTCTCCGATCGATTGAGAAGTCCCCGAGGGCGACGCCACCCGTTTATGGCGTGGAGCATCATTCCGCTAGGCCTTGGGTTTATTGGTTTGTTTGCTCCCCCAAGCGCGCTGATAGGTTCCGACTCGCTATTGGCGGCTTGGCTATTGTTCTGGTCTTTGTGGGTTCGAACCTTTGTCACGACGTTTTCAATCCCACACCTGGCGCTTTCCGCTGAGATCACCAGCGACTATCACGGCCGCAGTCAGATACTTGGCGCGCGACTCGCCTACATGTTCCTTTTTAGCGTCCTCATGCCTGCGGTGGCACTCACGCTGATTTTCCAGTCCAGTGATGGTCAGGACGGCCGCTTTCTGCAAAGCAATTATCCCGTCTACGGTGCTTTTTCCTGCGCGGTCTGTTGGCTATTCGCCAGCGTCACCACCTTTGGCACCCGTCGTTACGCGCTGCCCTCAGACACCCAGCCCTTACCTCCACCGCGCAAGGTCGGCAATACCCTCACTAAAGACCTGCTTCGTACTCTTGGCAATCGCAGCTTTCGCTACCTTATTGGTTTCGAAGTGACCTTGATGGCGAGCTACGGCGCTATCTCCGCTCTAAATATGCTGGTGTGGACCTACTATTGGGAGTTTGATGCGCGACAGATATCAATAATTCTGTCCGTCCCAAGTTTACTGGCTGTGCTGTTCGTTATGCTGAGCCTCCAACCTTTGGGCCGTCGTCTGGAGAAGTATCAACTGCTTCAGTATGCAACCATCGGCCTCATACTTAACTGCCTGTGGCTTTATCCGCTCCGGATGCTGAACATCTTGCCAGCAGACAATAACCAACTGCTGTTCGGCCTGAACTTCGTGTTTATGCTGATCTTCATGTACTGCTTTTTAATGAGAGGAATTCAAACGCAGTCAATCATTGCGGACATTACCGATGAACATGAGTGGGAGCATGGCCTGAGACAGGAAGCGGGCTTCTTTGCGGCAAGTAATTTTTCACAGAAATTCGCGACGGTCTTCGGGCCACTCTACGGCGGTCTTGCACTGGATATCATCGGACTTGAGGCTGGCATGCTACCCGGGACGCTCGACGACTCCGTACTTGATGGCCTCGTTATAGCCTTCGGCCTGGGATCTCTCCCGGGCCTGTTTATCGCTTTGCTTTTCTCCACCAGAATCACGATCAGCAGAGCACGGGTTGCTGACCTTCAGCGCATGCTTCGAGAACGCGCCGCCACCGCTGACTCTTAAGACGGGGTTGTTAGGCCCGCCCGCGCGGCGCAAAATGCGCGGCTCAAAACACCACGGTCTCCATCATGACAGAACGCATCTACGATACGCGCATCCGCAAGGCCCAACCCCTGATAACACCTTGGGTGCTCGCCGACGAACAGCCTCTGTCCAAAGAGCAAGCTGCTACCGTAAGCGAAGCACGGGGACAAATCGAAGACGTGCTGGCAGGAAAGGACCCGCGTTTACTGGTGATCGTAGGACCGTGCTCAGTTCATGATCCCGCGGCGCTAGTCGAATTCGCGAGTGCACTCAAATCTCACTGCATCGATCTCAATGACGCGATTCTTCCTGTGCTTCGGGTGTATTTTGAAAAACCTCGCACAGTCGTAGGCTGGAAAGGCTTAATCAATGACCCAGATCTTGATGGCAGCTTTCACATTAACAAGGGCCTACGCCTTGCAAGAAACGTTCTGCAGGACATCGCTAACCTCGGTCTACCCGCAGCGAGCGAGTTTTTAGACACGACCTTTGGTCAGTACTACGCCGACTTTGTAAGCTTCGCGGCAATTGGTGCACGCACCGTAGAAAGCCAAATCCATCGGGAACTCGCCTCGGGCCTGTCAATGCCCGTGGGCTTTAAAAACGCCACCAACGGCGATATCGGCGTGGCCATTGATGCTATCCGCAGCGCCAATCACAGTCACTGGTTTCCATCCCTAACGCGCGAAGGTACTCCTGCGATTCTCCAATCCAGCGGGAACCCTCATAGTTACCTTATCCTTCGTGGCGGTAAAAGCAGTGGACCCAACTACGGCGCGGCAGCGGTACGAGAAGCGGCAACGGCCATGACCACCGCGGGTTTGGAGCCAGGAGTTATTGTGGACTGTAGCCACGGAAACAGTGAGAAAGATCACCAGCGTCAAACTATTGTTGCCGCAGATATCTGCGATCAGATTGAGCAGGGGCAGAAAGCTTTGCGGGGTGTGATGCTGGAAAGCCACTTAGTAGGTGGTAATCAGGCGATTGGGGCGAAGGAATCCCTGCGTTACGGACAGAGCGTTACCGACGCCTGTCTGTCCCTTGATGACACATTACCGGTTCTGGATAGCCTTGCCGCGGCAGTGCGCCGGGCAAGGCTTTAAAGAAGACTTACCAAGCGTATCCGATTCGGAGACGGTAGGTCTGATCTACCTCTTCTGTGCCCTCTACTGCACCTGTGTTGACGTCGTAAACAAATTCTGCCGCAGCCTCAATACCTAACAGCAGGGGAAAGGACAGTCCCAAGGTTGTGTTCAGAACGATGTTCGAAACTTCATCCAGGTTCCAGATACCCTTGTGATCGATGTAGAGACGAGAGTCGCCGCCAAGATAGTTACTGCTGACATGGACGTCCCAGGTACTACCAAGGTACTCCCGATCATCGGCACTGACGAAGTCTTCTGAGATGAATGCAAGGCCGGTTTCCGCTTCAAGTTCGAACACTGGCTCAGTAAAGAATCGTCGGCCGACATAAGGACCAATCGATGTTCTAAGGTCTAAGTCTGCGAACAGGTCTTGCTCTGCCGACACGCCGCCACCCCAATACCAGTTGCCGGTTTGGTTGCGATCGTAGCGCCCTCGGGCCGTCCAGTTTTCTGCGTTTTTGATGCCGTTGGCCTCGTTGACCTCACCGTAGGCTTCAACACGAAAACGATCAACGAGGCTTTCCCAGCGTGTCTCAAAGCGATAGTTGAGCTCATCAGTATCTGTGTTACCGCGTTGGCTCTCAAAGCCGAAACTTGCCAGGCCACCAAAGTTATAGCCATCGCCCAGTTCCCAGGGCTCTGGATTGATTCGAGTCAGTTGCTCGAGCGCATAACTTCGATTGGTTTGTTCAGACAGCGCCAATTGCTCATCCGTTACTTCAAGACGCGGCGTTTCCAGCACGCTACCATCGTCCATCTGCAGCACCAGACCTGACTCAACGGTCATTCCGACGATGGCCGATTGATCAATTGACAGCGTTCCGGCAAAAGCGGTGTCTATCGTCACGGTGCCTGCATCGGCATCCGTAACTGTTCCCATGACCACAGAGCCGTCTCGCAGCTCAATGCGGTCGACAGCGTTCGCCGTAACCGAAAGTAAAAGGGCGCATAGCAAAGTGCTGCTGACCGCCAAAAATCGACTAAAAAGACGAGTAAGTATGTACATAGCGATGCCTCGATAGTTTCGCGTGTTTTTGCATTGGTATAAAAAATCGCGCGCAGTGTACCAGCCTCTGCATGGAAATCAGGGCGATCATTCTTCGGCAATTTTTGTGCTTAATCCAGCAGGGTTACCGCATCACCTACGTTGAAACCATCACCCGCGCTAACAATCGCGTTCATACCAAAGTAAATCACGCCATCTCGGCGCCTGTAACTGGCGAGGACGCGGTTGATCACAGAGTCTCTCTCAGCGGTTTGCTGGTTGATCGAGGGGATAGCGCAACGCGAGCAAGGCTTTACCACTTCCAGCATTGTTGTACCGATACGTAGGCTTCGCCAATGATCTTCGGCGTAAGCCGCAGCTCCCTCAATAACCAGGTTAGGACGAAAGCGATCCATAGGGACAGGCTCTGGTAGACGAGAGTTCAGGTCATCCAGCGATGCCTGAGAAACAATCAACAGAGGGAACCCGTCAGAAAAAGCCACATGCTGTTCGCGAATGGTGTCCGGCAAGTAAGCGGCATCAACTTTTCTCTCTGCGCCCTCGGGGCAAAACACCAGCCGCAGGTCTTTACTCAGGCGTTCACTCAGCCAACTGTTAGCCGAGTCCTCGGCACAAAACGCAGGCATAGTGTGCCCCCAGACCGTTGCCTTAACCTCGTGAGAGTTATCGGGGGTACTGACCTCAATGCTGTCGCCGGCGTAGCCGAGACGAAGCCCGTTGTTCAAAGGCGTCACGTCAAGCAATGCCATCGCGGGTGCGCTCCGCTGGCTGTAAAACTGTCCTTCGCCGTCGATGAGCATCCATCTGCGATCACCGGCCAGCCCAAAGCGATCTACCATCGCCGAGTCCACGACATGGCCGCGCGCAGACTTTATCGGGTAACGATAAATTTCAGAGAGCTTCACTCTGAGGCCATCTCCGAAGGCCCCTGATCTGCTAACGCCACCAGAAAATCGTGCATACCCGTGCTAACACCCGACTCTGTAAGTCCGAGTCGCACAACAACCATTTCCCAGTCAGGAATGACGACGACAAACTGCCCTGCGTGGCCACCTGCATAAAAGAGATTGTCGGGCAGTCCTTCGAAGGCGACGCCACCGGTATTCAGCCAAAAACCCCGGCCGTACTGGCCCTGAGAATCTGAAGGCCTGGCCGACACGGAGTCGCGAAGCCAGTCTTGGGAGAGTAGCGTCGATCGTCCGTGCCATGCGTCGAGCCAAAGCTGTCCGGCCCGTAACCAATCCCGAGCGGTGAGGTACGCATAACTCGATCCGACTTGTACACCACTGGCATCGGCTTCTGCTACCAGTGAGTCCACACCGAGAGGCGTAATAAACTCGCGTGCGATCCAATCCTCATACGGCTCATCGAGACTGCGCTGCCAAAGATAGCTGGCAAAAGCGGTGTCGCCGCTGGAGTAAGAGAAATGCTCACCCGGAACATAAGCCTGATCCTTGCCCGCAGGCACCTGCCACATGGCCGGCGCGGTATATAGCATCTTGGTCACGTCACTACCGGGACCGTAGACTTCTACAAAATCCAAACCACTTTCCATCTGTAACAGATGCAGAAGCGTAAGTTCCGGATCCAGCTCTGGAGCCTCCGAATCGTCTGCCAAGAGTACGTTCAGAGTCTGTGCCGGATCCAACTCACCCTTTTGCGTCTGGATACCTACCCAGGTCGACATAAGGCTTTTGTTCATAGACCAGCCCTGCAAGCGCGTCTGCTGCGTAACAGGCGGGGCGTACTGCTCTAAAAGCAGCTCACCCTGGGTCGCCACGAGCAGTGCCAGAGTGTTTCTGGAGCCCGTCGCCGGACTGTGCTCTGCAAAAGCAGCTTCTACCGCTTCACTCAAGTCTGCGGGCACTCCCGGGCTTTGCACGTTCCCCCCAGCCAGCGCGAGCGGCGCAACGCCCGGCCCCGCAGCATTCAAGGCGCACCCTCTTCCCCTTAAGTGCACCGCTTTCGCGCCAACACCCAGAAGTGACGCCGAAACCACACCAGCTGTCCTATCCGTATTTACGCTCAGGGACCCCAGAAGAGGGCCCAGAATCGCCATATTGGGTAGCACGTCGCGATCCAGTACGAACTCTTCAGGGAGGCCGGACACAAACACAGCTGAACAAACCTGTTTAGCGCTGTAACCCACCACGACCTGCATTGCGCTTCTGGCGGCCCAGGCGACGAACAGCAAGGCAACGAACAAAACGACGCCAAGCAACTGTATCGATCTTTTCATGCAACTACTCTCAATTATTAGTGTCCGACAGAATGATTAAAAAACGCGGATAAACCCGTCGGCTAAGGCCTGCTAGAATGCCCGCCCTCAGGAGGAACAGCAATGAGTGATCTAGATTTCGACCTATTTGTCATCGGTGCAGGATCCGGTGGTGTTCGCGCAGCGCGCATGGCAGCTGGCTTCGGAGCGCGCGTCGCGATAGCCGAAGACCGCTATATGGGCGGCACCTGCGTGAACGTCGGTTGCGTGCCGAAAAAACTGTACGTCTATGCGTCCGAATTCGGCAAAGCCTTTGATGATGCCCGGGAGTTTGGTTGGGACAGCGGAGACCGTCACTTCGAGTGGAGCACTCTTCGGGACAACAAAAAGACTGAAATCGCGCGCCTCAACGCCATCTACCGAAACATGCTGGACGGTGCTAATGCCACGCTCATCGATGGTCGAGCGCGAATCATCGATGCCAACACCGTGGCGGTGGGCGACCAGCACTACACGGCCAGCAAAATACTCATCGCCACCGGCGGCTGGCCCTACAAACCGGATTTTCCCGGCAACGACCTCTCGGTCACCAGTAATGAAGTCTTTGATCTTGAAAACTTTCCGGAACGTCTTTTGATCATCGGCGGCGGATATATTGCTGTGGAGTTTGCCGGAATTTTCAACGGTCTTGGTTCGCGCGTGACGCAGCTCTACCGCGGCCCTCTATTCCTTCGCGGCTTTGATAGCGACATCCGTGCTCATGCCGCCCAGGAAATCAGAAAGACCGGTGTCGATCTCCGTTTTGAGACCAATATTGTGAGTGCAAAGCGCACCAGCGACGGTATTGAGGTGGAGCTGACCGACGGCAGTAGCATTGAAGTCGATGCAATTCTCTGTGCAGCGGGTCGCCGTCCGCATCTTGACGGTCTGGGACTCGAGAACACGGGCGTGAAACTGACCAGCCACGGCACCATCGATGTGGATGAACACTTCCAAACAGCAGAATCGAGCATCTACGCCTTAGGCGATGTTATTGGCGGCATGGAACTCACGCCCGTCGCCCTCGCTGAAGGAATGTCTTTTGCACGGCGTCAATACGGTGATCTCCAGAAGGATGTGGATTACGACTTCATACCCACCGCAGTGTTTTGTCAGCCCAACATCGGCACGGTCGGGTTCACTGAAAGCGCGGCCGAGATTGAGTTTGGCGATATCACACTCTACAAATCCACATTCCGCCCCATGAAACACACCATTAGTGGTCGGGATGAGAAAACTTTCATGAAACTCATTGTCGATGACGCGACAGACCGCGTTGTTGGTGTTCATATGATGGGGCCTGATGCCGGCGAGATTATCCAGGGCATCGGTATCGCACTCAAAGCGGGTGCAACCAAAGCGACCTTTGACAGCACCATTGGTATCCACCCCACCGCGGCAGAAGAGTTCGTCACGATGCGAGAGCCCTGGGGCGATGACTGAGACAAGGCGTTGAAGCTTGCGAAGCGGCATAAAGCGTGGGTGTAGAACTGTGGCAATTAGCGCTGTTGATGGCTGCCGGCACCGTCGCCGGAGTTCTCAATGTGATCGCCGGCGGCGGTTCGTTGATGACCGTGCCGATCATGCTGTTCCTGGGCCTTTCGGGACCGGAAGCCAACGGCACCAACCGAATCTCCATCATCGCGCAGAACATCGTAGCCGTACGCACGTTTTTCCGGCGCGGGTTTTCTGAGTTCCGGCTCAGTCTGACGCTCTCTGCAGCCGCCATTCCTGGCGCGATATTGGGTGCCATGGTCGGGGTCAATCTCGACGGTGAGTGGTTTGACCGCGTTCTTGCTGTGGTGATGCTCGCGGTGCTCGTTTTGATGCAGCTTCCCAGCAAGAAGCACGAAGATGACGGCAGCCCCTTAACTCGGAAGAAGTTGGTTCTGGGCCACATTCTCATGTTCGGTGCGGGTTGCTGGGGCGGTTTTATTCAAGTGGGTGTTGGTTTCATTCTTATGCCCATACTCCACCGCGTGATGGGTTTGGATCTTGTGCGAACCAACATGCACAAGGTTTTTATTGCACTGACCTACAATCTTTTTGCCATACTTGTTTTCGCGGCAGCCGTGTCCATTCACTGGCAGTTTGGCCTGGCTCTGGCCGCAGGTAATGCCTTGGGCGGGTACTTCGGCGCACGGTTTTCTGTACAAGGTGGAGAAGTCTGGATACGCCGCATTGTCACTGCGGTTCTATTGGTATTCATCGTTAAACTTTTGCTGCCCTGAGGATTACTCAGAACTATCCCTCTTAACCCTCTTCAAGACGACCAACGACTATGATCGACGTCAAGTCTCTTACCCGATACTTCGGTAAAACAACTGCTGTTGAAGACCTGTCCTTTTCCATTGAAGAACGTCAAATAGTAGGACTGCTCGGCCACAACGGAGCGGGCAAGACGACGGTCATGAAAATGCTCAGTGGATTTTTAGAACCCTCGGCAGGTTCGGTGCACATCGGCGGTAAAGATCTGAACCTCCATGCGCAGGAGCTTCAGCGCAGCCTTGGTTATCTTCCCGAGAACCTGCCGATCTACCCGGAGATGTCCATCGCAGACTATCTGGATTACGCAGCTCATCTCAAAGGGCTTCGGGGAGAGCATAAGCGTCACTCTATTCGCTACAGCGTAGACGCTACCGAGCTGGGTGACAGGTTCTTTGATCCCATTGGGCAACTCTCCCGGGGGTTCAAGCAGCGGGTAGGCGTTGCCCAGGCAATTCTCGGTGAGCCAGATCTGCTCATTCTGGATGAACCCGCGAATGGTCTGGATCCGCAGCAGAACGAACATATGCGGGATCTGGTGCGTGAGCTTTCCGCCCGAGCCACGGTCATCCTGTCAACGCACATCATGCAGGAAGTCGATGCGCTCTGTGAGCGCGTGCTAGTACTCTCTAATGGCACTTTGGCGCTGGACTCACCGCTTGCGGCGCTTCGCGAGAGTCGCGAGCTACTCCTCACCAGTAGCGATGATGCCCCTAACTTGGTAAGCCTGCTAACGCGCCTTCCACAAATAGCCGATGTAACCACGCTTGATGCTGCGGCCAACAAGCTGACCCTGACACTGAGTTTGCACGAGAGTGCGGTAATGGACACCGCTGCCGGGAACATAAGTCGCACGGTCATCGATAGCGGTGCAAAGCTCTACTCCCTGACGCCCCTGAGGCGTAACCTCGAGCAAGTTTTTCGTGAAGCCGTGAACGAACAGGGAGTTAATCATGAGTCCTGATCGCGTGCTAACCCGGGTTGCTCGAAAAGAGCTCCAGCTGTTTTTCTCCTCGCCCGTCGCCTGGCTCTTTCTGGCGAGCTTCTTGGCTATCTGCCTTTTCGTATTTTTTTGGGTTGAGGCGTTCTTTGCACGAAACATTGCTGATGTTCGCCCGCTGTTCGAATGGATGCCGCTACTCCTGATATTTTTGTGCGCAGCGCTGACCATGCGAAGCTGGAGCGAAGAGAGGCGCAGTGGCACCCTCGAACATGTGCTCACTTTGCCCGTGCCGCTTTGGCAGTTCGTCACGGGCAAGTTTATTGCCTGCACCGCCATTCTGGCTCTTGCACTCATCGCAACGTTCCTCCTCCCTCTAACCGTTGACCGTATTGCGACCCTTGATTGGGGTCCGGTCTTTGCCGGCTATCTCGCTACGTTGCTTCTCGGCTGCAGCTACCTGGCTGTGGGTCTCTTTGTGTCCTCAAGAACCGATAACGCGATCGTGAGCCTCATGGGTAGCGTCGCCCTGTGTGGCTTCCTTTACATGGCCGGCAGCGAACTTCTTCTGGGATTTTTTGGCGGAAATCTCGCGGAGTTTTTGCGTCTAATTGGCTCTGGATCCCGTTTCGAGAGTATTACCCGAGGAGTCTTAGACCTTCGCGACCTCTACTACTACGGCGCCGTAACCATCACCTTCCTCAGCCTGAACGTCTACGCATTGGAACGCGGCCGCTGGTCGCAGCAGACCAATGCACGGCACCGCGCCTGGCGCCTTGGCATTTCTCTAGTATTACTCAATCTGATCCTTGCCGCGCTTTGGTTGCACAAAGTTCCTGGACTGCGAACAGACGTCACCGAGGGCAAGCTCTACTCACTGTCAGAGCCCAGCGAAACGCTACTGTCACAGCTTGAGGAGCCGTTGCTGATCCGCGGTTACTTTAGTGAGCGCTCACACCCACTCCTCGCTCCGCTGGTGCCACAGCTTCGTGACCTTCTTCGTGAGTACGCTGTTGCCGGGAACGGCAAAGTCCGGGTCGAGTTTGTTGACCCGGCCCAAGATGCAGCGGCAGAGAAAGAAGCAAATGAAGAATACGGCATTCAAGCCACGCCCTTTCAGGTTGCTGATCGCTACCAGTCAGCGTTAGTTAACGCCTACTTCAATGTCCTGGTGCAGTACGGAGACGAAAAAGAGATCTTGGGCTTCGCCGATTTCATCGAGGTCAAAATGGCCCAAAGCGGGCAGCCCGATGTCCTGCTTCGCAATCCTGAATTCGACGTTACGAGGGCAATACGCGACGTACTTTACAGCTATCGCAGCAGCGGAGAGCTGTTCGACCAGATCAGCAAACCGGTGACGCTCAGGGCGTATGTATCGGCCGACAGCAAACTGCCCGAAATACTCTTGGAGTACCGCAATGCGATTCGTGCCGAAGCCGAAGCGCTGATTCCAAACTCTCAGGGCAAGTTCAATATCGATTTCATCGAGCCTGAGGCTAACAACGGAGAACAGGCCGCGGTCATAGTAGAAAAGTGGGGCTTTCAGCCCATGGTCACCGCTTTGGGTGATGAGAATCAGTTTTACTTTTATCTGACTCTGGAAGACGACCATCAAGTCATTCAGATTCCCACGGGACGTTTTGATAGTTCAAATTTTGGGGATGCGCTAGAGGCAGGTTTGCGACGCTTCGCGAGCGGGTTCACACGTACGATCGCACTGTCGCTGCCGGCGAGCAGTCAGGCACGGCAAGGTATGCCCCCCCAGGGCCATAGTTTTGGCACCTTGCAGCAAACTATCAGTCAGGATCACAGCATTCTCATGGAGAACCTCGACGATGGCAGCGTCGACTCCAGTGCCGATGTACTCATGGTCATGGCTCCAGAGGCACTTAGCGAGCAAGCTGTGTTTGCCATTGACCAGTATCTGATGCGTGGCGGCACAGTGATCGTCGCCAGCTCTCCTCGCTCCATAGAAACCCAGGGCTCGGCTTTACAGCTTCGCCAGGTTGATAGTGGATTGAGCGAGTGGTTGGCACATAACGGTATCGGTATTCAAAGCACCGTGGTACTGGACGATCGCCAGGCGGCGTTTCCTGTACCCGTGCTGCGCCGTGTGGGGGAGTATGAGTTTCGGGAAATGCAGTTTGTCGATTACCCCTATCTTCTGGATATTCGCGACGACGGTTTAAACGCCGACCACCCCATTACTCAAGGCCTACCAAATCTCACCGTAGGCTGGGCTTCACCGCTAAGCATTGAACCTAGATCAGGGCTTAGCAGCCAGGAGCTACTGAGCAGTTCCGACACGGCCTGGACCTCAGACGCAGTCAATGTCATGCCCAGTCTCGACGACAACGGGCCAAACAGCTTTTCAGGTCAGGGCAAGTCTCGAGAGCGCGCCACCATCGGTACTGTACTCAGTGGCGAGTTCACCAGCTTCTTCAATCAGGTACCCGAACCGTCGTCGACCGACGAGATGGACAGTGGGATGGCGGACGCGCCGAGCACCGCTCTTATCAGCAAGTCTCCCGCCTCTTCACGGCTCATCCTTGTGAGCTCCAACGACTTTGCCAGTGACCAGATACTCAGTGGTGTAATCGCGGCTTCCGGCACACAGTATTTTGGGCCCCTGGAATTTCTGATGAACGCCGTAGACTGGGCGCTGCAGGACAGCAGTCTAATGAGTATACGGGCCCGTGCTCACTTCAATCGTACCCTTCCTGCACTTCCTCAGGATACACAGGCCGCGATTGAGTATGCTAATTACGCCGCTGCTCTACTGTTCCTGCTGTTGATCTACGGTGTGTGGCGCCTACAACGCAGGCGCCGGCGATCACAACTCAGGGAGATTCTGACGTGATGCTTCGAATACTCTCCGCGGCGTTTCTCGTACAGCTCGTGCTGGTGACACTGCTCTATTGGCCGGCGTCTCCAAAAGAGCCCAGCCGCGATGCACTCTTTACCAGTGTGGCGGTCGACGCCGTTGAACGTATCCAGCTCTCCAACAACGATGGCGCTACCGTGGTTCTTGTACTGGACGAAGGCGGGTGGCGACTAGATTTGGGATTACCCGCTGACAGCAGTAAGGTGGAGAAACTGTTGAACGGGCTACTGCGCAGCGACCCCGGATTCCCCGTAGCAGAGACCGCCGGCGCTGCAAAACGCTTTGAAGTTGCTGACACTGAATTCAGGCGCCGAGTAACACTGATTGCTAATAGCGATGAGGCGACCGCATACCTCGGCAGCACAGCGGCCTTAGGTAGAGTTCATGCACGCATTAGCGACGAAAACGCGGTCTATGTCCTTCCCCTAAGTAGTCTGGACGCTCCCGTGGACATCGACAGCTGGCTCGACACCCGCCTCCTATCCCGGCAAACACCCACTGTGTTCTCGCTCTATGGTGTGGACTTTTCTAAGGACAATGGCGAGTGGGATCGCAACGACGGTCACTCTATGAAAGCGAGCTTAAGCGCTAACTTCGCGGATGTTCTTGGTAGCTTGCAAGTTAGTGGTTTGGTCGATGTGGCGGACGACGACGCAGCCAACGCTGATGAGGCCCTGCGGGTGTCTATTGGAAAAAACACAGACATCGACCAGCTTGTCGTGCTGCATAACCCCGAATCCGATCGGTACTATTTTCAAAGCGCGCGCTTCAATGGAATTTTCAGCACCAGTGCCTATGACGCCGAGCGCCTTATAGACGCAGCGAAGGCCTTGCTGGAAGATGGCGCCTAGAACAACGAGGAATCAACCATGACGCCCGGCCCCCAGACTCTATCCCCCACCTGGTTTCTGGACTGTGACAGTGAGGCTGTTTCTGCCTTCGCAGACCAGGCTGTCGGTAGCACGGAAGATACGATCAAAGTAGCTGAAGCACTCTTTTATGCTGTGCGGGACGGTTTTCGCTACGACCCTTATCAAGTGTCTCGCGAGCCGGCGTCCTATCGCGCGAGCGCTATCACCGCGTCGGCTAGCAACTGGTGTGTCCCCAAATCAGTTCTCCTCGCGACCAGCGCCCGCGCTCGTGGCATCCCCGCGAGACTTGGCTTTGCCGACGTACTGAATCACCTTACCAGTGCAAAACTCAGTGAAAGCATGGGCACCGATCTCTTTGCCTGGCACGGCTATGCCGAACTTTGGCTCAACGAGAAATGGGTAAAGCTCTCCACTGCGTTCAATATTGAGCTCTGTGAACGCTTTGGCGTCGCGGCTCTGGAATTTGATCCGATTGACGGGGCCCTCATGCATCCCTATGACACCAGCGGCCGGCGGCACATGGAGTATGTGCGGGAGCGCGGCAGTTATGACGACCTTCCCCTAGAAGCGATGTTCGAAACCTTCGATGAGGTGTATCCGAACGTGGAAATATCCGAGGCCGGCAATGACGCCGCGTTTCACGAGTAAGTGCTTGAAGGTTTGGGATGGATAACTTTTAGCAATGTTACTTAGACGCATAACTCAACACGTGAAGGAACAGAACTGGTTTGCGGTGCTCCTTGATTTTGGGATTGTCGTGATCGGCGTGTTCATTGGTATTCAGGTTGCAAACCTAAACGACGAGCGCGTAAACAGCGGCTTGCGTGACGAGTATCTGACGGGGCTAGTTGCCGATCTAGTGGCCGATATCGAAGAAGCCAAACGCGTGGAGAACATTGCTTGGGAACGCTTCGGAGCTATTGAAGATGTCTTTGAAGCGGCAGCTCTTGAAACGCCGCTCCTTGAATTATTTGTACTCGGTGAGGTTGCCAAAGCGCCGCATGTTCCTGACTTTAGCTATGAGTATCCGTTCGCGCATAACCACGTTCTTACCTACGTTGATCTGTTCGGAGCAACCCAAGACACCTTTGAGGCATTGGTAAGCAACGGCCATTTTCAACTCCTCGATGAACCTGAGTTAATCCGCTCGTTCCAGCGATACAATAGACTTGTCAGTGAAGTGCAGGCATTTGACGAGGCGATCACGCATGTATTCCGACGCGTATCTGAATTTCGCTCGCGCCACGGTATTTCGCTGGGAGGCCGAACTACCTTAGAGCGGTTAGCTGCTGCTGTTAAGGCAGACAAACAGCTGGCGGCGGAGTTAGACAGCTACTTCATGAACAGCGGCGTACAAGCAGCTCGAATGCTTGAGATTCAGGCTGCAGCGAAGGACTTGATCGTAAGCGTGGAATTGGCTCAGCAGCGCCGTTAAGCGCAAGCTCATAACGGCATCGCTGTACTGTAACGAATCTCTTCCATAACGAAGCTCGCACTCACATCAAGCAAATCCGCCTGTATCAGCTCTTGATACAAACGATCGTAGTCTCCCATATCAGCGACCACCGCCTTCACTAGGTAGTCGATGTCACCGGCCATACGATAGACCTCTAAAACTCCCGGTATTGATTCCACCACCGATGCAAAACCATCGGCCCAGGCTGCATTGTGTTGGCTCGTGCGAACACTAACAAACACCGTCAGTGGTAACCCCACCACCGGGCCATTGAGCAAGGTAACCCGACCTCTGATGACTTCAGACGCTTCGAGCTTTTGGAGACGTCTTCCACAGGCAGAGCGGGAAAGCTCCACACGCTCAGCGAGATCAGCAAGTGATAAGGAAGCGTCCCCTTGTAAGGCGCTGAGAATACGCCGATCGATCCGGTCTAACTGCACACGCTCTGACACTCACGAATCCTTTTCATCGCTAAGAAAAGCATTTTGTATCAGATTTATTGGATTATTGCTCTATTTGTCGCGTTATTAGCGATATTTACGACTAATTATTCGACAATGTCGCGTCGTAGAGCGACTAAATTAGCATCTCATTCAAGAGAAGCCTTAAACGCCAATGAATTCCGAGCAGCTCATCGCACGCATCCGCGAATCCGTAGTGGGCCAACACATACCGATCGACACGCCATTTGGTTCGAAACCTTTGGTTTACGCGGATTACACCGCCTCCGGTCGTGCACTGAGTTTTGTAGAGGCCCAGCTGCAGCGAACAGTGCTTTCCTACTACGCAAACACCCACAGCGAAAGCTCAATGACCGGAGCTCAGTCCACAGCGCTTAGAGAACAAGCTCGCCATATCATCGCGGGAGCACTCGGTTGTTCAAAAAACGATCGCATCATTTTTTGTGGTGCTGGCGCTACCGCGGCAATTGATCGCGTGATTCAGATACTCAATCTACGGCTTCCGCATAAGTTGGACGAGCGCTACGAATTTGCCAAGCAGATACCGGCAACGGAGCGGCCCGTTGTTTTTATAGGGCCTTATGAGCATCACTCCAATGAGCTGCCCTGGAGGGAGACCATTGCAGATGTGGTCTCTATACAGCTTGATGAGCATGGCGGCATTGATCAAAAGGAACTGGAACGAGCACTTAACCACTATGCCGACCGACCGCTGCTGATCGGCAGCTTCTCTGCAGCATCAAACGTGACTGGCATTCGAAGCGACGTCACGGGTATTACTCGTCTGCTGAAGCAAGCCGGAGCACTGGCATTTTGGGACTATGCGGCGGCGGGACCTTATGTGGACATCACAATGAATTCGCCCGGCAGCGAGATCGATGCAGTATTTCTTTCGCCGCATAAGTTTATCGGTGGCCCCGGCACGCCGGGAGTTCTTGCCATCAAGGCAGCGCTTGCTACTAACGCAATTCCGGCTGTCGTTGGCGGCGGCACGGTGGGCTTTGTATCGCCCCACAGTCACCGCTACCTCGAAGATATTGAACGCCGCGAAGAAGCCGGCACCCCGGCTATCGTGGAGTCTGTGCGCGCAGGTTTAGTGATAGGCCTTCAACAAGCGGTGGGAGCTGCAAAGATCGAAGAGCTAGAACAGCACTACGTCCGCCGTGCCATGCAACGCCTGGGGTCACATGAAAACATTGATGTCCTAGGTTCCCAGACTGCGGAACGACTGGCGATCTTCTCGCTACGATTTACTCATGAAGACCGCGAGCTGCACTACGGGTTTGTTGTTGCGCTGTTGAACGATCTCTTCGGAATACAGGCTCGAGGAGGCTGCTCCTGTGCCGGGCCTTACGGGCATCGACTCTTGGAGTTGAGTGAAGAGCAGTCAGATTCTTTAGACCAGAGAATAGTCGAGGGCCAGGTCGCTCTGCGGCCAGGTTGGGTGCGCCTAAGTTTTAACTACTTTATCAGCGAAGCAGAGTTTGAATATCTTCTAAGCGCCCTGGAACTGGTGGCCAAGTACGGACACAAACTCCTTGCGAGCTACGAATTAGATCCGACGACCGGTCTTTGGCAGCATTGCGAATCCAGTCGCGTACTTCCGGTTTGTCTGGACCCTAGTAGCACTTGTGAAGCGACCGCTTTCGAAAAATATCCGACTCCCAATTTTGGGCGGCTTCTACTAGAGGCTGAAGAGATACTTAAGGAGGGCTCAAGCAAGCGCCAAAGCAACGCTATCGCTCAGGACCTAAAGGTAGACAAGGGTTTCGACACACTAAAGTGGTTCGTCACCGCTCAAGATTTACTAGCGAACCATGAATCAGCAACCACCAAAGAGAGCGGAGTAACTCTGCAGGCTGGAAGGGCGGGAGATCGCGGGACCCTAGGGTGATGCCAGGTTGCTAGCTCCGATACCGCTCCAACACACTGGAAAAATCTCGCGTCCCATTTCCCGCTTCCTGATGCTCGCCATACAAAGCCTGGGCCAACTGCCCCATACGATTATCAACACCCGCAGTCTCGGCAACATCCATAGCAAGGCCGAGATCCTTAGCCATCAAGTCGACCATGAAACCTGGCTGGTAGTTGTTGCTTGCGGGACTCCCCTCCATGACCTCGGGCCAGGGGTTATAGACCTCGAGGGACCAGTTACGACCCGAGCTTGCCAACATAATCTCTGACAGGCGCTCAGGGTCCAGACCATGTTTCTCACCCATTGCCAACGCCTCACAGGTCCCCAGCATATGCACAGCAAGCAACATGTTGTTGCAGGCTTTGGCGACCTGACCGGCGCCGGCGGGACCCGCATGAAAGCTCGCTCGCCCCATCACATCCAATACCGCTTGCGCAGTCTCGAACACCTGCTCCTCACCGCCACACATAAACGCGAGAGTACCAGCCTCCGCCGCTGCCACACCGCCAGATACTGGCGCATCCAGAAAACCAATCCCCCGCTCCGCCGCTGCTTCGCCCACGCCCCGCGCGGTTTGCGCATCGATAGTGGAGCAATCCAGGACGGTTGTGCTTGAGTCCAGCAAAGACAGCAGACCATCGTCACCCAGATACAAGCCTGCAACATGTTTCCCGGCCGGGAGCATGCTGATCAAAAAATCTGCAGACTCTGCCGCCGCCTTTGCTGAGTCCGCAACTGTCGCTCCCTTTTCGGCTAAGGTCTTACAGGCATCTTCGGACAAATCAAAAACCGACACAGCAAAACCTGCGGCGACAAGGTTAGCTGCCATGGGGCCGCCCATATTGCCAAGACCAATGAAACCTACACGTTGTTGCATCTTCGTTGTCCTTTAACTGTTATAAATCGGCAAGGGGATTTTCAGGCCAGGGCGCGGTAAAGAACTGATCCACTAACTCGGCCGGTACAGCCCGGGATTCGGCGTAAGACCATTCGGGTTTACGGTCCTTATCAATCAATAAGGCACGAACTCCTTCTGCGAATTCCGGATGGCGCATGATATTAGTACCCAGCTGCACTTCCTGCTGGAAAACCTCCCTAAGGGAGCTGTGCCGGGTTTCGAACAGCTGTCGATCAATCCACTGCGCAGCCAGCTTCGAGCCATAAACCAAGCCATCCCGGGCCTTCGCCAGCCAGCGATCATCAGTATCGATGCCCGTTATGCGATCAATGACATCATGAATATCATCGCCATCACACAAAGCATTGATAGTCTCCAGATGAGGCTCAACCTGCGCCTTCGGTAGCTCTGCACTGCCCGGTATCTCACTAAAACTCCGTAGGGTATGTCGCGTCAGGGCGTGGTTAGTAGCGCTGTCCGATCCCCAACTCACCGCAAGCAGTGCTGCTATCACCGCGTCTTTTTGATCAGCGGAAACAAAGCGATCTGCGAGGCCGCAAAACAAGGCATCCGCCGCATTAACCGAGGCCGCCGTAAGCGCTAGGAAACGTCCGATCGCCCCTGGCATGTGGTTCAAAAACCAACTCCCACCAACATCCGGAAACAGAGCGATGTTCACTTCAGGCATCGCTATCCGGGTCGCCTCGGTAACAACACGATGAGAGCAGCCCGCCATTACACCCAGTCCACCACCCATGACGATCCCGTGGCCCCAGCAAATGATGGGCTTCGGATAGGTGTGGAGCTGGTAATTCATCCGGTATTCCCGCGCGAAAAAAGTCTCAGCGTATTCGCAGGGGCCACCGGGAGTACCAGACGAAGAGGCGTGCAAAGCATGCACGTCTCCACCAGCACAGAATGCTTTTTCGCCGCTGCCATCGATAACAATTGCAGCAATAGAGGAGTCATCCCGCCACCCATCAAGTGCAGCCTGTATGAGGTCCACCATCTCGAGGGTCAGAGAGTTTAGTGTCTCGGGACTATTGAGAGTGAGTAGACCGAGCTTGCCAGCGGCTGCGGACTCTTCCCGCACCAATACCGAGTCAGGCATTTTTCCACTCCGGCTCACGCTTCTCGAGGAACGCATTCACGCCTTCGCGTTGATCTTGCGTACTGAACAACTCTACGAAGAGGTCGCGTTCTGCCGCCAAGCCATCACCGATCGCCTTGTCTCGGGCACTGTGGATCAAGCGCTTGCAGCGCGCAACGGCACTAGGGCTTTGCTGGGCTGCCTGCGACGCGAGGGCCAGGGCGTGTTCAAGTGCGGTTCCTGTCTCGACGACTTCTTCTGCGAGACCGATACGCTCCGCAGTGGCTGCGTTAATGCGCTCATTGCAGAGAATCATGCGCTTGGCCCAACCTTCACCGACTAGTTGAGCAAGGCGCTGCGTTCCGCCTGCACATGGCAGCAATCCTACACGCGCCTCAGGTAAAGCGAGTTTTGCCTGAGACTCTACAACGCGAATATCGCAGGCAAGAGCTACTTCCAACCCGCCACCCATGGCAAAGCCATTTACCGCCGCGATGGAAACACCGCGAAAGTCCGCCAAAGCCTCAAATGCTTCGCCAAACAAACGCCCCATAGACCCCGCAGTTTCTGGGTCACCATCGGCAAATAATTTTAAGTCTGCCCCTGCGGAGAAAAACTTTTCTCCGGCGCCGGTCAGTACCAGCGCATAAATGTCGGACTGCGCATTAAGATCAGCAATCAGGTCACGCAAAGCCGGAAGGCTCTCGGTGTCCCAGGTGTTTGCCGCTGGATTATTAATGGTGACCAGCGCCGTGTTACCGCGCTGCTCTACCAGAAGCTTGGGTGAGTTACTGCTTATCATCGAATGACCTCCAAAGCGCCGTCCATCATCAGCCGTCTGGCGATGATCACGCGCATGATTTCGTTTGTACCTTCAAGAATTTGGTGGACCCTGGTGTCGCGAACATGACGCTCCATAGGGTATTCGCGAATGTATCCGTAGCCACCGAACAGCTGCAGCGCCTCGTTACACACTCGAAAGCCAAGATCCGTGGCCATACGCTTAGCCATAGCGCAGTAAGTACTGGCCTGTCCGTCTTTACTATCGAGCTTGCTCGCCGCCAGGCGCACCATCTGTCTCGCGGCGACGACCTCTGTGAGCATATCCGCGAGCTTGAACTGGGTTGCCTGAAACTCTGCGATTGCCTGCCCAAACTGCTCTCGCTCCGCGACATACCCAGCCGCTTCCTGCAGAGCCTGCTGGGCGGTGCCAACACTACAGGTCGCGATATTAATGCGCCCACCATCAAGACCTTCCATGGCAATGGCAAAGCCCTGACCCTCAGCACCCAAACGATTGCCTTGAGGCACACGCACGTTTTCGAAGCTCACCATGCGGGTAGGCTGTGCGTTCCAGCCCATTTTTTCTTCTTTCTTGCCGTAGGTAATCCCTTCCGCATCTGCGGGTATCAGCAGTGCAGAAACCCCTTTAGGACCAGCTTCACCGGTACGCAGCATAACTACCAGAACGTCGGTTTCTCCCGCTCCTGAGATAAACACTTTGCTACCGTTTACAACATAGTCATCGCCTTCTTTGTCTGCTCGAGTACGCAGAGACGCCGCATCCGAGCCGGCACCCGGCTCTGTCAGACAGTAGGAAGCCAGCGTCTTACCCATCACCAGGTCAGGGCACCACTGCTCGATGACCTCGGAAGTGCAATAACGACCGATCATGCTCGTGGCCATGTTGTGGATAGTCAGAAAGGCCGCTGTGGTCGTACAGCCCCGCGCAAGTTCCTCAACAATCAAACTGGCATCCAGACGGGATAGCGCGAGTCCTCCTGCGTCCTCCGGTGTGTACATACCCATGAAACCCAGCTCGCCCGCCGCTGCCAGGGCGTCTTTGGGAAAGATCGACTCTGCATCCCAGAGAGCGGCGTTCGGCGCCAGAACACCGTCAGAGAAGGCCCGCGCACTGTCTACGAAGGCTTGTTGCTCGTCACTCAGCGAAAAATCCATGCTCACTACCTAAAACAGTTAACGACTATTTCCAAACACCGTTAAAAAATTTCTTCAACGAAGGTTGATGCTCATATTAGGCTGCTTGCCCGCCTCGGACTCATCGTAGCGCCAGCGTGCTGTAACGGTTTTGGTTTCGGTGTAGAAGCGCACAGCCTGCTTCCCATAGGGGTGAAGATCGCCGCGGAAGGAACCACGCCAGCCCGTGAACGAAAAGAAGGGGAGGGGGACAGGAATGGGAATATTGATTCCCACCTGCCCTACCGCGACTTCGTGCTGATACTTGCGCGCCGCACCGCCAGAAGCAGTAAAAATCGAAGTTCCATTGCCCATGGGATTCGCATTGATCATCGCCAGAGCATCATCGAGAGTCTCCAGTTCCATACAGCACAATACCGGCCCGAAGATTTCTTCTTTGTAAATAGTCATGTCCGGCGTTACACCGGAAAACACCGTCGGTCCTACCCAGTTGCCATCGGGCATGCCCTCAACAACGCAATCGGATCCGTCTAGCAAACAAGTAGCCTCGGCCTTGCCTTTAGAGATCAAGTCCAGCACGCGCGCATGGGCCGGCTTGGATATAACCGGGCCGTAGGCTGCACCGGCATCATCCCAGGCTCCAGGCCGGGCTGTTGCCACACGCTCCGCAAGTTCGGGTATCCAGCTAGCCGCCTCACCCACAAACACCGCAACGGAAATCGCCATACAACGTTGGCCTGCCGCACCGACAGAGGCACCCACCAAGGCGTTAAGCGCCGCATTTTTGTCGGCGTCGGGCATGATCACCATATGGTTCTTCGCACCCATCATGCACTGCACGCGCTTACCCGCGGCAGTAGCCGCTTGATAAACATATTCGCCAACGCGGGAAGAACCTACAAAGGATACGGTCTGCGTGTCGGCATGATTGATGAGTTGATCAACTTGCTCCGCCCCACCATGAACCATATTGAGAACACCCTTGGGGGCACCCGCTTCAATAAACAACTCGATGAGCCGCACCGGCGTCATGGGCACCTGCTCAGAAGGTTTTAATACAAAGGTGTTTCCACAGGCGATTGCCATGGGGAACATCCAAAGAGGCAACATGGCAGGAAAATTGAAAGGTGTGATACCGACGCAAACGCCCATTGGTTGAATATAGCTATAGCTATCAATACCGCCGGCTACGTTCTCAACAGTCTCACCCATCATGGCGGACGCAATGTTTGCAGCTTGCTCCACCACTTCTATGCCACGCCAGACGTCGCCTTTGGCGTCTTCAAAGGTCTTCCCCGTATCCTTGGCAAGGATTTCACCCAGCTCATCATGATGCTCTTTGAGCAAGGCCTGATAGCGCAGCATCAATCGTGCGCGCTCTGAGATCGGCACCTCGCGCCAGGTTTTAAATGCTTCCTTCGCGCTCGCCACTGCAAAGTCCACTTCTTTTGCTGTAGCAAATGGGACCTCTGCAAGAACTTCCTGCGTGGCGGGGCTGATTACTGGCTGAACGTGGTCGCTGCTGCCCAGCATAAACTCGCCATTGATGAACATCGGAATATTGCGGCTCATGATGAAAACTCCTGAACTTTAATTGTATTAGTGCTCATCAATGTAGCAGGGTGCAGCGCTTACGAGTAGCGACGAAAAGAACAAAAACATGGATAATATTAAGATCATTAGTGTTGTGAACCACTGCCATGAGCCGCCCCTCTAACTGGCCCCTATCCCCCGGCGCATCCCGCCTTGTGACGCCAAAGTTCCTCCTCGACGCGCTTCAGCGTCACCCCTTGACCTGCGGCTGTTACCCCACTGCCATGGGTTACTATCCGCGCGCCCATGGACATTTTATGCATCGCGAGCGTCACGATGACAACCTGCTGCTGCTGTGCACCGAGGGCTGTGGAACGGTGACCACGCAAGGGGGACAGTTCTCGGTGAGCAGCGGCGACACAATAGTCCTGCCGCGCACTTTGACGCACAGCTACGCGGCCGACACAGGCACTCCATGGACTTTGTATTGGGTTCACTTTCAAGGCTCAGATGCAGACGAGTTTGTAAAACATCTACTGGTTGAGGGTGACTGCCGCATTCACAGTGGCGTCGAACCCTCTCTCCTGACAGGCTTTGAGCAAATGCTAACGGTGGGCAGTACCGGCTATAGCCTGGATGCGTTTATTGGCGCTGCCAATCGACTGCGCCACCTGCTGGCGGAGTTTGCTTTGTGTCGCGATCGACAGCGAAGCCAAAACATGGGCAGGATGCAGCTAACAGATCTGCAGTCTTTTATGAGGGAACGAGTGAGCAGCTCTTTGTCTCTCAAAGAACTAGCGGCCTTTACCGGACTAACACCGCAGCATTTCGCTACACGCTACAAGGCAGAGACCGGTTATTCCCCTATGCGACACTTCCTCCACATGAAAATGGAAGCCGCATGCCGTCTTCTGGATAGCACCCAGCACAGTGTAAAAGTAATTGCCGCAAAGCTTGGGTACCTTGATCCTCTTTACTTCTCAAGAATGTTCCGTCAAACGGTCGGCCTGTCACCCTCCCAATACCGCGAATCCCAGCGCGGGTAAGACGCCCGTGCATCGCATTCACCGAACACTGTTGCTACCATCGCAACGGTTCTTATCGAACACCAACAGGAATGACATGAACAAAACTATCCGGGGCTCCCTACTCTTACCTCTCTTTACTTTGCTGGCCACTCTCGTAGCCTGCAGTGGCGCCGAGATTATTCCCGGTGACACAGACCTGTTAGTGGCCAGTGGTTACACCCAATATGGCTGGCGCAGCGAACCACTCTCACCAACGGGGTACTCAAAAGACAAGCTGTATCAAGCCGACCCTGCTATACGCTCCGCGATCGAAGAGCGCATGAAAGAACTGGGTTACACACTGGTCGCAACCAGCGATGCGGAATTTCTCATCGACTACATTGCGGCCGCTGGTGTGAATGACGGTTTACTCGAAAGCACATCCTCAAACGTTACCCCTTACCCCAGCGCGACTATCGGTCGTCAAATAGACGGCGCATCGGTGGACAATGCCTACGCCCTTGGCGGCGCAAAACAAACGGGAAATCTCATGATTGTGTTTCTCGACAACAAAACCACCGATCTTCTCTGGCAGGTTCGGGTGAGTTCGTTGATTCAGGATGCCAATAAGGTCGACACAGCGGCGGTGCGCAAAGCTATCCGACAGGGTCTCTCAACGCTGCCAAGCGCACCTTAATAGGCGCACCCACCCTCACTGACGTCTTCGCCAAGTCCGAGGGGCAGCCGGCGAAGCTCATTGAGGGCTTCAAGCACTTCACTATTTGAGGCGTAGATCGACTGCGCAATACGACTGCGCAGCAGCTCCTGTTTGGGTAGGGGCTCTTCTTGGAGAAACAACAGTACATTGCCAAGCTCCGTCATCTGAGCAATGCCCACACCGCTGAAGTGCTGCCGAGCAGCATTCACGATACTGAGCAATACCTCGGGAGACTTCGGTAAGGTGTTAAGCGCTACCGCGGCGCCGGTATTCAATCGCCGCGCAAGCGTTGCGAAGAACAGCTCATCCCCCAAGGCTGCCGGTGAATCTCTATCCTCAAAGAGATCACAGAGCACGAGATCGTAGTGGCTGCGATCACGCCCAAGAAAATCGACAGCATCACCTACGTGAATTAGCTGCTCCGGCGCTAAAGCAAAATGCTCTCTCGCCACATGGAGCATTTCGCCACTGCTCTCCACAGCCGAGACCCGGGGAGCTTTCTCCCAAGATTGAACATGGCGAATAAATCCGCCTCCGCCTGCCCCAAGATCAAGCACCGTTGAAATTTTTGATGGCATAAGAGCCGCCAACATCATTGCCCGATGATTGGGAAGCACCAAAGACGTAGGAGCATCAATGCGCATGGCTGTCTGAATCGCGCGAGGCCCGCTACTTAACCAGCGGTATCCCCGCGCCTCGTACAAACGGCAACCGGCTACCTCGCAAGGATGCTCAAACTCAGGACGACTGAGCGATAAAAGTTCCGAAAAGGTGATCATGCAATCCTGAACTCAGGACTGGTAGACCTCGGGATTGACGCAGTTAGGCATCTTCTCGTTCCCGAGGGCCGCAAGCATGTTCAGCGCAGCCATATCGGCCATTTTCTCGCGGGTCGCCAACGTCGCACTACCAATGTGTGGCGTTGCCACGACGTTGGGCAGACTTAGCAGGGGATGATCGTCGGGAACGGGCTCTCTCTCAAAAACATCAAGCCCTGCGGCAGCCAAACGATCGTGACTGAGGGCCTCGGCCAACGCGACTTCATCAACGATGCCGCCCCTCGCCGTATTTACCAGCACGGCGTCACGCTTCATCAGACCCAGTCGCCTGGCATCAATAAGATTACGTGTCTCCTCACCCAAAGCGACATTGATACTCACGAAGTCGCTGTCTGCCAGCAAGTCGTCCAACTCGACCATCTCGACTCCGGGCACATTGCGGGCACTGCGATTCCAGGCAAGAACTTTCATCCCAAAGCCCGCTGCGCGCCGGGCCACAGCCTGCCCCACCTCACCAAGACCAACAATGCCCAGGGTGGCTCCCGCGACGTCTTTGCCAGTAAAAAATTCTGGAGACCAGGCGTTTTCCACACGCCAATGCCCACCCCGGACAAAGTGGTCCGCCTCTACGAGTCGTCGTGCCGCCGCCAGCAACAGTGCAAAACTTGCATCGGCGGTAGTCTCAACCAACACTCCTGGCGTATTACCTACAGCGATTCCCCGAGCGGTGGCAGCTTTAACATCAATGTGATCGACTCCCACGGACATCGACGCTATGAAGCGCAGCTGCGGATTGGCGTCAAGAAGTGCCTCATCGATTCGATCCGTCAAGAGGCAAAGCAGCCCTTCGCAGTCTGTAAGCTCATCTCGCAGACTTGAAGCCGGAAGCAAGCCAGGCCCCATCCAGACGTTCATGTCGCAGTGGTCGGGCAGCTGGTGAACCTGCTCTCCGGGAAGTTGGTGTGTCACGAGTACTTTTGGCATTTCGACACTTTAGCTCAGCCGCGCAGCAACAAAAAGGGATGCGGCCCTCGAAGGGAACACTTTGACTCATATAGCGTCCAAGTTAGATCAGAAAAAGAAGGTAGAAACATGACAGCGAGTGTTTTAAACGGCGACCTGAGTCGTCGTACCACAGTAGACAGCACTACCCTGGACTGGGAAGCGAGCCCCGGCGGAGAGGTCTTGCGCAAGCGTCTTCACCGTGTCGGTCCCGCGGAGAGCGGACAGGTAACTTCTCTGGTGCGCTATCAGCCGGGCAGCAAATTCCCGGCGCACGCGCATCCCGATGGCGAGGAGATTCTGGTGCTCGACGGTGTGTTTTCTGATGAGCATGGTGACTGGCCAGCAGGTACCTACTTGCTCAACCCCGAAGGTTTTAGCCACGCGCCTTTTTCCAGAGACGGCTGCCTGCTGTTTGTAAAGCTCCGACAGTTCCCGGGAGATACTCGCAAACACATTGCTCTGAATACCGAAGAGACCGAGTGGCGGTCCAGTGTGAGACCCGGTGTTTCATGGAAAAAACTCTACGCTCAGGAGCCGTTCACTGACCACATGCGTCTCGAGCGCTGGGCAACTCCCGGGGATATCGGCACGCTCAACTTCCCTCAAGGTGCTGAATTGTTCGTACTGCGCGGATCATTCTCCGATGAACATGGGAGCTACCCCAGTCAAAGCTGGCTGCGCCTGCCCCCCGGTAGCTCATTGAGCCCCGAGGGTAGTGGCCCCTGCGAGCTATACATCAAAGAAGGCGGATTCCCCTACCTCACGGAGGCTTAGCGCCGACCGCCTAGAGCGTAAGTCCGCCGTCTACAACAATGCATTCGCCATTGGTGTAGCTGCTGGCGTCGGAAACGAGATACAAAACTGTGCCGGCCATTTCTTCCGGTTCAGCGTGCCGTCCCATAGGGATTTTTTCCATGGCGGCCTTGTAAATATCATCGTGCTCAAAGAGAGCTCCGGCAAACTTGGTTTTGGTCAGTCCGGGCAGCAATGCATTACAGCGAATACCTAAAGGAGCGCACTCCTTTGCAAAGGACTTTGTCATGCTGACTACCGCCGCTTTGGTAATACTGTAAATGCCCTGCATGGGTCCGGGCTGCAATGCGTTGATTGAGGCTGTGTTTACTATGGCGCCACCGCCGTTTTCGCGCATAAGTTTCCCGGCTTCAACAGACATAAAAAAGTAGCCGCGAATGTTCACCTCAACAGTTTTGTTGAATGCCCCCAGATCTGTATCCAGGACGTGTCCAAAGTAAGGATTGGTCGCCGCATTGTTAACGCAGATATCCAGACGCCCATGGTTACTGCGGATGTGCTCAAAAATCGCGCTGATGTCTTCCATGCGGCCCACGTGACATGGGAACGCCTCTGCCTTACCGCCCCCATCAACAATCGCCTCTGCAACAGCCAGGCAGTCTTCGTGCTTGCGGCTCGAGACGATGACATGGGCCCCGTGTTGCGCCAGCAAGCGAGCAACAGCCTCGCCGATGCCTCGACTTGCGCCGGATACCAGCGCTATCTTGCCGTTTAAATCAAACATCGAACCAGCCATAGGCTTCTCCTCTATCTAGGGGTTAACGGTTTTATCGAATTCGGGGACGGGCCGTTTTGGCCAGCGACTGAAGGCCCAGAGCCAATAAAAGGCTACCATCGCAAGCGGCAGGGACCAGGCCAGTCGAAAGCCACCGATTGTGAGCAGCACGCCGGCCAATATGGGCCCAAGAACTCGCCCCCAGGCAGCGGCAGCACTCGCTGCCCCCATCATCCTGCCTCGCAATTCCGGTGCGCTTCGCTGACTGGCAAAGGAATTGAGCACGGGCATGCACAAGGTCGCCCCCGTAAGCGCAACGAGCACCGAGCCCACCATACTGAAAGCGCCATCAGCAAAAACGGCCATGAGCAGACCGACAAAGAAACTGCTTACGCAGGTGCGTAGAAGCCTGAGCTCACCCATGAGTTTCACAAGAGGGCCCATAAACAGTCCCTGAGTAAGCGCCATGATCGCTCCCTGGACGCCAAAAACAATGCCTACCTCGCGAGCACTCCAATCCAATAATGCGTAAACCCATAAGGGAAACAGATAGGTCGCAGCGCTGACGCTGGCGGTATGGAATACATACTGCAGCATCAGCAATCGACTCTGCGTTTGGCGCAACACGCTCCAAAGAGACAGCTTGCTTCCTGCATCTCGAGGCTGATCTTCATTTCGATGATGAGACTCAGGCAAGAAAAACCAGGCGGCAACAACGGCAAGCACTGACATGACCGCTGCCAGTAGACAGGGAACCACAAAGCTCCCATCAGGACCCGAGAGAAGACCGCCTAATACGGGCCCCAGCACCAGACCCAAGCCAAAGGATGCGCCGATCATTCCCATACCCCGGGCTCGCTCCGCAGGGGGTGTGATGTCTGCCATCATCGCCGAGGCCACCCCAAAATTTCCCGCCATCAAACCCGCAAATGCGCGAGCCACATAAATCATAGCCAGACTCTCGGCAGAGGCGAGGAGTAAGTACGCGGCGGCCGCACCGGAGGTGCAAATCATCAGTACAGGTTTACGCCCGATGTGATCAGAAAGCTTGCCCCACCAGGGGCCTGCCACGCCCGCGCATATGGCGTAGCTGGCGATAATCATCGCGATGTCAAAATCGCTTGCGCCAAGCTTCGGCGAGAGGAAGGGCAAAATCGGAATGACGATGCCAAAGCCGATCATGTCCAGCAGCACTACGGCAAACAACAAAAGTCCGTGGCGTCGAAAATCCGGCTTAGGTGAGGATGCGCTGATCGCTTAGCCCTGCCAGCGGCTAATAGATGTCTCGCTGATCCCAAAGAGATCCAGACTCCGACCAACACTCTGGGTAACCGACTCTTCGAGACTCTTCACGCCGGTGTAAAAGGCCGGGACGGGTGGCGCTATGACGGCGCCCATTTCTGAGAGAGAGGTCATGGTCCGAAGGTGGCCCGTATGTAAGGGCGTCTCCCTTACCATGAGAACCAGGCGACGACGCTCTTTAAGCACGACATCTGCTGCACGGGTAAGAAGCGTGGATGTTACGCCCGTGGCAATTTCTGACATGGTGCGAACCGAGCACGGCGCGATGAGCATGCCGTCGGTAATGAACGATCCACTGGCAATCGCTGCGCCCACGTTCTTAACCGGATAAACCACATCGGCATGAGACTTTAGCTCCTCAGCACTCATATCCAGCTCGTGGTGGAGAGTAAGCTCCGCTGACTTGCTCATTACCAGATGTGACTCCACACCCGCTTCTTTTAGCATTTGCAGTGCCCGCAAACCCAGCACGATACCCGAGGCTCCGCTGATTCCAACGATAATTCTACGCATGGCAGCTCCTAATCTGTGGGGCTGCACTCTAGCAGGACAGCAGCCCCGGGCACAGTGAGCCTGTTACACCCAGATGTAACTTAGGGGGGATCTACCGTATAGAAGAGGTCTTCGATTGCCGCCACTGAAAGGGGCTCATCCAGCATTGGGGCGTGACCGCGATCAGGAACATGTGCCACTTTTAATTCTGGCGCGATCTCCTGCATCTTCTCCACGCAATCTAATGCCAGCAGATCGCTAATCGCCCCCCTTACCACCAGCATTGGAATGGATGCCATATTGGTAAACAACGGCCAAAGATCCGGAGGCACGGCATTGGATTCTGTCTGAACTACTGCTTGCGCGATAGCGGCATCGTGCGCCAGCTGGGGCACTCCATCCACCTCTTTGTACAGCCCCCTAGTAAATCGCAGCCATTCATCATCAGTGTAAAGAGGAAAGGCTGATTCATTAATCTCGCGGGTCTGGGCGACCGCGTCATCCCAACTATCAATCTGGCGACGCTTGCCCACGTAATTTTTGATTCGATCCAGACCTACTGGATCCAGCTCAGGACCGATGTCATTCAGCACCACGGCAGCGAATCGCTCGGGCTGCATATTGGCCATCAGCATCGCCATAAGCCCGCCCATAGAGGTACCAATAACCAACATCCTCGAAAGGGCAAGCTTATCCAGCAAAGTGAACATATCGTCCACATAGGTCGGGGGCATATAGTTCGCCGGATCGCTGTCGTAATCAGACAAACCACGGCCACGCTGATCTACGCTTATCACCCTTCGTGTCTTGGAAAGATGCGCTGCAATCCAGGCAAAGTCCGCCGAGTTTCGCGTCAATCCGTGCATGCATAAAACGGGCAAGAGCGTGGACGACTCGGGTCCGGGATAGTCTCTCGCATAGAGCCTCAGACCATCGGCGCTGTCATACCAAACATCTTTGTAAGAGACACCAAAGTCATTCCCGATTTCAGGCATAGCGTTTATCTCCATACTGAATGCGCAGCTCCCGCTTGAGTATCTTGCCGTTGGGGTTGCGCGGCAACTCTTCGATTTGGAGGCAAGCAGTTAAGCGTTGCTGCTTACCCAGTCGCTGGTTAGCCCAACCCAACAGCGCTTCCATCCCCACGCTATCATCACGGGGCACTACCAAGGCGATGGGCGTTTCACCCCAGCGTTCGCTCTTTGCACCGATCACCGCTACATCCTCAACATCCGGGTGCGTCACCAGAATCGCTTCGATATCCTGAGGGTAAATGTTCTGTCCGCCCGACAGTATCATGTCCTTTTTGCGGTCTACGATAAACAGGAATCCCTGGTGATCCAGGTGACCAATATCACCGGAGCGCAGCCAAACCTGTCCATCGCCATCGACATAACGGGCGGCGGCGTTAGCATCTTCGCGCTGCCAATAGCCGGGCATCGTTATACGGCCTCTAGACACAATTTCGCCAGCCTGGCCCGGCGGACACGGCCGGTCATCATCGCCCACAATAAGTATGTCGGTCCCCAAAAGCGGCTTTCCGACGGAGGACCAACGCCCCTGCGCATCCTCAGGATCCAGCGTGGTGATGATGCCTTCGGTTAAGCCATAGAGCTCAATAATCCCGCAGGGGAATGTGTCAAAAAGTGATCGCTTTAAACCCTCATGGAGCGGCGATCCGCAGCTCATCATCGCGTGCATGCTCGATAGGTCATGGGGTGAATCGGCTTGGGCTTCGAGCACGCGCTGAAACTGAATAGGCACCATCGCGGTGTGAGTAATTGCCTCTGACTCGACAGCATCCAAAAAGGTCGATGCTTCAAAGCGCGAATGCACCACCAGGGACCCGCCGGCCAACAGAGTGCAAAGCATCGCTACCCACGAGATGTTCGAATAAAGACCGATAGTCAGAAGTGTCCGAGCGGCGCCGTGGTACCGCAGCGCTATCGACAAATCATAGGCCCAGTCTCGACGACCACCATGGGTATGCAAAATCCCTTTTGGAAGCCCCGTCGTACCGGAGCTATAAATGATGTTCAGCGGTGAGTCATGATTCAGGGGGGCACTAGGAAGCGTCTCCGGCTGATCTTTAGACAGACAGTCCATCGAATGCCACTGTGGGGACTCCCCATCGCTAATGCACAGGATTTCCGCTGGCAATCGCGGTAGCAAGGCTTCAAGGCGAGCACGGTGCTCGTCACTAACGATAAGTGCGCGAATACCCGCATCACCCAGCATAGCGACGATAGCGTCATCAGATACTGAGGTATTCAGCGGTACGGATACGGTGCCAGCAGCAAGCGTGCCAAAAAGAGCTGTTAGCATGGAATAGCTGTTGCTCATAAAGACACCGACTCGGTCGCCGGGCTTCAGCTCCACCGAAAGAAGACCGTGGGCAAACCGATGGTTGTCTGCCACAAACTCCTGCCAGGTTTTTCGGCTTTCTCCGGCCAATACGGCAAGGCGCTCAGGCCGCCACTTTGCGTGGAGTGCGAGAATTTCGGGCAACAGTGGGGACTGCGAGGGGAATTCTCTCATCACTTGTCCTCAGGTATTTCTCAGATACGTCCTCCGGAAAAAACCCTGCGCGCCCCTAACGACGCGCAGGCAACTATCTACCGGAAATACGAGAGCTACTGGAAGCGGTACTCGACCGTGACGTAACCCGTAGTTGGCGGACCAAAGAAGACCGTGGTGTTGTTCTCAAGACCTAAGGATGAGGGGCAGCCACTGGTACCAAAGCAATACCCCGCCGTTCGATATTCCTCGTCAGTCAGGTTTTTTCCGTAGAATCCGACAAGCCAGTTTTCGTCGCCGCTAGTCCAGACAATACTGGCGTTCAGCAGGCCGTAGGCGTCCTGATCGAGATCTTCCGCAGCGATCTCAAACTGCTGCACATCACCTTTGTAGGCGTAGTTGGTATTAATCAACAACGTCCCACCAGCCAGGTCTGTGTTGTAGCTCAAGCCCACAAAAGCCATCTCTTCGGGAGTGTTCTGAATGTCACGGTCGTTGGAGACATCGATGCCACCGACGAGATATTCCTTGAATGACGCATCGAGCAAGCTTGCAGAGAACTGCATGCTCCAGTGCTCGGTAAACAACAGATTACCCTCTACTTCGATACCAGAGATTTCTGATTGCCCGGCATTGGTTACCGTTCCGACAAAGCTGTCGTTGATACCGTCGCCATCGCTGTCTACAGCGACTGAACCGGGAATCTGCATATCCTGATAGTCACTGTAGAACAATGCGACGTTAGTGATTGCCCGACCGTCCCACCAGGAGGACTTCAGGCCTACTTCCCAGGAGTCGAGCTCTTCAGGATCAAAGCCTTCTTCTACTGCAGGTGTTGCAAAGTTTGCGCCCCGGGGATCAAAGCTGCCGGCCTTCCAGCCCTGGCTATAACCACCGTAAACCGTCACATCCTCGTTCACTGCATAGCTTAAATTCGCTCGAGGCGAAAAGTCGTAGTAGGTTCGTTGAGCTTCGTAGTCACTGGTTGCCGCTAGCAAGATTGCACGGTCGTTGCCGAAGAATGGAGAGCCCGTACCCAAGTACGTACCGCGGAAGATATCTGCCGTACGCTCATCTTCGGTGTAACGCCCGCCCACTGAAAGAGACCAGCGATCCGTAAGTTCGTAGGTCAAATCACCAAACACCGACCAGGATTCAGTCTCTACCACGCCACCGGTGTATGCCGTGAGGCCACCGGGCGCCAAGAGGCCAAGAACAACGTCGAAGTCGTTGGCGGCTTCAGCATCAAGATAGTAGTAACCCAGAACAAGATTCCAGCGGTCGGTATTCCATAGCAGCTGGAACTCCTGACTGAATTGTTCATTGTCATAGATGACCGGCGCATCAAAATCCGGGGTAGCAAGGCTATCGAAGTCAATCACCGACTCCGTAAGGTCTTCTCGACCTGCAGTGATTGAGCGCAACGTCATGGTGTCGCTCAGATTCCAGTCGATGGAGGCCGACCAGCCTTCAGACTCAACCTGATTGTTGCCGTTAATACCTGCAGTAGAGGGCAGAACACTCGCCCCCGCGTTGGTGTCAAAAACATCGCTCGGTGAGGGAGTGCCGCTGAATGCGCCCGGATAGGGCCGCCAGCCCGCTACGGCCGAGGATTGATCATCGGTATTGTCGTATGACAGACGCACAAGAATATCTTCCGAAGGCTCCCACTCAGCAGACAGTCGGTATCCAAAAATGTCCTTGTCATACTGCTCACCACCGGTAAACAGGTTGTCGCCAAAACCATCGCGATTAAAAGATGCCACCGTTGCGCCGACGCGGAAGCTGTCGCCCACAGGTACGGAAACTGTGCCCACCAGATCAGCCTGGTTGTAGGTGCCGTAGGAAGCGCGAAGACTTGCCTCGACCTCGTCTGACAAGCGGCGAGTAACATATTTAATCGCACCACCCACCGCGTTACGGCCGTAGAGCGTACCTTGAGGGCCCCGAAGTACCTCAATCCGCTCTACGTCGTAGATATCCAACAAAGCGCCTTGGGGCCGCGCGAGATAAACGTCATCCAGATACAGGGCTACTCCCTGCTCAAAGCCAGCGAGGGGGTCCTGCTGCCCTACACCGCGAATAAACGCGGTCAGCGTGGTATTCGTTGCCCGGGAAGGCTCAAGAGTCACACTCGGCACTGACTGCGCCAGCTCAGTAATGTCCTGAGATCCAGCAAGCCGCAGCGCATCTCCACTCAGCGAGGTCACCGCGATGGGAACATCCTGAAGGTTCTCAGCACGACGCCTCGCCGTAACCAAAACTTCTTCCAAGGCCAGAGTCGGCTCCTCGGACTGTGCTGATACCAACGGCGATGCGGCAGCGGACAACACAATGGATGCAAGGGCTGTAGCAGCAATAAGCGGTTTTCGAGTGGGAGATCTATACGACATAGCGGACACCTGTAACGTTATAAGTTATGTGGACGCCGTGTGTCGGGGCGCCTAGGTTGTTTTACGGTTGTTCTGCTTACTCAACTTCGCTTTTCAACATCCGTTGAATATTTGCCAAGCGTATTCAACAGGTGTTGAAGTGTCAAGATGTGAAAATTACGACTTAGCTACTTTGTGCTTTTATCGCCGCGAGTCACGGCAAGACCAAAAAGTCCAAAGATGAGTGAGGCGAAAATACCGTAGGTAGCCGATATAGCGGGGTTCGCAATACCGACCACCAAATTGAAGAACAGATGGAGGCCAAGCCCCAAGGCGGCGGCAATTGCAACGACCCATAGGGGAATATGACGACGCACAAGAACACCAAAAAGCACGGGCACGAGAGATGCAGCCGCGAGACCATAAACACCCTTCTGAGCGAAGAGCCCGATGAGGGGCGGCGGATTCCAGGCCAGCAACACACCTACGAGGCCCACCGCGATCAATACCCAGCGGGAGAGCACCAAGCCGTTACTGGACTCTCCTGCCAAGGGCTTGACGATATCGTTAACCACCATTGCAGAGAGCGCAACGAGAATCCCATCGAGGGTACTCATCCCTGCAGCGAGCAGAGTCAAAAAGATAAAGACCAAAACGTACTCTCCCCAGGGGGAGCTGGAAAACTCGTGCAGGAGGTATTCGCGGACCACTGTGTCCTGAGCATCAATCTCAAGACCTGCGAGCCGCGCATAAAACCCAATCATCAGCATCAATGTGAACAGAGTGCCCACCACGGCCGTAGTCGCGATGAATTTTCCTACATCACGTTCGCTACGCAGATACAGCACCTTGGTAAGAATGTGCGGTTGCAGCATCAGCGCAAAAGTTACAACAAAGCCGCTGACGAAGACTGAAAAGAAGCTGAAGTACAGAGAGCTGCCTTGATTAAACGCTTCCGCGTAATTCTCCCCTACGGCCCGAAGCGCAGCGCCGGGATCACCAGAGAAGTATTTAAAACCTTGCAGGAACAGCACTACCGTGACCGCCAACATCATGATGCCCTGCAGCGTATTGGTATAGGCGTGGGCATAGGTCCCGCCCATAAGGACGTAGGAAAAAACGAATAACAAAACGAGCACCAAGGCGGTCTTTTGCTCGATGGGGAACAGCCCCGTCATCAGCAGACTGCAGCCCACCAGGATCAACACAACAAAGGTGATGGACAGCAAGTTGATCAGTGCAAAGAACAGGCTGAAACCGCGATGGTTGTAACGGTAGTAAATCCACTGCGGAATAGTCAGCGCACCCCCAGCCTCCCCCAAGCGAAGAAAGCCTCGGGCCAGTACTAAAAATGCACTGAGTATTCCCAGGGAACCCGCCACCCCAAAATGCAAATAGGCAGACAAGCCATGCTCGTATACAAAGCCCGGGTTAATCACAAATGTCGCGGTAGACGAAATGGATGCCGCTAGCGTAATGCCCACCAGATAAGGACTCATATCCTTGTTGCCGATGGCAAAGCCTTCCACGTTGCGGGTGCGCTGCATGCCAACGTAAGACAACCAGTACACCAGACCAACGTATCCGAAGGTTAAGGCATACTTAAAAAACTCGGCAGACATTGTTGTTATTTCCCCGCGATTTCTGACAGACTATTCAACAAGCGTTGAATATACAAGCTCATCCCTTTCGGTAGAGATCAGCCAAACGGCAACCGATACAAGGAGCCGCAATGACAGAAAAGAACAGCGTGCCCAAACGAGACCGGATCCTGGATGCCGCCGAGGAGCTTTTCGCAGAGCACGGCTACGACGGTGTAACGCTGCGCCGTATCGCAACCGCCGCGGGTGTGGACGTAGCTCTTGCCAACTATCACTTTGGTAAAAAGCTGGATCTTTTTCAGGCGGTCTTTAACCGTCGTGCCGAACTGCTCAACGGTGCACGGCGTGAAGCGCTCCACGACTGTCAAAAAGCGGCAGGGACGAGAGGACCCAGCGTAGAGCAAATTATCGAAGCATTTTTAAGACCGCTGGAGCTCGCTCAGGAAACCGGAGATGAAGGATGGAGACACTATCTTGCCCTCATCGCCTACATCAACAACTCTCCTTACTGGGGTCCGCGGATGATGTCCTCGCTCTTTGATGAGTTGGTACAGGAGTTCATAAAGGCGCTGAAAAAAGCGCTGCCGAAAGCAAGCGAGGCAGACATTTACTGGTGCTATCACAACCTCTCGGGCGCCTTGACCCTCACTCTGGCCAACACCGGCCGTATCGATAAGCTATCGCAAGGGCAATGCCACAGCGCTGACTTTCAGGCAGCTTACGACCACATGATTCCCTTCACCGCAGCAGGTTTTCGTAAAATTTGCGGCAGCTGACCCACCGGACTGACAGTTATACGCTGGCTGCTTTGAATCATCACTGTCGAGGAGGCACTGAAGGCGCAGAAATGGCCAGCTCGTGCTTAAAGTCCTTCTCTATCTGCTGCTGAAGTTCATAACGGCCCGTGCCGCGCCGCTCGGTAGAATCACGCATGCGATCGCGATAGCGCTGCTTACGATTGGAAGCCACCGCCGCTGTAAAACGTTCCGGCTCCAACTCCCCCGCAATGAGCGCCTCCACCACCGCAATGTCGACTCCCAGACGGTAAGCGATACGGTTGGGGCGGATCTGATGCGCGTGGAATTTTGCCACAGCAACCAGTTGCTGATCCGCATCCAGAGTGCACTCCCGAGAGTACCCAAAGGGCGGGGATGGAGTTCGAGTGTCGTGTTCGCTACTTTGAGACATCGGCGCTTTCTAGCACCGCTTTTCCGCCTTGGCAAGGCGAAGTCCAATTCCTGGCATTTGCTAACCGTCAAAACCCGGGGAATGAGCATGATCTGACCGGAAAACGTGACTCTCTTGGTGCGCTATAAATTGGTCAAAAAATGCGCATTCCGACTATACTTACGGGCTACATCAAATAACGATTAATGGAGAGTAACCATGAACGCACCGCAAACCGCGACGAATGTTGCCGACGCCGAAATGCTCATGCAGAGCGTCCTTGAAGCGCAACGCAGTGACTACACTGCCGAAGGTGGCGTCAGCGCCGCAACCCGTCGAGATCGTCTCCAACGCGGCATTGATGTGTGTGTGAAGTATCAGGACAAAATGGTTGACGCTCTGAACACGGATTTTAGCTGTCGGTCCAGAGAAGTCAGCCTGCTAACGGATGTAGCTGCGTCAATCACGCCAATGAAGCACTGCATGAAGCATCTCGAAAAGTGGATGCGCCCAGAAAAACGTCCAACCATGTTTCCACTGAATCTTCTTGGTGGACGCTCCTCCATTGAGTATCAACCTCTGGGCGTTGTGGGCGTTATCTCGCCCTGGAATTTCCCCGTAAATCTTACTTTTGGGCCATTGGCGGGGATTTTGGCTGCGGGTAACCGCGCGATGATCAAGCCATCGGAGTTCACTCCAGCCACTTCAGAAGTTATGGCCGAAATGGTCGCTGAAGCATGGGACGAGAAAGAAGTTGCGATCTTCACCGGTGGACCAGAAGTCGGTCAGGCGTTCTCAGGCCTGCCCTTTGACCACATGATCTTTACCGGAGCGACAAGTATCGCCCGTCATATTATGGCTGCGGCGGCGCGCAACCTTGTGCCCGTCACTTTGGAGCTGGGCGGAAAGTCGCCGGTAATCATCTCCCGGGATGTAGACCTGCAGATGGCAGCGCAGCGCATCATGCTTGGTAAAACTCTTAATGCCGGCCAGATCTGTCTGGCTCCGGATTATCTGATGGTGCCAGAGGAGAGTCTTAGCGACGTTGTGGAGGCGCTCAAGTCTGTAACTGAAGAGATGTATCCCAAGCTTTTGGATAATCCTGAGTACACCTCGATTGTGAACGAGCGTCATTTTCAGCGCTTGAACAGCTATCTGGCAGATGCGGCGGAACGCGGCATCACTGCAACGCCTATCAATCCTGCCAACGAGGACTTCTCTTCGCAGGAGGGTACGCACAAGATTCCACCCACACTGCTCGTTAATCCTTCCGAGGACAGCAAAGTGATGGAAGAGGAAATCTTCGGGCCTCTACTGCCAATCCGCACCTACAAGGATTTCTCAGAGACTATCGACTACGTCAACGCTCACCCCCGTCCTCTGGGCGCTTATTACTTCGGTAAGGACAAAGCCGAAGAAGAGGCCGTGCTCAAGCGCACAACCTCAGGTGGTGTCACGGTCAATGACGTGATCATGCACATCATGCAGGAAGAGCTTCCCTTCGGGGGCGTTGGCCCCAGCGGCATGGGTTCATACCACGGCCATGATGGGTTCAAGACCTTTAGTCACGCGAAATCAATCTACCGTCAGTCGCGCTTCAATATCGGCAAATTGGGCGGCATGCTGCCTCCCTATAACTCGGCGACCGAGAAGACCATCAAAATGCAGGTCAAAAACTAGGTAGCAGGAGAAATCCAAAGGCGGATTTCCGAGGCAAGCCGTGCAACGGTCCCAAAATACCCGCGCACGGTTTAGCCGTCACCTCAAGCGTGCTTGTCTGCTCTTCGTGTTAACTCAGGGAGTCAGCGCTTTGGCCATCGAAAGACCCATCATCATCGCTCACCGCGGGGCTAGCGGTTACCTTCCGGAGCATACCTTGCCCGCGAAGGCCATGGCTCATGCGCTGAAGGCAGATTTTATCGAACAAGATGTGGTGCTGACTTCCGACGGCGTCCCCATCGTGTTGCACGACATTAACCTGGAATCGACTACCGACGTAGCCAGCGTGTTCCCGGGCAGAGCGCGGGACGACGGTCGCTTCTATGCCATCGACTTTAGCTTGGCAGAAATACGCCAGCTGCGAGCCCATGAACGACGTAAGCCCGACGGAACAGCGGTGTTCCCGGAGCGCTTCCCTGCCATTGACGGACTTTCGGGCGTTCCCACTCTCGCCGAAGAAATTGCACTCATTGAGGGACTCAACCACAGTCGTGCACACCAGGCCGGACTGTATGTTGAAATGAAAGCCAGCGCCTTTCATCGTAGCGAGGGACAGGACCTCCCCGGCGCGGTCATGACAGTGTTAAAGGACAGCGGCTGGGCGGACCGTACGGATCTCGTTTTTCTGCAGAGCTTCGAACCCGAGGCACTACGCGAACTCAAGTACGAACACAAAACGGTCTTGCCGCTAATCCAACTCATTGCCGAGAACGCCTGGGACGAAAGCGGCAGTGTCGACTTCGATGCCATGCGCAGTGATGCAGGTCTGGATGCGGTGGCCGAGTATGCCGACGGTATTGGCCCTTGGTTGATGCAGCTCTACAGCGGCCAAGACGATGAAGGCAAAGCTCAACTCACTGATCTGGCTCGCCGCGCCAAAGAAAGAGGACTTCTGATTCATCCCTACACCTTTAGGGCAGACCAGCTACCTCCCGGCATAGACAGTTTCGAAGAGCTGCATCGTCTGTTCTTTGAAGAGTTAGAGGTAGACGGCGTGTTTAGCGATTTTCCGGACCGAAGTCGGACCCTGAGCGAGCGTTTTTCAGCGCGCCCATTGCAATAGCCTTGTGGTCGCGTCGACTATCGCAGTTTCTACAGCGGCCCACGCCCGTCAGAAAACTAAAGTTTTGAACTGTTGGCGGCCTCTACCTTGAACTACGATGAAGCGCGCGCTTACCTTTTGCAACGCCCGGAGTCCTGGGAAGATTATCCTTTTGGTCCAGGTGTTGCGGTGATGAAGGTGCTGGGAAAAATGTTTGCCACGCTGGGTACAGAAGATGGCGTAGCGAGAATGAACCTCAAATGTGACCCGGACGAGGCTGTCATGCTTCGGGACATTTTCGAGGCGGTGCTGCCGGGCTATCACATGAATAAGCGACACTGGAACACGGTGGTCCTCGACGGCAGCATTCCGCGGGGAGAAATTGAGCGCATGATCGACAACTCCTACGCGCTGGTCCTTCGGGGACTACCAAGCAAGCAACGCAAAGCCTTACAAATGAGAACAGGGCAGACCATCACGTGAGTACCAAGGTAAACAGACGAACCAAAATCGTTGCGACCATTGGCCCCGCCAGCGAGAGTGCCGATGCCATAGGGCGCTTGCTAGAAGCCGGTGTCGATGTTTTTCGACTCAACTTCAGTCACGGCACTGTAGATCAGCACGCCGCTGTCGCTGAACGTATTCGCAAGCAATCAGCAGTGCATGGTCGTTATGTCGGCATCCTTGCTGACCTTCAAGGGCCTAAAATACGTATCAGTAGTTTTAGCGCAGGCAGTATCAGACTGGCAGTGGGCGATCGGTTTCGACTGGACAGTACCATTGAGGAAGACAGCGGCGATCAACGGGGAGTGAGTTTTAGTTACCTGCCCATGCTGGACAGCTTGGAACGCGGCGACATCCTGCTACTTGACGATGGCCGTATCCGCCTGCGCGTTGACGATGTTGAGAAGTCAGCAGTAGATTGCACCGTCACTGTGGGCGGGAAGCTGGGTTCTAAAAAGGGCATTAATCGACTCGGTGGCGGTATCGCTGCACCTGCACTCACCGAAAAAGACATCGACGACATTGCGGGTCTCGGCAGAATCTTGCCGGACTACGTCGCCATCTCTTTCGTATCCAGCCTGGAAGACATTGAGCATGCAAAGTCACTGCTCAAAGCTCAGGACTTATCGGTAGCCGTTATCGCAAAAATCGAGCGCGCGGAAGTGGTCGCAGACGACAGCATACTCAATGGCATTCTCGAGGCATCAGACGGCGTTATGGTGGCCAGGGGAGATTTGGGCGTAGAAGTAGGTGACGCAGAGCTCATCGGTATCCAGAAGGACCTCATCTCTCGGGCGCGTCGCATGGATCGCCTGGTGATCACCGCTACGCAAATGATGGAGTCGATGATCAGCAGCTCCATGCCCACCCGCGCCGAGGTGTTCGATGTTGCGAATGCGGTGCTGGATGGAACAGACGCCGTCATGCTCTCTGCAGAGACGGCTGTTGGCGAATACCCTGTAGACGTCGTAAGAGCGATGGCCGATGCCGCTTTGGGAGCGGAGCGACACCCCGTGGCGCGTACATCCCGCTACCGGCTCGAGCGTCAGTTTTCGAGCCCACAGGAAACTATCGCTATGTCAGCAATCTACGCGGCCAATCACTACAGCAATGTCCGAGGTATAGCCTGCCTGACTGAATCAGGAACTACCCCATTGCTTATGTCTCGCTTGAGCTCAGGACTGCCCATCTTTGCACTCTCTGATAAGCCCAGCACGCTCTCACGGCTCAGCCTTTGTAGAGGGGTGATCCCGCTGTACTTCGATGCTGACTCCTTCGAGCACGAGGACATTGAGATGAGCGCCATTGAGTATCTTCGCGACAACGACCTTCTTTCCAAGGGCGATGCACTCTTGATGACACGAGGGGAAGTTATGGGCACCTCCGGAAGCACCAACATCATGAAGATTCTTCCGGTCGCCTAAGCTACGGTAAGGTCCCCAAACGGGCTACTCAATGCGGCAAGCGCATTCCCACAGGTAGTGCTACACTTGGGGTGCTGTCTTGAACAGCAGGTTTATCCGGACATCGACACAAGAACGAAAAAGTACAAACGTTGTTGAATACGAAATCTTACGTCACGCCCTCGCAGATCCTGCGATCGTCTAATTCCTACACCATTGAAGGCAGGGGACATTGTCCGCTGCCTGCTGTTGGCTGTGCGTTTATTAGATTCGTATCGATCTCTTGTGTGGAACAGTAGGAGAGTAAGTAAGGTCTTTATCCGGAGTAAGTACTCTACAAACCGTTTAGCCAAAACTGATCTCACATAGCGTAGAACGCGACAGAGACAAATAAGGCGGCGGAGAAATCAAAGGTAAAAAAGTATGTCGACAGTAACCGGTACCGTAAAGTGGTTTAACGAATCCAAAGGCTTTGGCTTCATCGAACGTGAAGGCGGCCCAGACGTTTTCGTTCACTTCAGTGCTATCAAGGGCGATGGATTTAAAACGCTGACAGATGGTCAGAAAGTGGAATTCACTGTCACGGACGGTCAAAAAGGCCCCCAAGCAGAGGACGTGGTTGCTGTCTGACACAGTCTGACGCAGTACTACGAACACCCCATTCAGTTCGTTTGAACTGAATCAGAAGCCCCGGTAACGGGGCTTTTTTTATGGCGCAGCAAGATAAGAAAAGGACGTTATATGTCTACATCAATGGGTTCGCTTGTTAGTCAGGGAGACTGGCGGGCAGTGGAGACGCTCTTCAATGAGAAGGAGTTTGTCCGTCGTCTCGGCCTTATAGTAGACCTCACAAACCCGGAACAACCGCGCGGTGACGTGCGCAACATCGAGTCCTACCATCTTGGCGGGATAGGCCAGGAGTTTGTAAACGGCGCAGTAACCTCTGGGGTGCTTGATATTATGCTTGGCCTCACGGGCATACCCTTTGCCGATATGGGCTACTTTGCAACGCGTAACTTGCAGATTGATCTCACCCTCCCTGTGGAAAAAGACGGCTTTTACGTCACCGCTCGTGCCACTAGCCGTATTGGCAAGAACCTGTTCGCCGAGGCGACGGTTTTCAACCCTGACGGCGAGCCGAGAGTTCATGCAACGGGGGTTGTCCGCATCGGTATACGCGGAGTCTCGAAGTAGGCTTGAGGGCCAATACAGAATTAGAGCAATGAACTGTGAGATTCACCCAGCATGGCACGGTCAAACAGAACTATGAGGAAAGTATCCATGAACAAATTGATTACAGTTTCAGTCAAAACAATTCTCTTGCTTGCATTGTCGGGCACCGCACTGGCACAGGATAGCGAGCTAGGCCTTAGCGAAGGCAGCATTGAGCATGCGAAAGCGCTGCGAGACACTGCGATGCAGGGCTCCATGGCTTACAACATCGTAGAATCGCTCACCACAGAAGTAGGCCCCCGTCTTGCGGGCACCGAAGCAGAAGCGCGCGCACGAGCCTGGGCAGTTGCCAAGCTCGACGAGCTGGGCTTTGAGAACGTACGCATTGAACACTTCACCATACAGGGCTGGGAGCGCGGCTTTGAGAGCGCCGAACTCCTTGCTCCATTCCCCCAGCCCCTCTCATTCACTACTTTGGGCGGATCCGTGGCAACACCAGAGGCCGGCATAGAGGCAGATATCGTCGTCTTCCCCACCCTCGCTGACCTTGAAACCGCAGCTCCCGGAAGCCTCACGGGCAAAATTGCCTTTGTGTCCCATGCCATGCAGAAAACCCAGGATGGGTCTTCCTATGGTTTTCATGGCCGTCTCCGGCGCTCTGGTGCAAGCATCGCCGCCAGTAAAGGCGCGGTCGCGATACTTATCCGCTCCATTGGCACTGACTCCCATCGTATGCCGCACACCGGGTCCATGCGCTACGATCCGGAAATAGAAAAAATTCCCGCCGCGGCACTCTCTAACCCCGACGCGGATCAACTCGAGCGCATACATGCTCGAGGCCAGACCATGCGTGTCAGATTTAACGTTCAACCAACGTTTACCGGTGAAAGTGATACCGGTAATGTGATCGTCGATATTCGTGGTAGTGAACGCCCAGAGGAAGTTGTCATTATTGGCGGGCACTTGGACAGCTGGGATCTTGGTACCGGTGCCATCGACGATGGTGCAGGTATTGGCATCGCCACGGCAGCCGCCAAGCTAATCCTCGATAGTGGAAAGCGTCCCAAGCGAAGTATTCGCCTCATACTGTGGGGGGCTGAAGAAGTAGGTTTGTTAGGCGGTTTCGCTTATCTCGAGCGCCACAAAAAGGATTTGGATAAGCAAATCATCGGCACCGAAAGCGATTTTGGCGCGGGAAAAATCTGGCAACTTAACTCACAGGTAAGCGAAGAAGCTCAGCCCTTAGTAGATAAGATGGCTGAATTACTGGCACCTATCGGCGTAGCTCCCGGAAGCAGTGACTCACCAGGTGCTGGCCCTGACCTGACGCCCCTGGTGCGAGCAGGAATGCCCTCACTACGACTGAATCAGGATGGTAACGACTACTTCGATCTGCACCACACCGCGGATGATACGCTGGATAAAATCAATCCTCACGATCTCGATCAGAACGTCGCCGCATTCGCAGTCTTCGCCTGGTTGGCGGCAGATACCGACCTTCGTTTCAAAGCGCCTTAACTGAAGCTCAGAAACGATCGCTAAAACAAAACCCGGGGCTTTTTAGCCCCGGCAAGACGCCGCGCTGCTAAGCAGGGAGCACGGATGCCGAGCACTGATGTAGAGCACTGATGTAGAGCACTAATGTCGAGTCTACAGACACAAAAAACCCACCGCTAAGGGTGGGTTATTCAGGCAGTGCCGGGGTGTTTAGCCCTCAGCGGCCAAGCTCTTTTGCCGTGCAAGCTCTGAGCTCATGTACGCTATCCACTGGTCAGCATACTTCTTGGAACGCTCATCTCGAGCTGCGGCACGGAAAGCATCCCGCGCTTTAGCGTATTGCTTGGTGTTGAAGTAAGCCATTCCCAAAACCAGACGGGCATTGTCCGCACGCTTTACGCCGCCACGATTCAAACCCTTGTTGATCGCTTCGATCGCGTTTTCGTTCTGATCTGCATCGAGATAAATGTTGCCTAGACGGGCATAAAGGTCCCCATCATCTGACATTGACGCCGCTTTCTCCATCGCAGGAATCGCATCGTCGACTTCCTGTGCTTGCCGAAGCGCACCTGCTAACAGCTCCCAGTTCTTGGAATTGTCCTGAACAATCTCCTGCTCCAGACCTTCCTGAAGAACAACGGATGCCTTGTAAGGCACTTCAGCATTAAGGAATAGAGAAGCAATGTTGCGATACTCACCATCCTTCTCAAGCATGTTCTGTACGTAGGCAGTCTCCATTGCACCAAGCTGGAGAGCCTCCTCGTTCATCTCTGAATACATAAAACTCAGCTGAACCCAGTACTGCTTCTTGGGATAGTAAGTAACGAGCTGTTGCAAAGTCGCCACAGCTTCGTTGGTCATGTTCTTTTCAGCGTAGAGAAAGCGAGCCAGGTTGTACCACTGCTCCTTTGGAATCTTGCCCTTCGCATCGAAGTCATCGATCGCGACATTGATGTTCTGCAAGGCCTTGTCGTAATCCTTGAGCTGGTAATAACCCTGCGCCATCAACACGTAAGCGGTAGCATTAGGGGTTTCGGTCATATCAAACCACTTCTGCAGCGCATCGATACCGTCGGCCCAACGCTCTTGAACAAAGTACAGCTGCGCTACCGTAAATCGGGTATTGATCTCCATCGCCAACGGAATATCAGGCTGTTTAATCACGTTCTCGTAGGATTGCAGCGCGGAAGTGTAGTCTTCTTTCGAGTAGTGAATGAACGCGTAAAGGTTGTACACGTTCGCAAGTTCATAACTGTTGAGCTCGTTGTCTCGACGACCCGCAAGCATCGCGTCAAGGACTTTTGCGGCCGTCGCAAGATCTTTAGCTTCCGCAGCAGTCTGAGCCTCCGCAAGCTTCTCGTAAACCTTATTACGCAGAGCGGGTGTTCGTCGGGTTTCTTGTTCTTTCTTGGGCTGCGCGTCCTGCGCCTGTGCCTGAGCAATACCGCTCAGAGCGGGCCCGAGTCCGGTCTGCGAAACCACTATCTGTGCGGCCACAACCGGAAGTGCCAGAAGAAAACTTCTTACTCCAACATTCATCGCGCGCTTCGTAAAGTTCATACACATGCCTTTGGTTTGTTCTTCGTACTAAGCTCTCTGGATCTTAGGTGCTTAGGAAAGCACCTGAGATTCTAGTTGCCGCCTACTGTTCAAGCTCGTAGGTAAACTTGTTCTGTACACCCGCTACTTCGATCGCTTCGCCATCTACGACACGAGGCTTGTACTTAAACTTCTCTGCAGCCTTTACGGATGCACGCTCAAATACACCGGAAGGCGCGCAATCTACCGGAATGGGATCACGAATAGAGCCACTCTTGGTCACTGTATATTCGACGATGCAGTAACCCGTAAGTCCCCGAGTCTGCGCACGTCGTGGATAAATCGGCGCAACCTTCACGATAGGCAGGTATTCACCATCACCAGAAGACATGCCGCTGCTGCTGATCTCTACCTGTACACCGGCGTTAGGAGCAATGTTGGCGACATCCAGATCGGTATCAAAGTCCAACTCAAGAGGCTGTAGCTCAGGTGGTGGCTCTTCTGGGTCTTCCACCTTCTCAGGCTTCACTTCCTTCGTGTTCACTTCGATTTCACGTTCGGGAACGACGATGTCAGCGATCTTGCGACCCTTGGTATCAGTCTGCTCGTAGTCTTTGTCGATGAGGCTCTGCATCAAGAAGAAGAGCCCAAATGCCACAGGTATTGCTACCAGTGCACCAACAAACGCTCGTACAAATGAATTGCCCATAACGATTATGCCTCGTCATCCGTAGAGATACAGGGTGGCGACGTCAGCTGATCACGAACCGCGTCATACAGGTCCTCGACCACATAGGCCGGCGTATCCTGATCTACCTGGATCACCATGTTTGCCTGAGGAGCTTCCTTTTTGGCAATCTCCACCATCTGGGAGGCACGCTCTAAAGGCACCTTATTCTTGTTGTAGTAGATATCTCCCTTACTATCAACCGCGAAAATAATCGTTCCGCGCTCACAGGCAAGGGTTGTAGTGGCCTGAGGTTTGAAAATCTCAATACCGGGCTCTTTAACGAACGAAGAAGTCACGATAAAAAAGATCAGCATGATGAAGACGACGTCCAACATGGGCGTCAGGTCAATTTGACCGGCTTCACCGTCAGCAGCTTTTCGTTTGGCAGCGCTCTCTTGCAAGCTCATATTACTTACGCTCCCCGCTGGCCCAGTTAACCGCTCCGGCCCCTGCCTCGCGCGCCGCGTCAGCGACATCAACGACAGTATTGGCTCTCGCGCCTTTATCCACTTTGATACTCACCGCCTGCTCCGGGTCTGCGGCCAAAAGCCGCTGAATGTTAGCTCGAACAGCGCGAGCATCTACCCGGCGATTCTCCATCCAAATCTGATCATCAGACTGGATCTGCACCAGAATACTGCTGGCGTCGGAAGGATCTGAGTTAGTGTTATCGGGACGATTAATTTCGATACCCGCTTCTTTAATGAACGAAGCGACAACGATGAAGAAGATGAGCATGATGAATACCACGTCCAACATGGGCGTGAGATCAATCTCAGCTCCTTCATCTTCCTGCTTCTTAACAAGTTTGCGCATGTATTAAATACCTGTTCGTGCCTGTTACTACGGACCTACGATCCGAGAATCAGTGATCAGACGTCAGCTGGTCTTCGAGCAATTCCTGCTCGCGATCGGCGATACGCTGTATGTAGGTGTTGGCAAACAAACCGGAAAGCGCTGCCACCATTCCCGCCATCGTCGGGATAGTCGCTCTTTCAACACCACCAGCCATTGATTTGGCATCACCACCACCGGTAACCGCCATCACGTTAAACACCTCGATCATGCCCGTTACAGTACCGAGCAGACCTAGCAGTGGACAGAGCGCCACTAGCGTTGTGATGACGTTAAGGTTGGCGTGAATATCTTCACGACTGACCGAGAGCAACTGGCTTCTGATTTGTTTGGCATTCCAGGACTTGCGCTCCGGGCGCGACTCCCATGCATTGATAGTCTCAAAGACTTCTTTGCGCCAAACAAAGCTAAAGAACCACAGTCGCTCAAAGATCAAGGTCCACATAACGAAGACCAGAATCGCGATGAGCCAGAGCACATTCCCGCCTTTATCCATAAAGGCGAGAATGGTTTCTAGGAAGCCTCCCATGCTTAGCAGCCTCCCGCTTACTTGGAGCTGGCTTCGGAGTGCGTAGCAACGATACCCGTCGCCTGCTCAGTCAACACGTGGATGATGCGCTGAGCGCGACCATTAACCAGCGTGTGCAGCAGAACCGTGGGGATCGCAACCAGCAGACCGAGTACCGTGGTGATCAGTGCACCGGAAATACCGCCGGCCATAGCCTTCGGATCGCCCGCACCAAAGATGGTGATGGCCTGGAAGGTGACGATCATACCGGTCACCGTACCCAGCAGTCCCATAAGAGGCGCTACGGCTGCGATGATCTTGAGCAGTGTCAGACCTGACTCGAGTTTTGGTGTCTCCCGCATAACGGCTTCGGACATCTTCAGCTCGAGGGTCTCGAGATCCATGCTTGGGTTGTCTTCGTGGACCTTCAGGACGCGACCCAGTGGGTTGTTATCCATAGCCTTGTCAGACTTGAGCTGCTTGCTCACCTTGGCGCTCACGCCCGTGAGGACAAGTACACGAAGGATTGCAAGGAGGAAGGCAAAGATACCAACAGCGGTAATTGCGTAGCCCACGTAGCCACCCTGATGCCAGCGCTCTTCCAGGTTCGGGCTATCAATGATCGCCGCGAGGAAGGAGCCGCCGGTAGGGCCTGTGGGGTCAATACCAAACTGATGCATGCCACCCGATGCGTTAGCCAGTTCACTAGCCCAGCCAGTGTAGTTTCCAGCAGGCTGACGTGGCAGCACGGCAAGGCTCTCGTTGGCGTATGCCAGGTAGTTACCTTCCGTGTCGATAACATTGAAAGCACCGATTCGTACGACGTCACGCGGCGCGCGCTCACCCGAGGCAGTTGCTACTTCAGTCGTGAACGAAACGACTTTACCGGTCTCGGTGATCTCACGGAGCATTTCATACCAAACACGCTCGATTTCTTCGATGCTTGGCAGACGGTCCGAGGTGCTCATCTTGTCGATAAGGTCTTGGAGGAAAAGACCGCGATCCGGGTACTGAGAAGAAACCAGAGACACATCAAGGTTGGACTTGAGGTCACCAGAAGCTGCCGTCAGGTGTCCAAACAGTTCAGTCAAAGCACCAAGACGCTCACGCAACTGCTCTTGCTTGTCGGCAACGAGAAGTTCATTTGCTTCAAATGTGTCTTCGAGCTGTGCAGAGCGACGCTCTTCACGAGTACGCTCAGCTTCAGCATCTTTCAACATCTGCTCTTGATCAGCTTTAGCCGCGGCGAAGCGCGCCTCACGATCACGATTTGCCTTGGCATCGGTAACCTGGCCCTGCTTTACGAAATCAAGCAGCTGGCTCATGTTCGCTGCCGCTTCTGCGCGCAGATCAGGTGCTGGTTCGGCAGGAGCTGCCTCGTCCTGCGCAATGACGGAACTGCTCATCGCGACCAAACCGCCCAAAACCAGAGCGGAAACCATATTGTTAAGCGATTTCATTATTGCGCCTCCGGTGCTGCGATGGGCATGTTAAGAAGTTCGATAGTGGCCGTTTTCTTGGCGATACGAACACCCTTGCGGATGGCCGCCGAATAGTCGCCCGAGCTCAGGGGCTCCCAGCTGCGAGTCGTATTGTTCCAAGCGCCGGCTTCAGCACCATCAGATGTTTGGTAAACCAGGGCGATACGGCCGATACGCAGGAAGTCCACGTCGCGCGGGCCGGTGCCAAGATCGATTGTGTCGGTGTAAGTCTCAAAACCGCGTCCATACTGTAGCTCAATGTTGTAAGCCTCCAGCACCTGACGGAATTTCTCCGCAACGGTCAAATCAGATCGATCGACGTTGGTTTTAAGGAATTCGATACGCTGACGACGCTCTTCAAGGTTGAAGGGCACGTCCATCTCAACGAACTGCTCCAGACCGTCGATCATGCGAATGACCAAAGGCGTCATCTGGCGCTGAATGATCGTTACCTGGTCAATCGACTCATCGATGTCCGAAATGCGGCGCACCTGATTGTCGATCTGACGTTGGAGACGTGCGTTGTAGACGCGCAGACCGTCGATCTGCTTCATGACTGTTTTGTAGTCGTCGAGCAGATTGCGGGTTTCGTCTGCAAGACGATCTACCTTCGCCTGGGACTCGCGGGCCGCCGTTGTTTTCTGGGCGCTGACCTCGAGTATGTTGTCGAGTGTGCTTGTCTGCGCAGACGCTGCCAGACCCACTAGGGCGGACAGTGACGCTACAGCGACAAGCAGCACATTCTTCAGTCGATAGCTAGTCATGGGAATTGTGCTTCCTGTGTCGAGAGAAATGTGAACTGTTCTTTGTGATTGCAGTTGAGACCAAATGTCGGACTGGACCAACTGATATTAGTCGTAGACCGGGCCGGAGATATAAGCAGATAAAATGGCTTATTTCAAACAACTGATGTTGCCATTTTTGGGTATACCTCAATCTGTGTAGTTAAGTAACACCTTTTACCCTCCGGGTAACGCTTTCCGGAGGGTTTGCCGACAGTCAAGGGGTCCGCCGCGTGTATTCGAGAAACGTATGAGCAGGAACATCGCCTTCTGCCGCGTTCTCCTGACGAGCAACTTCCTCCCAGTCGCTCCAGTCGATCCCCTGCAGAAACGCATCGCCCTGAGGCTCAAGATGCACCCGAGTCAGATAGATGCGAGTCGCACTCGGCAAAGCAAGCGCGTAGATTTGCGCCCCTCCAATGACCATAAGCTCGTCACTTCCATCAATCAGCGCGATGTTTTCCGCAAGCTCAATCGCTTCCTCGAGACTACCTACACAACGCACGCCCTCCGCGGCGTAGCCTGCATCTCGGCTAATGACGATGTTAGTGCGGCCGGGCAAAGGCCTCCCAATAGACTCGTAGGTAAGACGACCCATAAGTATCGGTTTGCCCATGGTAGTGCGCTTGAAGTGCGCCAGATCTCCCGGCAGGTGCCAAGGCAGCGCATTGTCGCGGCCAATGACGCCGTTATCCGCTGCGGCCACTATCAGTGCAATCGGAAAATCGCTCACACGGAGACCGGCGCAGGTATGGCGGGATGGGGGTCGTAATCACTGAGCTCAAAATCTTCAAACCGGTAGTCGTAGATACTTTCGGGTTTTCGCAGCAACGTCAGCTTCGGTAGCGGCCGCGGCTCTCGGCTCAACTGTTCGCTTACCTGCTCCATATGGTTGAGGTACAGATGAGAGTCTCCCGTACTCACAATGATTTCTCCGGGCTCCAGATTGCTTTGCTGGGCCAGCATCATTACCAAAACTGCGAGACTCGCGGTATTGAAGGGCAACCCCAGAAAGGTATCACTGGAACGAATATACAACTGCGCCGATAAGCGCCCTTCGGCAACGTAGAACTGATACAACAGGTGACAAGGCGGAAGCGCCATACGTCCCGCCAGAGCATTTTCCTGAGGACTTAGGGATTCATCCGGAAGATACTCTACGTTCCAGGCATGAAACAAAATACGACGGCTGTCGGGGCGGTTTTTCAGGCAGTCCAAAACGTACTCGATCTGGTCGATCTCGCCACCATCGCGCGTGGGCCAGGCGCGCCACTGCTTCCCGTATACAGGACCCAAATCGCCCGTATCGGTCGCCCACTCATTCCAGATACTGACGCCGTGCTCCTGTAACCAGGCAACATTGGTATCCCCGTTCAGAAACCAGATCAGCTCGTTAATGATGCTCCGCAAATGTACTTTCTTGGTGGTCAGCAAGGGAAAGCCATCCGCCAGATTGTGGCGGAACTGCCGGCCAAACACGGACACCGTGCCGGTCCCGGTGCGATCTTCCTTGCGCACACCGTTGTCTAGAATATCCCTCAGCAAATCGTGATATTGCCGCATGAACGCTCCTTCAATTTTTCGATAAGCGCGCGCCGGATCGCTGGTAGGCGAACCAGAGCATGTAAAGTCCCAGTAAAATCATGGGCACGCAAAGCATTTGTCCCCTGGTCATCCAGCCAAAGGCCTGGATTCCCAAGTGCGCATCAGGTTCCCGGAAAAACTCCGCGGCGAAGCGCAGCAGGCCGTAACCTAACGCAAACACACCCGAGACCGCCCAGGTAGGTCGAGGCCGGCTACTGAACCAAAACAGAATAACGAAGAGCAGTATGCCCTCCAGCGCAAATTGATAAAGCTGCGATGGATGCCGGGCGAGCTGCAGAGGGTCCCTGGGAAACACCATAGCCCAGGGGACATCGGCGGCGCGCCCCCAAAGCTCCTGCCCGATAAAGTTACCTACGCGGCCAAGAGCGAGTCCCAAGGGTGCCAAAGGTGCTACAAAATCCAATAGGGGCCCAAAGGATATTTTCTGACGCCGGGCGTACCAGAAGGTCGCCACGATGACCCCGAGCATACCGCCGTGAAACGACATGCCTCCCTCCCACACTCGAAGCAGCCAGGTCGGATCCTGAGCCAATCGCTCTCCGCCGTAAAAAATGGCGTAGCCCATGCGGCCCCCAAGAACCACTCCCAGCGCCGCATAAAACAACAAATCATCCACCTGCTCTCGAACCAGCGGTGAATCCGCGCGCTTACTTCGCCGGGCAGCAAGGCCCCAGGCAAAGGCCAGACCCGCCAGATAAGTCAGGCCATACCAGTGAATTTGCAGTGGCCCTAGGGAGACAGCTACGGGGTCAATTTCAGGATAGGTCAGCATATTGTGGGCGCTTTTGGGGAGCTCGGGCAAGGTACGGTAACAAGGTATGGTGGCAAGGTACTATGCTCAATAAACGCGGCTCCAAGGAGCTCGCAAAAACAAGGCCACGCAGACAAACACTAACCATCGGGTCTGGCGGCAAGCCGCGAGACCGGCATTATCGGGCAGCGCCGGGTGATGTACAAATAAAGAGAGTAACTGTGTCATGTGCTTGATCGTTTTTGCCTGGCAAAAACACCCTGGATTGCCTCTGCTTCTCGCCGCTAACCGCGATGAGTTTCATGATCGCCCGGCCGCTCCGGCCGCCTATTGGAACGACACACCTCAGGTTCTGGCCGGACGGGACCTACAGGCCGGAGGCACCTGGCTCGGCATCAGTCGCAGCGGTCGCTTTGCGGCAATCACTAACGTCCGTGACCCCGCGGCTCAGGAGCGTAGCGCGCCTCGCTCAAGAGGTGAGCTCACCCATGACTTTCTTGCGGGCACCGCGGCTCCCCGCGACTACCTCCTTAGCGTAGCAGATCGCATAGACGACTATCAGGGCTTTAACCTCCTGGTTGGTGACAGAGAGAGCCTTTGGTATCTCCATGGGAACGCCGCTGAAAAGTCGGAACCAAGGGCACTGGTGCCCGGTGTCTATGGACTTAGCAACGCTGCACTGGACGTACCCTGGCCCAAAGTAAACCTCGCCCGGAAGCGACTCCATAGCGCCTTGGAGGGCGTTGCGGGAAACAATAAGGCACCAGACCATAGTGAACTTCGCCGCTGCCTTGCCGATCGGAGTCTTGCCGATCAGCAAGCGCTCGACGATCAAAATCTTCGCGGTGATATGGCTCGCCAACTATCGGCGCAGTTCATCGTAACGCCTCACTACGGTACGCGATGCTGTACAACACTGAGGACCCATCTCACGGGCGAATTGGAGTTCGAGGAACAGCGATTTAATAGTGCGGGCAGCTTAGTAGGGACCGAGGCTTTTAAGCTGGACACCAAAGGCGCAGCCTAATCGATGGGCGTCGGTACCATCTGCTGTAAATCCCGCTCATGAAAAAACGCACTTAGACGCTCCTCCACTGCCTGACCACTGTCCATCTGTCGAATCTCATCAAGCAGCAAGCGCGCGTCGCTGGCGGTAATCGATCGAACGGCATGTTTGACCCGGGGCAGACTGGTAGCGTTCATCGACAGCACGTCATAACCCATTGCAAGCAGGAGTACCGCGGCCATTGGGTTACCTGCAAGCTCGCCACAAATACTGACTTGCTTGCCCTCGGCCCGCGCACCGTCCGCGACCTGAATCAAAGCCTCAAGAAGCGCAGGGTGGAAGGCATGATAGAGATCCGAGACTCGGGCATTGTTCCGATCAACGGCTAACAGGTATTGCGTCAGGTCGTTACTTCCCACGGATAAAAAGTCGACGCGGCGGGCAAGCGCTCTTGCCTGGTAAACCGCCGAGGGCACCTCAACCATGACTCCGATGGGCGGCAAGGGCATCGCAAGGCCCTCTTCTTCAAGCTCCCGTTGACAGCGACGAATCAAGCCCAGAGCCTCTTCGAGCTCAGGAATATTGCTTATCATGGGTAACATGATGCGCAGATTACCCAGCCCTTCATTGGCCTTAAGCATGGCGCGAATCTGGGCCAGAAGTATCTCCGGGTGGTCAAGGGTAACGCGGATACCCCGCCAACCCAGGAAGGGATTTTCTTCGTCAATGGGAAAGTACGGCAGGGCCTTGTCTCCACCAACATCCAGAGTGCGCATGGTCACCGGCCTGGGTGCAAACGCCTCAAGCTGTTCCCGGTATATCTGCCGCTGCTCTTCTTCAGAAGGAAACCGCTCTCGCATAAGAAAAGGCACTTCGGTGCGATAAAGGCCCACACCTTCGGCGCCACGATCAAGCGAGCGCGCAACATCTGCCATCAAGCCGGTGTTAACCCACAACGTGAGCCGGTGTTCATCAAGGGTTACACAGGGTAGATCGCGGAGACTCTCCAGGCCTTTGTTGAGCTCTGCATCCTGATCAGCAATAAACTGAAAGCGCCTGATCCCCTCCTCCGTGGGATTCAGATGCACATTCCCGTTGTAGCCATCGACCACCACGGACATATCGCGAAGACGCTTGTAGGGCAAATCCACAGCACCCATAACGGTGGGGATGCCCATAGCGCGAGCCAGAATTGCTACGTGAGAGTTGCTGGAACCTCGCACTGAAATAAGGCCGGTCAATTGACTACGGGGTATTTCTCCAAGCATAGAGGCGGTGAGCTCTTCACTCACAAGAATCGTTTTCTCAGGAAACTCCTGATTCTCCCGTTGATCCGCTTGTAAGTATCCCAGCACCCGCTCGCCGAGATCTTTGACATCTACAGCTCTTTCGCGGAGATAGCTGTGTTCCATTGCCTCAAAATGCCGGATGTGCTCAATCATGACTTCCGCCAGAGCACCCTGTGCCCACGACCCAGCCTTAATAAGCGACGCGACTTCTCCACCGATTCTCGAGTCATCAAGAATCCCGATATACACATCAAATAGCGCCAAATCCTCGGGACTTAACTTGTCACGCAAATTTTCCGCAACCGACTCGATATCGATACGTACCTGCGACAGCGCCTGCTTGAACGCACGAAGTTCACCTCGGCGATTGTCACTGGACTGCCTTGGAACCGCATACAAGTCCGCGGCGGGTGACACAACAACCGCCGTGCCTATGCCAATACCGGGGGCTCCGGGCACTCCGCTTATCCGTGCGTAGGTGCTGTCGCGTTCAGGACTGCGCTCGTCCGGCACCTCACCCGTGACACGAGCGTGGGCAATAACCCCCGCAAGCTGCGCAGACATAGTGACGAGAAAGGCTTCTTCAGATTCGTCAAAACGTCTCCGTCGCGCCTGCTGCACCACCAGAACACCCAACACATCGCGCTGGTGGATGATCGGCACACCCAGAAAAGCGTGGAACGATTCCTCGCCAATATTCGGAAGTAGCTGAAAGTTAGGGTGAAGCTCAGCGTCTTCGAGGTTTACCGGCTCCTCACGCTCAGCAACCAATCCCACCAAACCTTCACCGGGAGCGAGCGACAAATTACCTACTTGAGATGCATTGAGTCCCTCAGTGGCACGGAACACGTAGCGGGTTTCGTTGCGACCTCGAATATAGACACTGCATACCTCCGTACCCATGGCCATACGAACTCGAGAAACAATAATTCCGAGCACCTCATCGAGAGACTCAGCGCCATTGACCTCAAGAACGATATTGCGAAGGACTTCCAGCATGCTCAGCGATCCTGCTTGCCGGCCGGCATGCTAGCCAACAACGGTACCGCAAGTTCTTTTAAAGCCCGCCGATAAACTTCCCGCTTGAAATACACCACCTGATTCAGGGGATACCAGTAGGACACCCACTGCCAGTGATCAAATTCGGGTTTTGGATTGTGCGACAGACTCACGGTGTCATCTGGGGCGAGCATACGAAGCAAATACCACTTCTGTTTCTGGCCAATACACATCGGCTGCTGCCCTTTACGCTGATATTGCTTGGGCAGGCGATAACGCAGCCAGCCCCGGGTACAACCGAGGACCTCGACATGCTCCGGTCCCAAACCGACTTCTTCCTCAAGCTCGCGATACAGCGCTTCTTCGGGCTTTTCGCCGTCATTGACGCCGCCCTGTGGGAACTGCCACGCGTTACGACCACCCACGCGACGCGCCCACAGAAGTCGTCCGTCATCGTTGGTGATGACGATACCGACATTGGGCCTAAAGCCCTGCGCATCGATCATGAATACTCTGTCCAGAGTGACAAGGGATCGTCGATTGTTCCACAAATAAGCGTTTCTGAGAATTGCTAGACTTTTGGCAGGTAGTTACCCTTGTGCTTGGAGCAGCTACTCGCCCTGCTCTTATTGCTCTCTCCACCGCAGTCCGAAGCGGTCAACAAACACAGGGCCGACCATGACTCTCGCAATCTTTGACCTCGATAACACGCTCATTGCCGGTGACAGCGATCATCTCTGGGGCGAGTATCTGTGTACTCAGAATATGGTAGACGAAACGCAGTTCCGAGCCGCCAACGAAGGCTTTTATGCGGACTATCAGCGAGGTGAATTGGATATACAGGCGTACCTGGCTTTTGCCCTGGCACCACTTGCTGGGCGCAGTCTCGAGTCGCTGAGAGAGTTACAGATTTCTTTTCTCAAGGACTGCATCGAACCGATCTTGTTGCCGGCGGCTGCGGAGCTTATCCAGAAACATCGTTCCCGGGGCGACCGTTTACTGATCATTACCGCTACCAATGAATTTGTGACCGCACCCATTGCACGACTGTTAGGAATCGAAGAGCTATTGGGCTGCGCAGTAGAGGTCGCCAACGGCGTACTGACAGGGCGGCCCACGGGCACCCTCACCTATCGCGAGGGCAAGGTAACGAGGCTAAAAGATTGGCTGACCGAGGAAGGAGAAAGCTTGGACGGCGCATGGTTTTACAGCGACTCTCACAACGATCTCCCATTATTGGAAGTGGTCGAAAACCCAGTTGCTGTGGATGCTGATCCCACGCTTTCTCAAATTGCCCAAGACCGCGGGTGGCCGCAGGTCAGCCTGCGCGCCTGACAACGAGGGAGCTTAGTCCTCGTCAGCGCAATGGGTCTGATAGGTCTCTGCATCCATAAGGAGTGTCTGCACTTCTTCAAGATCCTGAGGCTTTAATCGAAAGAACCAACCGTCGTGATAGGAGTCGCCGTTGACTGTTTCCGGGGCATCTTCCAACACACTGTTTACCGCCACTACGGTGCCGCTGATTGGCGCATAGATATCAGACGCCGCCTTCACAGATTCCACAACACCCGCTTCGTCACCGGCTGCAAGTTCGGCACCCTCGTCGGGAAGCTCCACAAACACCACGTCACCAAGAGCCTCCTGCGCGTGATCACTAATACCTACGGTCACGGTGCCGTCATCTTCCACCCGTGCCCACTCGTGACTGCGGGCATACCGCAATTCTGGAAGAACCTGACTCATCGACTTACCCCTGAATTAAAAATGCTGCTTTTGCGTTGGCTATTCTAGCCGCGGACTGTAAAAACTCAACGAAACGAGACGTCTAAAAACAATTATCAACCGACGCCCATGGCCTGACGAATGATTTGACGCTTAACTCGGGGTAATCCCGCAATCGCGCGCATTCCGGTGTTTCGTAACCACCGCAGCGGCGGTGCTTCCTGCTCAAACAAACGCTTAAAGCCATCCATGGCGGCCATCATGGCAAGATTATCCCCTTTACGACGGCGCTGATAACGCGACAGCACATCGACTCGACCCGGGCTCAAACCTCGATGCAGCGCAGTATCGAGCTCCTCTGCAAGTACCTGCACATCTGCAAGACCCAGGTTTATGCCCTGCCCCGCCAGAGGGTGGATGGTATGCGCCGCGTCGCCCACCAAGGCGACACCGGGCAATATGTAGTCCACCGCATGTCGTTGGCGCAAAGGAAAGGCCATACGAGGCGCGCAGGCGGTGACTTTGCCAAGAGCGTACTCACTGGCTTGGCCCAGAGCCTCCGCAAAAGCTTCATCGTCCATCGCCAGCAATTCGTCAGCCAAGTGCTCTTCTATTGACCAGACTATGGAGCAGGCTTTGTCTTCGGGGCTCTGCAACGGTAGTAAGGCCAATGGGCCAGACTGCAAAAACCGTTGCCACGCCGTGTCCTGATGACCTCGCTCAAACGCCACCGTCGTCACTATTGCGCGGTGACCGTACTCCCACTCCCGGGTACGCATACCCAGCAAATCACGCGTGGGAGAAAGCGCGCCGTCGGCGGCGATCAACAAACGGCACCGAAGCTTAATACCGTCTTCTAGCTCCAGTAGCGTCTCTTCGGAACCTTCCTCACTGCCGTTTGCATCGTCGTGTGACGACTCTTGCAAACCAAGACGCTGAATATCGGCAAGACGCGCGGGCGCCATAACACGCACTCCCGGGAGAGTTCTTACCTGTTGGGCAAGGGCCGCAGTGATGACGCGGTTCTCTACGATACTCCCCAAAGAGTCGGCGGATACTTCCTGTGCATCAAACTCAATGCGGCCAGTGCCCTCTGCGTCCCAGACAGTCATATGCTGATAAGGACAGGTTCGAGCCTCTTCAATGGCCGGCCAGGCTCCCAGCTGTTTCAGAAAGCCAATAGAGCGCGGAGTCAGTGCACTGACCCGCGAGTCGTAATCCTCAGGCGCAATCCCCATGCCTGGCATCTGTTGCGGTAGCTCCCGCGCTTCGAGTACTGCGACGGTGCGCCCAGAATCCGCCAGCGCCGCAGCCGCGGCAAGTCCCGCTATCCCGCCACCAACAATGGCGATATCCACGGCATCACAATTCACTTCAGCCATGTCGCGCCTCCAGTGCCGCCATACCAGCGGCCTGCTGCACAAACTCTCGCCGCAGTAACGGAAACATGTCCATACCCGACAGGGCCAAGTCACGCCCCAAGGACAACAAAGGGTCGTTAACCATAAACATAGCGGGTAAGCCGTCGCTCGCCGCGATAGTCTGGGCTTGATCACGCTGCCGATTCTCGGCGTACTGCATCAACACGGCGGTATCGCCAGCGTCCGCACCGGTGTCAGCGGCGTTTGCCAGCGCGTGACTCAGCGCTGCAGCATCGCGTAGAGCAAGATTGAATCCCTGCCCAGCGACTGGATGTAAAGCGTGAGCCGCATTCCCAAGCACCACGCATCCTCGACGAACCTGCTCTACGGCCTCGGTGAGTGCCAGAGGATAACTGTGTCGGTCTCCCACTCGCTCAACCCGGCCAAGACGGTAGCCAAAGGCATCAAGGAGAGCGCGCGAGAACGTCGCCTCTTCGGCTATTTCCATGGCTGCAGCGTCTGATGGGTCCAGCGTCCATACCAGAGCCATTCTATGGGCAGCCTGCTCCGAAGGAGGCAGAGGTAACAATGCAAGAGGTCCCGTTGCGGTAAAACGCTCGTAAGCACAGCCGCCGTGATCCTTCTCAAAAGCCAGATTCGCGATGAGTGCGCTCTGTCCGTAGCTTTTACGTTGGGTCAAAAATCCCATCTTCTCCCGCAAGGTAGATTCAGCCCCGTCAGCGATCACCAGTAGATCTGCCTCAAGCTCCTCTTCGGCCAGTCTGACCCGAACTCCTGATCCCGATGGGACCGCGTCGGTCACCCGGTCAGGACAGCGGAGCGTGACTCGGGAGCAAGCATGAACGGCTGCCAGCAAGGTTCGTCCAAGGCAGGGGTTTTCGACCACCCACCCGAGGGCATCCCACCCCTGCTCGGCGCTGGATAACAAGCTGCTCCCGAAGCGCCCCCGGCGAGAGACATGAATTTGATCGATGGGCGCAAGACCCGGTAGCAGCGATGTCCAAAGCCCCAGCTCTCGGTAGAGCGTGGCCGTGCTGTAGCTTAAGGCGGTGGATCGAGCATCAAATGAGGGGTGGTAATCGTTTTGCGGGGCTGTCGACGCGGGCAACGCGCGGCCCTCGACAACGGTGATTCGCGTCTCCGCGGGCAACTGCTCATGGAGTAGTAGAGCAAGGCTCAGGCCCACCATTCCGCCACCGGCGATGAGAATATGGCTCTCCGCCTCGCTCACTGCATCCATTCCTCTACTTCTTCACAACTTCGGGGCAAACCTTTGCTCAACAACTCATAACCTTCTTCAGTGATCACCACATCGTCTTCTATGCGAATACCAATGCCCCGCCAGGGAGCGGGCACGTCGTGATTATCTGGCGACACATAAATACCAGGCTCAACGGTGAGCGCCATTCCGGGCTCTAACTGACGCCACTCACCACCGGGTCGGTAATCACCAACATCGTGCACGTCCAAGCCCAGCCAGTGGCCGACGCGGTGCATATAAAAGTCCTGATAAGCACCCTCTTCAATCAATCGACTCACATTGCCGCGAAGCAAACCGAGGTCTACAAGCCCGCTGGTAATGACATCGACAGTAGCAGAATGTGCGGCATTCCAATCTCGACCCGGCGCCAAAGCCTCAAAAGCCGCGTTCTGGGCGGCCAATGTGAGCTCGTAAAGCGCGCGCTGACGCTTGCTAAACCGACCGCTGACGGGAAAGGTGCGGGTAACGTCTGCGGCATAGCCGCGATATTCGCAGCCAGCATCGATGAGTACTAGATCGCCGCGTTTCAAGCGCTCTTGGTTGCTGATGTAGTGCATCGTGCAGGCATTTGAGCCGCCAGCGACAATACTGGGGTAGGCAGCATGACGGGCTCCATGGCGGGCAAACTCATGCAGAAGCTCCGCCTCCAGTTCAAACTCCGCCATACCGGGCCGACACTGTCGCATCGCTCGTCGGTGGGCTAAGGCTGTTATCGCGGCAGCCTGACGCATCTGGCGAATCTCTGCCGCCGATTTAAACAATCGCTGCTCATGGAGTAGGTGATCTAAATCCGTAAATTCCCCGGGAGGAACTGCCCCGGCAGCCACTTTGCTGCGGATACTGTTAACCCAAGCCATAACACGAGTATCGAACTCGCGACTGCGGCCCATAGAGTAATAAACGCGATCTCGACCCTCGATCAAGCCAGGAAGAATGTCATCGATATCTGACAGCGGGAAAGCATCATCGGCATCAAAACGCTCACAAGCCGCCTCCGCTCCTACGCGCTCGCCATTCCACAGTTCCTCTACCGGGTCTTTCTCATGGCAGAAAAGCACGTACTCACCATGCTCACGACCCGGAAGGAATACCGCGACGGCGTCGGGCTCGGGGAAACCGGTTAGGTAGTGAAAATCACTGTCCTGGCGAAAGGGGAATTCTGTATCGCGACTGCGGGTAGCCAGTGCGCCAGCCGTAACAATGGCAATACTGTTGTGCTCGAGCATCCCCAGCAGGGAGTGCCGACGACGACGAAAGTCGCTGCGGGGAATATTGGCTACGCGCTCCGATAGCTCGGGCTCTGAAAACGACTGAGCCTCAGTCATTCTTCCGTCGATCGGCCGTGATCAGAAACGGGGGCGGACTCGTCACCGCCGACGCCGGCATCCAACATGACATTCATAGCCGCAACTGTGAGGTACTCAAGCAGCTCGTAGTAGGCTTCTTCAGCTGCATTGCTGTCCTCGTCTTCCTCATCCGAAGCCGCTTGAGCGATAGCGGCAAAATCCCGCAGCGCTTCGGCACTGTCGGGGAGCACCGCTTGGCCCTGGCCTTCGGACTTCACTCGGGCCTGCGCATAGCCACTTAGAAAACCTCGACACCATTGCGCCATAGCCTCAATACGCTGTGGAAGCTCAAGCTCGTCATCCGGAAGCAAAGGCTGAAAGTCAAAAGAACCTTCGCCGATGCTCTCGATAGCCCTGCTGCGCAGAGTTCCAATGGCATCCGCCAAAGAACCGTGGAGCGAAATATCCAAGGCCTGCTCCAGCTCGGCCAGCAAGGCCTCTTCGCCGCCGCGAAGCCCGCCACCGAGCAATCCACAGAGGCAGCCATGGAGTTCTGCTGGCGACAGCATTTCTCCCTGTTCAAGCAAGGAATTCGCGAGCTCATCAAAAAATCCCGCAATCGAATCGGTCGGATGCGGATCAAAAATAGACAATGTAATTCCTAGAGCGCGTATGCGCCGTTGACCTGCCTGAATACGGCCCCTATAGTGCCGACAACCCTCGGCGTCGCGCAAGTCATGTCTGCATGTCTGATGATGTTTTGAAAACTCTGGAAGACAAGATCGATCAACTGATTGGTCTGTGCGCCCAGCTCAACCTTGAAAATCAGGCTCTCAAGCGTGAGAACCTTGGTTTTCAGCAGGAGCGCAGAGACCTGATCGCCAAAAATGACCTGGCCCGTGCCCGCGTAGAGGCAACCTTGCAACGTCTTCGTAGCATGGAAGCGGCATCATGAGCGGTAGCGCCAGCACCTTTTCAGTCACGATTTTAGAAAAAGAGTATCAAGTCGCCTGCCCGGAAGATCAGCAGGCCGAGCTCTTACTGTCGGCACGACATCTGGACGAGCAAATGCGCGCGATCCGCTCCACTGGCAAAGTTATCGGACTTGAACGCATTGCTGTTATGGCGGCACTGAATATCAGTCACGAGCTTCTTCAGGCCCGCAATGGCGTCACGAGCAGCGACACTTCCGGTAGCAATACAGGCGAAAAGAAGAGCGGGAAGACGGGTGGCGCAAAAGCTGAGACTGCCACTAATGCAATTGATCCGGCAGATGCTGCAAGCCTGTCAGGCCTCAACGCCAAGCTCGACGAAGCTCTGCACCAATTACGTCAGCTCGAAATAGGCTGATCAAAAGCACCATCCATCCGTAAAGCGTTCGTCAGATACGCTATACTTACTCCCGGTCCCTGGTGCATGCGCCAGACATTCAGTCCTCGAGCCGATAAAGTGTTAACCGGGGGTGACCGATGACGTTGGTGTGCAAGTCCGGCATGACCGGGAAGCCTGATACGTCACGGGAGCCACCACCTTGAACCTATCGGGTTCAAGGGCCGTACCGTCAGCGGTGCTCCGGGTACCGATTTTTATGCCAGCGATTTCAAAGCCGACACGCGAACAGACTCGCAAGCAAATGCAAGAAGACACACGCAAGGAGCGGCGCAGAGAGCGGCGCCTGCACTTGCGGGAACGTCGCCGAGCCATTACTACCCCCCTTGCGCAACAAGCCGCCAAACAAGTGGCTTATCATCTATGCGCAGATGATCTTTGGGCCGCCAACCATCTCGCTCTGTACCTTGTTAATGATGGCGAACTTGATCCTTCGGATATCGCCCAGGCCGCATGGCGCGCGGGCAAACACGTTTACCTTCCGGTCATAACACCCTCGGGAATGCAGTTTTGCGAATGGCGAGCGACCGATACCCTCCGTCTCAATCGCTACGGCATTGGCGAACCCCAAGGACAGCCCTGCGAAGCCAAGCGCCTGGAAGTCATTTTTCTACCCACCGTCGGATGGACAACCGCGGGCTTTCGCCTGGGAATGGGCGGCGGTTACTACGATCGATTTCTGGGGAGTGAGGAGGTAGAGACCGCAAAGCGTATAGGGCTCGCCTACGACTGCCAACGCGATACCTCGCTGGAGAACTTAAGGGAGAGCTGGGATCAACCGCTGGATGCGGTACTTACAGAGACTGGCTTAAGGCGCTTCGACGTTCGCGCAGGTGATTAGCGACAGACGGCTACCGGTTTCCCACTGTGCCGGGACTTCCCACGACACCAGCCTGAAGAGGCGACGGAGGCGCTGCTACCGACGGACTTGTGAGTGAACCTGCAGACGAATTTGCAGACGAATTTGCAGACATAGGGAGCATCAAGGTGATCACCACACCTAGTCCAAAGACTGCGGTTAGCACTAACAACATGTCAGGTCGTTGTTTCACAGTATTTCCCGTTCTCATAAGTACATCACTGCCGTCTAGTTCTTGGTAAAACTATCCTTTACCGGTCGTTTAACGATCAGACAGAAGCGCTAAGGGCATGGAGTAAAGGCGACGCAGATGTAATTTTTTGTTACTAAGTCGCGAATATGTCATGGAATACTTGACAGAGCAAGACGTCTGCAAAGGCGGGACCTGGGAAATTAGCGTCCGCTATCAGGGGGCCCAAGGTACAAACGGTAGGCCGCGTTGTCCGTTTCATCCCAATATCGATAGCCAATTGCATCCAGGCAGGCCCGTGCCTCGGAGCGCTCTTTTGGCCCAACCTGCATTCCCACGAGAATTCTTCCGTAAGCTGCACCATGGTTACGATAGTGGAAAAGAGAGATGTTCCAGCGCTGCCCCAAGCCAGAGAGAAACTTTAGCAATGCTCCCGGCCGCTCCGGAAACTCCACCCGGTAAACACGCTCAGGACCTACCGCCTCTGGCGCCAGTCCACCGACCATATAGCGAATATGCAGCTTGGCCATTTCGTTATCGGTAAGATCTTCGCAGTCGTAACCCTGGTCGACCAGCTGACCCAAAAGCGCATTGAGATCGTCACCGCCGGGTTCGACGGACATCCCCACAAACACTCGCGCATCCTGAGCGCTGCTGTAGCGATAGTTAAACTCGGTGATATTGCGGCGCCCCAGGCTGCCACAAAACTTGCGGAAGGCCCCGGGCTTCTCAGGAATAGTAACGCTGATGACTGCTTCGCGTTTCTCGCCAATTTCAGTCCGCTCAGAGATGTAACGCAGGCGATCAAAATTGGTGTTGGCGCCGCTGAGCACCGCCAGTAGCTGCTGCCCCTCAACGCCCTCTCGTTCCACATACTTTTTGAGACCCGCTAGAGCCAGAGCGCCGGCGGGCTCTGCGATACCTCGGGTGTCTTCAAAAATATCTTTGATGGCGGCGCACATTTCATCCGTACTTGCGGTGATGACCTCGTCGACGGTGTCGCGAATAATCCGAAACGTTTCTTTACCGACTTGAGCCACCGCGCAGCCGTCAGCGAATAGCCCTACCTCGGGCAGCGTTACCCGCCGACCTCTTTCTAAAGCGACCTTGAGGCACGCCGCATCTTCAGGCTCGACGCCAATAATCTTCGTGGTCGGCCACACATAACGGATGTAGGCCGCCATACCCGCAAGCAGGCCGCCGCCACCAACGGGGATAAACACCGCATCCAGAGGCTCCTGATGCTGCCGTACGATCTCCATAGCCACGGTCCCCTGACCAGCAATAACGTCCGGGTCATCAAAGGGGTGCACATAGGTGAGATCTTTGTCCTTCACGAGCTTCTGCGCGTGAACAGAAGCTTCATCAAAATTATCGCCGTGAAGCACGACATGAGCACCGCGACTTCGCACCGCGTCGACTTTGATACTCGGCGTTGTTTTCGGCATAACGATCGTGGCGGAAACATCCATGCGTTGTGCCGCCATCGCCAGACCCTGGGCATGATTCCCGGCAGAAGCTGCGATCACGCCACGCTCCCGCTGATCCGGGGTCAGCTGATGCATTTTGTTGTAAGCGCCGCGAAGCTTGAAGGAATACACGGGCTGCAAATCTTCACGTTTTAACCAGACTGAATTGCTGAATCGCTTGGACAACAGCAGCGCCTGATCCACGGGCGTCTCCCGCGCTACGTCATAGACACGCGCGTCGAGGATTCGCTTTATGTAGGACTCAGGCATAGCAAACAACAAAGAATAAGACGCGCATAGTAATCCAGCAGCAACCGGCTTGCAGCCAACGTTTTTGGGAGTTCTCCACCTTTGGGCCAAAGTTTGCGTGGCTCGGACTCCCGACATAGATCCTGCGCAGGTACACTGGCGACAGAACAAGCGAGCAAAGCAAGGGAAACTGATGGATCAGGACAACCTCAAGCTCAGCGTTGCCCAGGCTGCGCTGGATGTCATTCAGCCACAACTCGAATCCAACACCATCGTAGGAATCGGGACCGGCTCGACGGCAAACATGTTTATTGATTTGCTGGCAAACGCTGCACACCTTTTCGACGGGGCCGTCGCCAGCTCAGAAGCCAGTGCCGAGCGACTGCGGAGCCACAACATTCCCGTTTATGACCTGAACGCGGTTAATCGTGTGTCGGTTTATGTTGACGGCGCCGATGAATGTAACGAAGCGCTAGAACTCATCAAGGGCGGCGGCGCGGCCCTCACACGAGAAAAAATTGTCGCCGCAGTAGCCACGGAATTTATTTGTATTGCGGATGAAAGTAAGTGGGTGCCAGTACTGGGAAACTTCCCCTTGCCAGTGGAGGTGATTCCTATGGCACGGAGCCATGTCGCGCGAGAAATTGTAAAACTTGGCGGTGATCCGGTGCTCCGCGAAGGCGTTGTCACCGACAACGGCAACGCAATCCTGGACGTCTATAACTTCCCCATTGCCCAACCCCTGGCAACAGAAGCCAAAATCAACGGGATTGTCGGCGTGGTTTGCAATGGTCTTTTTGCGCTGAGACCCGCAGACCGGTTGCTCCTGGGAACGACCGAAGGGGTGCGCGATATCAAGCGTCCAAAATCTTTCCTGGATTCATAATTCCTGCGGGATCAAAGACACGTTTAAGCTGGGCCATGAGCTTAATCTCAGCGTCTGAACGGCTGTAGCCCAGATAAGGTTTTTTCAACAACCCAACGCCATGTTCTGCGGAAATACTGCCACCGTGGCGAGCGACCGATTCGAACACCCCCTGGCTTACCGAACCACAGCGGGTCTGAAATTCTTCCATGGGCATGGCATCTGGCTTGAGGATATTGAGGTGCACATTGCCATCACCGATGTGACCAAACCAGATAATCTCAAAGTCGGGATAGTTATCGCTTACTAACCCTTCAACCTCTGCTAATAGTGAAGGCACCCGAGACACTGTCGTCGATATATCGTTCTTGTAGGGGGTCCAACGCGAGATGGTTTCTGAGATATCTTCCCGCAACCGCCAAAGTGCCGTAGCCTGAGCCAGGCTTTGGCTGATGACTCCGTCTTCCACCCAGCCCGCTTCCAGGCAGTGCTCAAAACACTCCATGGCCGCGGCTTCCGCCACATCGTCAGGCTTCTCAAATTCCAGTAGCGCGTAGTAATGACTAGCGGTGACGAACGGCCGAGTCAGGCCCTGATGCTCGATGACTTTTGCGAGCGCCTCTTCTGAGAAAAACTCAAAAGCCTCCAATCGAACTCGATCCCGGAAGGCTCTCAAGACCTCCATAATCGACGCCATATCCGGGGTGCCAAGGACCATGACAGCGCGCTCGGTGGGCTGCGCTTCGAGACGCATTGTCGCCTCAACGATGATGCCCAAGGTTCCTTCCGAACCGATCATCAAATGCCTCAAGTCATAACCCGCATTGTTTTTGATCAGGCCTCGGTTGAGGTCCAGTAGCTCTCCCGTTCCGGTAACAACCTTGAGCCCAGCGACCCAGTCACGGGTCATGCCGTAACGAATCACCTTAATACCCCCTGCATTGGTCGCGATGTTGCCACCAATCTGGCTCGAGCCACTGGAGGCAAAGTCGACGGGATAGAACAGTCCCTCGGCCTGAGCAAACTCCTGCAGCTGAGCAGTAACCACACCGGCACCACAGCGCACCGTGCGGTCCGTAGCATCAAAGTCAGAAATCTCATTCAGGCGATCCAGAGCCAAAACAAGCTCTCCATTGGCGGCGACCGCTCCCGCGGACAAACCACTACGGCCTCCCGAGGGTACGAGCGCGACCTGTTCTGCACAGGCCCAGCGCACAATGGCCTGCACCTCTTCAACGGACTTTGGCAGAACTACCGCGGCGGGATTTGGCTGATGGACGCGAGTCCAGTCCCGGCCATAGTTAAGGCAGGACTCTTGGTCAGTACGCAGGGCCTTTTCATCCACCAGCGTTGCCAGTGATTCGAGTTGCTTCGGGCTTAACACGGAGTCTCCGGGAGCTTTTACAAAGAAATAACGAACGACAATTCTAGGGGGTTTGCGAACTCAAAACCCCGCGGCGGCGTATGCTACCATGCGCCGCCGCGCCGCTCAGGCAGCATCAATACCGCAACAAATTACCTCGCAGAGTTTACCGAACATGGCCCAGCAGTCCCTCGAAAAAAGCAAAATTCGCATCCTGTTGTTGGAGGGAGTGCACCCTTCAGCTATCGAGGTGCTCAATCGCGCGGGTTACTTCAACATCGAGCATCACAGTAAGTCACTGCCTAACGAAGAGCTCAAGGCATCGATCGCTAGTGCGCATTTTGTTGGCATACGCTCAAGAACTCAGCTTAGCGAGGAAATACTCGCCGCCGCCCCCAAACTGATCGCCATCGGCTGCTTTTGCATCGGCACTAACCAGGTGGATCTTGAGGCGGCCACACGTCGAGGCATTGTTGTCTTCAATGCACCGTTTTCAAACACGCGCAGCGTTGCGGAGCTGGTCATCGCCGAGGCGATTCTTCTTTTACGTGGCTTGCCAGCGAAAAATGCCGCAGCCCATCGCGGTGAATGGCAGAAAACTGCCGCAAATTCTTATGAAATTCGTGGCAAGCGCTTAGGTATTGTGGGTTACGGCAATATCGGTATGCAGTTGGGCGTAATTGCGGAGGGCCTGGGAATGCGAGTTCAGTTTCATGACGTTATCAACCGTCTTCCCCTGGGCAACGCGCAGCAGGTGGTCGGCCTCGATTCCCTGTTAGCGAACTCCGATGTGGTCAGCCTACACGTCCCCGAAACCAGCTCCACCGCCAAGATGATTGGCGCACGAGAACTGGCTTTGATGCCAAAGGGAAGTATTCTGATTAACGCGTCGCGAGGAACCGTCGTTGATATTGACGCACTGGCGTCGGCATTGGACAGCGGGCACGTCAGCGGCACGGCAATCGACGTGTTTCCTGTGGAGCCTCGCTCTAACGACGACGAGTTCGTCTCACCCCTCAGGGAATTTGACAACGCCTTCCTGACACCCCACGTCGGTGGCAGCACAATGGAGGCACAGGCGAACATCGGCGGAGAGGTTGCCGAGAAACTGTCGCGCTATTCTGACAACGGTACGACCACAAGTTCGGTTAATATGCCTGAAGTGGCTTTGCCAGAGCATGACGGCTGCCACCGCTTACTTCACATCCATAGGAACGTACCGGGCGTGATGGGAGCAATTAACAACATTTTTTCAGAAATTGGCGTCAACATCGCAGCGCAGTACTTACAGACCAACGAACATGTGGGCTACGTGGTGATTGACATCGATGCGGAATATTCAGAAGTCGCCCTCGAGAAGTTGACGGCGTTGGAAGCTACATTGCGGTGTCGGGTATTGTTTTAGACAGACAAAGAAACAGCGACCTTCGATCGGGTCTGCTTGCTATTGTCCTGAGCGCGGCCGCGCCCTTCGCTAACGCGCAATTTGTTGATGGTGACGGCACCGAGTGCTGCTCTTCGATCACACCCCAACACTCGGCACCAACCTACTATGGCGCCAGCATGTTTCGCGAGGACGACCCGCGGGCCGCCGCGAAATTTCTTATTGCCGAACCCCTGGACCCACCGGCGACCTCCAAGGTGCTACTGGAAACTTTAGAGCAGCAGGAGCTGGATAACGGCCCCATGTCGCCGTTGCTGGCTCCTACACTGGAAAACCTGGGCGCTGCCTATCTTGCAGAGGGTCGCGACCGCGAGGCCATCAAAGCATTCAGTCGAGGCATTCACCTTTCCAGGGTTAATGGAGGCCTATACACCCCGTCTCAAACCAGCATGCTGGAGCAGCTCATCGCAACTCATGTGCGAAACGGAAATTACGCTGCAGCGGACGATCAGCAAGCTTACCTCTACCGCCTAAAACGCTTCGGGCAACAACACTCAGGTAACGAAGATCTTCGCGCGGCCACGCTGCGCTACGCTGACTGGATGCGTGGCGTTTATCTCGGAGATATTGACTACCAGCGCTTTCCGCGACTCGTGGGAATCAGTGATTTATACGATGAGGCTATCGACGACATCGCTAGCAACCAGAGTGAAACCAGTCCGGAATTACTTGATTATCTAAAAGGTAAGGTCGCCCTCGCCTATCTGATTTCGGTGTATCCAGGCGAGCGCGAAACAGGGTTTCGTGCCTCGACGACACAAATGGCTGGCTTTGACGTCGCGAGTGAAGCGCAGCTGCGTTTTTGGCGGCTCAGGGATCACAATTTCCGTTATGGACTGCAATCTCTCCAGCACAAGGAGAGAGTAATATCGGCAATGCCAGAGAGCAGCGCTGAAGACCGAGCCAATGCTCATCTCGCCATTGCTGATTGGTATCAGTGGCACCGACGCTATGCACCGGCAATACGGATCTACAAAGAAGCCTGGGCTATCATGGAGTCAGAGCCGGGCAGTGAGAGCTGGTACAGCAAAACCTTTGGAGAGCCTTTGGAGCTTCCCGAGGAAACAGTCTTCAATCCCGGCGCTGTGCCCGTAGGCACGACCAAGCTCGCGCAGGTGGTGATTGATTTCGCTGTGTCTCGACATGGAGAAGCCGTAGACATCGACATAACAACCGATGCGACGGGGGAAGACGCGAAGTCCGCCACCAATCGTGCCTATAAATATCTGCGGAGTGTCCGGTTTCGGCCAAAGCTTCAGCAGGGAAAAGTCGTGGTAGCGGAAAATATGCACCGAACCTACAAGATAAGGTACTAGACCATGGTGGCCCCTGACTTAAAGCAGGTCATTATTGCATCCCAGGAGATGGTTCGTCGGGGCGACGCCAATGGTGCCCTCGCCTATCTGCAAAGCAACGCGGCTCAACTCAGTGGGCATGTCGACTTTCATATGAACGTCGCCATTGCCCACCGCAACCTCGGCAATGCCCCCCTCGCGATCAAAGCTCTCAATGCGGCACTCGCTATTGACCCCTACGCTTTCATGCCGATGCTATCGAAAGGCTCAATACTCGAGCAGATGGGCGACATGCGAACCGCAGCCCAGGTTTACAAAGACGTTTTGCGCATTGCTCCTGAGGAATCACAGCTTCACGCCTCGCTGCGCCCTCTGTTAAAGCGCGCCCAAGAAGTGGTAGATGAGCAAGCAAAGGCAATGGCTTCCCACTTTCGTGACGCGTTGGGCCCGTTAATGCAGGAGCATCGCGGTGAATCACTGACGCGCTTTGAAGAATGCATGGATGTTGTCGCAGGCGTAAAACAAATTTATAACGCCGAGCCCGTGCAGGTGCATTACCCCCGCCTACCTGCAATACCCTTCTTTGATCGGAGTTACTTTCCCTGGTTCGAGACCTTGGAGGCTGCTACCGAAACGATTCAAGGCGAACTGGAAACACTCATGCAGGAGGGCCTTCCCGGGTTCAAACCCTACGTGCAATACGCACCTGGCACTCCAGAGAACCAGTTCAAGCCTCTGAATCACTCAGACAACTGGAGCTCGCTTTGGTTGTGGAAGGATGGCCAGCCGCAGCGTGAGGCCATGGCCCGCTGCCCCAAAACCACGGCCGTGCTTGAAGAGCTGCCTCTTGCGGACCAGCCGGACTTTGCACCTACCGCACTGTTCTCGGCACTTGCACCCCATACAAAAATACCGCCGCACACAGGGTCTACGAATACTCGCTTGCTAGTTCACTTACCGCTGGTGCTTCCCGGGCCTGCAGGGTTCCGTGTCGGCAACGAAACCCGGGAGTGGCGTATCGGTGAAGCCTGGGCCTTTGATGACACCATTGAGCACGAAGCCTGGAACGATGCCGATCAAACGCGTGTGATCATGATCTTTGATATCTGGAACCCGCTACTGAG
>NZ_JBGCFU010000049.1:0-30852 GCF_045107095.1 Congregibacter sp. | reverse complement strand
GTAATCACTTCGGCGCCAAGAGCGATAGTGTTCTGCAACTTTATACGCGGCGCGTCTTTGGGCATCACAATTCGCGCCGGCACGGACTCGAGTTTCGCGGCCGCGGCCACTCCTTGCGCATGATTTCCCGATGACCAGGCGATGACCCCCGCTTTGCGCTCAGCGGTGGTCAGCTGCGAAACACGATTGTAGGCACCACGAAACTTGAAACTGCCGCTTACCTGAAGAGTCTCGGGCTTCAAAAACACCCGCCGACCGCTGTCTTCATCGAGGAAACGATTACGCAAAAGCGGCGTACGCACCGCTTGTCCCTGCAGTCGCCCGGCAGCTCCACGAACATCCAGAAAAGAGGGCAATTCAACGCTATTCACAGTTGGTCTCCGAAACAAAACCCAGACAGTTGTTCAAACACTTTCTCTAGCTCTGACAATGATGAATAATTGTGACGTCATCGTTTATCAGGACTTCCAACATGCCTTATACCCTAATTCATCACACCGGATGCGGCTCATCGAAAAAGGGCCTTACACTCCTTCAGGAGAATGGCATTGAGCCTGAGGTCCGTAAATACATGAACAAGAGCGAAATGCTGAGCGAGGACGAGCTCCGAGATATCGCCAAAAAGATGGGCAAGGTAAGTCCTCGTGAGTTTATGCGCGAGAAAGATGCTGTGAAATTAGGATTAGCAGACTCTGCATCAGACGACGAAGTGTTTGCAGCGATGGCAAGCGAACCTAGACTGATTCAGCGCCCCATCGGTATCAACGGATCCAAGGCTGTGCTGGGGAGGCCAAACGAGCAGCTTCTCGATATTACCTAAACCGTCTTGCCCTAACTAATCTGCCTTTCTTCTGGCCTCGGTTTTTCCGTAGCTCTGCCCTTACTAGTCTGAAGAACACAGGCGCAGAGAGACGCTGCCTTTTTCTAGGGCGCCCAGTACACGTAAGGAGCTGGCGATTCAGAGGCCATGATTGCCGCGATGGGCAGCGAAAGAGGATCCTTGTCTGAGAGTGCGCGCTCAAGGACCAGTCGCTTATCGTCACCCACGATATGTAAGATGAGGTGCCGCGCATCCAGGATTCGTGGCAATGTCATGCTCATACGCGCGTGAGGCGCGGCAGGTGGATCCACTGCAATAACCGTTTCTCTGCCACGCATATCAAGGCCCGCTGCTAACGCATCGCTGGCGGGAAACAACGACGCGAAATGCCCATCACCGCCCATCCCGAGAATCATTACGTCAACAGTCTCGAGACTCGCCAAGGAATCTCTAATGGCTACTGTGGCCGTCTTGGGATGTGCATCCCCATTGACCAACGGAAGGAACGTCGCTGCGCTCGCGGGGCCTTGCAGCAGGTTCTCTCGAACCAAACGATCATTACTATCCTCATGATCCGAGGGCACCCAGCGATCATCGGCCAAGGTCACGGTCACTTTTGACCAATCCAGTTCCTCACAAGCCAAACCTCGAAGGAACCCTTTAGGCGTGCTGCCGCCAGATAACACCAAGCTTGCCACGCCACGCGCTTCGATGGCCTGCTTCAAAATGCCGCTAACGTCACCCGCCAGCTGCTCATCGAGTCCCGTGCGACTATCAAATTCCAGTAAGCTCATCTCAGACATGCCAGCTTCGTCCATCCTTTTCGATTAACAACTCTCCTTTAGTCGGCCCCCAGGAGCCTGCCTGATAGGGCTGCAACGTTGGCGCACGGGTTTGCCAGGCATCAATGAGCTCGTCGCACCAACGCCAGGACTCTTCGATTTCCTCGCGACCTACGAACAATGACTGATCTGCATTAATCGCATCGAGGAGTAAACGCTCATAGGCGTCGGGAATCCTGTCCAACTCCGAAGAACCGAGAAAATCAAGATTGAGGTTTTTTGTAACCAGCCCCATTTTGTTACGCAAACTATGCTGCTTGGAGACCATCTGCATTTCGATCCCCTCGTTCGGTTGCAATCGAATAACCAGACGATTCGGAACATCCTCGCGACCGGCGCCTGCAAAGATATTGTGGGGTAACGCCTTATAGGTAATCACTATTTCGGTGAGCTTTTCGGGCATACGCTTGCCGGTACGCAGATAAAAGGGAACGCCCGCCCAACGCCAGTTATCGACAAACGCCTTCAGCGCCACATACGTCTCGGTCTGACTATCTTGCGCGGGGCAATCATCTTCCTCGAGGTAACCGGGAACTGACTCCCCACGCAACCATCCCGCGGCATATTGCCCACGCACGGCATGATCTCGGACGTTTGTTTCATCGATGGGACGCAAGGCACGCACGATCTTTACTTTCTCATCGCGGATACCCTCGGCCGTCATGGAATTAGGCGGCTCCATAGCAACCAGACAAAGGAGTTGCATGAGATGGTTTTGCACCATGTCGCGAAGCTGACCGACACCGTCGTAGTAGGACCAGCGGCCCTCGATACCAATGGGCTCTGCCACGGTGATCTGCACGTGATCAACGCAGCTCTGATCCCACTGTGTGTTGATAAAACGGTTGCCAAAACGCATAACCAACAGGTTTTGCACCGTTTCTTTACCAAGGTAGTGATCAACTCGATAGATGGAGTCTTCCGAAAAGTATTCGCCGACGGTGTCATTCACTGCCCGGCAACTTTCCAGATCGTGGCCTATGGGCTTTTCGAGGAGCAGCCGCCTATCGCCAACGAGGCAACCCGTAGCCCCCAAATGCTCGCAAATAGGACCGAATAGTGAGGGCGGTGTTGCCAGGTAGAACAATGCAGGGCGCTCGGGCGCCAATAGCTCGCGCAAGTCCGCGAAACCATCCGCCGTACTAAAATCAATTCGGTGATAGACAAAACGCGAGGTATAGCTGACCCACTGTTCTTCGGACCAGCGACTGTCGTCGACATACTTGCGAACCCGAATTTTGATGTCCTCGAGAAACGTCTCAAGGGGGATATCTTCCCTCGCCAAGGCATGGATCCGCACGTCAGCCGGTAACAACTCGCAGTTATCCAGGTGATAGAGCGCTGGAAAAAGCTTTCTTGCGGACAGGTCGCCACGAGCGCCAAAAATTAAAAGATCCATACCAACCTCCAATTCCACTGCGGCTGAGCCGTTCATTGCTTCGCCCGAAATGTGGATACATGTTCTACCGCTGCGCGAGCCAGGGCTGTCACGGCATCCCAATCCTGAGCTGCCAGCAAACTACCGGGAGTCAACCAGGATCCACCAACAGTCAAAACCGACTTCACTCCCAAATATTCGTCAATGTTATGCAAGCCAATACCACCGGTGGGACAAAAATTCACATTAGGGAAAGGGCCGGCAAAGGCTCTTAGCGCAGCGGCGCCACCCGAGGCTTCAGCGGGGAAGAACTTCAAGCAATCAAAACCATAGTCCAAAGCCCGCATTAACTCACTGACCGTTGCTACGCCAGGAATCAGGGGAACCTCAGAGCCAGAGGCCGTATCCAGAATCCCCTGGGTCAGGCCGGGTGTCACGACAAAACGGCTGCCCGCCTCTACCGCCGCTTCAAAATCTGCTGCATTTACGACTGTACCCGCTCCTACTATGGCATCGGGGACCGCTTCACGAATGGCGCTAATGGCCGGCAATCCCACAGGCGTTCTCAAGGTAACCTCGAGCACGGGAATCCCTCCCGAGACCAGAGCCTCTGCCAACGGAATGGCATCATCTAGATTTTCTATGGCCAGCACGGGCACTACGGGTGCCTGTGAAAGGATGCCTCTTGAGTCATTCATTATAAGTGCCTGCTTTGTAGGAATTGAAGAGCGCCAAAAAGACCCGGATCTTTGCGAGTCACAATACGCGTGGGTATGTCGTCGAGATATTCACGAAAACGCCCTTTGGCCAGAAATCGCTCCCGAAAATCGCTGTTACGAACAAACTCCAGAATACGCGGCACGATTCCCCCAGCAACATAAACGCCTCCCAGGGATCCGAAGGTCAGCGCCAGATTGCCGGCCACGCTACCCAGGACTCGACAAAACACGGCAAGCGACTCAACCGCGATGGGATCGTCACCGGCCAATGCCGCTGCACTGATATCGGCGGGCGTTGCGTGTTGCTGCTGAGCTCCATGCATTTGCGAGAGCGCCCAATAAATGTTCTGCAGCCCCGCTCCTGACAACACTCGCTCTGCGGACACGCGTCGATAGCGCGTTGAAAGGAGCCGCATGATCTCGGCTTCCTCCTCTCCGACGGGGGCAAAGTCGACATGGCCGCCTTCGCCGGGCATAACATTAAGCCGAGTAGTACTTGGCAACACTCCACAGACACCAAGACCAGTGCCGGGACCAAGTACCGCGATGACTTTGTCGGCGCGAGCTTGCCCATTGCCCAATTGCTCCCAATCGCTTTCAGCAAATCGCGCCGCGGCGTAACCAATGGCCTCAAAATCATTAATAATCTCGAGACTGGGGATTTTCAAACTGAATGCCAAATCCCTTCGATCAATGACCCAATCACTATTCGTAAAGGTCACAATCTCACGATCCGTTGGGCACGCCACAGCCAGACAGCCATCTATGGGCCGCTTTTCCCAATCACCCGATTCTTCAACCATGGACAAGTACATGAGCAACGCCGATGTGAAGGTCGGGTGCTCTACGACGGAGACCGTGAGGTGATTTCGAATTTCACCCGTAGCCACATCTCCAAGAGCAAAACGCGCATTGGTGCCGCCGATGTCCGCCAGCAAATGCCAGGGCTTAGCCATCCCTAGATTTCCTCGTTAAATATCACAGTGGCTCCGGCCTCGGGCGTCGTCACCACTTTTCGAAATACGCTGAAGAGCTCTCGCCCAACGCCTTCCTGACTATCTCCCGGCACGCGCGCAAGGGGCCTGTCAGCCATGTCCTCTTCGCTGACTTCACAACTGAGAGTTCCCGTAACCGCATCCAAAGAAATCATGTCTCCATCCCTTAGGCGTGCGAGAGCACCGCCCATAGCGGCCTCAGGAGTTATGTGAATAGCCGCCGGCACTTTCCCCGAAGCGCCCGACATCCGACCGTCCGTTACCAATGCAACGGAGTGACCTTTGTCTTGCAGGGAACCCAGCAAGGGTGTGAGCTTATGAAGCTCGGGCATACCGTTCGCTCGAGGCCCCTGAAAGCGAACTACAACGATGCAGTCCCGCTCGAGCTCTCCTTCTGCAAATTTCTTTGCAAGGTGTTCCTGACTATCTATAACTACCGCGGGGGCGACGACTTTACGGTGCTCGGGCTTGACCGCCGATACCTTTATCACAGCTCGCCCAAGATTACCCTGAAGCAAACGCAAGCCGCCCTCAGGGGAAAATGGCGCTTCCGTTGTCCCCAATACATCTGCATCCAGACTCTTGCTGGCTGCCGGGCGCCACGAGAGCTTACCCTCCGCCAAAAACGGCTCCTGGGTATAGTCTTGGAAACTATCACCCCAAACGGTGCGGGCAGAACCATGCATCAAGCCCCCGTCCAGTAACTCCCGAAACAGAAAACCCGTGCCCCCAGCCGCGTGGAAGTGATTGATATCAGCCTGACCGTTGGGATACACACGAGCAAGGAGAGGTACGACCGCAGAAAGTTCTGAGAAATCGTCCCAAGTCACCACGAGACCGGCGGCACGCGCCATGGCAATCAGGTGGATCGTATGGTTGGTAGAGCCGCCAGACGCCAGCAAGGCGACAATGGCGTTTACAAAAGAACGAGCGTCTATCACCTCAGCTAAAGGTCGCGCGTCGGGACCTTGAGCGGTAATACGGGTAATCAGTTCCGAAGCTTCTTGAGTAAGCGCCTCACGTAAGGGGGTTCCGGGGTTTACAAAAGAACCACCGGGAAGTTGCAGCCCCATAGCCTCCATAACCATCTGGTTAGTGTTTGCCGTGCCGTAAAAAGTACAGGTGCCTGCGCTGTGATAAGAGGCTGATTCCGCCGCAAGGAGCTCCTCACGCCCGACTTTACCTTCTGCAAACAGCTGCCTCACTCGAGCCTTTTCCGCATTGGGAAGACCGGAAGGCATCGGACCTGCGGGGATGAACAATGCGGGCAAATGGCCGAAGCGCAGTACGCCCATAATGAGTCCCGGTACAATTTTGTCGCAGATACCCAAACAGACGATGCCATCGAACATGTGATGTGAAAGTGCTATGCCGGTTGCCTGAGCGATGTTGTCGCGACTAAAAAGCGACAGCTCCATCCCGATCTGTCCCTGAGTGACGCCATCACACATGGCCGGGACGCCGCCCGCCACCTGCGCGGTGCTACCTACGGCTCGTACATAAGACTTAATTTTGTCCGGATACTCGGCATAGGGCTGGTGAGCCGACAACATATCGTTGAAGGCCGTGACAATCCCGATGTTGGACGACTCCATGAGGCGGATACTATCTTTGTCGTCATCGCCACAAGCCGCAAAACCATGGGCAAGATTACCGCAGGATAATTGCCCTCGCTGCGGGCGCAGATCCCGACTCCGGGCCATAAGGTCCAGATAGTTTTGTCTCGGTCCACGGCTGCGTCTTTCGATGCGCTCCGTGACTTCGGCAACTGTGTTGTGTAGTTCCATGTATTCCTTCCTCGTTTACGACGACCCGAAGATCAGCCCGTGTTGCGCATACCAGCCGCGACACCGGCAATACTGATCATAATGGCCTGCCGGGTGTCGTCATCTGCATTGCGCCGCAGACGAGCCAAAAGCTCTGCCTGAAGTACATTCAACGGCACTGTGTAAATGTTCCGCAGCTCCAGAGACTCTCGCGTCCAGTCAAGCTTCTCAAGCAGAAGCTCTTGCCCGAGAACGCTAAGCACAGTCCCTACGTCGTTACTCAATTGGCCACGCAACTGCTCGCCAATACCACGCAGCTCTGGATTCACCAACTTGCCGTCGTAATGCGCCGAGAGGCGAGCATCAGTTTTGCTGTAGACCATTTCCAACATTTGCATGCGTGTCGCGAAGAACGGCCACTCTCGGAACATCTCCGATATAACCTCATCGCCCTGCTCTTCCAGCTCTTTGGCAAGAGCAGCACCGGCGCCCAGCCATGACGGCAACATTAGCCGGTTCTGTGTCCAGGAGAATATCCAGGGAATTGCACGCAAAGCCTCAATGCCACCATCTTTCTTTCGGCTCGTCGGACGAGACGCCAGCGGCAAGGCGCCTAATTCACCCTCGGGGGTCGCTTCACGAAAGTAAGTAAGGAACCGTGGATCGTCACGAACAACCGCGCGATAGGCGTCGCAGGAGCTTTCGCCCAAACGGTTCATAGTGTCCCGCCAGTGCGCCTTTGGCCTTGGCGGATGGGCCGCTCGCGCTTCCAAAATAGCGCTGGTGTAAAGAGCGAGAGTCTTCACGGCCAGACCGGTCATGCCCAACTTGGTGCGAATCATTTCGCCCTGTTCAGTAACCCGCAAGCCACACTCGAGAGAACCTGGAGGCTGCGACAGCAGTGCGTCATGCGCGGGCGCGCCACCACGACCAATGGTTCCACCGCGGCCGTGGAACAGCTGCAGGCGAACACCAGCTTGAGTGCAAACGTCCAGGAGGGCTTCCTGTGCACGGTACTGGGCCCAGGCCGCTGCAAGTATCCCTGCGTCCTTAGCAGAATCCGAGTAGCCAATCATCACCATCTGTTGCTCTGGCAAACGGCCAAGAGCGCCCTCGACCGCCAACAGGTCAGTAATCACCTGAGGAGCACGGTCAAGATCGTCCAGGGTTTCAAAAAGCGGCGCGATGGGCAAACTGTCACCGCCCCCCGCTGCCTTGAGGAGTAATCGCACAGCCATCACGTCGGAGGCTTGTCGCGCCATTGATATGATGTAGCAAGCCAGCGCACCTGCCGGCTGCTCCACCACGACAGAGCAACAATCAAGAACCTCCTGCGTCTCTTCGCTGGGCGACCAGTGCTGAGGTATGAGCGGTCTTTTGCTTTCAAGCTCTTGCTGAATCCATTCTCGACGTTGCCGCTCATCCCAGTCCGTATAACGTCCTAAACCCAAAAATTCGGTAATTTCAGACAAGGCCGCACTGTGCCGATCGGAGTGCTGCCGTATATCGAGGCGGACCAGATTGATGCCGAAGCAGCGAACCTGGCGTAGTAAATCAAGAAGCGTCCCCTCAGCTATGCGCTCCATGCCGCATTCGCATAGTGATTCATAGCAAAGCAACAACGGCCTGGAGAGCTCTTCGACGTCCCGAATCAGGTCGCTTGTTTCAGCGGGACGGCCATCCAGCAAGTCCTCCACAGCAGTGAGCCACTTGCGGAGGCGAGCTCTCAGATCCTTCATCGCGCGACGGTAAGGCTCTCGGGTATCACCTACCAGCTCTCGTAAGGCGTCATTACATTCGATCATGGACAACTCTTGTACTAGTCGGTCCACAGTCTTCAGGTAAAGGGCCGCCGCCTGCCAGCGCCCCAGTAGCAACACCTCTCGAGTCACTTTCGCGGTAACAAAGGGGTTTCCGTCGCGATCGCCACCCATCCAGGAAGAAAATTGTACCGGCGCTGCATCCATGGGTAGTCGTTTACCCGTGGCCGCGAGTAAAGCATCGTCCAATCGTCGAAGAAAATCCGGCACCGCCTGCCAGAGTGAATTTTCGACCACCGCAAAACCCCAGCGAGCCTCATCGACGGGGCTTGGTCGGCTTTCACGAAACTCGTGCGTATGCCAAAGCTGGGCGATCAGCTCCCGTAAACGCCGGTCCATGCGGTTGCGCTCGTAATTAGTGAGGCCCGGAGATTCCAACTGTCCCAAACAGCGTTGAATCTCTTCGTACTTGTGGATCAACGAGCGCCGGGTGATTTCTGTGGGATGTGCCGTAAGCACCAACTCGATACTGAGATCTGCGACGGACTGTTCGATCGCTGCAGGCTCAAGACCCTTCTCGGTCAAAAGGTCCATAACACCAGAAAGCGTTCTACTCGCGGAGTTTACGGCATCCATTTCCCGAGACAGTCCGTGATGTTGCTCAGCGATGTTCGCAAGATTCAGGAACTGCGCAAAGGCACGTGCCACCAACCCAAGCTGTTCTGTTTCGAGCCCTGCCAACAGTGTTTCCAGTTGCTCCCAACTGCTGTCGTCACCCGTACTTCCAGACTTTGATAGCAGCCTGATCTTTTCGACGCTGGCAAGAAATTCCTCTCCATGGCTTTTCGCCATGGTCTCTCCAAGCATACTGCCCAGCAAACTCACATTGTTTCGCAGGCTACGGTATTGGTGCCCGTTACTATCCTGGGACACAGAAGAAGCAGAACTCATGAGCGGTGTTTACCTCCAGGTTGTGGAGCGAATCGGGTCGCTCGGAGACTTTCTTTAATAGCACGCAAATGGGGCTGCAGCGCTTCGCCGCGACGAAGCGATACGCCCGCCGCCAAGACATCCAGTACCACCAAGTGTGCAAGACGAGAGGTCATGGGCATATAGGCGTCCGTATCCTCAGAGACATCGAGCTCTATGGCCAGACTGCTCGCTTTAGCTAAGGGTGATGCTGCCGCAGTAAGAGCAACCACCGTAGCACCTCGCGCTATAGCCAGATTCGCGATATCGACAAGATCCCGCGTCCGTCCCGTGTGAGAAATAATGAAGAAAACATCATCGTCTCGAGCCGCCGCAGCGTGCATCCGTTGCATCAAGACATCAGCGTGCGCAGTGACCGGCAGCGAAAAGCGAAAGAAATGGTGTTCGGCATCCTGAGCCACGGCACTGGAAATACCCAAACCAAAGAAGAAAATATGATGTGCATCAAGGAGTCGATCAACCACTGACTCCACCAGCTTCGGCGGTAACTGCTCCCCTAGCGCTCTAAACGACATCACGGCGCTATCCAATATCTTGGCGGTATAGGTTCCTGCTTCATCATCCGGCGCAATGGATGAACTGACGTAGGGCAATCCAAGTACCAGCGATTGCGCTAACCGCAGCTTAAATTCTGGATAGCCCCGGGGCTCAAACTTGCGGCAAAAACGGTTAACCGTGGGTTCACTCACCTCTGCAAGTTCAGCCAGAGCGGCAATACTCAGGCGGGTGGCTGACCGGGGATCATCCAGAATCACATCCACAATACGCCGCTCGGACTTGGTAACACGTCGGGCAGCACTACCAAGTTCGTGGAGTAAATTGTCTTCTTGAGCCTCGGTCACGGCAGCAGCTGCTCTATTTAATGAGCCCTAATACTGACACATTTTTTACTAAAACTACATAATTTTTAATTTATGAACTGTTTTTGCATTCATTTATGTAATTTTATGTTCAAAATTAAACCCAGAGAGGCACAATCTCATGCTGCGCATCGCTATCAACGGATATGGAAGAATCGGTCGAAACATCCTCAGAGCACTCATCGAGCGTCAGGATGCACTCGCGGGCAAAATCGAAGTCGTCGCCATCAACGACCTCGGCGACAGCTCCATCAATGCTCACCTGACACAATATGACTCTGTGCACGGGCGCTTCCCCGTCCCGGTCAATATCGATGGCGACCACTTAATCGTCGGTAAACAGCGAATAAGAGTATTGAGTGAACGCGATCCCGAGCAGCTGCCGTGGAAGGCTCTCAACGTGGATATCGTTTGCGAATGCACGGGAATTTTCACCAGTCGGGAGAAAGCGGGCAAGCACCTGTCAGCTGGCGCTCGAAAAGTACTGGTATCGGCACCCGCTGCTGATGTTGATGCCACCGTAGTCTACGGCATCAACGATCACTTACTCACCGGCGAAGAAAAAGTTATCTCCAACGCTTCGTGTACAACCAACTGTCTGGCACCCATGGTAAAACCACTTCATGATTCCATCGGCATTTCTAAAGGCCATGTCACCACGATTCATTCCTATACGAATGATCAACAGCTCTCCGACGTTTACCACAGCGACCTGTATCGAGCGCGGTCGGCAACACAGTCCATGATTCCCACAAAGACGGGCGCTGCTGCCGCCATAGGTTTGGTGCTACCAGAGCTCAAAGGCCGTTTGGATGGCATGGCAGTTCGCATTCCAACCATAAATGTTTCCCTGGTAGACCTGAGCTTCATCGCGGAAAGAGACACCAGCACAGAAGAGGTGAATGCCCTCATGACTGCGGCAGCGGAAGGCCCTCTGAGCGAAGTGCTGGAAGTCAATGAAGCCCCTCTCGTTTCCATAGACTTCAACCACAGTTCGGCCTCCTGTGTATTCGATGCAAACCACACTAAGGTCAACGGCAATCTCGTCAAAGTCATGGCCTGGTATGACAACGAATGGGGTTTTGCCAACAGGATGCTGGACAGCTGCTCAGCACTATTTGCACAAGCGGAGCTTTTGAAGAGCGCCTGAATCCAGCGAAGCATCGCTAGATCCCTGGGCCTCACATAATGCGACTCATCGCATAGAGCGCAGCGGGCCGTTACACTTGGGTCATAAACTCGAAAGATGGGTAGCTGGTTATGACAGAACGTGTGGTTCCTGACGCAGGCGTCTGCCTTAGAGACGGCTGGGCTTTATACAAACAAGAACCGTGGCTGCTCTCTGGGGCCACGATCCTATTGGGCGTGATCTGCGGAGTGGTCGGTCTAATCCCTTTTGCAGGAGCGCTCGTTTACCCTCCCCTGCTAGCGGGTCTTTACAGCATGATCATCCGACTAGAACGCGGAGAGACAATCACCATCTCTAACCTCTTCGATGGCTTCCAATTTTTCGTACCTTTGATCATCGCCTCGATACTGATGTCGATCTTCATCAGCATCGGTTTGTTCCTACTGGTACTACCCGGTCTTTACCTGGTCATTGTCTACGGCTTCACCAATCTGATGATCATTGATAAAAAGATGGATTTTTGGCCCGCCATGGAGGCAAGCCGAAAGCTCATTCACGCCAACTTCTGGAGCTACACCGTATTATTATTGGTGCTCATGGTCATCTGCGTCGCTGCGAGCATACCTATGGGCTTGGGACTCATCGTGGCGGTGCCACTGTGCCTTTCGGCACAGTACCGCTTCTATCGGGCGGTCACCTAAAGCGCCGTCAGCCAATGCGCATTCCCCTAAGCAGCTGCCATTAGCGGTAGTGAGTAACGTCGGTACCTGCAAGCGCCGAAATGTTTAAGAGACCTCGAGCGGTTATGGACGGCGTCACGATGTGAGCGCGGTTTTGCATCCCCATAAGGATGGGACCGACCTCCAAGGCGCCACCGCGCATCTTGAGTATGTTTCGTACTCCAGATGCTGCATCGCCGTAGGCAAATACCAGGACATTTGCGGGCCCCTCTAGACGGGAATTGGGAAAGATTCGCGCCCGCAATTCAGGATCCAAGGCGGAGTCAGTGTGCATCTCTCCTTCATAGGCAAAGTCAGGTTCCCGAGCTTCAAGGAGCGCCATAGCCTGACGTACCCGCCGTCCACTATCGATATCGAGGTTACCGAACTGGGAGTGCGAACACAGGGCAATATTCGGTTTTAAACCAAAACGACGCACATGATTTGCAGCGGCCATCACCGTATCAGCGATTTGCTCGGGTGTGGGCTCGGGATGCACATGCGTGTCCGCAATAAACAGGGGCTCATCTTCAGTAATCATCAAAGACAGCGCGCCCCTGGGATGCGCGCCGTCATGGGCGAGGATCTGCCGAACGTAATTGAGGTGCCACAGGTATTGACCGAAGGTACCGCAAACTAAGCTGTCTGCATCACCGCAGTACACCATAATCGCCGCAATAGCGGTGGTGTTTGTCCGCATGATCACCTTCGCCAGATCAGGGGTTACGCCCCGTCGCGCCATTAACTGCAGGTAGGCTTCCCAATATCTGCGATGTCTAGAATCATCTTCCGGATTAACCACCTCAAAGTCTTCTCCGGGCTTTATCGTCAGGCCTGCCCTTTCGCAGCGCCGCGCAATAATCTCGGGACGGCCAATAAGAATAGGACGGTCTGTCATCTCTTCAATGATCGCCTGAGCCGTACGCAGTACGCGCTCGTCCTCGCCCTCGGCGAAAACGATTCGGCGCTGTGATAGCGCTGCAGAGGCAAACACAGGACGCATGATCATCGATGAACGGAAAACAGACCCATCGAGCTTCTCTCGATAAGCCGCCAGATCGGACACAGGCCGCGTCGCAACGTCTGTTTCCATTGCAGCGCTTGCCACAGCGCTCGCAACCACCCCCATGAGCCGAGGATCAAAGGGCTTGGGAATCAAGTAATCGACGCCAAAGACAAGCTGCTCCCCTCGATAGGCCTCCGCGGCTTCGGCACTCGTGGTAGCTCGCGCCAAGGCGGCAATGCCGTCAATACATGCGAGCTGCATAGCATCGTTAATCTCGGTCGCGCCAACATCCAGAGCACCGCGAAAAATAAACGGAAAGCACAGTACGTTGTTGACCTGATTCGGATAGTCCGAACGGCCCGTGGCGATAATTGCGTCAGGCGCAACGGCGCGTACTTCGTCAGGCAAAATTTCCGGGGTTGGATTGGCGAGGGCAAATACAATGGGCCGCTCGGCCATTCGTCCAACCATTTCGGCCGTCACAACTTTCGGGGCACTGAGGCCCAAAAACAAATCAGCATCGTCGATCACGTCATCGAGCGTTCGGTATTCACTGGGCTGAGCAAAAGCCGCTTTCTGAGGATTCATATCCTCGCCACGGCCTTCGTAAACCAGACCATGGACATCGCACAACCAAACGTTCTCGCGCTTCACACCCAGCTTCAGCAGCATGTTGAGACAGGCAATGCCCGCAGCACCACCTCCGGTAGAGACAATCTTTATATCTTCAAAACGCTTACCGGCAATATGCAGAGCGTTAGTTACCGCAGCCCCTACGACTATAGCCGTCCCGTGCTGATCATCATGGAACACCGGAATATTCATGCGTTCTCGGCAGCGCTGCTCAACAATAAAACAGTCTGGTGCTTTGATGTCCTCCAGGTTCACCGCACCGAAGGAGGGTTCCATGGCGCAAACAATGTCCGCCAGCTTCTCCGGGTCTGATTCGTTCAACTCGATATCAAAGCAATCGATACCTGCAAAATTTTTAAACAAGACAGCCTTACCTTCCATTACAGGTTTTGCTGCCAAGCCACCGATGTCGCCCAACCCCAAAACCGCGCTGCCGTTGCTGATGACCGCGACCAGGTTGCCCCGGGCGGTATAGTCCGCCGCCGTTGCCGGGTCCTTGACGATTTCAAGGCAGGCTTCCGCTACACCTGGGGAGTAAGCGCGAGCAAGGTCCTGTCCATTAGCCAGGGGTTTGGTCGCGCGGATCTCTAATTTCCCGGGCTTTGGATGGGCGTGGTAGCGGAGCGCAGCTTCTCTTGCTGCCTGGCGGCTCTTGTCGTCGTCCATGGTGAGGCGTCCAAAAATAAAACTATTATAAGCTAGGCAACTCTACTGTACGGTGAAGACCGCTGCCTTTCTTTAGGATTTATCTACAGCGTGGGTTGTTTTCAACCACCTTCACGTTCTGAACCCCGCGCAGCCATCATATTTTCAAACTAACTCCACGCCCTAAATACCGGGCAGCTAGCACTGATTACTTCACTCGCTAAGTGGGGGGACGCTCGCTGCGTAAACAGTGCTAGCTGCCCTGCGCGTGTGTAGATACTGAATGCTGAACTTCACAGAAAATGATCGCTTCGCGAGGGGAAGCTGAAACTTCGATTGGGTGTAGTGCCAACCTGATTAACGCACTACGCTTAGGCCGGCTGGCTCGAGTGGCGAAGCGAGCGTCCCCCACTTCAGCGAGAGCAGCCATTCGAGCCAGCCGGCCGATTGACGGTTCAGCAGTACAGCGGCTCACGTATTAAACCGTCAGATACTCGGCAACCAGCTCTTCGGACAACTGATCCATGGCGCCATCTGCAACAATCTGCCCGCGATCCATGATCGCAAAGTCATCCGCGACTGCTCGCGCAAAGGGAAGTTTCTGCTCCACCAATAACACACTGAGACTCTGCTCCGAACGCAGTCGCTGAATAACCTCTCCTATCAGTTGTACGATATTAGGCTGGATGCCCTCGCAGGGTTCGTCAAGGAGCAGAATCCGAGGCTCAAGCACCAGCGCGCGTCCGATCGCCAGCTGTTGCTGCTGCCCACCTGATAAATCACCGCCCCGACGATTCGCCATTTCACCGAGAACTGGAAAGAACTCAAACACCTGCTCGGGTATCCCGGTGCCACCGCCACGGCGACCGGCAAGTGCCACCCGCAGATTCTCCATCACGGTAAGATCCGGGAAAATCATACGGCCCTGGGGAACATAGGCGATACCTCGCCCTACCCGATCTTCGGTCTTCAGAAGGTCGATGCGCTCCCCGGCAAGAGATACCTCTCCGCTTAGCGCTGGGAGTAAGCCCAGAACAGTATTGAGTAGAGTGGTCTTACCCACACCGTTGCGGCCCATAAGGCAAAAAATGCGTCCGCCCTCGACGCTGAGCTCCACATCACGCAATGTGTGACTTGCGCCGTAGTACTGATTTAGCCCCTGAACGCTTAGCATGCTTCTCCCAGATAGACCTCTCGCACGCTTGGGTCCGATTGAACCTCGTCAATGCTCCCTTCCATCAGCACAGCACCTTCATGAAGCACCGTAACCTTTCTAGCGATCGAACGAACAAACACCATGTCGTGCTCTACAACAACCACTGATCGTTCGGGCACCAAAGACTGGAGCAATTCTGAAGTGCGTTCTGTTTCTTGCTGGGTCATGCCTGCAACAGGCTCGTCTATTAGCAAGAGCGACGGCTCCTGAGCCAATAGCATGCCAATTTCAAGCCATTGCTTTTGACCATGAGACAATCCCCCGGCCAATTTATGGGCTACCGCTTCCAGGGCAATGGTAATCAATAGCGAAGCGATACGGTCCGCATCCTCGCTGCTCTGACGGTAGCGAAGCGCGTCCCAGGGACTACGATTACCTTGTACGGCGAGGGCGAGATTCTCCCGCACCGTTTGCTGGGGAAACACTGACGGCTTTTGAAACTTCCGCCCTATCCCCAGGCGGGCAATGGTCGCTTCGTCGCTTTCAAGCAGATTGATATCCTGGCCGAGATACACAGAGCCCACATCGGGCTTCGTCTTGCCCGTGATCACGTCCATGAGCGTTGTCTTGCCGGCGCCGTTCGGGCCGATAAGACAACGAAGCTCGCCACGATCCACAGCGAGACTGAGTCGATTGAGTGCTTTGTAGCCCGAAAAGCTCACGCTCACATCCTCCAGATAGAGGATGACACCATGGCGGGTATCTATAGATTCAGGCATCGCTGCGCGCCTTAAGCAGACCCGCGAATCCCTGAGGCAGCAGCAGAGTCACCAACAGGAACAACGCGCCCAAGGCAAACAGCCAAAGCTCTGGTAAACGCGCTGTAAGTATCGTCTCTGCCGCGGCAATGACGATCGCACCCAGCATTGCGCCATGAAGCGTCCCCCGACCGCCGACCGCCACCCATATAGCTATCTCGATAGAGTTCAAGGGCTGAAACTCTCCGGGATTGATAATGCCTACCTGCGGCACATAAAGCGCTCCTGCCAAGCCTGCGAGCATCGCTGACACCACAAACACCACCAATTTATAACTGGCTACGGAGTAACCGAGAAAACGCACGCGCGACTCGGCGTCGCGAAGAGCGACCACCACACTTCCAAAACGCGTGCCAAGCATCCAGCGGCAAGCGAGATAGCTCCCCAATAGCGCCAGGGCCGTTGCAACGAAGAGACCGCAACGAACCGCATCTGACTGAAGATCAAAGCCCACGATGTCTTTAAAGTCGGTGAGACCATTGTTGCCACCAAAGCCCATCTCGTTACGAAAAAAGGCCAGCATCAGCGCGAAAGTCATCGCCTGAGTCATTATGGAAAAGTAAACGCCGCCTACGCGAGAGCGGAAGGCTAGCCAGCCAAACAAGAGCGCCAATGCGGCGGGTACCAACAAAGCCATTGCCATCGCAAAAGGAAAACTGTCAAAGCCCGACCAGTACCAGGGCAACTCTTGCCAGTCGAGAAAGATCATGAAGTCCGGAAGCTCGGGATCGCCATACACTCCCCGGCTGCCAATTTGGCGCATGAGATACATCCCCATGGCGTAACCACCCAGAGCGAAAAATGCGCCATGCCCCAGACTTAGCAAGCCTGCATAACCCCAGACCAAATCGAGAGCCAGGGCCAACAAGGCGTAGCAAAGATACTTACCCAGTAAAGAAACGCTATAACTGGACAGTGCGAACACGGATTCCTGCGGCAACAGCAGGTTCGATACGGGCACGAACAGTGCCATGCACAGCAACACGCCAACTGTCAGAGTAAAGGGCCGATCCTGACCGTAGAACTTGCCGGGCCTCATCAGTGGCTCTCCTCTCGACCGGTCCGAGGAAACAAGCCCTGAGGCCGCCGCTGTAAAAACAGTATCAGGAATACAAGCAGTAAAATTTTGGCAAGCACGGCACCGGCTGCAGGTTCTATAAGTTTGTTAGCGACGCCAAGAGAAAAGGCACCCACGAGGGTTCCCCAAAGGTTGCCCACTCCTCCGAACACGACTACCAGAAACGAATCGATGATGTACGCCTGGCCAAGATTTGGGCCCACGTTCGTCAGCTGAGTAAGAGCGACACCCGCCACTCCTGCGACACCCGAGCCCAAAGCAAAAGTCATTGCATCTACTCGAGCGCTGCGTACGCCCAAGGCTCGAGCCATAGCGCGGTTCTGCGCCACCGCACGCACTTGCAGACCCAGTCGCGTGTAGCGCATAAGACACAGCAAGCCGGCAAAAACCAAAAGCGAGAACAACAGTATCGCCATGCGGTTATAGGTCAGCGATAAACCCTGAGTAACTTCCCAGGATCCAGCCAACCATTCGGGAGTCAGCACCGAGCGATTCAGCGGTGAGAAAATCGAACGCACAGCCTGCTGTAGAATCAGACTTATGCCAAAAGTTGCGAGGAGCGTTTCAAGGGGACGCCCATACAAGAAACGAATAACTCCCCGTTCGATGACAAGACCTACCGTCGCGGACACGAGAAACGCCGAGGGTATAGCAAGCAGTAATGCAAAACCTGGCTGGCCAGGGAAGAGCTGCTGCAACACCCATGTCGTGTAAGCGCCGAGCATGATGAGCTCGCCGTGTGCCATGTTGATCACTCCCATGACACCAAAAGTAATCGCCAATCCCACCGCTGATAAAAGCAATACCGAACCGAGACTCAGTCCAAAGAAAAGCGACTCAAGGCGCCCGAGCCACAGCAAGCGATTCTCTGCCAGCGCCAACAAATTAGTCGCCTCATCGCGCACCGATCGAGGCAAATCCTCTCGCGACTCCAACTCCTGCAAAGCAGATCGGACGATAGGGTCCACTCGCCCTTTCAGAGTGACTAGCGCAGCAGCGACACCCTCAGCATCATCTCCCGATAGAGCCTGCAGGGCCAAGCCAATAGCTATCTGGTCCTGCAATGCAGACAACGGTTCCAGGGACTTGCGTGCAGCCAGCGCGCCTAAAGACGATGGAGTCGGCGCAGATAAAATTTCCGCGATAGCTTCCTCTCGCACCTCGGGCTCCGCAGCAGAGAGTTGTGCAACAGCTTGAAGACTCTGCAGTTCTGCACGAAGCTTGTTGTCTATGGCGATGCGTCGCACGTCACGACGCCCTGCGATGCCTAACTCCTCACCGGTCAAGGCATTGCTGAGAACATACCGAGCGCCTTTGCGTTCCGCCAGAACTACGGTGTCTTTTCTACGATCCAGATACAAAGCTCCCCGTGAGAGAGCATCGAAAACCTTATCCGTATTCGGATCGCCACTGGCGGCGATCTTCTCCAGGAGCTCGCGCTTTTGCACAGCATCCGCGCTCCCTAGTTCATCAACCCAGTCACGCAGAGTTTCAGCCTGCACAGGGAGCACAAACAGCAGCCATAGCAATAAGGAGCGCAGCACTAACATTGCGACAGGGCTTGGTTTAGCAACGGATTTTTCAGCGTTTTTACCGAAGCGCTACTCACCACCCTCCGACAAGCAGCGTTTCTCATTTTTCTGGTAATTACCGCAACGCAGGGGTGGACTCCAATCGGCGATAAGGTCTTTCGAACCTGGCAAATAGTCTGACCAGGCGTCACCCGCGACGGTTTCCGGCGTTTCCCAGACCACCTGAAACTGCCCGTCATCAAGTATCTCCCCGATCAGCACAGGCTTGGTAATGTGGTGATTGGCCTGCATGGTGGCCACACCGCCAGACAGGTTTGGAACACTGATCCCAATGATGGCGTCCTGCACTGCATCGGGGTCCGCACTGCCCGCGGCTTCTACTGCTTTGGCCCACATATTGAAGCCTACGTAATGAGCCTCCATGGGATCATTGGTAACGCGATTGTCATCGCCAATGAATGCTAGCCATTCATCGATAAAATCATAGTTGGCATCCGCTTCAACACTCATGAAGTAATTCCATGCTGCGAGGTGCCCTACCAGAGGACCGGTGTCGATACCGGACAACTCTTCCTCACCGACAGAGAAAGCAATGACGGGAATGTCCGTGGCATTGATACCCTGGTTTGCCAATTCCTTATAAAAGGGTACGTTCGCATCACCATTCACAGTCGATACCACAGCGGTCTTCGCCCCGGTGCTGCCAAATCGCTTAATCTCGGCAACAATGCTCTGCCAGTCGGAATGACCAAAGGGTGTGTACTTCACCAGGATATCTTCGGGCGCCACTCCCTGCTGCTGAAGATAGGCTTCCAGAATTTTGTTCGTCGTGCGGGGATACACATAGTCAGTACCCGCAAGCACCCATCGCTTCACACCTTGAGACATCAAATAGTCTACTGCCGGAATCGCCTGCTGATTAGGAGCAGCACCCGTATAGAAAACATTGCGGGATGACTCTTCTCCCTCGTATTGCACCGGGTAGAACAACAAGCCGTTCAGTTCTTCAAACACCGGCAGCACCGACTTTCGAGAAACCGATGTCCAGCATCCGAAAACGACGTCCACTTTTTCCCGGACAAGAAGTTCACGCGCTTTTTCTGCAAATAGAGGCCAATCGGAGGCAGGGTCCACGACTACCGCTTCCAGTGGGCGACCTAAAATCCCGCCTTTTGCGTTCTGCTGCTCCACCAACATGAGCACGGTATCTTTTAACGTAGTCTCACTGATCGCCATAGTGCCCGACAAAGAATGCAAAACCCCCACTCGAATAGGCTCCGGCTCCTGACTGCGAGCACCAGAAGACAGCAGGAACAAGAACATTCCGAGGGTCAAGAATCTAAGAGACAAGGACATGAAGTGTGGCTCCATCAAGAAAGCAAAGTATCCATAGACCAGTGCAAGACCCGAGCCACTTAGATCCTGCCATCTGTCGGTGCATAAGCGAGACGGCACCGAGGTTTTGCACCAAATTGCAGCAAATACGAAAGGGTCGCGCACAAAAACGGTGCGCACAAAGAGCTGTTACTGGGAGAGCTCCAGTGGGTGACGGTCTTGTTGCCGCGCAGTGAACTCCCTAACCGCGCTAGCTACTGCCTCGGCCTGGTAATCAGCAAGCACCTGATCTCGAACTCGCTCAAAGGGCAGCAGGACCGGCCCTGTTCGCTCCTTTACACGAAAATAGTGCCAGCCCTGTCGGGACTCATAGGGACCCTGCCAAGTATCAAGGGAGACGCGCTCAAGCACCTCCAGCAGCGGCTGACCAAAGAGCCCCCTGAGCATGCTAACGCCGTAGTCTGGGAACTCTTTCCCTTGCCAGGGCGAGATTCCACCGTCTACAACTTTCTGGTTCAGTTCAGCCCGAAAATTTTCGGGGTCCTCCGGTGCAGTCGCAAACAACTGCTGACTGAAGCTGATCGTGGCTTCGCTGTAATAGCGGTCAATATTATCCGCGTAGAAATTCACGAGCTCTTTTGCTGACGGATCAGCAATCTCCCCTGTGACACGCTGCTGCATAACCTCGATAAGCAACTCCCGGATACTGGGATCGCTTCGATAGAGCTCTGCAGCCATACCCTCACGAAACAATAGTTCGCGCTGGTAATAGTCTTCCACGATGAGTTCCACATCCTGTGGCTGAGCTGATCGCCCGGTAAGCATTTCCCATTCGGAGACCAGCAGAGCCTTCGAGCTCTGATTGAGCGTAATCGGGGTCGTCGACTCACGGTTGAGTAGCGCATAGACCAGGAAGAACACAGCTCCCAAAGCAAAAAACACGACAACCGGATCACGCAGCCAATGTCGCAATGAGCTCAATTTATAGGTCCCGCAATGAACAAGCCCTAAACCGTCGGATCACTTAGCGCTGAGGGCGACCATAGTCAGGGTCGATCTCTTCGGCATCACCATCTTTAAGCGCACGCTTACCGGCACGCGGCTGCTTATCTTCTGTAGATAGCTCAGACAGATAAGAACCGTCGGTAATGCCAGTCTTACGCATAGCAATACCGGTTAGGCAGGCATGCATGATGTAGTTGGCGTTAAGTGCTGAACGGTAGGTGTTATCGAGAAGCGGATCGAGCTCGACAATCTCAAAGCCAATCATTTCACTCTCTGTGCACAGTGCCCGAACAATGGGGATCGCTTCGCGCATGGTGAGTCCGCCGGGAACAGGCGTGCCGGTTCCGGGCACGAAAGCCGGGTCGAGCACATCAACATCAAAGGAAATGAACAGCTTCTCGGTGCCCTCTCTCGCTTCGCGAAGAGCGTCCTCCATCACGGCCTTCCAGCCCTTTTTCTCCACCTCGGCCATGGGGTGATAACGCATGCCATTGTTGCGCATCCACTCAAAACCCCAGGCGCCGGGCCATGGGCCCCGTAAACCCACCTGAATGAAGTTCTCACCCTTCACATGCCCTTCCTTGATTGCACGATACACAGGCTGACCGTGGGTGATGTAGTGCGCTTGGCCTTTACCCGCATCAAAGTGCGAGTCAAAGTGCACAACCCCGAAGCTACCCTTGCCGTGCACATCAGCCAGACCCGCAATATCAGGGTACTCAAGCGAGTGATCACCCCCGACGATAAAGGGGATCGCTCCTGTTCTGGCTATTTCAGCGACGCGTTCACGAACGTGGTGCACGCTAAGCTCAGAGCTCATGTTATCAATCGCAATATCGCCGTAATCCACAATACTGAGGACCTTACTGGGGTTTACCATCGTCGCCATATCATTGCCGCCGTGGTAGTAACCCGTACGCATCGCCTGAGGGCCAAACTTTTGCCCGCGATAGTAGGTACCCATATCCAGCGGCGCACCAACGATAGCCACCTCAACATCCCCCGCAACGAGGTCCTCGGGGTAGATTGCGACCGGAGCGTTCGCAAAGGTTTGAATACCACCGCGTCCTCCCTGCGCGTAGTAACTCAAATTAATGGGGCCTGGCTCTCGCTGTGTCGCCAGCGCCCGAGGATTCATCAGCTTCCATCCGTTGAAATCCTCTGCCTCTGTGTTTAGAGGGATCGAGGCCATATCAGTCTCGGGATTAAACTTGCTCGCGTCCTCCAGATACTGCATGGCGTCCACAAACGCCTCAACCTCAGTCGCGGTTTTACCCCTGAGTCTTACAAACAGCTTCTCCCAGGTACCCGCAAAGCCTTCACCCTCTTCTATCAAATACTCACGCTTCTCAGCAGGTAAGGCATCGAAGGTGCTCTGAAGCTCCGCCGGGAGCTCCGGCATCTCATCGTCAGCCATGGACACAGCCGCGGTCATACACAAAAGCAAAGCGCTGAGCAGTACGGGTTTTAGGGGGTGCTTCATTTGGCGATTCCTGACTTGTGTAAAGTACCTAGATACCGGGTTGACGGGAATGATCACGGTCACATGTATACCTTAAATATCAGCAATTAACGTGCCCAATCTCTAATGGACGCGGCTTTTGTGGACTAAACGCTGTGGACGAGCCGGTGTGATTAACGTTTGTGAAGACAGCGTGTGACCCAAGCTTCCCTCGGATATCCCTCAAAACGCTAAAGACTCCTGCACCGGATTTACTTCTGCAACGCCCGGCGTCTGCTCATCATCGCTATTCCTAGTTGACTCAAGAGAAGATAGCGTAAGTCCCAGCAAGCGCACTCCCTTTGGCACCGGCAGTAGAGCCTCCAGCAAACCCCTGGAGAGACGCTCAAAGCCGTCACGCGTTGCAACCGCTGGCGAGACAGACCGAGCCCGAGTGATTTGCTGGAAGTCAGCATACTTCACCTTGAGGGTCACCGTTCGCCCCCGAGCACTATTTCGGTCAATACGCTCCCAAACAACATCAATGATGTGCTCCAGCGCCTCGCGCAAATCACCGTCTTCGGTCAAATCATCGGCATAGGTTCGCTCCCCGCCGATGGACTTACGCTCCCGATCCGCCTTGACCGACCGATAATCCTCACCACGACTTGCCCGGTACAGGTACTGGGCGGACTTACCGAAATGTTGTTCTAGAAAAATAAGCGACTGATCGCGTATATCGGCCCCCGTCTTTATCCCTAGCGCGGACATCCGTTCGGCAGTTTTTGGACCCACTCCATAAAAGCGGCGCGCTGGGAGCCCTGCCACAAAATCGGCCCCCTCTCCGGGTCGCACTACAAACACGCCGTCAGGCTTGTTTTGATCCGACGCCACTTTGGCGATGAACTTGTTGTAACTAACTCCAGCACTCGCTGTTAAACGAAGTTCAGTTTTAATGTCATGACGAATAGCTTCGGCTATCGCAGTGGCACTGCCGACGCCTGCGATATCGGCAGTTACATCCAGATAGGCCTCATCAAGAGAGAGAGGCTCAATCAGATCCGTATAGCGCGCGAAGATGCCGTGGAGCTCCTGCGATACAGCGCGGTAGACCTCAAAGCGCGGCTTAACAAAAAGTAAACTCGGGCATCGCCTGCGCGCGGTAACGCCGGGCATTGCCGACTTCACGCCAAACTTCCGCGCCTCGTAACTGGCTGCCGCAACAACACCGCGCTTTGCGGAACCTCCCACGGCGAGGGGCTTGCCCCGAAGTGCAGGATCATCTCGCTGCTCAACGCTGGCATAGAAAGCATCCATATCTACGTGGATTATCTTGCGCGTCACTGGTGTAGCGTCTTCGGTCATCCCTGCGATACTAGAAAGCTCGCGAAGCACAGGCAAGCATCGTCTGGCGGGCGTCTCCCCAAAAACGATGATTCCGCGACTAAGAATTGCCATAAGGCCTGGCATCCCGCATCCTACGTCAACCCTTATAAGCGCAATCAATAACTATGAATCAAAGCCTCGAAGCGCTGGAGCTGTGGCTTGCCCAGTGGATGGGCAATGCCTTTTGGGTCGACATGGCCTCCCGTGCAGCCGCCCTATTCCTCGTATCCATCATGGTATGGCTCTTGTGGCGACTCCTTGATCGCTGGCGAAAAAGCGTCCATCGCTGGATTGATGCCGATGGATCAGGCGCCCGTGCACTCACCGTGCAGGACCAGCAAATCTTTACTGAACGTGAACTCGCCAGAGCGCTACACAGCGTTGTAAACGGGGTTTGGCGTCTCATGAGGGCGCTGCTGCTTATAAGCTGGCTCAATCTCGTTTTCACACAGTTCACCTGGAGTCGCGATCTCGCGGTTGGGGTCATTGGCTTTGTGTTAGCTCAGGTAGGACTCATCGTTGCCGAAGTCGTCAACTACCTTCCCAATCTCTTTATCATCGCAATCATCGTCGTGATTTCCCGGCTGGTGATCCGCGCCACCCGTGGAGTTTTTGATGGCATTCGGCTTGAGCGCATAACCCTCCCGGGCTTCTACCCGGACTGGGCGGAGACGAGCTTTGGTTTGTCGCGGCTGCTCATCATCGCTATCACCCTGGTCATCGTCTTCCCCTATCTCCCGGGATCCAGCAGCCCTGCCTTTCAAGGTCTGTCGATCTTCTTTGGCGTATTGGTATCGCTGGGGTCGACATCAGCAGTGGCAAACGTCATGTCAGGGATCGTCATCACCTATACCCGGGGATTCAAAATTGGTGATCGCGTTCGCATCGCTGATACCGAGGGTGACGTAATCGAACGGAGCGCATTTGTTACCCGCATTCGCACGCCAAAAAATGAGGAAGTGTCTGTCCCCAATGCCATGGTGATGAACAACCATATCGTCAATTTCAGTGCCCAAGCCAAGGAAGCGGGTGTGCTCCTGCACACCACAGTGACTATTGGCTACGATGTGGCATGGCCGCGGGTTCACCAGCTGCTTTGCGATGCCGCAAGCGCAACGGCCCAGGTTCTTGAAGACCCCGCCCCCTTCGTATTGCAAACCAGCCTCGATGACAACTACGTGGCTTATGAGCTAAATGCCTACATTCGCAACCCCTCCGCAAAGCTGCAGATTGCATCGGAGATGCACGGGCATATTCAAGACAATTTCCGCGAGGCGGATATCGAAATAATGTCGCCCCACTATCGCGCCAACCGCGATGGGTCCGCGATAGCCATACCTTCGCCTGAATCTCTTTCGACTGATCCGCTAACAGGTGAGAACACGTAGGCCCTTAGGCTTGCGTCCCAACAAAATAGTGACCCGGAGACACATCATGGTTTCGAGTATTTTTCGCCCCCTTCTTGCCCTTACCCCGGCCGCAGTTCCGGCAGCGGTATCGGCAGTGGTTTTTCAGCTAAGCATTGCGGCGGCTGGTATCGGGCTTGTTGGGGCAACGACCACTGCAAACGCCCAGAGCACGACAAAACCAGTGCTCCACGGTCGTCACTGGGCAGCGGTTACCGGTAAGCCGCTAGCGGCAAGCGCCGGGGCCATGATGTTCGCTCGGGGCGGAAATGCCATAGATGCAGCCTGTGCCATGCTGGGAGCCACATCAACCATGTGGGACACCCTTGGATGGGGCGGCGAAACGCAGGCTCTGATTTACAACCCCGAAACAGGCAAAGTTATCGGAATCAATGCCCTGGGTGTCGCCCCCACAGGCGCAACGCCCGAATTCTTTCGCAAACAGGGTATGGTCTACCCCCCCGAATACGGCCCTCTAGCAGCTGTAACACCGGGCACGCCCGGTGGCCTCATGGTGATGCTCGCGGAATACGGACGCTTGAGTCTCGCCGAAGTGCTGGCACCGTCAATGCAAATGGCAGATGGCTATCCTATAGAAGCAGTTCAGGCCGACAACATCGAGCGCCGCCGCGACATCATTGCGCAGTGGCCTGACTCCAAGCGCGTGTTCCTTCCACACCTCGATGACAGCGATCCTGAAAAGCGAGCCGCGCCACAGGGCGGCGAGATTTTCAGGCAACTGGATCTTCTGGCTACGCTACAAAAGCTGGTGGACGCCGAGGCTGAAGCCCTAGCCGCAGGAAAGTCCCGTAAGGAAGCCATCTATGCAGCCTATGAGCGCTTTTATCGCGGTGACATCGGCAAGGAGATAGTGAGCGCTACCCGTGAGCAAGGCGGATTATTTACCGAGGACGACCTCGCCAACTGGGAAGTACATATCGAAGAACCCGTGAGCACCAACTACAAGGGCATTGACGTGTATAAGCTCACCACCTGGGTGCAGGGACCGGCAATGCTTCAGGCTCTCAATATTCTCGAGCCTTTCGACCTGAAAGGCATGGGGTATAACAGCGCGAACTATATTCATACGCTCTACCAAACTATGAATCTAGCCTTTGCCGATAGGGACTTTTACTACGGCGACCCTTACTTCCCGCCCGCGGAACCCATCGAAGGTTTACTGAGCAAGGACTACGCAGAAAAGCGCCGCGCCCTGATCAATCCTGACATGAACGATGTCAATGCGCGACCGGGCGACCCCTATCCATTCCAAGGAGACAAAAATCCCTTCAGCAAGCTGCTGAAAGAGTGGTCCCCTATTCCTCCTAGCGCTAATGCGGATGGCTCTGACGGCTTCCAGCAGGCCAGCCTCAACCACGATGAGGGTTTCATTGCGGGTACCACGTCGATTCAAGCGGCTGACGCCGACGGTTGGGTGGTTTCTGTCACTCCATCCGGCGGATGGATTCCCGCGTTCATTGCCGGCAATAGCGGTGTTGGCCTCAGCCAGCGTATGCAGAGCTTTGTTCTGGACGAGCGTATCAACCCCTTCAATGTCGTGGCCCCCGGCAAGCGCCCCCGCGCCACACTGACGCCCAGTATGGCGCTGAAAGACGGCGAACCAATCATGGCGTTCTCGGTACAGGGCGGCGACACGCAAGATCAGAACCTTCTACAGTTCTTCCTTAATGTTGTGGAGTTCGATATGAATGTCCAGCAGGCGGCAGAGGCGCACAATGTCACGAGCTATCAGATGCAGAGTTCATTTGGCGCTCATGTGAGTGAGCCTGGGCGTTTAGATGTCACTCGACAGTTGCCTCCCTACACTCGCGACAGGCTAAAGGCGATGGGCTATGACGTTGGTGTTGTCGATAAAACTTATAGCCCCATCACAGCGATTCTCATCGACCCTAAACAGGGAACCTTTCAGGCGGGCGCGAGCGATTACGGTGATGACTACGGTATCGCCTGGTAGTACTCGATGGACGGTAAAGGCGCTAAATAGTTTATCGATTCCTCTAGTGCGGGCCGGCGTTCCTCGCCCGCGCTAGCGGATCATTCTCTACGGCGGCGCGACGTGACTGAAAAGTCTTGAGCAGCCTGTCGCGAATCGCAGGCTGTGATTCCAGAAGATTATTCACTTCGTACCAATCATTGGCCAGATCGAAGAGGTACTGTGGCGTTCCGCTGCCGTCCAAGATCAGTTTCCAATCGCCTTCACGCACAGCAAACTCCATTCCATCTGGCGTCGGTATAGACCAGTAAAACGCCTGGGATCTCTCAAAGGATTCTCCATCGATGAGCGGCCAAAGAGAATCACCATCGGTAGGGACTCCTTCGTCCACGTCGGCCTCTAACCACTGTGCAAGCGTGGGGAAAACATCCAATGCGGTTGCCGGCTGATCCTCAACACTTCCCGCTGCAACGCGACCCGGCAAGCGAATGATTCCTGGAACGCGAATACCCCCTTCAAAGAGAAAACGCTTTTTACCGCGCAGACCGCCGGTTTCTCCCGCCATCCCCAACTCCCAGGGAGTCAGCGCCGCATCTGTCACCGGCCCATTGTCGCTGCTAAAAATCACCAGAGTGTCATCGAGCATCTCCTTGCCACGAAGATGCTCAATCACGCGGCCAAGCTGTGCATCCATAAAACTAACGTTCGCATAATATTCTCCGCGCCCTCTCCAGGGGCGGTTACGCCAGTCAAAGTAGTAAATCGAGGGGTTATCTCTCGCTTCCGCAGTCAAATACTCCTGATATTGCTCCAGATACTCAGGGGGTGATGCGATGGGCGTGTGTACTTCGCTGTAGGTGAGCAAAAGGAAGAACGGATCTGAGCCGCTGCTGTCCATCCACTGAATCGCCTCATCGCTCACCAGCTCTGCGCTATATTTCTGAGTAGGCCCTATCGCTTTGTTGTTACGAAACATGTTGTCCGGAAACATGGGGCCGCGCCGGGGGATCTCCTTTGAATTACGCACCGCTCCATTCTTAACCCAGGCGGCCAGACCGTATTGGTAGTCAAAACCAAAATCTCTGGGCTGCGGCACGTCTTGCATATGCAAGCCTCCATTGAGGTGCCACTTGCCAATAATCGCAGTGCGATAGCCCCGTTGCTTCGCGAGATCTGCCAGGGTAGTTTCATTGGCGCCCAGAGCCACTTGTGCATCATCGGGAATCCAGCTTTCTACACCCGTGCGATAGGGTGTACGCCCAGTGAGCAGGCCCGCGCGAGAAGGCGAACACAAGGCTGAGGGTGCGTAGAACTGCGTAAACCTGAGACCTTCTGAGGCTAGCCGATCGATATGAGGCGTCTTAACAACGCTGTGGCCGTAAGCACCAGTATCTCCATAACCCAGATCATCCACGTAGACCACAAGCACATTTTTTCGATCTCTCTTTACTTCATCCTTTGCGACATGCTGTTCGCCCTTGTCTGCAAATGCCGCTCCCGCAGTACACAGCAGGCAGGTAATGATCAGGGAAGCAAAGCGTGGCTCCCACGTGGATATAGTCAGGGCGCGGTGTACTTGCGCGATTCTGCACGGCATAGTTCAGGACTCTAATCTGAGGACATAGCTATGCACTATAGCTCGCAAACGCTCACCATGTTCGGCCGTTGGCAAAGCTTAAGCCGCCTGCGGACCCTCGCTTTTATTTTGATGTCGGGCGTGATCGCCCCTCCCCTTTCGTCCCGCTCACTCGCAGAAATTCTGATTCGCGACGTCACCCCCATCGACGCGCATAGCGGCGTTATGGAAACCCAAGACGCTCTCATCAGTGATGGGTTCATAGTGGCGATGGGACAGGCACTGGAAGCCTCCTCCTCCGCCACAGTGATTAACGGCAGCGGTCGTTTTCTAGCCCCAGGGCTGTGGGACATGCATGTGCATCTGAGCTATGACGATCGCTTTGTCGACTTGATGCCGGATCTATTCCTGGACTATGGAATTACCAGTGTCCGCGACACCGGTGGAAACCTTGATCGACTACTTCCCATTCTTAAGTCGCTTTACGCATCTGACAGCGAGGCACCGAGAGTGTTCTATGCCGGACCGTTACTGGATGGCTCCCCGGTTGTCTACGGAAGTGATGAGGGCAAAGGCATTGGAGAAGGTACCGCAACAACGGAGCAGGCCCGCAGCCGTGTACAAGAACTTACAGCCGCAGGGGTGAGTTTCATCAAGATTTACGAGATGGTGACTCCGGAAATTTTTGATGCTTTCGCCGATGAAGCCTCAAAAGTGAATCTACCGATCGCTGCCCATGTACCTCTTTCTATGCTGGCCTCTGAAGCCGGCCCTCGGGTCCAATCAATGGAGCACCTGCGCAATATAGAAATGGATTGCGCACGCGACGCCGAGGCTCTCCTAAAAGAGCGACGAGAAATGTTGGCAGCGGGCCGGGAGCGCTCCAGCAAAGGTATGGATCTTCGCAGCAGCATTCACAAAACACAGCGAGACCCCGCTGTGCAAAACGAGGACCCCAAGCGCTGCGATCGAGTGTTGGACAGCCTAGTCTCAACGATTCAGGTACCCACGGCGCGCCTCAACGCCATGACGCAGTACCCTCCCTTTTCGGTAGAAGACTGGCCACTAGCGCTTCAAGCTCTCCCTGAGTCGCTACGCAACGATTGGCTCAAGGCCCCCCAATACATGGATCCGAATAGTTACCGAGTGCTTGGGGAATGGACTTTGGCAATGATTCCGAGACTTGCCGCCAAGAACATCACGATCGGAGCAGGGACGGATACCCCCATAGGCTGGGCGATTCCTGGCTACAGCTTGCACCGTGAGCTTGAGATACTGGTCGCCGCCGGCCTGAATCCTCGATCCGCATTAGCGGCTGCGACCCTCGTACCCGCACGCTTCTTCAGTTTGGATGATCAAGCAGGCCGCGTCGCAGAAGGCTATCAGGCGGACCTCCTGCTGCTGGATGCAAACCCTCTTGAAGACATCCGCAATACCCGACGAATCCGTGCCGTGATCTCAAAGGGAAACTTGGTGCGCGACATGACCCTGGAGTGATGAAACGTACAATCTTGTAAAAAACTCTGCTATGTTTCGGTTCGGCGACGACCGAGCAAGACGCGCGCTACAGGCCAACGGGCGTTTTAATTACCCAACGCCCTCTATTACGACACGGCATCTACGACACAGCATCAGGAATACATTATGAAAACTTTACTTGCCTCAGTAGCCGCAGCAACGCTGCTCTCCGCCTCAGCGGCCTATGCTCAGGATATGAATAAGCTCATGGAAGCAGTGGATACAGAAAAAGCTGCTGACTCTGTTGATATGGAAAAAGCCAAGGAAGCAGTAAGCACCGACGGCGTTGACTACAAGAAGGCGGCCGAAGCTGTGGACATGGAGAAAGCGGCGGAGGCCGTAGACATGGAAAAAGCCAAGGCAGCCATCATGGACCCTAAAGACT
>NZ_JBGCFU010000048.1:0-6326 GCF_045107095.1 Congregibacter sp. | reverse complement strand
GCCTGGCGCTGGTAAGGCTCCAGAGCAAAAACCGGTGCTAGGCGTGCCCGGGCAGCTGCGGCGTCGCCGCGCTCTTCCGCCATCAGTGCATGAGTGAGTCGCAGCGATACGTCATCGCCTAGATCGTCATCTAGCAACGCCTGAGTATCGCTATCAAGGCCAACTTGATCGGCAGGTCGAAGCGCTTTGTAGCGGTTGAGTAATACAGGGAACTTAGCTTTTTCTCCGGCCCTTGCGACGGTGGCTAAATAGGGAAGGGCTTCGCGATTGCGGCCCTGTCGCGCAAGCAACGTAGCAAGAGTGCTGTTTGCCTCGACGTTGTCAGGCTCAAGCTCTACCCAAAGTCGAACGGCCCGGAAGGCTCCGCGTTCGCGCTGCAGGTACTGCGCTAGATGCGTTGCATGGGCACTGACAGCAGGATCCTGAAGGACATCTGCTTGGTCGAGGTAGGTATCCAGTGCTGTATCAAAGTCTCGGCGTCTGAGGGCAAATTCAGCCAGTAGAAGAGGGTAGACCGAGGATTCGGGTATGGGGCGTTCAGGCACTGGTGGAGGAGGGGGGCTGTCGTCGTTCGCGACACTTGCAGCCTGTGGTTCCAAATCATCGTTTTTAACAATCTGGCCGTTAGTGGCGCAGCCGCTGAGAACCGCGAAAGCCACAAGCGTAGCGGTCAGTTGCGCAACATAGCCACCATTGCCCGCAGAGCGGCCGCCAATGCAAGTCGCCGCCGGAGGCGCCAATCGGACAGGCACCAATCTGAAAAGGCGAGCAGGCAGTCTTCGGACGAGGCAAAATAAAGGGTCAAAAAACATGTGTCTAACCGAGTTACTGAACACGAATGATGACACAGTGAGACAGCGAAACCCACGCTGCGTTCGATGGGCGTTGCTCGAGTATTACTAGCGGCGCTGCCATAGGATTGGTCGTGAAGTTTTGGTGCTCCCAAAAGCGGCTTATTTAAGTCTGCGATTTTTCTCTCAGACTGCTAGAATCCTCCCCAAGAACGAATGACAGGCAAACTGGACACTTTTTGCTGTGAACTTGATAGCACTAGGCATTAATCACAACTCTGCACACGTTGATGTGCGGGAGCGCGTGGCTTTTGCCCCAGAGCAAGTGTCCGAGGCGATGAATGATGCGTGTCGTTCGGCGGAAATAGACGAAGTTGTTGTCCTTTCGACCTGTAACCGCACCGAAATCTACGCAGTGGCGTCTACGGCGAAGCCCCTTGCTGATAAAGCGCGAGAGCTCATTGACTGGATGGCGAGTTATCACCACCTGTCGGTGGATGATCTTCGTGGCGCTGCCTACCACCATGAAGGCGAGGCCGCGCTTCGGCATATGGTGCATGTGGCCGCGGGTTTGGACTCGATGGTTCTTGGGGAACCGCAGATATTTGGTCAACTTAAGTCCGCTTATGCGGTCGCCAACGACGCGGGAACCGTGGGTAGCGAGCTTGGTCGTTTGTTTCCTCGAGTGTTTACCATCGCCAAGAAAGTGCGCACCGATACTGCTATTGGCGAAAACCCTGTCTCCGTAGCCTTTGCCGCAGTAGATGTCGCACGACGAATCTTCACCGATTTGAATGACTGCAACGCGCTGCTCGTGGGTGCTGGCGAAACCATAGAGCTGGTAACGCGACACCTCATTGAAGCAGGCGTGAGTAATATTGTGATTGCCAATCGCACTTTGGGACGAGCCCGCGAATTGGCTCAGCAGTTTGGGGCCGACGCGGTGCTTCTGGCTGAGATTCCAGATCACCTGCCTAAATCCGACATTGTCATCACTTCTACTGCCAGTCAGTTACCTATCATTGGTAAAGGCACGGTGGAGTCAGCACTGAAGGCCCGACGTCATCGTCCCATGTTAATGGTCGACATCGCAGTGCCCAGAGATATTGAGCCGCAGGTTAGCGATCTGCGGGACGTTTATTTGTACAGCGTGGATGATCTCAGACAGATCGTTGACGGAAACCTTCGCGCACGTCAGCAGGAAGTGAGTAAGGCCGACGAAATCATCGCCAAAGGTATTGCCACCGTGGGCGAGGAGCATCGTTCGCTGGGCGCCGTAGACCTGGTGAAGCAATATCGCAAATCGGCCGAAGCGCTCAGACAGAAAGAGCTAGAGAGGGCCCTGGCCTCCATAAGCCGAGGAGACGACCCGCAGCAGGTGGTTGCGCAGCTTGCTCGCTCGATTACCAATAAACTCATTCATGCGCCGACCACCGGTCTCAAGAAGGCCAGCGCCGAAGGGCGTCATGATGTGCTGGGCCATGCGGCGCGCCTTTTAGGCCTGCAGACCAGTGACGACTCCCTATCAGCTGATGGCTCCCTACCAGCTGATGGCTCCATGTCACAAGCGTTGGATCAATCGACAGAGGGGGCGGATCAAGCGACTCCCAATGCAGCGAGCGAGAGTCCCAGGACGCCCGGCCCCACACTGCAGTGAAGTCATCACTGCTCCACAAACTGGAGACGCTTTCCGAGCGTCACGAAGAGGTCTCAGCCTTGCTGGGAGACCCTGGTGTGATTTCGGATCAAGATCAGTTTCGTCGTCTATCCAGAGAGTTTTCTGAACTGGAAACCGTCGTAAAGTGCTTTGCTGAATATCAAGAGCTCCAAGGCGATCTCGAGGCCGCAGAATCGATGTTGTCGGATGACGACGCCGATATGCGGGAGATGGCAAAGGCAGAGATCAGTGAGGGTGAGGCCCGCCGCGAAGAGTTGGAAGCTGAGCTTCAGGTGTTGTTACTGCCCAGGGACCCTAAAGACAGTCACAACGTCTTTTTGGAAATTCGTGCCGGTACCGGCGGTGATGAGGCCGCTATTTTTTCCGGTGATTTACAGCGGATGTACAGTCGCTTCGCAGAGCGGCAGGGCTGGCGTATCGAAGTGCTGTCTGAGCGCCCCGGCGAGCATGGCGGTTACAAAGAGATTATTAGTCGCATAGAAGGCAAGGACGTATACGCGTTTCTTAAGTTTGAGTCCGGTGCACACCGGGTGCAGCGCGTTCCCGAAACTGAATCTCAGGGCCGTATTCATACCTCCGCCTGCACTGTGGCTATCCTTGCGGAGCCAGAGGAACTTGAAGCTGTCGAGATCAACAAAGGGGACCTTCGTGTAGACACCTATCGCGCTTCGGGAGCGGGCGGGCAGCACGTCAACAAGACCGACTCCGCCGTGCGCCTGACCCACTTGCCCACCGGCATTGTTGTGGAATGTCAGGATGAACGCTCCCAGCATAAGAATCGTGCTCGGGCTATGTCCCTGCTGCAGGCCAAGCTCAATAGCAGTGCTGAGGATGCACAGGCTAGCGAGCAGGCCGAGCAGCGAAGAAACCTCGTCGGCACCGGCGATCGATCCGATCGCATACGAACCTACAATTTTCCTCAGGGAAGAGTGACGGACCATCGCATTAACCTCACGCTATACAAACTCGATGAAGTCGTGGCGGGAGATATGGATCCGGTGCTCGGTCCTCTGCGTCAGGAGCATCAAGCCGACCAGCTAGCGGCTATGTCTGGGCAGTAATGGCGAGCGTTCGTGATCTGCTTGCTAAGAGCACGACTCTGGCGGGTGACGAGTCTCTTCGTGAAGCACAGCTATTACTCTGCGCGGCGCTCGATAAGCCACGAAGCTATCTTATTGCCTGGCCTGAGGCCGATGTCCCGGCTGCTGCCGAACAGCGTTATCGTGATTGGCTGCAAAGGCGCATCCAAGGCGTGCCGATTGCTTACCTATTAGGTTCACGGGATTTTTGGTCACTGTCTCTTCAGGTCAATGAGGCCACTCTCATTCCGCGCGCAGACACGGAGTTACTTATTGAGACTGCGTTGTCTCTAGACCTGTCTGGGGATTCCGCAGCGCTGGATCTTGGAACGGGTTCCGGTGCGATAGCTCTGGCACTGGCAAAAGAGCGCCCCTTTTGGCGGATAACGGCGGTAGAGCAAAGTGCGGAGGCGCTCGATGTCGCCAGAGCCAACGGCGAGCGTCTGGGATTACAGCGTATCGAATGGCTTCAGGGTGACTGGTTTTCGGAGTTATCAGGGCGTCGTTTTTCCCTGATCGTGAGCAATCCACCGTACATCGCCGACGAGGACTCCCACCTCAGTAGAGGGGACCTGCGCTTCGAACCTCGGTCAGCACTCGCGTCTGGTGTGGACGGGCTGGATGATATTCGCGAGATTATTGACTCGGCTCCCATGCACCTGGAGTCGGGTGGTCATTTATTTCTGGAGCACGGCTTTGCGCAGGGAGCTGCGGTGCGTGAGCTGCTGTCGGCCGCTGGCTTCTCAAATGTCGGAAGCTCTCGCGACCTTGCGGGCCATGAGCGTGTCACTGGTGGCGCGTGGCTGGGAGAACTGGCAGAGTAAGGCACCCGAAGACGTAGTGTAGAAGCCAGGGAGAAGGCGAGTGCTGAGCGACCGGGAGTTAGAGCAGTACAGTCGGCAGCTGATGTTGCCCGATTTCACTCTGGAATATCAGGAGCGCCTTCGCAGCGCTTGGGTCTTGGTCGTCGGTTGCGGCGGTCTGGGGAGTCCTCTTGCTATCTACCTTGCTGCGGCAGGCGTGGGTCGACTTCTTCTTGCGGATGGCGATACCGTTGAGCGCACAAATTTGCACCGACAGATCCTCCACGGGGAAGCCGACATAGGGCGTTCCAAGGCGGCTTCTGCGGCAGCGCTGATCAGCGCCCACTATCCCGATTGTCGTGTTTCCCAGTTCACTGAAAACCTCGAAGAAGATGCATTAAACCAGGCGGTGAATAGCGTGCAGTTGGTTGCTGACGGCACCGACAACTACCCAACGCGTTTTTCCCTGAATCGCGCCTGCATTCGCGCAGGTAAACCTCTCGTATCAGCGGCAGCCGCGCGCTCCGAAGGGCAGTTAGCAACCTTTGATGTAGCGAGTGGGGGCGCCTGTTACCGATGCTTGTATCCACAGGAAGGTGCCTCTACGGCGCTTTCCTGTCGCGAGAACGGTGTTCTCGGGCCCGTGGTTGGAGCGCTTGGCACTCTTCAGGCGCTGGAGGTGATTAAGGTTCTCACAGGGTGGGGCGAGTCCCTACGATCAAAAGTCCTGATGATGGATTTGAGGAGCTACGAGCAAAACATCATCGAAATCTCACGGCGCGACGATTGCCCTGACTGTGGTGGAGAGCTGCGTCGCGGGTTTGGTTTGTGAGTGATTGGTAATAGTTACGGGAACCGGACAGCAGAACCGCGGTCAGAACTTTCGATTACCAGCCATATTCATATTTACGTCCCAGAGGGCAGCCGCAGTGAGTTCATTGGTTCAAGGTTTTGGTCGTTTTCAAGAGGCGTTGTTCGGACGTCTTGCTTATCTCGATGGGCTCGGGCCGCTCGCACTTAGGCTCTATCTCGTCCCAGTGTTTTGGATGGCCGGTACACAAAAAATTGCCGGCATGGAAAACACCATCGAATGGTTCGGTAACGCCGAATACGGTCTAGGCCTGCCTTTCCCTACGGTGCTCGCTTATTTGGCCGCTTATTCCGAGGCGATCGGGGCATTGCTGCTTCTCTTGGGTTTAGCGACGCGATGGATTTCAATTCCCTTGATAGTCACCATGTTGGTCGCCATCTTTGCGGTACATTGGGGTAATGGATGGGCGGCGATTGCTGATTCCAGTGCACCGGAAGTTGCCCAGCGTTTGGGTGCTGCGCGGGAATTGCTTCGAGATCATGGAAACTACACCTGGCTCACTGAGAGGGGGAGTTTCGTAATTCTAAACAACGGCATAGAGTTCGCGGTCACCTATCTGATCATGTTGGTAACGCTTTTGTTCACTGGTGGTGGCCGATATGTAAGCGTCGATTACTACCTCGGTCGCCTGCTCAATCGCTGATCAATTATTCGCCAAAAATGCTAGACTTCGCGCCTAAATTTTTAGGCAGATACCCCTTTGACGAGTTCCAATCGATCTAACACCTCCTCTTCTCACTCTGGCGGTGCACGCTCTTCCAAAAATGGTCGGGCAAAAACCGCTGCGGCAACAGCTTCCTGGAGCGTCGACGAGTTCGATGTTGCACCGGAAGAGGGTAAAACGCGTTTTCACGATCTAGACTTGCACTCCAGCTTGATGCACGGGATTGCGGAGATTGGCTTTGAGTACTGCTCGCCAATCCAAGCGCAAGTCCTGCCGCATACGCTGCAGGGTCATGACGCTATCGGTAAGGCGCAGACGGGCACAGGAAAAACCGCAGCGTTCTTGATTACTATTTTTGATGACCTCCTGAAAAATCCCCACGAAGGTGAGCGATTTTTAGGCGAGCCCCGGGCTCTGGTGATTGCACCCACAAGAGAATT
>NZ_JBGCFU010000047.1:0-24137 GCF_045107095.1 Congregibacter sp. | reverse complement strand
TCTCTTTCTATGTCGGCGATTATTTTTGCAAGCAGCTTATCCAGTCGATCTTTGTCCTGAACCAATGTCCACACGGGATAGCCACCAACATAGGCTTCTCGCCAACCCTTTTCGTAAGCCAGCTCCAGTAGCGAGAGCGCTTCTTGCTCCCTGCCTTGTAACAGTCGCAAGGCGGCCTCTCGACGATCAACACTACCTGAGGCCAGCCCCTGATTGCGTATATAGGCAATGTCCGTCTCATAGGCTTCCAACATCTTTGGCGCCAGAGGATGCTCGGTCATTTGCATTGCGGTTGCCATCTCCCAAAACGGCGGTCGATTCAACTCATCAACAAAAGCCCCCACATCACCCCAGGTACGATCAAAATAGCGGACGAGCTCTTCCCACTGTCCCGCGAAGCCCAGCACCTGAATAAAAAGGATCTGTTGGCGGTAAAAATCGGGCCGCGCTGCCAGTTGCTGGCGAGCCAAGTCCAACGCTTCGTCGCGCCGCCCCAAAAACAGCAGGGCCCAAGAATGTTGTGACTCGATAGGCGACTCGAGAACCTGTTGATACTCACCAATATCTAGCAGGGTAAGGTTTAAAGCACTGATGAAGTAATTCTGTCCGGGCTCGAGCACCGTCGCCGCTTGGGCAAAACGTATGGCTTCCACAAAGTCGCCTTGGCGCAGGGTGTAGATGCTCTCGGCGCGCATACGGTTAGCGTTATTGGGGTCCACCCGTTCCCAACGATCAAGCTGTGCGCGAAGAGCTGCCTGATCGTTGAGCAGAGCGTAGGAAGAGGTGAGATTCAGATTGGCATCCACATACGCCGGATCGTGAGCCAATGCTCGCTCTAGATAAGCCACGGACTCTTTTACTTTGCCATCTGCTGAGAGAAAAAACGCCAAATCATTGAGAGCGACGGGGAAGTTCGGTTTCGCTTCTATTGCCGCCCGGTAATAGCGAATCGCTGCCTCGTCGTTGTTTGTGTAACCAAAGTAGCTGGCAAGACCAAAGAGGGCGTCCGGAGAGTCTGGGGCCACGTCCACAGCGCGGTCAATCCAGCGTTTGGCGCGGGGCAATGCCTCTTCAAAGGGGATATTGCCCCAGGCACCCTCACCGTCGGACATCTGCAACTCGTAATAGGCGCGCCAGACAAGCGCAGGTACATAGTTGGGATCGATCTCGATGGCACGGTCCAGCGCCGCGGAGGCAGCCTCCAGGCCCTTAAGGGTCCCATCGGAGGCGTGTTGCTTGGATATAAGATAAAGATCGTAGGCATCGAGATCCGTGGTCACAACACGCACCTCGGCGGCAAGATCTTCATCATCACCCAACAGTTGCGGCGTCAGCTCCTCAAGAATGGCCTGAGCAATGGAGTCCTGCACGCCAAATATGTCATTAAGCTCGCCATCGTAGGTGGCCGACCACAAGTGATAGCCGTTATCCGCCTGAATAAGCTGTGCCGTAACGCGAATCTGATTACCGGCTTTGCGCACGGAGCCTTCGAGCACGTGGTCCACATCCAGCACCTCGGCGATCTCTCGAAGGTCCGTGCTTTTACCTTTAAAGGCGAAGGCTGAAGTACGTCCCGCAACGCTCAAACCCTTTACCTGGGCAAAAACGTTCAGCAGCTCCTCTGCTATGCCATCGGCAAAGTATTCCTGATCGCCGTCGGGGGACATGTCAACAAACGGTAAAACAGCAATGGATGGCTGGCCATCAAAGGGATCTAAGGAGCCAGATGCGGTCGCTGAACCATCATCGGTCTCGACATTGCGGGTGCCCGGTAGAAAACGGTCACTGAGCACAATGGCACCGAACACCACAAGGGCGATGATCAAAAACCCGTCGAGGCGACGGCCCGTATTAGTCGTGATGCTTTCGGATTCATCAACGGCCTCAGTACGCTTTACGCCCTCTGGCGTTAGTTCGAAAGCCCAAGCAAAAATAATGGCAATGGGAAATCCGATGATGAGCAACAGTGCTACAAAACCCGTCACCCACTCAGGCAAGGCAATTGCCGGAGCTAGTACATCGGTAATTTGTAACAAGCCCCAACTCACTGCAGCGTAGAGCGCGGCAACGCGAAATACGTTGCGTCTTTTCAGCTCATTAAAAATCGAACTCATAGGGTTGTTCGCCATGGTTTGTAGCTGATCACGAAGACGCTCAGTGTATCCCGAGCCTAAGCAAAATGCTTCATGGCAAGATATGATCACTTTCGCGCATGTCCCTATTGTTGAAGACAGGTTTACGCTCGTAATGACAATACTATCCAGGCTTCGCTCACGCCTCTCTGCTCAAGCCTCTGTGGGACTCTACCTCGGTCGCGCGATCGCCGAGATATCTCTTATTGTCATTGGCATCCTCATCGCCATTCAATTAGACAACTACAACGAACAGCGCCAAGAGAAAGAGATTGAGCGCCGCTATATCGCTAACCTCATAGAGGATTTGCGCTTCGATATAGAGTGGTTGGACGCTTGGTTTGATCGATTTCCAAAAAAAATGGCCGGCTTGGAGATGGCAAGAGACTACTACCACAATGGCGACCCTGACACCGTCGACGCGGAAACACTATTGCCAGCAATTGGTATCGGTGGAGCGGGTAGTCGCGGAGGTCTATTACCCCACTCGGCTGTCTTTCAGGAACTCGTCAGCTCGGGGAGCATACGGTTGATTCAAAACGACGAGATAAAGTCCCTGATACTCGACTACTTTGCCTACAAGCTGTTTACCGAGACCTACGCCACCAACCTTCGCAGCGAGTACGCCAGCTACATCAACGGCAGTCTTCCCTACAGCCCAGCCGAGACACTAACGCACAAGGATATCGATGTATCGATTGCCCTGAGACGATATCGAGAACCCGGGTTCCTTGCGCTTATAAATCAGGAGGCTACCTTTGCACACACAGTGAACTACACCATGGAGTTGACGGTTACCGACGCAAATGCGCTGATTAAAGCGCTTCAGGAATACCTCGAAACGTTTTAAAGCAGTCGGTTATCGCCAGGCAAATAGCGGCTGATCAAAATGCGCCACCCGCGTTTGACGGCCAAACATGGCCACCTCGCGGAATTGATACAGCATCGCACCGGTGGGGGCGTAAATGCAGTCATCATGAAAATTCATAGAAAGCACCTCACTGTCGCTCTCTTCAATGGTTTGTAGGTTCGGTGAATCACGCCGGGCGAGCTCCTTGAACGAAAAAGGCTTCACCAGTTCGACTTCGTCGGGATTCGGGGTCAGCTCCCGCCAGTCTTTGTCTGCCCAAACGACAACCGGGGTAATTACGTAGCCGGATCGCGTCGCGTAGTCATCAAGTACACCGAGCACGTCATCAGAAGTAGCGATCAACCCCACTTCTTCGTGCAACTCTCGAAGCGCGCCCTCGATGGCAGTTTCTCCCTGATCCCGACGACCTCCCGGCAGTGCCCACTGCCTTGAATGCGCGCGCAGCGAAGCACTCCTTCGGGTCACCACGATCACGGAGCGAGTGTCGTCGCGACAAACCGTGAGGGTTACCGCTGCCGAGCGGCGACGCTCAAGGGCCATCTCCCGATGCACAAAAGTGTCCAAGTGCCTTTGAAGATAGTCGCGGAGCTGTTGGTTGTGACGAAATATATCCAGAAGATGTACCTGCTGGTGTCAAAAGTTGCGCTCTATGATCGGTGGGGGCAGACTCTAGCGCAAGCATCGCCTATTCAGTGATTAAGCTTTCAAAGCAGCTATCAAAGTATCGCTGACAGGGAAGCGTCGCTGACCCTCAAAGGAACCGGACTCCATGATCAAACTCTCGCTATCAACTCTGTCCTTGACCCTTTCAACAACTCTTTTAACAAGCATCGCTTGCGCGACTTCTGCGCAGGCCCAGTCGACACACCCCTTCGGCATCCCCCAAAGCGGCAATGACAAACCCTCTGCCAGCATTACGGCAATGCCCGGATCGAGAGCCCAGGGATGGCTTGCTCAGGGGCGTTCAGAGTTGCTCGCACGCCATGGCGTCGTTGCAAGCAGCGACCCCTTGGCCTCAGAGGCTGGGCTGGAAATTCTGCGCGCTGGCGGTAATGCTGTTGATGCCATCGTGGCGGCAGCGGCGGTTCTGGACGTCACCTCGCAAAACGACACGGGTATCGGTGGTGACCTGTTCGCCCTGATATGGAGCGCAGCCGATAAAAAACTTTACGGCCTCAACTCAGCGGGCTGGTCTCCAGAAGCCTGGACGCTTGAATACTTTACCGAAACTTTAGGGCTTACAGAAATGCCCGACTTCGGTGTCAACGCATCCACGGTTCCCGGCGCAATCTCTGGCTACGCAGCCATGCTCGACCGGTTTGGCACTTTGGGCTTTGAGGAAACCTTCGAGCGTGCGGCAACGCTAGCGGAAGAAGGCTGGGGGCAGGCGGAGCGACGCCACGCAGATCTGGTTCGAGTTCAGGAAAGGGTGCGCGAAGACGAGGACTCGGCGGCAACGTTCCTGAAGAACGGAGAAGTTCCACCGCTCTACAGCATCATCCGCAATCCAGACCTTGCGTCTGCTCTGCGCTTGATTCAGCGTGATGGCAGGGACGCTTTTTACAAAGGTCCCATCGCGGACGCCATCGTGAATAAGGTGCAGGCCAGTGGCGGCGTCATGACGCACGCTGATCTCGCCGAGTACCAATCAGAGTGGATCGAGCCGGTCACCACCAATTATCACGGCTACGATGTTTTCCAGCTTCCGCCTCCCGGCCAGGGTTTTGCGGCACTGCACATGCTCAATATTCTTGAGGTTTGCGCACCCGTGCATGGTGTTGATCTTACCGCCCTTGGGCCCAGCAATCCCGACTACTGGCACTTTATGGTTGAAGCGAAGAAGCTCGCCTACTCAGATCTCTATGCCTACAACGGTGATCCGCTTTTCGTAGACGTTCCCATTAACGAGCTACTGGACAAAGACTACGCCGCGGAACTCTGTGACCGCATAGACATGAACGTCGCATCCCTGCCCTCTGTAAAAGGCGGCCTCAAAGGCGGCACCGTTTACCTGAACGCCGCCGATCGCTGGGGCAACATGGTGAGTCTCGTACACAGTGTGTATGACGTTTACGGATCCGGCGTAACTGTGCCACCTTACGGCATGATTCTGCACAATCGCGGCAACCCGTTCCGTCTTGAGGCAGGCCACCCCAACGTTGTGGCACCGCGAAAGCGGCCCTTTCATTCCATCATTGCCGGGTTCGTTATGCGCGACGGCGAGCCTCTCATGGCCTTTGGCAATATGGGCGGCGCTGTGCAACCAGAGACTCATGCTCAACACATCGTCAACATGGTGGACCACGGTATGAATGTGCAGATGACCACGGATGCAGCACGCTTTACGCACCGTCAGCGGTCAAACGTTCTTGCGATGGAGGAAGCCCTTGCAAACCTGGTAGGCCCGGCCCTTCGTGCCAAAGGCCACAATGTACTTCCGGTGGACGGTAGCGCTGTGGGCGGTTATCAGGGAATTTTGTTTACCCGGGATCCAGAGCTACCTCTGCCGGTTTACAACCGCAAGAGCATCGAGGAAGACCACCCGGTCAACGGCGTTTACCGTGCTGGATCGGACCACCGCAAGGACGGTCAAGCCGTGGGTTGGTGACTGGGGCCTGGGTTGATGATTAGGCTTGGTGATTTAGGTCAGTAATTAGGGAGTTGCTATCGCGACATCTCGCGGAGTTGCATAAACCGCTTCCGATGCTTGGTAACCTGCCCGCTCGCGCGCTTTCGCCAGCGCCGAAAACTCGACGGCTTCAGCTCTCTACGCATTATCTTGATGACCGCTTGTTCGTCGAGACCCGTGCGCTCGCGAATTTCATCAAAGCTAACGCGATCCGCCCAAGCTGCCCATATCACCCAATCACTGGAGTCTGCGGGTGGTTCGGGTTTTCGCGTGAGCGTAACCGGCCTGTCGCCAACACGTGCCATCAAGCCACCTCAGGTGATGAACCGGGGTCATCACCATAAGCTAGAAAGTTAAACGCGCGATCCCGCTCATCGGTACCAAAAACGCGCATATCGATACTTTTAAAAATCTTGTCCTCCCAGGCGATCAGGCGCTGCGCCCATCGCTTGTCAGTCACCACAGCAATGCGTTTGAACTGCGATATGCCAAACTCAGAAAAGAACTTCATCTTGCCCATGATGGCGTCGAATTCGACACCGTCAAAGCTCTCTATCTCCTGATACACCGAGACTTCGTTGTGTATCTGAATTTTATTACGCAGAGCATCCAGCGCCAGGCTCATATCTGCTTCAGTGACTTTGCCGACGATACGCCAGGCCACGGCATCTTCGATATCTGTTTGAATCATCTCAAGCATTGCGAGTTACCTCTCTGTCTACGCAAACTCCGGTATTCATCACTCCAAGCTTAGACCATGTAAGCTGGGTCGGCGGCCAATATCTCAGGCAATTCGCTCCGAATAGATACACAACATATTCAAGGCCAAAGTCGCGCCAGCCAAAGCCGTGACCTCAGACACGTCATACGCAGGCGCCACCTCAACCAGATCCATTCCAACGATGTTCAATCCGCCGAGGCCGCGAAGAATTCTCAACGCTTGCTGGGTAGATAGACCCCCCACCACGGGAGTGCCAGTGCCGGGCGCAAAAGACGGATCCAGACAGTCGATATCAAAGGTGAGATAGCAGGGATTGTTGCCCACGGTTTCGCGAATCTTTGCGATCGCCTGATCCGCAGTGTGATCGTGAACCCAATCCGCGTCATAGACGTTGTACCCGTGGGTGTCCGGATTGTGGGTACGCATGCCCAGCTGAATCGAGCGTGCCGGATCAACAGTGCCATCCTGTGCCGCGTGCCAGAACATTGTGCCGTGATCGATACGCCCCGCGTCGTCTTCCCAGGTGTCGGAATGCGCGTCAAAGTGAATCAACGATAGAGAGCCATGCTTTTCGGCACAAGCTTTGAGCATGGGGTAGGTAACGAAGTGATCGCCTCCTAACGCTAGTATTGCGGTATCCGTAGCAAGAATCTCGCGAGCCTGCGCCTCCAACACTCCTGGGACTTCTGCTGGGAGGCCGGGATCGAAACCAAAATCACCATAATCTACAACCGAGATACGATCAAAAGGATCGTAACCCCAGCCGTTTACAGCCATTTCCCAGGACAAGTTACCTGAGATGTTACGAATCGCTCTTGGGCCCAAGCGTGTTCCCGAGCGGTTGGTAGTAGCAAGGTCATAGGGAATGCCCACCACGGCGACATCAATACCCTCAAGATCTCGGGTATAGCGTCGTCGCATAAAACTGGTTGCGCCTCCATAAGAGGGCTCAACGATCGTGCCTCGATCGCTTTTGCGCAAGAACGCCTGATCAGTTTCAAACTCCATAACACCCCCTGTAAATGCTTGTCTTCACCAAGACGCAGATAATAGCGCGTGAACGACGACAAGGGGCTCAGCACTACAACGCTCAATCGCGAAGCTCGTTTCGCTACAGATACGCAACAAGTAGAATACCAACACGCAAAACGCAGTCGGTTCTCAATGCTTAAGGTATTTCTCATTAACAGTGCGGTCATCGCATTCGCAGTAGTCATCCACTACGAGTTTCTCTACCAGTTCACGATGGTAATGCCGAAGCTGCGCATTCGTCATCGGTTCAGGATTTTGCTGGGCGTGTTTGCCGCACTCACGGCGCACGCGATTGAGATCTGGATCTTTGCTACAGCCTACTACTACATGGACAAGGCTGCTGATTGGGGACATCTTCGGGGTGACTACGATGGCTCTTTGTTAAGCAGCGCTTATTTTTCCTTCACTGCCTTTACGACCCTAGGGCTTGGTGACATCACCCCCTCCGGAAATCTTCGCTACCTCGTGGGACTGGAGTCGCTAACGGGGTTCGTGCTCATAACCTGGACTGCCTCGTTCTTGTATCTGGAAATGACCCGTTACTGGGACAGGGAATAAAAGGAACTTCCGTGACTACACTCAACATTCGAACAATTACGCCCCAAGACGCAGGCGTCATCCTCAACTTCATCACTGAGTTGGCGGTTTACGAACGAGAGCCGGACGCCGTGCTTGCGGACGAGACGCATATCCAGAAGACACTGTTTTGCGATGCACCTAAAGCCTTTGGCCTGATCTGTGAGCGGCAAAGTGACGATGGCTCTGAGAATGTGCCCATTGGGTTCGCGATTTATTTCTTCAACTACTCAACCTGGCTCGGCAAGCACGGCCTCTATCTTGAGGATCTTTATGTTACTCCCGAGGCCCGGGGACTGGGCGCCGGTAAATCTCTGCTAAAACATCTGGCACAGATCGCATTGGACAAAGATTGCGGACGCTATGAATGGAATGTACTACGCTGGAACACTCCCGCGATCGAGTTTTATGAGGCCTGTGGCGCCAAGCCTCTCAGTGAATGGGTAGGCTATCGCATGGATCGTGAGGCGATGGAGGCGTTTGCTAACAGCAAGGACTAATTTCAGTTCCTTTAGTCGGCGGCGGAATCGTTCATAGGCTCCACCCACGCAAACCTTGGCATCGTCTCGCCATTCACCTCAACCTCTTCCAGAAACATAGCCAAAGGCCGAACCCAAAGCCCTCGATCGCCGTACAATGGTCGATACAACGCCAAGTACTCTTCCGTTTCGGAATGTCTCGCTACATCCAAGACCTCATAGTCAGCGCCTTTGTAATGCCGGTAGCGGCCAGGTCTCAAGCCCATAAAAACTCCAAATAATTAGAAAAAGTGCGTTAAACGGTCGCGATTATGCGATAAGCCACTAAAAAGACACACCGCAGAGCCCATCAGGCTCCTTATAATGGCCAACATGCCGATAGACCGCGTCATAGAAGATAAACAACGGCTGTTCTGGCTCCTGCAACTGGGGGGGTGGAGCAGTTGGGCGGCGACGTTTTATCTGGGCATCCTGGTTTGGGGTGAACCACCAGAGAACTATCTCTCCTATCTCCCCATTATTTCGGCCATTGGTATGTTCATTACCTTGGCTCTGCGCTGGATCTATCGCGCAACCTGGGAGCGAGCCTTAGGAATCAGGGCTTTCGCCATACTCGGCGCGTCGTACTGCGCGGGTGTCGTTTGGGTGCTATGTCGATCGGTCCTGTTTTTTAATCTGTTTCCGCAAGAACTGGAAAAGTACGACCAAGAGGGTGGTGCCACCCTTGCTATGTACTTCAACAACTCCATCTCCGGCGTATGGGTGATGCTGGTCTGGAGTGCCTTGTATTTTGGAATCAAGTATTACCTGCTGAGCCAGGAAGAAAAGCAGCGCTACCTAAAGGCGCTCTCGATGGCCCATGAGGCGCAGCTTAAAATGCTGCGCTATCAACTCAACCCGCATTTTTTGTTCAACACGCTGAATGCCATTTCTACGCTCGTTCTGGATAAGGATACGGAGCTCGCAAACAGCATGGTCATGAAGTTGTCGCGGTTCCTGCGCTATTCCTTAGACAACGACCCCATGCAGCAGATCACAGTCGCCGAAGAAGTAGAGTCACTGAAGTTGTACCTCGATATCGAAGAAGTGCGCTTTGGCGAGCGACTCACTTTGCACTTTGCCATCAGCGAAGAAGCTGAGAACGCATTGATGCCATCACTGCTTTTGCAGCCGCTGGTCGAAAACTCAATTAAGTACGCGGTCTCGAGATCCATCAATGGAGGATCTATCGCAGTCTCTGCCAGCATCGAGGACGGATGCCTGCAACTAACCGTTGCGGACGACGGGCCAGGGCTGGATCTTCGTCAGGGCCGACTCCCCAAAGGCGGTGGCGTTGGCTTGGCCAACACGCGAGAGCGACTCACACAAATCTATCGAGAGAAACAGAGCTTTCGTTTGAGCTCCACAGAGCCCCATGGGCTAACCATCACCATATCTATACCAGTGAGCTATGCTGATTAGCTGTACCGTTTAACCATGCCACCGAAGGAGGCAGCATGACCACCCTATCCGCAATCATTGTTGACGACGAACATCTGGCCCGTCGAGGGCTCTCTGTTCGATTGCAGCAGCTACCTGAAGTAGACGTGATAGCAGAGTGCGGTAATGGGCAAGAAGCGCTTCAAGCCGTTGCCCAGCACAATCCTGACCTCTTGTTTTTGGATATCCAGATGCCGGGTATGGATGGCTTTGAAGTTGTAGAGAAACTTCAGGGTGATGATATGCCAATGGTCATTTTTGTTACGGCTTACAACGAATATGCGGTGGATGCTTTTAAAGTTCATGCCATCGATTACGTGCTCAAACCCATCGAAGACGACCGCCTTCACGAAGCAGTACAACGAGCCTTGCAGCATAGGACCCAGGAAGCCAACAATTCGGGCAAGGAAAAACTCGTAAAGCTCCTAATGAGTATGACCGGAGAGAGTGCAGCTGGTGTGGAAGCCATGGTTGAGGGCACTGCCACGAATGGCGACAACTGGCCCGAGAAAATCACCGTGAAGGACGGCAATGACATCCAGTTTATTCGCGTCCCGGATATCGAGTGGGTCGACGCAGCCGGTGACTATATGTGTATTCATGCTACGGGCAAGACGCACATTATGCGCATCACCATGAAGCAGCTTGAGGGCATGCTAAACCCCGCCGTGTTCCTGCGCGTTCACCGCTCTACCATCGTCAACAATCGCTGCGTGACTGGCGCTCAAACACTGACCAATGGCGAATACCTGCTCAACCTCGAGGGTGGAACCCAGCTTAAGGTCAGCAGAAGCTACAAAGATCGTATTAGAGAGTTTTTGGTTAGCTAAAATTTGGTCAGCCAAACTTAAGGGTTATCGCTGGCGCTTTTTCGTCGGCGCCCACTGCGTTTTCGGTGTTTAGTGCCTGGATCTCGCCTATCAGGGCTACTTCTATATTCTCAGCGCGTAAAGCCTCGCAAGCCTGCTCCGCCTTTTCTTCAGGCAAGGCCATCAACAAACCTCCGCTGGTTTGAGGATCAAACAGTAACTCCGCTTTGAGAGGCGAACCCTCTGGAAGCGTCCAGCGGGTAGCAACTGCCTGTCGGTTGGGCTCGTGCAGAGTACTAAAGACACCCGAAGCCATCGCATCCAAGGCGCCGGGCATCACAAGGAGATTATCCAGATAGATGTCTGCAGCAAGTGACTCTCCCAGCATCTCCAGTAAGTGCCCCGCCAAACCAAAACCGGTTACGTCAGTAACAGCCGTGGCGTGGAAGTCTCTAGCAACTCTCGCTGCTACGGCGTTGCTCTGCTCCATACTGCGCAACGCACTTTCGACGTAACGTCCGTCCATCTGGCTCTGCATATGCGCAGCGAACAGCGCTCCGCTGCCTAGGGCCTTCGTCAGGAGTAACTTGTTCCCGGGTGCTCCTCCACGCTTCGTTAGCGCAGCGCGTCCCGAGGGCAGTACTCCGTTAACAGCAAAGCCCAACTGCAACTCCGGGCCTTGCATGCTGTGCCCACCGTGCAACTTGCATCCTGTTTCCGCAAACACCGACAGCGCGCCGTCCAGAACCGCATGCAAGTCTCGATGCAACAATGACGGCCCTGCAAAGGGCAGTGTGACCAGTGCGAGCGCGGAGTGAGGCGCTGCACCGCAGGCGTAAAGATCAGACAGGGCGTGCTGAGCAGCAATGCGGCCCATACGCCACGGATCGTCCACCAGGCCTCGCAGCGCATCGAGAGACTGCAAAAGAGGCTCGGCAGTTTGTACCGGCATGGCATCATCAAGACTAGCCACCGGAGCAAGGAGCTGTGGATACGTCTCTCGCAACTCCCCAAGTACGGCACTTAGGGCGTCGCCCGACACTTTAGCCCCACAGCCTCCGCAGGGAGCCTGTGGTAAATGGCCTTCCGATTTGCCCCTTCCTGAACCCGGCTCCGCCATACCCACAATGGATAAATCGCTAAAACGCGCCATAAAAGCTCGATCAATGCGATCTTTCCATCGCCACACCCAGGAGCCACTGACACTAAAGCCATTACGCTGAGCCACCGCGCTCTTTGGACCGAGTGCCAACATAGATAGAAAGCCAGTCTGGGGTTTGTGCTCCCGGAGACTTTCACTTGCGAAAAAAGATCGTAGGTTGTCTGCCAGCACTGGCCCCTGACGCACTGCGTAAACCCCCGCCTTTGGCCTTGGGTGACGGTATTGAGTGGCGATATCACCAGCGCCAAATACGTTGCTGTATCCGGTGCTCTGCAGTGTGTCCTCTACCCGCATGAAGCCGCGTTCATCCACGGGCAATCCACTGGCTCTAACCCACGGCGCGGCAGATGCGCCGGTGCACCAAATCAAGGTGTCAAAATCAGCCGTAGTGGCCGACTCAAAATACAGCTGAGACTCTGACACTCGACTCACGCGATGACCGCAGTGCAATGCAACACCCAACTCAGCAAACTGGTTTTCTACCGCCCGCCTGGCACCTCGGGTGTAGCCGGTCAGTACTTCTTGCCCGCCGCAGTACAGCGCCATCGCAGGCCGGTTAGTAGTCAGGCGATGCGCTATGGCAAGGGCGATCTCGACACTTCCAGCGCCACCGCCGACGATGGCGATGCGGCGCTTGGCCAAATCATCTGCCCCGGACAGAGCCTCCCAGCGATCCCAAAGCTGCGCTACTGGCTTCACCGGCAGGGCGAACTCGCGAGCGCCGGGTACTGAATCCAGTTCCGGCTGTGAACCAATATCGATAGAGAGAACATCGTAGGCAACGTAATCCCGGGATTGGCAGTAGAGGCGCTGTCGATCTGGATCAAGGGACTCCACGGTGTCCACGAGAAATCGCACACCTGCCCACTGGCAGAGCCGCATAAGATCAATATGGGTCTCTTCAAAACTGTAATGCCCTGCCAACAGACCGGGAAGCATGCCGGAGTAGGGGGTAAACGCTGCGGGAGAAATAAGAGTGATGCGCAAACCTGCCGGTCGTGACATTGCGAGCTGCTTCAGAACCAGTACGTGGCTATGCCCTCCACCCACCAAAACCAGGTCTTGCCCTCCCGGGGTTCTGCCTAACATCGAGCACCCAAAAACTCTTTGAGAAAGTCCCGGTCACCACTGCAGAGTCTCTGCCCCTCACGTTTCGCGAGCTGGTAGCTGTACATAGGGTCGTAATAGTCTTCGAGCATGGGTCGGATCCAGTCACGATGACCTTCGGGGTCGCCCGTTTGTTCCTGACTGTCAAACGCAGCCTGCATAATTTTGGCGATGTGCTGGTAACGCTCACCACCCAAACGCTTACGTGTACGCTCAAGGTCTCCAAGGAGACGATCTCGGTGCACGGCAAGACCTGCGGCGCCGTGAACCTGCCGATAACGCGCGCCGAGATCAAGGATGTAATCCTCAAAAACGACCTGTATTCGTGCCTCAAGATCGTATTCAAGAACCACCAAGGGCGCCTCCATCATCCTGGCCCTCAAGGACGCGGGGATAGCGAGTCGCCCGATAAGCTGGCCCTCGTCCTCAAGAACGATAGGGCCTTCACCCTGAGAGAGCTTTAACAGTGCGATAGCCAAAGCGTTCTCAAAATCGATTTGCGTAGGTTGCTCTTCTAAGAGGCGACCAAAAGCCGAACCGCGATGGTGTGCGAGCCCTTCCAGGTCAATGGCGCGAGGGAAATCTTGAATCAGTCGGGTCTTACCAGTGCCCGTTGCTCCACCTACCAAAATGAACTCTGCCTCTTTGGCCAGAGCGTCCAGAGTATCGATGAGGAACCGCCGCATGGCCTTGTAGCCGCCGGTAATTCGCGGATAGTCCACGCCGGCATCTTTGAGCCATTGCTGTACTAACTGAGAGCGCAGGCCCCCGCGAAAGCAATAGAGATAGCCCTCCGGGTGATCACTGGCGAACTGCTTCCAGCTAGCCATCCGCTGCTCACGAAGATCGCCTGATACCAACTCATGGCCCAGGGTTATCGCGGCTTCCTGGCCTTGCTCCTTGTAACAGGTGCCTACCGCGGCGCGCTCTGTGTCGCTCATGAGAGGCAAGCTGTGCGCAGAGGGAAAAGCACCCGCAGCAAACTCTACCGGTGCACGAGTATCAAGCAGCGGGGTGTCTGCAAGAAAAAGGCGGGCGTAATCCGAGGTGTCGGCCCGCGATGTCATGACTTAGCCGTTGTCTTCACCACCGAAGAGCGCAATAAGGCGATCCTGAATCGCCGTTAACGCAGGCGCCATAAGCGCAAAGTCCGCATCGAATCTGGCAAGTCGGTCTTCATCCATAAGCTCATCGTTCTCCTTCACCAGCACATCCGAAAACTTGAGGCGTCGCAGGCAAAGGTCGTCCCCAAGTACAAACTGCAGCTGCTCGTTCCAACCAAGGGCCAGACGCACGACCTGAGTAGTGCCTTGAAGGTGCTGTCGTACCTCATCGCTGTATAGGTCCAGTCCTTTACAGCGTATCACCGCCGCCTGCTCGCCCATATCGCGAAGTTCGCACTCTTCTCTGGCCTGCAGGTCTTCAGGCAAGCTGGAGTTAGCCAGCCAGCTAGTCATGGCGGCCGCGGGCGCATGGGCAGTCTGAGGCAGGAGTACAGGAAAACTTCCGACGCATTCGCGCAACAGATTTAGCGCTTCTTCGGCACGGGATGCGCTGGCAGAGTCCACAAGCACCCAACGCGCCTGAGGATCGATAATAAGGCGTAGCTCTGCATGACGGCTAAAGGCGCGAGGCATGCAGTCTTGCACTACTTCATCCTTCAGCGACAGTTTTTCTTTACGGTAGACCTTGCGTCCCTGTTGAGCTTCGATCGCTTCGACGCGCTCTTTAACCAGGTCTCGCACGACTGAGGGGGGAAGAATCTTCTCTTCTCTTCGCAGGCACAGCATCAAGCGTCCATCGGCGGAATGCACCAGTAGTTCAGCCCCTTCTCCGAGGGCTGGAACCCAGCCTACTGATAGAGGTTGTGCCGGAGTGCAGGGCCTGAAGCCGTGACCGGATAGCTTCTCTTCAAGTTGCTCTGCAGAGAACTCAAGACCGCGAGTCATGCGGTAGGCCCGCAGATTTTTGAACCACATAAATACGAATATCCGGCAAAAGGGCGGCACATTCTACACAAGCAAACTGCCAATACCATGTCTGCCCGACTCTGAAATTAATCCTCTAGGGCCGATGGGCAGATCCTACTTGCCGCCGAGCGGGGAGCTGCCTAGTATCGAGGCTCCCAACCTAACGGATAATCATCATGCAGTACCTGCACACCATGGTTCGCGCTCGGGATCTCACAGAGACGCTGGATTTCTATTGCAACAAGCTGGGGCTTGTAGAAACCAGCCGCTACGACAGCGAGCAGGGACGCTTTACCCTGGTCTTTCTGGCTGCGCCGGGCGACGTTGCGAGTTCTGGCGAGTCTAACGTGCCCATGGTCGAGATAACCCATAACTGGGATCCGGAGGAGTACGATGGTGGGAGAAACTTTGGGCACCTTGCCTATCGCGTAGACGATATCTACGCGACCTGCCAACAGCTCATGGACGGCGGAGTGACCATCAATCGCCCCCCTAGAGATGGTCACATGGCCTTTGTACGCTCGCCGGATGGAATTTCTATCGAACTACTACAAGCGGGCGAGTCTCTCGCCCCTCAGGAGCCCTGGGCATCCATGCCGAATACCGGTAGCTGGTAAGTCAGCCTAGTGAGTCGCTCCTTCACAACGCGGCTGGTGGTGCCAGTAACACTGGTAGCGGCTGCCGTGATTGCGAGCGGCCTCTTCGTTGACTACCAGATTTCGAGAGCGCAAATTGTAAGGAGCCTGGAAGAGGGCGCCCGCAATTCTGTTTCCAGTGCCGTTCTACGTATTCAGGAGCTCACAACAGGTCTGGAAGCGTCTGTGCGCTTTCTTGGGGAGGCGATAGACGAAGTTCCCGATGAAGCACGAATGGATACCGTACTGCGGGGCGTGGTTGACAGTAATCCGAACATTTTTGCCGCGACCATTGCTCTGGACCCAACATACACAGGTTCAGCAAAAGGCTTAGCGCCCTACTTTTATCGTAATCGCGGCCGCCTGATACGCACGGATCTGGCAGAGGCAGAGACGCCCTATTGGGAAGAACCCTGGTTTGCAGACGTCAGAGATTTAGGACATGCCGCTTGGGTAGAGCCCTACTTTGAAGCCACCGGAGCAAAAGTAGAGCTGACGACATTCTCGGCCCCCTTGTACCGCACAAACCGCAGTAGCCAGCAGAGATTCATCGGTGTCGCCACTATAGACCTGCGACTCTCAGATCTTGATGACTACCTGGACGATTTACGCATCGACAAAAGCGGTTTTGGATTTCTACTCACCTCTCGAGGCACCTTAATAGGCGCTCCTGAGGATGAGGTCATCAGTGAACCCATTTCCGAAGTGCTGGTGAGCGACAGTGTGAGCGACTGGCAGAGCTGGCTTCAGACCACTGAAAGCGGTTCCTTGCGCGCCTCGGTCCGCTGCCCCGGCAGTGATGCGCTGTGCCAATTGCGCATAGCGGACGCCAAGGGCAGCCATTGGTCCGTGGGTATCGTCTATTCAGAAGACACCCTTTTACGTCCCCTTCGTGACTACCAAACGCGCGTACTGTTTGTCGGTACGGGCATGCTGATTCTTATGGCGCTGGTGGTGATAGTGGTGGCGAGGCGCCTCACCGCACCCCTTCTGGCGCTGTCGGACGCAAGCAAGTCCATTGCAAAAGGAGAGCTGGACGTCGCGCTACCTGAGACACATGGTGATGATGAAGTTGGCCAATTGGTCAATGCGTTTGACTCCATGCGCCAGGATTTAGGTCATTACATCAAAGATCTGGAGTCCGCAGCCGCTCAGCGCAGCCGTATGGACGGTGAGCTTAGCGCCGCGCGCGAAATTCAAATGGCTATGTTGCCTCAGGGTGGTCAGGCCGAACTCGACGACGACGCACTTACGCTGTGGGCTCGTGTGCGCCCTGCGCGCGCTGTCGGGGGAGATCTCTACTCCTTTCATCAAACAGGACGACGGCTACTGATTTGCATTGGCGATGTCTCTGACAAAGGCGTACCCGCCGCCTTGTTCATGGCAAGGGCAATTAGTCTCATTCAGCAATGGGAAGTGCAGCCAGGCACAGTCCCACCGGAAATTGCTCTTGGGCAGCTCAACGAGGGTCTGACAAGAGACAACGATAACTGCATGTTCCTGACCCTGTTTATCGGCGTACTGGACCTGAACACTCTCGAACTTCGTTATGCCAGCGCCGGGCATAGCGCCCCCATTCTGCTTCGAGAAGGACAGCCCCACGCTGTCGAACAAGACCGAGGCCCGGCCTTGGGGCTTCAGGAGGGCCTGAGCTTTCCAGTCAATCGACTGCAGCTTCAGAGTGATGACCGTCTGGTGATCTACACCGACGGCTTTGATGAGGCGCAAAACCCGGACGATGAGCTATTGGGCGAAACGCGTTTTTCCGATCTCTTGACTCAAGCCGATAACCTGCCACTCCATGAGACGGGCGAGGCGATTTTTGCATCGGTAGATGAGTTTGCCGCCGGCGCGCCGCAGTTTGACGACATGTCCCTTATGCTTCTCGAAGTCCCCGGACAACGGCGAGCGCCACTCCAGGCAGAGCGCAGCAGCCTGGCAATCGACAATAGCCTCGCCGGAAACGCGGCTCGATGGCTGGAGGAGCAATGGCAGGCCCAAGGACTTCCAATCGACGCGCTCCACGACATGCAGTTGGTGCTTGAAGAAGTTGTTTGCAATATTCGAGACCACGCTCGCACCGAGGATAAGGCCACGATGAGTCTTGGCCTTGAGCGTTTTATCGATCGCGTAGAGTTAGAGTGCGTTGATCCTGGCCACGCCTATAACCCCCTTGAGGAAGCGCAACGCTCAGCACTGGGCGAGAGCACTGAAGACGCCAGTATTGGCGGTTTAGGGCTACACTTGATCACGCAGCTCACCAGTCGCCAGTCCTATCAGCGACAAGAAGGTCGCAATATACTTCGCCTACGATTAGATCTGCCTGCCTTTGGCCCAGAGACGGGCCCCGCCACCGGAGAATAAACCATGAACCTGGATACCCAACTCCACGAAGATCACGCTAAGTCACTTCTGCGAGTGAGTATGATCGGAGGCCTAAACACCGACACAGCGCCGGGTTTTGAAGACACTCTGGCGGATGCTATCGCGGGCGACTGGCAGATGGTGCTCCTCGATATGCAGGCTCTGGATTACGTGAGCTCAGCGGGACTGCGCGTAATTTTCAAGGCTGCAAAGCAACTAAAGAGCGCCGGGCGCAGTCTTGCTGTCGCAAACCGTCAACCGCAGATTGCGAAAGTGTTCGAGATACTGCAGGCACTGCCCGATATGGCGGTGTTCTCTAATGATGCCGAGCTGGATGAGTACCTCGACGCCATGCAAGCAAAGGTCAGAGGTGGGGATACTCCCTGAACTAGGGGCTCCCTGCCAAAGGGGCACATCTAGTCTTTTAAAAAACGCAGTATCCAATGCGCCATCCGGTCTGTTGCCGGTTGCTCTGATAGAGACGCAACTCCAGAATGGTAGACAGGTTCGCTGATAATCTCTCGGCGAAATTCCATGATTGCTCGAGAGTAGTCGTTCACGAACTCCGGATGTCCCTGCATTGTCAGTATGTGATCGCCAATCTGGCATACCGCATTCGGACAAAAATCACTGCTTGCTAAAACCTCTGCGCCTTTTGCGTTCTCGGTCACCTGATCTTGATGCGTCACCAGAATAGGAAACTCCAGGTCTCCCTCGTCAAACCAACTCGCCCGTCGGGAAAACCGATGGTGGTGTATACCAACTCCCCAACCAGCGGCGGCCTTTTCTGTGCGACCACCCAGAGCTTGGGCGATAAGTTGATGTCCAAAACAAATCCCCACAAGCTTTTTGCGACGCTGATCCAGATCACGAACAAAGCTCTTAAGTGGCTCTATCCAAGGCAAATCGTCATAAACACTGTGTCGACTACCGGTCATCAGGTAGGCATCACAGTTATCTATGTCTTCGGGATACTCACCCATACGAACATCGAAAGTGACAAACTCTAAATCAGAATCCCGGCTGCCTAATAAGGAGGCAAACATATCGGGATACTCGCCAAAGTCATCAACCCACTCTTCACGCACGGCATCCGTCTTTAAAATTCCAATTTTCACGAACTGATTCCCGATAAAGAATGACGGGGGAGAGTCTACGAACCTAAGCGAGGAGCTGTCTATATCCCGCGAGAGGGAGGCGCAGTTTGCGTTACCATGCAGGGATGAAAATTTTCTGTTTCTTAGCACCCGCTCATGGCGGCCCCGACAATATCCTCACGACTCTCAATAAGAGCTCGGGTACTTTTGGCTATTCAGGTGTTATGCCATTGATGGGCGCCCTTTTTACTCTCTTACTGGCACTGTCTCTCGCTGTACTGCCCCTCGTGAGCGTCACTGCCGGGGCTGCAGAGCCCAACGATCCAAGCTTTGTCGGCACTGCGGAGTGCTCCGGCTGCCATCAAGGCGAGCATGCAAAGTGGCAAGGCTCACACCACGATCTTGCAATGCAGAAACCCACGCCGGAAACAGTGTTAGGTGACTTTAACGATGCCAGCTTTGAATACTTTGGGGTAGAAACCCAGTTTCTTACGCGCAATGGCGACTACTTCGTGCGTACCGATGGACCGGATGGCCAAATTACAGAATATCCCGTGGCCTGGGTTTTCGGCGTAGACCCCCTTCAACAGTATCTGCTGCCTATGGAAGATGGTCGACTTCAAGCCTTAGCCGTCGCTTGGGACACACGGGACGCCAAAGCCGGCGGTCAGCGCTGGTATCACCTGTTTCCTGATGAGGAGATTCTATACGACGACCCTTTGCACTGGACCGGCCCTTATCTCAACTGGAACACCCGCTGCGCCGAATGTCACAGTACTGATGTGCAAAAAAACTACGACGGGAATACACGAAAATTCGCCACGAAGTTCTATGAGGAAGACGTCGGCTGCGAGGCTTGTCACGGACCCGGTAGCCAACACATCTCTCTGGCACAGTCAGGAGCACTCGGCGGCACGAATCCCACGGGACTTCAAACCGACTTAAGCGCGCGAGGGCAATGGTATTTTCCCGATGGAGAATCCATCGCGCGGCGCAAAACGACCCTCAACGATCAACAGCAAGTCGATAGCTGTGGTCGTTGTCACGCGCGGCGAGGAACGCTGGGTAGTTATGAGCACGGCAAACCCTTGTCGGATACACACCGCCTCTCGCTGCTGGGGCAACCCCTGTATCACCACGACGGACAGATTCTGGACGAGGTCTACGTTTACGGGTCATTCATGCAAAGCAAAATGTCTCAGGCAGGTGTTGTCTGCGCAAACTGCCACGAGCCTCATTCCAATCAACTGCGTGCGGAAGGTAACGGCGTTTGTGCCCAATGTCACAAAGCTGATGTGTTCGACTCAAGTCAGCATCACAATCACCCAGCCGGTACTGCGGGTGCACAGTGCGTAAGCTGTCATATGCCAGCGCAGACCTATATGGGTGTAGATGATCGGCGGGATCACTCCATGCGCATACCGCGGCCAGATCTCAGTGTGATGATAGGCACACCCAACGCCTGCACCGAGTGTCACGATGACCAGTCGTCGCAATGGGCACTGGACGCACTTAGGGACTGGGGCACCGACTTCGGCAGCACCGGCGACCACCCTGCGGTAGCGATGGCAGCGCTTCAGAGAGGCGATAGCCGCGCAGTGCCAAGCTTAATGGCGCTTGCCAACGATGAGAGTGCTTCCCCGATCTGGCGTGCAACAGCGCTAGAGCAGGTCTCCTCAAGTGGTGCCCAGGGAGCCCTGCAAATTGCTCAAGGCTTACTCATAGCGGACGACCCACTCCTGCGTATTTCTGCTGTGAGGGCCATGCAGCAGCTACCCGTAGCCCGGCGTTACCTTGCCCTCGCACCATTGATTAAGGATCCTGTAACCGGTGTTCGCATGGAAGTTGCCATGAGCCTGGCGGCAGTCCCGTTAAGTGAGCTTGATGGCGCTCGTCAAAAGTCTCTGTTGGCTCTCTTCGACGAATACAAAGCAATGCAAAAGCAGCATCTGGATATGCCGGCGATCAACATGCAGCTGGGGATATTCAATGCGACGCGAGGCGACTTCCCTGCAGCTGAATCCGCTTATAGAGAAGCACTGGCTCTGAACCCCCAGCTCATGTCCGCCTATCTAAACCTCGCTGATTTGCTGCGCGGCCAAAGCCGAGAAGCTGAGGCTAAGGAGCAGCTCGAGTTGGCTCTTAAGGTGAACCCCGAGAGCGGAGACGCAATGCATGCTCTGGGTTTACTGGAAGCGCGAGCAGGGCGTCGAGATAGCGCACTGGAATGGCTCGCTAAAGCTGCTGTTGTGGAGACCGTCGGGTCGCGTCACCGCTTTGTTTACGGAGTAGCCCAACACGACTTTGGAGACATCGCCGGATCGCTGAACACTTTGCGACGGCTCCACGCCGCTCTTCCTGCCGACGAGCAAGTTCTATTGGCTCTCGTAAACTACAGCGCCGAAAGCGGTAACACAGACAATGCCAGACGCTACGCGAAGAAACTGATAGCTCTGGCTCCTCGAAACCCGAACTATCAGCAATTAGCTGCCAGCCTGGGCCTGAAGCTCTAGGACAAGAGTTCTAAGCTAAAGACTTGGGCTTAATCCGTCTCTGGTACAAACACCAATTGCCCGGAGACGGGTACTGCGGTGCTGATACTTTGGAGGCCTGCGACCTCGCGGAGAATTTCGATACCCCCATCAAGCCCAAAGTCCGCGGCCTTAACCACTAGCGGCTCACTGATCACAACCTGCAAACCGCCGTCACTAAGGCGCGTAACCAACACTTCAGCGATGTAAGATTGCTTGGCTCCGTGAAGGTCGACTTCGACCTCTATCGCAGTGTCACGTGTTTCGCCGATGGGCAAGGCACTCAGTGATTCGGGCACTTCGGCTCTTAACATTGCGGCGGGAAAACGCACCGTCTCAAACAGCAACTCGCGCATCCGCTGATTACGGATTGGTACCAATGTTTCGACGCTGTCGAGATCCAGAGCAACCTGTGCAGCCCCAGTGTCACTGATACCGCCGGTAATAGACCGGAAGTGATGCAGCTCAGCTACGCTGGCGTTCTTCACGGACATAAACTGCACGGTAGAGCGCTCACCATCAAGTTCCCAATCCGCAGCGGCGAACTGGCTCGCACTCGAAAGGAGGGCAACGCTCGTTAGCGCGACGGCAGTTTTTGATAAGAATTTCATCGGGTTCTCTCTCGTGTATCTCGTTGCTTTCATGATTTGGGTTGCTGTGAGTGGTACTCCAATCACCGTGCGATAACAACTAGCTCTGCCACTGGGCAAACTCATCAGCCGTAGCATAGGACGTTTGCGTTCCTTTACCCGTGACGCTGTGAGAGGCATAACTGACTGCCCGGCCCAAGGCCGTTTCGACGTCGGCACCTGCGGCAAGTTGGGCCGCAAAGCAGCCGATAAAGCCATCGCCGGCGCCCGTTGTATCTACCGCACTTACGGTGGGCGCTGTGACGTGCGTGCGCTCGTCGCCGTGCATCCATAGGGCGCCTTTTTCACCGAGAGTCACGATAAGGTTCTTTAGTCCCTTAGCTAACAGGGAGCTTGCTGCTGCCGCGATTTGATCTTCATTCTCCACCGGCATCCCTGTGAGAATCTCGAGCTCTGTCTCATTCGGCACGAAGTAGTCACATCGACAGGCGTAGTCGATATCCAGCTCAGTGCTCGCGGGAGCCGGATTCAAGAGCACGGGAATTCCATTGCTATTACCAAACTCGATTGCCGCGTACACAGTCTCCAGCGGAATCTCCAGCTGTAGAATAATCATGCTGCACTGCTTAAGTTGATCGGCAGCGGCATCAATGTCTGATGGCAGCAAATGCATGTTGGCGCCAGGAATGATCAAAATCCGATTCTGAGAATCCGCGTCGACCCATATGGGAGCAACGCCGCTGGAAACGCCAGGCACTTTGGTTACGTGCTCAATACTGACCCCGTATTCCTGAAAGTTAGCGAGGGTCTTGTCGGCAAAAGCGTCATCACCCACGCGACCCATCATCAAAACGTCTGCGCCAAGCTTGGAGGCGGCTACCGCCTGGTTTGCGCCCTTTCCACCGCAGCCCATGGCGAATTCATTCGCCACCAGCGTTTCACCCGCCTTCGGCACAGTGTCGGTATAGGCAATTAGATCGACCATGCAGGAGCCGATAACAGCAATTTTCATAGGAGTCCTTCCGTTCTTATTCAATGCGCGACAGTGTAGCCTAACCGACCTTAAATTCGACTGCATCAGGGCCCCATTCTATGGACAACTATGACAATGCGACTATCGCAGCAGCCATCGATCACACCTTGCTGAAACCAGAAGCTCGTGCCGTCGATATCGATCGTATATGTAATGAGGCTCTTGAACATAAATTTGCCGCGGTTTGTGTCAACAGCCTATGGGTACCAAAAGTTGCCGAGCGCCTCGAAGGCAGCGCCGTAAAGACCTGCTCAGTAGTTGGATTCCCCCTCGGCGCGTCACTACCCGGCGCTACAGCGGCTGAAGTACAGATCGCTATCGATGCCGGTGCTCAAGAAATCGATATGGTGATGTCCATCGGTGAGGCACTGGAAGGTAACTGGGAGGCCGTGCAAGCGGGCATCGCAGAAATTCTTGCCAGCTGCGCAGACGTTCCCCTTAAAGTGATCCTTGAGACCTGCTTACTGACAGATTCACATAAACGATTAGCCTGCGAGATTTGCCGCGACCTTGGCGTGGCATTCGTAAAAACATCCACAGGTTTCAGCACCGGCGGCGCCACTACCGAAGATATTGCGCTAATGCGCAGCGTTGTGGGCCCGGACATAGGCGTCAAGGCATCGGGAGGCATTCGTGATCGAGAAACTGCGGTAGCCATGCTGAACGCAGGGGCTAGCCGTTTGGGTTGTAGTGCAGGTATTGCGATTGTTACCGGTGGGATTGGGGCAGAGGCTTACTGAAGGGTTCGGAAATTATGCAGAAGCGCCGCACCACTGCCAGGGGTGCGGCGATTGCTTTCGAATTACGTTAAACCTGCTATCGGGAGTAGACAATCAACCCAAGGCCCACGAAGAACAGCGCAAACATCGCGGTGATCATCATGGACGTGCCTTCGGGAGCGTCTTTGAACTCCTTCCAGA
>NZ_JBGCFU010000046.1:0-25127 GCF_045107095.1 Congregibacter sp. | reverse complement strand
GCGAGTTTTCGTGCTTGGGCTGACTGTTCGCGCCGCGCAATGCTCGCCTCGGTCTCCTCATACAATGCTTGCGCTTCGGGCGCGCCTCTCCGTTGATCGCTGAGCTGGATCACGACTATGTCGCGTTCGTCCCAGCCTTGTCGGATGCGCAGCTGATCGCCGATGCCGATCTCCCTTGAAACTTTTACCCGCTGGCCCCCTAACTGTACTTTGCCTCCTTCGATGGCTTGTTTAGCAAGGCTTCGTGTCTTAAAGAAGCGTGCCGCCCAGAGCCATTTGTCGACTCGCAGTTTTTCCATTGATTCGGAGTTCATGGAAGCGAGGATGGCATGATTTCGTCGAAGTGATGTATACCCGGAAAGCGGGTATCAATACGTTTTTGCTGCGAGCTATCAGGCTGCAATAGCGTAAGTAGATGCCGTATGCCATAGGTTTTGGCTGCGTCCAATACGGACTCTGTATCATCGATAAAGAGCGTTGTTTTGGGGTCAAAGGGGTGAAGTTTCTGCAGACGCTCCCAGAACACCTGGTGTTCCTTTGGCGCGTCGAGATCGTGAGACACCACGATATGATCGAACCACTCCGTGATATCTACCTCTGCCATCTTGATATTCAGCGTTTCACGGTGGGCGTTGGTAACCAATAGTACGTCCACGGGTTGCGACCGGAGCCACCGAAGAAACTCCAGCGAGTAGGGGCGCACTCGGATCATATGTTTGAGCTCGCGCTTAAGGCTGGGAATATCCATACCCAGCTCACGAGACCAGTGGTCGAGGCAGTACCAGGGCAGGGAGCCGCGAACCGACGCAAAGCCACTGTGTATCTGCGCGATGGCCTCGTCTTCTGCTATGCCTCGTTCCTGCGCATAGGCGCGCGGGAGATACTCCATCCAGAAATGGTTATCATAATGTAGGTCCAGCAGGGTGCCATCCATATCCAATAGCACCGGGCGAATGTTAGGCCAGTCAATCCTCGCTGGATGATATAGTAGCGTTTATGCAATTCCGTGGGCACCCAATCTTGTCTCGAAAGGAAATTGGGAGCCTTCTCGATCTCTGTCACAGGGCATCTGACAGCATCCTTCAGTGCTATTACGACGAAGCCCGCTCGGGTCTGTTAAGTAGCAAAGAAGACCAGACACCGCTAACCAAGGCCGATTTGGCTTCCCACGAAATCCTTAGTGAGGGCTTACACGCCCTGCGCCCCGAGTTGCCCTTGTTGTCCGAGGAGTGTGACAGTAGTGAGATAGCGGATCGGCACCACTGGGACACGTTCTGGATGGTTGATCCCTTGGACGGCACCCGCGAGTTCCTTGAGAGGACGGGCGAATTCACTATCAACATAGCTTTGATAGAGTCCCAGCGCCCGACACTGGGTCTTATTTACGAACCGCTTTTTCAAAGAGCCAGCCTTGGCATAGTTGGGGAGGGGGCTTGGCAACTGCAGCTCGAGTCTAATGACTGGCGGGCTGAACAACTAAGCGTGCGTAAGCTCCCTGCCGATGACATGGTGCTGTTGGCGAGTAAGCGACACAAAAACCCTCGTCTTGAGAGTTGTATTGCCTATTTGTCCAACACTCATGCGCTGTCCCGCAAGAACAGCGGCAGTGCACTGAAGTTTTGTGATCTAGCTACTGGTCGCGGCGACTGTTATCCGAGGTTTTCACTCTGTAGTGAGTGGGATGTGGCCGCGGGAGACGCCCTGGTCAGTGCAGCGGGAGGCGCCGTATTCGGTATGGATGGGGCTCCGCTTCTCTACAACGCTCGAGATAGTCTACTCAGTCCCAATTTTATTGCCGTAGGCGACGCCTCAGCCCCTTTGTGGGATGGCTTGTTGGAATGCGTTCGTTGAGTGCTTCAAGGGGGCACAGAGGTCTTGTTTGCGAGCGAGGGCGCGGTTATCGTTCGTACTCTCTTCGTAGAGCGATTCAAGGCGAGAAATCCAGCTCATGAACTGGCCACCGGGCAAAGAACCAGACGCTGACGCAGAAGCCGCAAACGAGGTCTTAACGCCGGCGATGCGGCTTTTACAGCTGCAAACCCGTCACCGTGCCTTGGATACTCGGATCGCGGAAATGCAGCTCTATCCCTATCAGAATCAGATTCTTTTGCAGCGGCTGAAGAAAGAGAAGCTACGCCTCAAAGATACTATCGCTCTTTTAAAGGATGACATGATTCCGGACCTCGACGCTTAAGCGCGTCCGCCGAGTTGACTTCTGCGCCATGGACCTAGTTGTTTACGCCGTTCCCCTCTTTATTCTAGCCATGGTGTTTGAGTTGGTCTGGGGCTTTCGCGTGGGCCGGAACACCTACCGTGTGAACGATGCCGTAGGCAGTCTGTTTCTGGGAACACTCAGTCAGGCAAGAAAATTCATTACCTTAGGTCTTGGTGGATATTTTTATTACCTCACTACTGAGTATTTTTCTCTTTCCCTGATGAGCAGCCAAAGCGTTTGGACCTGGGTTTTGGCCACGATTCTCTACGATTTTTGTTATTACTGGCTGCATCGTATGGGCCATGAGCGGACTATTTTGTGGGCAGCCCACGTCGCTCACCATCAGAGCGAGGACTACAACCTTTCTACGGCTCTGCGGCAAACCAGCACGGGGTTCCTGCTCGGGTGGATTTTCTATTTACCCATGTTTGCCCTGGGAGTGCCGGCGGAAGTGATTGTTACTGTTGGTTCTCTCAACCTCATTTATCAATTTTGGGTACATACAGAACATGTGGGCAAACTTGGCTGGTATGAATGGATTTTTGTGACTCCGTCTAACCATCGTGTCCATCACGCGCAAAATGATCGCTATCTTGATCGTAACTATGGTGGTCTTTTTATCCTGTGGGATCGCATCTTTGGCACCTTTCAGGAAGAGCTTGATGAGGATCCCCCGGTGTACGGCATCCGAGGTGCCCTGCGTAGTTTTAACCCTCTTCGCGCTCTAAGCCATATTTATATTGATATGTTTCGCGATAGCTGGAGAGCAAAGCGTTGGCGCGACAAATTCTATGTGTGGATCGCACCCAATGGTTGGAGACCAGCGGATGTGGAGACTGACTATCCAAGGAAGAAGTCGTCTCTGGAAGAATTCGAACGCTTTGATCCTCCCACCCATAGCTTGGTGAGGGCCTATGCGCTTTTTCAATTGGTGGCCGTGGTCGCATTGCTTGGATACCTTCAAGCCGGGGTTATTGAAAGTTACACCGTTGGCGTAGTGCTGGTGATGGCAATGCTCTGGACGACGGTGTGCACCGCGCACTGGTTAGAGGGCGGCGCACCTAAAACCAGCTTCGCGCTGGACCTGCTTAGAGTGGTATGCGGTTATCTTGCAGTTTTTTTGGGTCTACGGCTGGGTCTGGCAGGTGGCAGCTTTGCGAATGCTAGCGCTGCGTATCTGACCCTTAATCTAGTATTTGTCTTCACTATGTTTTGGCTTCGGGGAAGCCTCGAGAACCGATTGGGAAATCAGGCATTAGAGGGTTAAGCGGATTCTTATGCCGCCGCTAACGCTAACTTGTGCGCTAAGGAAAGGCTAGATACGGCTTACGTATTCTCTTCTGGGGCCTCTTCGTCACCACGGCCGTCTTGCCTTCTTTCTCGTAAGCCCCGCGCAGCGTGAGCGGCAAAGCCTTCTCCCGCCTGAGCATAGAGATTGAACGCTGAGATACCCTTGGCCTCAAGGGCGGTAGCCTCTTCGTCAAAGCGCACTACTGCCGCAATACGTCCCTCGTAGCCCATCTCTCGAAGGAGGTCCGCCACCAGCATATTCTCCTGATGGTTCGTGAGAGCCAGCATTACCAATTCCAGTTCATCCAAGGCAATGCGGTGCCAGAAATCCGGATCACTTGCGTCGGCCGCGGCAACGCGTCGATGCATAGCCATATGTTGCGCAAGTTTGCGATCGTTATCGTCTATACCCAAGGCTTGGCGTCCATAACTTCGCGCAATCGCCTCGTAGGCTCCGGTGCCAATGTTTCCCATTCCGAGTATCAAGACTCTGACATCGCGAGTGTCTGGGCGCTGGGCGCGGACCATGGGGGATTCGTGACGAAGCAGGCGCAAGCGATGTCGTCGATACAAACTATGCGACAGATGATTGAGGGGCGAGGAAACAACAAAGCTCACGGCTATGGCGATAGACATAGCGCCACTCCACTCTGGCCCTACCCAGCCCTGAGATGCTGCCACAGCGATAACGATAAGACCAAACTCGCTGTGGTTCGCCAAACTATTCGACGCGAGGAGGGCGGTCCGCGGAGCAACGTGAAATCGCGTGAACAGGGGGAAATAGAGCAGTGGTTTCAGTAAGGCCATACCACCCAGGATCATGGCGAGGATCATCAGGCTGGGCGACGGCCAGCCGCTTAATCCTATGGACAAAAAGAAGCCCACGAGGAAGAGATCCTTGAAGTACAAAAGGTTCCTCGCCAGCTCCTTACCTTTTTGTTCGCCTGCCAGTAACACGCCGATCAGTAGCGCTCCCAGATCGCCTTTTATTCCCACGCTGTCAAACATTTGCGCACCAAGGATCGCTAGGGCAAAGCCTGCGAGCGTGAACAACTCTCCGTGACCCGCGAGGCTTAGCAATCGCAGAATTGGACGTCGGGCGGGCAGAAGAAGGAGGAGCCAAAGTGCAGATAGTTCAGGCACTTTGCCCGTGGATGCGGCGAGAAACAGCACCGCCGCCAGATCCTGAATGATCAACACGCCGATAGCGAGGTTGGCATGTCTGGATGCCATCTCCCCCCGTTCCTGCATGATCTGAATAACGAAAACCGTACTGGAAAAGCTGAAAGCAAAGGCAATGATCAAGTTAACCGTGATGGAAAGCCCTAGGCTTGGCAGTAGGTGCTGCGCGAGACTAAGCACACCAAGAACGGCAAGCTGTGTAATCAGCATATGGACGACGGTCGTCCCCCAAATGCGTGGCAGTAACAGATCCCGGATTTGCAGTTTTAGGCCAATACTGAAAAGTAGAAGCGTGATGCCCATCTCTGACAGCGTTTCTAGCATCTCGCCGCCATCAACGTTGAGCTCGTGGAGTACAAAGCCAGCGGCAAGATAACCAATAAGCGCTGGCATCCCGACGGCTCTGCTCGCCATGCCGCATAGCAATGCGACGATGATTAACAACGGATCAGGCATTATCCACTCCGGATTTATCAGGCTCCAGCATATCGGAGTTGTCAGCGTGGACTCGCATGCCGGGTTCAATCTTCTGATGATGTGGGTGTAGTGACGCCCAAAGCGGAGGAACGCAAAGCAGGGCTATCGTAATGTCGGAGGCAACGCGCAAAAGCTCCCATGCGGGTATATCCAAGGGATAGAGTCCAAACCAACCGCGAAGAGGGAGTAGAGTGATAGCGAGAAATAGAGAAAACCGCGATATACCAAAAAGCCCCAGACCAAGGACAAGGTAAAAAGTGCCCATAAGGGCAATGATTAGCAGCGTGGGGGTGGTGGGTAAAAGCCACAGTGAAAGGCACTGGCTCGCTCCCGACATAGCGGCGAGAATCGCCGCCAGGTTACGGAGTTTGAGCGGGTCTGTATCCGGATGCGTGATCACGCCAGAAACGTTAACACAGAGCCATTGCAATATAGTATGTCGGCGCTTAAGCGGCCCGCGCCTGTGCTACGGCTGAATGTGTACTTCTTTCCAGTTTTTCACAACAAGCGGCCCCTACCGCGATAAGAGCGTCGAGATCGACGCCGGTTTCTATACCCAAACCATGAAGCATATAAACAACGTCCTCGGTGGCAACGTTTCCACTTGCGCCTGTTGCGTAGGGGCAGCCGCCAAGCCCAGCAACGGAACTGTCGATGCGTCTGATGCCGTGCTGCAGGCCTACCAGGATATTTGCGAGAGCCTGTCCGTAGCTGTTGTGACAGTGCAGTGCGAGCTTGTCGGGAGAGAGAGCGGGAGCAAGCACGTTCAACAAGCGATCCATGGATCCCGGTGTTCCGGTGCCAATAGTGTCTCCCAGGGAAACTTCGTAGCAGCCCATATCCAGCAGTGCCCGGGATACCTGAAGCACTGCTTTAGGTTCTATCTCGCCTTCGTAGGGGCAGCCCAGTACACAGGATACGTAGCCCCGTACGGCGATGCCGGCCGCGGCGGCTGCCTCCATCACCGGACGGAAGCGGTCGATACTCTCGCTAATGGAGCAATTGATGTTGCGCTGAGAAAAGGACTCTGAGGCCGCGGCAAACACCGCAACTTCGCCGGCGCCCGACTCCATGGCTCGCTCAAAGCCTTTCATGTTCGGCGTGAGGGCTGCGTAGGTGACGTTGGGTAAACGTGATACCCCCTGGAAAACTTCCCCGCTATCCGCCATTTGTGGAATCCAGCGAGGATTTACAAAGCTGCCCGTCTCTATGTAGCGAAGTCCCGTGTTAGCCAGACCTTCTACCAGTTCAATCTTGTCTTGCGTAGATAGAGGCGCGCTTTCGTTTTGAAGTCCGTCCCGGGGGCCGACTTCCACAATGGAAACAGAATTGGGGTATGCAAATGATGGAGTCATTGCGCACTCTCGGCTTCGAAATCGACCAAGCTTGCGCCGCGGTCGACAAGGTCGCCTGGATTAAATCGGAATCCCTTCACTTTACCCGGCGAGGGCGCTCGGAGGGTTTGCTCCATCTTCATTGCCTCTATCACGACAACAGGATCGCCAGCACTGACGTCGGTTCCTGGCTCGACGAGGAGCGCTACGACGGTTCCATGCATGGGCGCGCCAAAATCACTGTCGCCAGCGGCTGCTGCACTGGAATCTAAAACTGTGAGTTGTTTCTCGGCAAAGTGAAACGCCCCATCGTCCCAGAACACGGTGTACTCGCCGTCTTCTCGAGCAAAGCTCCCGCGGTAGCGGTGGCCATCGAGCTCCAGCATGAGGACATCATCTTGAAGGTTCCCGCGAATAGTCGCCGTTTCGTCGTCCAGCAGCAGTTCGAGATACTCACCTCGATCCACTAACTCCACGAGATACTCCTCTCCATGGCAGAGCACATCAAAGCGTTGGCTATGCGGCGTATTCATCCGCCAGCCCCGACTATCCGCCCAGGGTGAGAAGCGATCGTTTCCGGGACTTTGATTGGCCTTCTGTCTGAGGGACAGGAGCGACAGAGCAGCAGCCGCCAGGTCTCGATTCTTCTGCGCTGGGGGCGCCCGGAACAGGTCTTCGTTATGACGTTCAATAAAATGCGTGTCGAGGTCGCAGTGCGCAAAGGCTGGCAGGGATGCAATGTTGTACAGGAACGCGATGTTACTGGCGGGTCCGGCAACGCGGAATGCACTGAGCGCACTGGTTAAACGGCGACGGGCTTCTTCACGGGTGTCGCCGTGGACGATAAGCTTTGCAATCATCGGGTCGTAGTAGGGGCTGATCTCACTGCCCTCGATTACTCCCGTATCGATACGCAGAGAAGGACCCTCCGGCGGCAATCGCAGATAGTTGATAACGCCCGTAGAGGGAAGAAAGCCTTGTTCTGTGTCCTCTGCATAAATACGCGCTTCCATCGCGTGACCATCGATGCGGATGTCGCTTTGGCTAAGGGGGAGAGGGTCTCCGGCGGCGACGCGAAGTTGCCACTCCACAAGGTCCTGACCTGTGATCATTTCGGTCACGGGATGTTCGACCTGCAGGCGCGTATTCATTTCCATGAAGAAAAACTGTCCTGAGGCATCGAGCAAAAACTCGACGGTACCCGCGCCTAAATAGTCGATGGCTCGAGCGGCATCCACTGCAGCCTCACCCATAGCGCGTCTAAGGTCCTCAGAGAGACCCGGTGCAGGCGCCTCCTCGATGACTTTCTGATGGCGACGTTGAATCGAGCAATCTCGTTCTGCCAGATAAACACCGTTGCTGTGCCCGTCACAAAAGACCTGTACTTCCACATGCCGCGGCCGTTGAATTAACTTCTCTATAAGCATGCGATCATCGCCGAAGCTTGCACTGGACTCCCTTCGCGCCGCAGTCAGAGCCTCAGTGAACTCTCCTGAGCTGTGCACAGCGCGCATACCCTTGCCGCCACCGCCGGCGGTGGCCTTGAGTAACACGGGATAGCCCATTGCGTCGGCTTCTCTACGAAGAATTTCGTCACTCTGGTCATCACCGTGGTAGCCCGGTATTAACGGTACGCCCGCTTTTCCCATGATGCTCTTGGCGCGAGACTTCGACCCCATAGACTCAATAGCTGACGCACTCGGTCCGATGAATGCAATGCCTGCCGCGTCACATGCACGGGCGAAAGCGGCGTTTTCAGACAGAAACCCGTAGCCTGGATGTATAGCCTCGCTGGAGGTTTCCTGTGCCGCCTTGAGGATTTTGTCTTGATCAAGATATGACAGTGTCGCCGCTGATTCGCCGATGTGCACGGCCTGATCAGCCAGCTGCACGTGCAGCGCATTTCTGTCGGCGTCGGAGTAAACCGCGACCGTGCGTATGCCAAGTGCTCTGGCTGTGTGGATCACGCGGCAGGCGATTTCACCGCGGTTGGCGATAAGGATTCTGTTGAACATTATTTTTTGCTCCCTGGGGCCCAACTCGGTGGACGCTTGTGGAGAAATGCCTGCAAGCCTTCTTGTCCCTCGCTAGATACACGAAGATGAGCAATGCGTGCACTGGTGTCATCAATCATCTGCGGGTCGACGGGCTTGCCGGTGATATCGCGGACAAGTACTTTTGCCGCGCGCATTGCCTCCGGACCATTTTGCAGCAGCGCTGTCACTACGTCGTCTACACGCTGATCCAGCGCTGCGGCATCGCAATACTCATGAATTAGTTGTATTTCCCGGGCGCGGGCGGCGTCGAAGCGCTCCGCGCTCAGAAATAGACGTCTCGCCCAACGGGCTCCGATGGCCTCCGTCACGTGGGGTCCGATGGTCGCCGGGATTAAACCGATGCGTGTTTCCGTGAGCCCGAATAATGCTGCGTCACTGGCGATGGCTATGTCGCAGCAGCTGATTAATCCGATGGCACCGCCAAAAGCATTGCCTTGAACGCGCGCTACGGTTGGGTGGGGGAGCGTCTTCAAAGTCTGCAGCATGGTCGCTAGGGCGCGAGCGTCGTCGAGGTTATGGCCATAATCGAAGTCCGCCATGCGCTTCATGTAATTGAGGTCCGCACCGGCGGAAAAGCTCTTCCCCTCGGCTTGTAATATGACGGCGCGCACGTCATCTCGCTTTTCCAGATCGTCAAAGTGGGTCTTCATGAGCGCGATCATGACATCGTCAAAGGCGTTATGTTTTTCGGGGCGGTTGAGGCTTACCCGGGCGACGCCGTCGGTACTGATCGAACAGCGCACTAGAGACTGCTTGTCTTCAGTCATCACCCTTACCCTACATTCGGAACACGCCGAAGCGTGATTCTGTGACTGGTGCGTTAAGCGACGCGGACAAAGCCAAGGCTAAAACCTGGCGAGTATCCATGGGGTCGATAACTCCGTCGTCCCACAGGCGTGCAGAGGCATAGAAGGGGTGCCCCTGTTCCTCGTAGCGATCCAGAATAGGCTGCTTGAACTCAGCTTCTTCTTCCTCGCTCATGGTTTCATTGCGTCGCGCCAACTGATCTTTCTTCACCGTGGCGAGAACACTCGCTGCCTGCTCTCCACCCATTACCGAAATGCGCGCGTTAGGCCACATGAACATAAAGCGGGGGTCGTAGGACCTGCCGCACATCGCGTAATTTCCAGCGCCAAAAGAGCCGCCGATAACTAACGTAAATTTGGGTACGTCCGCGCACGCCACCGCATGTACCATCTTTGCGCCGTGACGGGCGATGCCTTCTGCTTCGTATTCCCGACCCACCATGAATCCTGTGATGTTTTGTAGAAACAGCAAAGGGATTTTGCGCTGAGCGCAGAGCTCGACGAAGTGGGCGCCTTTAACTGCTGACTCTGAGAAGAGGATGCCATTGTTCGCGACGATGCCTATAGGGTAGCCATTGAGGCGTGCGAATCCGCACACCAGGGTGTCGCCAAAGAGCGCTTTGAATTCGTCAAATGCTGAATCGTCGACAATTCGTGCAATCACTTCACGGACATCAAAGGGTTGGCGACGATCCGCGGGAATGATGCCGTACAAATCGGCCGCGGGATAACGAGGCTCTTTTGGTTCCCGTACTTCGATGTTGACGCTTTTGACGCGGTTGAGGTTAGACACCGATTGGCGAAGTAGCGCTAAGGCGTGGCGGTCATCGTTCGCGTAGTGATCCGTCACACCTGATTGGCGGCAATGAACATCAGCTCCACCTAACTCTTCTGCGCTCACGACTTCGCCGGTGGCTGCTTTCACCAGTGGTGGTCCGCCAAGAAAAATTGTTCCTTGCTCACGCACGATGATGGACTCGTCGGCCATCGCTGGAATGTATGCGCCTCCCGCAGTACAGCTACCCAGGACCGCAGCGAGTTGTGGGATGCCTTGGGCGGACATACGCGCCTGATTGTAGAAGGCGTGGCCAAAGTGCTCTCGATCAGGAAACACCTCGTCCTGCATGGGTAAGAATGCGCCGCCGGAATCGACGAGGTAAAGACAAGGGAGGTTATTCTGTTCTGCGATGGTTTGAGCGCGGGCTTGCTTCTTTACGGTTAAGGGATAGTAGGTACCACCTTTCACCGTAGCGTCGTTGATGAAGACCATGCATTCTTGACCGCTCACCCGACCGACACCGGTGATGATGCCAGCTCCCGGTACATCGTCTTCATAAACTCCGTAGGCTGCTAGCTGAGATAGCTCAAGGAACGGGGTTCCAGGATCTAGCAGTGCGTCAAGGCGCTCTCGCGGCAGCAGCTTACCTCGGGATACATGGCGCTCCCGTGCTACTTCACCGCCGCCCTCGCTAATCTTTGAAACCAACTCGCGAAGGGCTTTTACCTGACTACGCATTGCACGTTGATTGTCGAGAGCAGCCCCGTCGTTGGCGTTGTATCGAGTCTGAAGAATAGTCATAGATGGATACTCAGGCTGAAGCCTTGAAAAGTTCACGACCGATGAGCATACGCCGAATCTCTGACGTACCCGCGCCGATCTCGTAAAGCTTGGCGTCACGCAGCAGGCGTCCCGCGTTTGCTTCATTGGTATAGCCATACCCACCCAGCGCCTGAATGGTTTGCAAAGCAAGTTGCGTCGCTTTTTCTGCGGTGTAAAGAATAACTGCGGCACAATCCTGGCGGGTTTCCTCGCCGCGATCACAGGCCGCAGCAACGGTATACAGATATGAGCGGCAGGCATTTAGGTCCGCGTACATATCGGCTAGTTTTCCCTGCATCAGCTGGAACTCACCAATGGCCTGGCCGAATTGCTGGCGGGTATGCAGGTAGGGCAGAACTTCGTCAATACAGGCTTGCATGATTCCAACAGGCCCGCCTGATAGCACCGTACGCTCGTAATCAAGCCCGGACATCAGTATCTCAACGCCTTTGCCTTCTTCCCGAAGAATGTTTTCAGCGGGTACCTTGCAGTCTTCGAAGACTAATTCGCAGGTGTTCGATCCGCGCATACCCAGCTTGTCGAGCTTTGGTGAGCGGGAGAAGCCCGGGTAATCCCGCTCAACGATGAATGCCGTGATACCTCTTGAGCCCGCCTGAAGGTCTGTCTTTGCATAAATCACATACACATCGGCGTCCGGGCCGTTGGTGATCCACATTTTGGTGCCATTGAGCACGTAGTGGTCACCTTCGCGTCGTGCTTGCAGCTTCATGCTTACCACGTCTGAGCCGGCGTTAGCTTCGGACATGGCGAGCGCACCGACGTGTTCGCCCGTGCAAAGTTTGGGTAGGTAGTGTGCTCGTTGTGTGTCGTTTCCGTGGCGCTGGATTTGGTTCAAGCAAAGATTGGACATGGCGCCATAAGAAAGGCCTACAGAACCTGACGCACGGCTTATTTCCTCCATGACGATTGAATGGGCGAGGTAGCCCATGCCACTGCCGCCGAACTCTTCGTCGACGGTGATCCCGAGAAGGCCCATGGCGCCCAGTTTGGCCCAAAGATCTGCAGGAAAGTCGTTGTCTCGGTCAATCTGAGCCGCGCGAGGTTTTATCTCTTTCTCGCACATTTGGTGCACCGCATCCCGGAGCATGTCGATATCTTCGCCAAGGCCAAAATTGAGAGTGGGGTAGCCTGTGTTCATACGCTTTGCTCCTTACGCGTCATGCCGTGAGTGTCTTCTGTGCTTGTTCGTGACGATGTTTGTGTTGTGCTTCCCGACAAATCCCCTCGACGTCGTTAAGGGCATTCAGCATGTCATCGAGATCTCTACGCTGCTGCTCTAACGCCGCGCGTCGCTCGCCGATCCGAACAAGGAGTGACTCCAATTGCGAGGAATCGCTCTCTCCCGGGTGATACATGTCGATGATCTCGACGCTCTCGGCGAGACTGAGACCTATGCGTTTACCCCGCAAGATGAGCCTGATACGTGCGCGATCGGCCGGGGTGTAGATACGACGTTGCCCTGAGCGAAGGGGCTTAATAAAACCCTTTTCCTCATAGAAGCGAATTGTTCGCGTCGAAATACCGAATTCTTGTGAGAGTTCGGAAATGCTGAATTGTTTTTGAGTGTTTGCCATGGCCTCAGTCTATATTACGTTTACGTTAACGTAAACCCGGTGTGAGTTGCTTGCAAATTTGTGCTTTAACTAATCGACGCAGTGTGGCGGAGCGCGATTTTGCTATGATCTCGAGCCGTTTCAATCGAAGCTCTGCTAGATGTCCACCAACGATCTTTTGATACAGCTTGCTGATGGTGCTTTTCACTCCGGGGCCGATCTTGCCCGGGAGTACGGCTTGAGCCGTACAGCGATTTGGAAGCAGGTTTCGTCTCTGGAAAAGCTTGGGATCGAGATTAATCGTGTGCGTGGACAGGGCTACCAGATTCAAGGGGGACTCGATCTACTCGAGGACTCGTTTATTAGAAACAGTCTTATTAGTGATGCAATAGGGCATCTAGATGAGCTGACGATTCATAGAAGTATTGACTCTACCAACGCCGAGCTTCGGCGCCGAACACCCTTTGGCAATGGTGCATTGGTTTGCTTAGCTGAGAGCCAGAGCGCGGGTCGAGGTCGTCGGGGAAGAGCGTGGGTGAGTCCCTTCGCTAGCAGTATTTATCTTTCCGTTGGCTGGCGTTTTCATGGAGGGGCCGAGGTTCTGGAGGGCTTGTCTCTTTCTGTAGGAGTGATGGTCTGCGAAGCGCTGCAGGATCTCGGCGTAGAAGGTTTATCTCTCAAGTGGCCGAATGACGTTTATCTGGATGGTAAGAAGCTTGCCGGTATTCTCGTAGAGATGAGCGGCGACTTTTCCGGACCCTGCGATGTGGTTATTGGCGTTGGAATAAACGTACGGTTGCCCGATGAGCAGGCGGCTCAGATTGAGCAGCCTTGGTCAGATCTGCGGACCTCAGGGAATGTGCATTTTTCCAGAAGTACCTTAGTGGCAAAGCTGATAAACCGGATGCTGGTGGCATTGGCTGCGTACGAAGAGGAAGGATTTGCGGTATGGCGTGACCGGTGGGAGGCCGTGGATGCTTTTGCTGGCCGACGCGTTGTTGTGGACAACAACGGGCAACGTTTGGCTGGAGAAGCTGCAGGTGTTGATGCCCGCGGTGCACTACTTCTTAAGACAAGTTCAGGTGTTCAGAGTATTTACGGTGGTGAAGTTTCTCTTCGTTTGCAGGAAGGCTCATCGTGACTCGCGTACTGCTGTTAGACATTGGCAACAGCGCAACTAAGTGGCTGTCTCTCGATTCGCGTACCGAGGTAACTGAGGGCCGAATAGAAACTACCAAGATCGTTGACGCCTTAAAGCCTCAGCTCAAAGACGCTACGGTGCTCGTATCCAGCGTCGCTGCGCCTGCGTTACAAAATTCGCTATCCGCGGATTTAGCAACCCTGTGCAGGCAAATCTGCTTCGCTCAATCCCGAAGTTCTGTGAATGATCTCGTGAATTCTTATGCAGACCCGGAGCGTATGGGAGTAGATCGCTGGTTAGCGATGTTGGGCGCGAGGCGGCGGGTCGCCGGTCGCATCTGTGTGGTTGATGCTGGATCTGCCCTTACCATCGATCTGGTGGCAGAAGATGGTAGGCACGAGGGCGGCTACATTATTCCTGGGGTGGCACTCATGGAGAGGGCGCTATTTGCGGATACCGATCGTGTGCGCGACAGTCTTCCAAGTGGCGCATCGATAGCGCCCGGTTGCTCGACAGCGGAAGCTGTCAGTCACGGCCTGCTGCTCGCACAAGCGGGCGCCGTGAGTCTGTCGTTGAGTCATGCCGCTGCTAGCGGAGAAGCTCCCGAAGTGTTGATGTGCGGAGGTGGGGCAGATGACTTAGCTCAAGTACTTGATGTCGAGGTAACAATTGCCCCTCGCCTGGTCCTTGAAGGTCTTCTTTTGCAGGCTCAAATCGAATGCGCTGATTTACTCGACTATCCGGCTTTATGGAAGGCTTACCATGACGCCTTTGAAGTTAGCCGATCGCCGCGGTGAGGCTCTTACATCCTTTAACGGTTATCTCTCTGGTGAGCCTTCGATTCTGCGCTGCAATGCGAATCGTCACCCACAGAGTTTTTTAAGCGCCGAACCCAGTTTCTCTAACTCATTGGGCGTAGTAAAAACCTGAGGTGTGATTCGCACGCACGCGCCGTCCGCGAGGCCATAGCGCGCCACAGAGAAAATTCCGAAATCTGTCTCCAGCTTTTTCTGAAGTGCTTTGGCGTCGTCGTCGCTATTTTTACCCAGTAACCGAAATGACCCCATGCCCGTACGAGATTCCGGGTCTGCCCCCCCCAGTACTTCAATGTGGCTCAGGGTTTCGGCCTCGTTTCTCCACAAGTCATTCATGTAACGCAGGCGCGCGGCTTTGTTTGCGCCACCTACCGCATTGTGAAACTCGAGAGCATCGGGCACAGCAAGGATCGCCGCAAAATTGATGGTGCCCGGGTGAACTCGAGCACTGACGGAAGTGCTCGACAAATCCTTCTCTGCGGGATGTACGCTGATTTTCTCTCTCGTGCCTCGTCGCATGTAAAGCGCGCCGATTCCAAGGGGAGCGCCAATCCATTTGTGAAGATTGAATGCTGCCCAGTCGACTCCCAAGTCCCTAATGCGATAGTCCAGTAAGCCCCAGGATTGTGCGTTGTCACAAATCACGTCGATGCCACGCAGGCGAGCTTCCGCAGTAATCTCGGCGACCGGGAGTATCAAACCATGCTGATTGCTGACGTGGGTGAGTAGCATGAGTTTGATTTTGGGGTTGGCATCAAACGCCTTTATGTAAGTCGCAAGTAGGTCTGCTTGCGTAGCTTTGCGGGGCAGGGCCAGCTCTATTGCTTTGACGCCTCGGCTTTGCTCAAGAGATCGCATGAGCACTTTAAAGCTCGGATAGTCGACGTCGGCCAGAAGTACTGAGTCTCCCTTTTTGAGAGCTTTGTACTGCAAAATGAGGCTCTGAATAGATTCAGTAGCATTTCTAGTCAAAACGATCTCATCAGGTTCAGCTCCGAGTAACGTTGCTACTTGCTCTACGGCACGCCGATAGTCTGCAGAAAATTCTTTTCGTGCATAAAACGAATTCTGTTTGTTGACTCGTTGTAACGCCTCTAGGTAGGCGGTCTGGACCGGGCGTGGCATTTTCCCCCAGTATCCGTGTTCCAGGTTAACGATGCCCTCGGTACGGTCATAAAAAGATGCCACTCGCCGCCAGTAAGTTTCGTCGCGCGCTAGGTCCCAAGCGGAAATACCTGAAGGACTGCTAGGAAGAGAGCTCGATGCTGCACCGAAAGCACGGTTACCAAAAAGCATGGCGCCGGCTGCCGCTGTACCGATGCCTGCAATAAGCTTTCGTCTGTCGAGCTTGGCTGCATTTTCATTGTTCACTGCTGTTCTCCATGCCTGCTTCATTATGTAGCTATGTGCGAACTATCCTGGAGTAGGTCGTGCTAGCTCAATCTCGCGGCCATTGCGGCGTGGCCTTCGACCATGCGGCGCACTTCGTCTTCCCTGGGGCGAAGGTCCCAGTCATTTTTGCCTACAGACCCACCGAGGAGTACTCCGGTCTTTCTCGGGAATGTGTAAAGGAGCCCGTAGTCCTTGGTAACCCCTGCATACCCGTAGTCGATGTCGTTCTGTGGGAGGAGAAAGCTTAGCTGGCCGCGCGCGGGAATAACGCTTTCATCATCAAACAACTTGCCGGCGCCGAGTCCTGTGCAGTTCACAATACTGCGCTCCGCTAAACCCTCGACATCATCTGCGGTGTCAAAAGCAACTTCTCTGAGTTGCCCTCCCGCACTCGTAAAGTCCCGCATCAGTGCTCTGAGGTAGATGTCGGGATCAATCATGAGGGTGTAATAAGCGTCGTGGTAGGCGAAGCCAAAGGGGCCATTCTTTCTATTGCGGATCAGGCCTGGGTAAAGGCTGTCGCCTCCCGTGTAGGGGACTGATGCATCCATCGGTGATTCGCTCAGCGAGTACTGTCTGATCCAGTAGACGCCATAGGTCGGGTCATTCGCATAGCCGATAAAACGTCTAAACGCGATTTGAGACGCTAGATCCAGCATTCGCAAAGTAGCGTCCGTGACTTGCTCTCGTTCAAACAGTGTTACTGGGTGCCACATTGCTCCGGCAACGTTGGATGTTGTGTACGGTGGGAAATCTTTGGCATAGATAGTAACTTCGGCGCCAGCTCGTTGCAGTTGAATTGCTGTGGATAGGCCAATAACACCCGAGCCCAACACAGCAATGTCTCTCCGCCCAAAGTCTTTTACCAGTGTCGCGGCGAGCTCCGCGACGCCCCATGATAGAGATACACCTCCCCCGCCATGACCATAGTTGTGCACGATATCTTTTGATCCTAGCTTTGCCGCTTCGAGTCGGGGGCCTGGCTTTCGAAACGGCCGTAGCCCAACTATGGTGCGTGTCACACGGTCTATAGAGGACTTTACGGGCATCATGCCTGCACTGATTGGTTGCACGAGGGCGTCTGCAGTGCTTCCTGGCGGCGCTTGTAAAAGCGAGTGACGTGAAGCCGCTGAAGGGTTTTTTGATGCAACGCAGCCAGTAAGCGAGGTTACTCCGACTCCTGCTGCGGCTAGAAATTTTCTGCGATTCATTGGCGTATGCCTTTGTTCTCAGTGAAAAATGTAAGACCTGATTGTTGATCCGCTCTCGTTCTGGGGCGGCCAATTTATGAGTTTGGTCTAATGCTTGAGGAATAGCTACAAGGATTTTCGCACTGTTATATAAGCACTATTTCGGTGCAAGTACTTTTTTTGAGCCCACGGCCTTTGCGGTCATTCTTGATGCAGGGTTCGCACTCGGGCGGTGCATGTTCGCGCAAAAAAAAGTGCTGCTTGTCTGTGCTTCAAGATGTTCGCGCCATCTCGGCCCAGTCTTAGAATAGAAAATTCGCAAAGAATCTTCGCTTTTCTTCGAGGTTTTTTGTCCCTCAGATATTCAAAAAAAATCAGTAAATTCAATGCCAAGGCGAGTTCCCCCTGTCTATCAAGCGTCAATCGAGGGCAACAGAAATCTTGGGTTCAAGAACTTCTAAGGTTTCTGGTTGGTACGCCTCTTGCTCAGCTGAATCCCAGTCGCCTTGTCTTGAGTCAGAAACTGACTGAAGAAAAGCGTTTTGCAGCAGTGGTTTCGTTTAAGCCTGAACCGTCTGCTGTCCCGGGGGGTGTTGCGCGCGCATGCATGCAGGGTCCGTCGGCGGCGCGCGTGACCAGTAAACAGCGGTAGAAACGACATCAAGTTACCGGCGTGAGATCGGTCATAAAAGCTACTCAGGAGAAAACCATGCAACACAAGTTAAAGCCATTGCCTTATGCGCTTGCGCTTCTTTCCGCGGGCTTTTCCGCGACCTACCTTCCTCAAGCAATTGCTCAAGACCCAACGGCCTTGGAGGAAGTTGTAATCACTGGACTTAGAGGTAAACCCCGATCTGCTGTTGACTCAGCGGTACCGATCGACACTTTTGGCTTAGAGCAAATCGAAGCGATCTCGCACACCGATACCGTCGACATTCTTCAGACTCTGGTTCCATCTTTCAACGTAAGTCGTCAGCCTATTTCTGATGGAGCTTCTTTCATTCGGCCGGTGCAGCTCCGAGGCCTTGATTCACACCACGCCCTCGTTCTTGTTAACGGAAAGCGACGTCATCGCGCCTCGCTGGTGCAGATTGGCGGTTCCGGTACGCAGGGTCCTGATGTGGCAACAATTCCCGCTGCTGCGATTCAATCTATTGAGGTCCTTCGCGACGGTGCTAGTTCGCAGTATGGATCTGACGCCATCGCCGGAGTTATGAACTTTAACCTTAAAGAGAACAGCGAGGGCTTTGATCTCACCATCGACACGGGCGAATACTTTGAAGGTGATGGGGCGGCTTACACCGTACAGGGAAATATTGGTCTCCCGCTCGGCGACAAGGGTTTTCTGTCGATCTCAGCGGAAATCAATGACTCAGAGTTTACGGAACGTTCAGAGCAGTATTGTGAAAGCTGGTTCTGTCTTGATCAGAATAACCCTCGATTCACAGAGCAAAGCGAACTTCGACAGGGCTTCGTAACTGGGACGCCCACACCTGGGGCTTCCGCCAGAATACAAGCTCTTCAGTCCGCATTCCCAGGTGGTGTCGATGCGGCATCCGTTGAGGGTGAGAATGCTATGCCGTGGGGTATTCCCAATAGAGAACATCAAATGTTCTTCTTCAATGCGGGGTACGAGCTGGACAACGGTATGGAGCTCTACGCGTTTGGTAACTACGGTGCCGTGCAAAGTGACGGAAGCTTCTTTTACCGTTACCCAGGTAATGGCACTGTCGAAGACCTCCGTGAAGAAGATGGATCCATCTACAACCCACTGGATAAGTTTGCAGGGGGGTTTACACCTCGATTTGAGGGGGAAGTCGAGGATGTTTCCCTCGCTGGTGGGCTCCGCGGTAGCCTCAGTGAGGCGACCTCGTTTGATCTGAGTGCACGATTTGGATCCAACGAGATTGACTACCGACTGTTCAATACAATCAACCCTTCACTCGGCTCAGCTTCCCCCACAGACTTCCGCCCCGGAACACTGACGAACGAAGAGTTCCAGGTTCAACTCGATTTGGTAACGGAGTTTGATGTTGGCTTGGCGTCGCCTTTGGTGTTTGCTTACGGTGCTAGCTATCTTGACGAGACCTACGATGTGGGAGAGTCGAGTGACGAAGCGTCCTATATCGCCGGACCTCATGCCGTGTCGGATCCTTATGGTCTTTGCAACGATGACGGAACGCCTACATCCGCTGGCTTGGCTGCGACGAATGCGCCAGTAGATGAGCCGCTCAACTGCGCGGATCCTGATGATCCTGTGTTCGCCGTGGTTGGCGTTGGATCTAACGGTTTTCCCGGCTACTCGCCAGCGTTCTCTGAGGAATACACTCGAGATTCTTACGCCTTTTACGGTGACCTTTCAGCTGACGTAACAGATCAATTGCTGTTGCAAGGTGCATTGCGCTACGAAGATTACTCTGATTTCGGTAGCGAGGTCGTAGGTAAGGTTGCTGCCCGTTATCGAATCAACGATGCCTTTGCGCTGCGAGGGTCTTTCGGAACGGGTTTCCGGGCGCCCACGCCAGGACAGCAGGGCACTACGAACGTTTCCACCCGCTTGCCGAACGGTTTTCCGGTTGCGACGGGTTTGTTCCCCGCAGGCGGCACCGTGGCTCAGGCGCTCGGTGCGCAAGAGCTTGCGCCAGAGACCTCAACAAGTTTCACCGTGGGCTTCACACTTGAGTTAGAGAATCTGTCGTTGACCTTTGATGCCTATAGCATCGATATTGATGACCGCTTCCGCGCAGTATCAACGTTGGATGTGAGCGCAGATCCTAATGGAGACCCCGATGCCTATGAGCGCTTTTTGGCTCTCCAGGCAGCAGGTGTTGCCGGGGCGGAGAGTATTGGAGGGGTTAACTACTTCCAGAATGCGATCAACACTGAGACCCAAGGTTTCGATATTGTCGCTAATTATCCTGTGAGCTGGTCAAACGGTCAGTCAACGGACTTCTCCTTAGCCATGAACTACAACGAGCAGGAAATCACTGATGATCCTCTCGACGTTCTGAACCCTGAGGGCGAGTTTGATCTCGAGAACCAATTGCCGAACGTTCGATGGAATGCGACGGCGTTCCATAACTTTGGTGACTTCTCGCTGATGGGACGCGCTCGTTACTTTGGTGAGTGGGAGGATTCGGACAACACATCGCCACTATCAATCCAAACCTACGACCCGGTGGTGTTCTTCGACCTTGAAGGTTCATGGCAGATCAACGCCAACCTGAGAGCGTCCATAGGAGGTCGTAACATCTTCGACGAGTATCCGGACCAGGTTGATCGTATCGCGAGTGACAACGACTATTGTTGCGGTCGACTCTATCCTTCTACGAGCGTTGCGGATTGGCAGGGCGGCTACTACTACGCGCGACTTCGCGTCGACTTCTAGGGTGCGAGTTAGTTGATCACAACGACGGATAGCTAGGTTTCTGGGCGCCTGAAAGGGCGCCCATTTTTTTGCACCGTCCGGCGTAGCGACTACGCTCTTAGTACGATAAATAGCAGGCTCGTGTGCCATTTCAGTGCTTGATGTGCACAGATACGATGCTTTTTCGGTTTGAAAGCCTGTGGTTTAAAGGGTTTGGTCGGTTGGATTTCTAGTTAGCCCGCGGGTACTGGGGCTTTCAGACTCTGATCCATTGGCACTCTCTTGTGGCGCGTTTTTTGCTTCTTCAAAATGCAGAGCGGCCTTATCGAGCAAGTGCTCCAAACAGACGATGATGAAGAAAACATGACAGTGCTCATGTTGCGACAACAGGGGTTAGAGCAGGGGTGGTTGGCCACGAGATGTTGATGTTCATCGCGCTTTTAAGCGGAGCTGGGATGATTGCGGGTCTAACCGCGGGATTGTTTGGTGTGGGAGGCGGTTTTGTCGTCGTTCCTGCATTGCTAGCCGTGTTCCCATTTTTAACGGATCAAACAGACAATCTCATGATGGTCGCTGTCGGAACGTCATTGGCAACGATAGTGGTGTCTTCCGCACGATCGGTGCACGCGCACAGCAAAAGAAACGCGGTGGACTTTGCATTGCTTAAAGATTGGGCTATCTGGGTTCTGGTGGGGGTGCTTGTCGGGCTTTGGATTGCATCGATGGCCGACAGTGAACGATTAATCATTGTTTTTGCTGTGGGCGTTCTCATTTATTCAATTTACTTTCTCTTCCCCTCCATGTTCGATCGATTTAAAGGGCGCTGGGCGATGCCGACTGGCGCTGGGAAGGCCGCGTTAGCGAGCGGTCTTGGCGGGTTTTCAGCGCTACTTGGAATAGGTGGTGGCACGATTACGGTGCTGACTATGGTGATCTGCAATCGCCCGATTCATCAGGCTGTTGCGACGGCTTCCGGTGTCGGGTTCTTGATTGGTCTTCCCGGTATGTTGGGCTTTGTGGTCATGGGGTTAGGGGCGGACAATCTTCCGGTGGGATCGCTCGGTTACGTGAATATGCCGGCGCTTGCGGCGATCGCCTTCTTTTCGGTGCTCACTGCACCGCTAGGCGCTAAGTTGGCCCACAGCCTGGATGCGAATCAGCTCAAGCGTATTTTCGGGGTGTATTTGGTGCTGGTATCTGCCTCAATGTTTATTAAGGTGTAAGTTAAGTTTGTGAGTGACGGGTTTCGCAGGGTTTTTACATAGGTAGGCTTGGACGGGCGATGGTCCGTTCGATATGAGATTCAAGCTCCACTACGGAGTTTTTGTGGAGAAAAATTAGCAGCGGTACTTAACAGATAAGGATGAGCATAATGACAGCAGACTTTAATCGCAGAAAATTTCTATTTGGTGCCGCCGGTGCCTTAGCCGTTGCTACCGCCGGGAAGCAAGGCGTCGCAATGGCCGATAGCATGCCCAAGATGACGCGCCTGAAACCGGCATATGGACCCGCGGCGGGGATTGCAAAGTTGAACGCCAATGAAAACCCTTATGGTCCGAGTAAGGCCGCCCTTGCTGCAATTCAGGAGGCGAGCGTCAGCGGCGCCTACTACGTCAACGAATCCGCGCGAGCGCTGCAGGCCATGATCGCTGAGCGTCACGGCGTTGATCCCGAGTACGTTGCCTTAAGTTCGGGTTCCAGTGGAGCCTTGGTGGCTTGCGCAGTATCTGCAGGTCAGAGCGGCAATATTCTTGGCCCCGACCTCTTCTGGGATACGACTTCCAAAAGTGTTGAGCAGCAGGGTATCGCTGAGATTACACGCTTACCCAAAACACCAGGACTAGAGATAGACCTGCAGACTATGTACGAGTCTATTGATGATTCCATCGCAATGGTTCAAGTGGTAAATCCCAACAACCCCACCGGTCTTTTGATGGATCCCGTTGCATTGCGGGCCTTCTGTAAAAAAGCGTCCGCAAAAGCGACGGTGCTTGTCGATGAGGCCTACAACGAGCTTACGGATATGCCCGAAGAGAACACGATGGTTCCCCTCATCAAAGAAGGCTACGACATAATCGTGGCGAGAACGTTCTCTAAGATTTATGGCCTTGCCGGTATGCGCGTGGGCTACATCATTGCGGCGCCAGACAAGATCAAAGCGATGAGCCGCTATGGCATCGGGTGGTATGGCCTTAACCAGGCTGGTTTGGCTGCCGCGGTGGCAAGTTACGAAGATCAGATATTTATGGATGCGTCGCGGGCTAAAATCCGCGAGGGACGCGAGATGGTTTACGCGGCACTGAAAGAGAATGGTCTCTCTGGCTTACCCTCGCAGACCAACTTTATTTTTGCGGACCTGGGTTCGATCAATGCGCAAACTTTCCGTGAAGAAATGGAGAAGGAGAATGTACTCATTCGAGGCATTTATCGCGACTATACGAATTGGTCTCGTGTGAGCATGGGTCGTCTGGAGCATGTCCAGATGTACGTTGATGCTTTGCCGAAGGTGCTTTCGAGACTAAGCTAGGTTTATCTGATCTTGGTCGTGAGCTTCGTAAGAGGCGACGCCCGGGCATCGTCTTGAAAGGAGCCTGATATGCACGGTGAAGATAGCCCTCAAAACCCGCGTATGGATGATGGGGTATCTGACGACTTGCGGGGCCTGGTGGCAGAGTCGGGCCCTACTCGTCGGAAGTTTCTCGGTGTTAGTGCTGCTCTGGGCGTTGCTGCAGCGGTAGGTGGTGTTTCGAGAGGGGCCTCGGCATCTGAGCCATCTGAGTCAGGTGCTCCGGAAGCCCAGCCCGGTGACGCGACAGGTATGTCGGTCGCGGTTATGGTCTTTGATCGCATAACGCAACTTGATGCCACTGCCCCGATCGAGGTTTTCGCCAAGGCCGGTTGGACTGTATTTACCGTAGCGCCCGAACGTCGCTTGGTAAGGGCAGGTTCAGGTCTAAAAATCATGCCCGATTATGATTATGAGTCTGCTCCAGAGGCTGACGTTCTCTGCGTGCCCGGTGGTGGTGGCGTAAATCCGCTGCTAACGGATGCCGCTACCTTAGATTACGTGCGTGCTGCCGCGTCCACCGCGACCTACGTTACGTCGGTTTGCACGGGAGCACTCATTCTTGGTGCTGCGGGCTTGCTAAAGGGCAAGCGAGCCACAACGCATTGGGCATCACATCACTTTTTGAAGAGCTTGGGCGCTATTCCGGTAAAAGAGCGGGTGGTCGTCGATGGCAACTTGATCACGGGCGGTGGTGTTACAGCCGGCGTGGACTTTGCGTTTACTGTGCTGGATGAGGTGCTGGGTCGTGATGCAGCCGCTTTAGTGATGCTCGCTCTTGAGTACGATCCCGCGCCTCCGTTTGTTGGGGGTGTACCTGGCAATACTGCTGAAGGCATCGTGGAGAGCTACGGCGCAGCGGCCGCGGGTTCTCTCGATCAACGCGGTAAACAGGTGGAAGCGGCAGCAGCAGCGCTAGCTGTCTAGTTCGATTTCGTTGCTTTTAGGTCGGGTCTTGGCTGCATTTTGTCCATCGATAGCGTCTTGTACTCGCGATCTGGCGACGCCGAGAGAATTTGTGACTCTTTTTTTACAGTGAGTGATTGAAAGCGATCGACTGTTTGACTACACTCGCGCACCTCGCGTTTTGGCTGGCGTAGCTCAGTAGGTAGAGCAGCTGATTTGTAATCAGCCGGTCGGGGGTTCGATTCCTCTCGCCAGCTCCATTTCAAGATTTTTCTTCGTGCATTTAAGTAGTGATTTTGGGGCTAACCGGCTTCTTGTTCCGGTGGCCCGGTGCACTACTGGTCAAAGTGGCCCTAAGTTAACGCTAACGGCCTGTTTTCAGTTAGAAATCTGTTGACATTGCCAAGCCTCATCTGGACAATGTGCCGCCTTTCGGAGGGGTTCCCGAGTGGCCAAAGGGATCAGACTGTAAATCTGACGCGCGAGCTTCGGTGGTTCGAATCCACCTCCCTCCACCATAAGTTTTTGAAAAAGAAAGAATATTAAGCGTCGGCAGAGCAGTATTGTCGACGCAAAAGAGCGCCGCGCGACCACAAGATAGGTGGCCGTGCTAGGCGCTCTGCGGCTTGTGCTGGTGAGGCAAGATAGATACCGCGGGTATAGTTCAAAGGTAGAACCTCAGCCTTCCAAGCTGATGATGCGGGTTCGATTCCCGCTACCCGCTCCAGCAACGGCATCTGACGTTGCCCTCATTCATAAGAGTGGGTGGGAGTCAGTAGGCAGGGGTCGGTGAGAGTCGGCAGGCGCTTTGAGTTTGGGTGCCGAAGTAGTGCAGAAGCAGTCTACAGGCTCATATAGCTCAGTCGGTAGAGCACTTCCTTGGTAAGGAAGAGGTCACCGGTTCAAGTCCGGTTATGAGCTCCATTGCTTTAGCTGTTGTTGTGTTAGCTGTAAGTGAATGTGGTTGGTAGTAAAGGTTGTGTGTGGTGGACGCGATGTTCGCGTGACACCTTAAAAGAATCAAAGATGATGCGTGGCGGGTAATCGTCACCGGTGCAAGGAGAGTAGTTGTAATGGCAAAAGCAGCATTTGAGCGCGATAAGCCCCACGTTAACGTGGGAACGATTGGACACGTTGACCACGGTAAGACGACGCTGACGGCGGCGCTTACACGGGTATGCTCTGAAGTATGGGGCGGCGATCTGGTAGCGTTTG
>NZ_JBGCFU010000045.1:0-63485 GCF_045107095.1 Congregibacter sp. | reverse complement strand
CTACTGCGCGCACAATTTTGTGTACACGCGCTTTGACTACAGTACGGGTGACGCGGCGGGGCAGAACATGACCAGCCGAGCGACTTTCGTGGCCTGTGAATGGATCCGCGAGAACTACCCAGCATTAAAGAACTACCTTCTCTCAGGCAACTTCGACACAGAAAAGCGCACGTCCTCTGTCAACCTTCTGAAGAACCGCGGCAAGCGCGTTACCGCAGAAATCACCATTCCCCGTGAAGTTTTGGAGCGCAACTTGCGCATCACCCCTGAAGCGATGCACTACGGACAGGGCATCACCACAATCGCCTCGTTCCTCACGAACTCCTCGAATAATGCGGCGCATCCGGCGAACGGTTTAGCTGCGCTCTATCTGGCGACAGGCCAGGATATCGCCAATATCGGGGAATCCAATCAGTGCACGACCTACAACCGTGTGACCCGCGAAGGCGACTACCATTTTTCTATCACTCTTCCAGCGCTCATCGTAGCCAGCTACGGCGGCGGGACCAACTTGCCCACGCAGCGTGAGTGTCTAAAAATGATGGATTGTCACGGCCAAGGAAAAGCTTTGAAACTTGCTGAGATTGCAGCCGCTCTCGTGGTTGCGGGCGAACTTTCACTGGGCGCAGCGACCCGCGTTGACAAGAAGACCCGGCAAAACGAATGGGTCGATGCCCATGAGCGCCTGGGACGAAACCGCTAAAAAACTGTGACCTAGGTCACACATTGGGGTGCAAGAGATATGCACCCCGGCTTTTGATCCATAGCTTAAAAGTTATCCAAGACGGTGAGAGGATGACGATGTCGAGCGAGGGAAACCTATGGTTTTACTGATTCTTGGTCTTGTCGCCCTCATAGGTGTCGCAGCCATCTTACTGCGACGGCCCAAAAAGAAGCACCTTCAAAACAACCGACGCAACCGGCGCAAGCAGCCCTGGAAGTCCACGGGTAAGGGTAGCGTTCAACAGGCCCCCTCTGGCCCCTATGCTGCGGTCTCGATAAAGCCCTGCCCAAATTCTTGTGCCGCTGCCTTTGAAACTTCTAATCTGCGCTACCTGAAGTCTTCGGCGCCATCATTGCCGATAGAGGGCTGTAATAGTCGCGATTGCCAATGCAGCTTTACCCATCACCTGGATCGGCGCGGAAATAGCGACGAGGATCGTCGCATTGGCATCGGCCTCCAAACCGAACTCTATGGAACCTCTGGCGAAACGAATCGGCGAAAGAATCAAAGGGGCCGACGATTGGGTGACCGCCACTAACGCATTGAGTTTAAGACCCGGCTAATAGCCACGATCGAAGTCTATCAACCCCTGCAATGCATCACCCTTTTGATAGCGCTGCAAGTTATCCAGAAACACTTTCACGATACTGTCCAAGCGCGTTGGCGCAGCGGTATGCGAAGTGACATAAACCCCGGGCGTGTTCCACAAGGCATCATCGTCGCCCAAAGGCTCGTCCTGAAACACATCCAGCACCAGAGCCTTCAATCGACCCGATGCTTTGGCACTCAGCGCCGCCGATAGATCCAGAGAATTCGCGCGCCCTCCATTGATCACAATTGCCCCCGGCGCCAGTCGATCAAGCACAGCAGCGTCTACAAGACCATCCGTAGCCGGCGTGTCCGGAAGAATCATGATGAGCACATTCAGATCTTCTGCGAAGGCCAGGCGATCTTCCCTCGCAAAACACGAGTTGCATCCGGGCGCTGATCGGCCATCGCTATTGAGGCCACGGACTTCCCGTACAAACGGAGTGAAGGCGCAGGCGACCGCGCTACCAATGCTTCCCACCCCTGCGATACCCACTCGGAGCTCTGACAGGCCGCGATCAATCTTCGGTTGCCACTGTTTGGCACTGGCATGGCTGAGCACCGATCGTTCAATCGCCAGCACCCATCCAAGGGCATATTCGCTCATACTAGCGCCGAAGACATCTTTGACTCCAGTCAGTTGGTAATCACGACGGGGGCATTCAAGAAACGGAGTAATGCCAGCCCAGGTAGACTGCACCCAGCGCAACTTAGGCATGCGCTCCAACAGCGGCGCGAGGACATCGGGAGCTCCAAGAGCAATCTCGGCGGCGAGTGATTCATCCTCCAGAGACTCTGAATCGGAATGAAAGTAGAGCTCAACGTCCGCCGGCACGCGACAGCTCATATCACCTTCAAACGCCTCTTTGAGAGCGTCTGCACGCGTACTGACCACCGTGATTTTCAACACTTACTCTTCTCCACTACAGCCTACCCCTAGTGTGGCATAAGCTATCAGCAGATCGTCGTGCTAATTAAGACTGGCGAGCGAGCATGAGGGGCGACACAAAGCCCGGTGGTTTAAGCGCTAGTACAGGGATACTGCCGCCAGCGAGAATAGATTCGGTGGTCGCGCCAATAAGCACGCCGGGATTAGCTGAAGTTCCCACAGTACCCAACACCAGCATGCCTGCATCTGTGTGCTTCACCAGCCCTGCTACTGTGGGCACCGCCATACCCTCCACATGGTGCGCTCTTACGCGCAGCGGATCCTCAGCGATGCTCTCGATACGCTGAACAATTCGCTTAAACCACTGCTCGCTATCGCTCTGCTGCTGCTTTCGGTACACCTGCTGCTCGCTGTCCGACAGCTCTAGCACAACATCATCGAGAAGCTCAGCGCCATAGGGTTGCCAGGCGTGCAGCACGTGGACATCACCATCGCGGGTCTGCGCCAAACCCAGCGCCGCCTCTGCAAGGGTCATAGCGAAGGCTTCTGCCGCTCGCGTCCCACTTGCTATTTCGCGATCCAAAGCCAAAACAACGTCTTTACTACGAGTCTCCCTCACGGGGTGCAGAGCCCAAACGGTACAGGGGCACTTGCGCATCAAGTGCATCCCCGTCGCGTTGAGGCCTATACCGCTGGCCATTTGCACCGGCTCGCTAATATGCACGACGAGATCAAAGTCCTGCTGTACCACCTGCTCTGTGATCGTGACGAAGGGAACACCAGTGAACACGGAGTAATCGATTACCGTGTGACTGGCAAACAGGTCACAGATACGACGAAGACGCTGAAAAGCGCGGGACCATCGAAGTTTACTTACCCGCTCGATCACACCGCGGCTGTCCTGCATTTCCGGCGCCGGTTCGACCACTTCACATACCGTGATGGCCGCACCGTGGGCACGAGCTACCGCAACCACCTGCTCCAGACAGGCCTGATCGTCGGACTCTGCGTAAACCAGAATATCTCTGAACTGCTTCAAACTTAGGACTCCGCCGCCATCGCGCTCGCATCGTCGAGCTTCGCCGACGCCCACTGTAATTCGCCAGCATATCGCGCGACAACCTTGCCTTCGTCGTAGACGGCGAACAGGTGCAGCCATCCATTGTCCGCCAGCTGCTGCAATTGCGGATGTTTTTCCAGAATCCGGTTGATCGCCGAGATGGGCGCGGCCAAAAACACTGAGAGGCGACGAGGGTCATGTACAAACTTCTCGCCGTTGTGCACAGACTGCATGGGCAGACCTACGCGAAGATCACCGCCGTTCCCCTCCAGTACTCCCAAGCTCCCACCCACAACGTTGTGCAGCGTTTTGTTACCACTACCAAACACTTTGTTATCCACCGTAGACCCGTAGTATTGCAGGCTAATCCAGCTCGCCACTACCATCGGCGCTGTCATGATGAGTTCGAGAATGCTGAAGTCCGGATCTTGCCGATAGTCATAGGAGTGCAGGAACGCCTGACCCTGGAGATCGATGTTTCGTGTAATGCTGCGAGGTGCAGCAATGAAGCCCGCGCAACCCGCCAGACCCCACTCGGGCCTCACCTCGCTCCAATCGCGGCTCTTTGCTTCCACGGCTTTTAGCGGATCAGCTCCCGGTGCAAAAGCCAAGAGCTTGCTTCGTTCCCCACGGGCCTGCTCCCCAGCTTCCAGCAGCTGGTCTTGTAATTCACTAATATCCTTTGCGTGGGATTCCGGCACAACGTCCAGATCAAAGAGCTCCACAACATCGGTTGTCGTATTGTGCAAGGCGGCGACGAATACCGTGTCCTCAGGAACATCAATCTCCCGCTCCTTAAGTCCTTCTCTGACCGGCGGGTTGTTCAGGATCATTGCTGCGAGTCGCGCGCTGGCCTCACCGGTTTGACCACCACAGGCACCGCAATCAAGACCCGTTGCATGGGCATTGTTTGTCGTACATGAACCATGTCCCGCGAGCATCACTACCCGAGCAAAGCCTTCAGTGAGCGACATACCTTTAAGCATAGACTGCGCAAAGTCGATCTGACTCTCGATACCAATACCTCCGCCTATTCCATCAACGGGCGTGAGCTGGGGACCCAGATCCCTGGCCAGATTTGGCGGCAAACCTCGGTGAGCAGGATGCGGCTCCGGGCGAGAAATGCCCAAGGTGTGCGCCGCCAGTTTAAACGCATAGGCCAGGCCATAACTTTCAACGAACACAAAACATGACACTGCAGAGTTTTTGAACGCTCGCCAACCATTGCTTAGATGCCTCCGCAGGCGAATGCGTCGTGACAAACGGTTGGTCATTTCCAGAGGCTGTCCCCGCAGAGACTCTTGTACGGCAATGGCAGGGGATAGCAGTACCGGACAGTGAGCCTCACCTCCCTCCCCTGCGAGTGGCTGATACTCGATAGGCAGGCCAAAGAACCCTGCAAACCCCAAAGTTTCGACGTCCTGACCCGCGGTCTCTATGGCCCGCCGCAATACTTCCGATCGCACATCAATACAAAATACTGCTTGCGCCGAAGGACGCTCGCTGGCCTCGCCACCAGATTTATGAGGTTGAGAGTTGGCTAGAGCGCCGATGGCTTGACGCTGCCACGCATACTCAAACGCTTCCTGAAGTACCTGATCAACCGATTCATCAACACTCAAAGAGCGCATAAGATCGGCGTTTGCACGCTGCGACTGCAAAGCTCGCCGCCACGCCATCTCGGCACCGTCTGTAGACAGTTCTTTCAGAAGCACTAACTCCCAGGACAGGCGAATCGCCAGCAGGTCCACAACCCACTTGGGAGACTCTCCGGCAAGCTCCTCCCCCCAGCCCTGATAGCGTGCGTAGGCCACCCACCCGCCAATACTGCTGAGCAATCGGTGGAGATACAAATCCAGAAGGTCCTCGGGCACCCCGAGCTTTTGCAGCACGTACTCGCAGACGTCCTCCGGTGTGTCCGGCAGATCAGCAAATGTCGCTTGAGCATCAGCTAGTCCCATGACCGTATCAGTGCAGTCGATAGCCGCTTCGCGACGCCAGGCCTCAAAAGGACGCAGGTCACGAAACGGTGACGGCCAGCTTGCCTGCCCCGCGTCGAAGTAACCCGATGCCCAATGCGATACGCGCTCAACGATGGCCGCAGGCCAATCATGCCCGCTAATCTCCTGAGCAATATCTGCACAGCTGATCAAGGCCTTACTCGAATCAACATCACGCTCTTGCTGCAGCACATCCATGACCGTCTTCAGCCCTGTTTCAGCTGCATGACTGCTTTGTTGCAACGCACTTTCGATATCACTTGTGAGCATACGGCCGTTGTCCAGCGCTTCGCGATAGAACGCGCGAGGCATCAACAGTTGGGCATCGCAGGCCAATGAGACACGTCTCGCCGCACGATCAAAGGGTTCGTCTGTGAAACCAAGAAACGGATTTACCGCGACAAAGTGCTCCAGGGACCATAGCGGCGCAATTCGCTTTACCGATTTCGATAGGGCTTCGTGGATAACGCTGCTGTCGGGCGAACGATTACCGTGAAGCTGTGTGACCGTGGCAGTTTTTCGTGCAGTCATGGGGGAATCCTCTCGAGAAATCATCGGTTCGCTTCGCCGCTAGCACGCGGCATCACGATCAACTGGTTAAAGATCTGGTTTACATAAAAGCCGTTCGACAGATGCACGTAGAACGCCTGCCAACGTGCGTTGCTGCGTGCGGAAGGTAGATACCACTGCAGGACAGTGACCGACGCAAAGGTAATCAACATGAGCATCATCAAGGCGAATTGGACGGTGTCGAGGCTGCCGGCGGTGGGGACACTCCCTTCGAAAATCAACACAGCAACTGCCTGCAACGTAAAGTACAAACCTGCAACCACCGCTGCCGTTGAGCTTGCCCGCAAGAGCACCAACGCGGAGCGCTGGTCTCGGCTGGATTGAATAACCAGGTGCATCGCGCCGAAAACCAGAATGGCACCAAGTCCTACGATCGCAGGCTTGGTCGCGATGGTGATGCCCACCACGCTACTCCAGATTGCGAAGATCCCTCCCGCAATCAAAAGGCTGAGCAAGATGAGACCCGGGCGCACCGGAGATGCTTTCTCAACAAAACCATTACCGCGAGCCACATCCACGACGCTTCCTGACGATAGAAACGCGTGTGCTTTGTAGAGAGAGTGAGCAACTATGTGCAGCATTGCTGAGGAAAAAGCTCCCAAACCACACTGGAGCAACATGAAGCCCATCTGCGCGACAGTCGAGTACGCCAGCGCGCCTTTGACACTGCGCTGAGTCATCATCACTAGCGATCCAAAGAGCGCAGTGACACCTCCAACGAGCAGTAGAGCGTACAGTGCGACTCCGCTGGCGGCGATAACATCTGCGAAACGAATAATAAGAAAACCACCGGCATTCACTATTCCCGCATGGAGAAGCGCGGACACTGGCGTGGGAGCTTCCATGACTTCGGCGATCCACCCGTGGGTGGGAAACTGCGCAGACTTGAGTAGTGCGGCCAACACCAGAAGCAGAGCGGGGGCGGCCGGAAAGGACTCAGCACCGTTTTGCGCTAACCCCGTAATGGTCGCTATATCGGTAGAGCCGGTGGCCTTGATCATGAGGGCTACGGCAACGCCGAGCGCCAGGTCGCTCCCTCTGGCAATAATGAATTTCTTGCGGGCGGCCAGTTGAGCTCGAGGGCGATCGGAATAGAACACCAATAAGCGGTGCAAAGAAAGGCTCATGCTAATCCAGCCTGCCACAAGCAAAATGACATTCCCTGCAATGGCGACGAGCGTGACTGCAGCAAGGGTTTGCATGAGGTAGCGTAAAAAATCCGCCTGCCTCGCGTCACCCATGAGATAGCTATGACTGAATCGCAGCACCACCAGTCCGACAAAGCTCACCAAGGTGGCCATGGCGACACTGACAGCATCAATACGAACAGAGAAGATGTCGGCCAGTAATCCGGGGGCATGAAAAGTTGCCGGCCCAAAGCTTGAGAGATACAAGATCGCTCCCATTGCTGAAAGCAAAGCTCCAATGCCACCCACAAGACTCAGCTTCCGGGCCCGGGCTTGCCGATAGTCATCCCCCTTCCGACAGAACAAGGAGGCCCCCAACCAGGTGAGTGGCAAAACGATAAACACTGCCGCGAGGAGCATCTGAAGAGGCGGTAGGAGTGAAACAGCGAGGGGGGTATTCATGACTTCAGCGCTCAGTTGGTTGACTGAGGTGCACTGTACGCAAGCGCTAGAAAATAAAAAAATAGAATGTTTTAACCAATAAGTTAATATAAAATTAACTATTGGAGTATCCTATATGGTGAAGAATCCATCTTATGCAATTGAATTTTAAGCACTTAAAGTACTTTTGGACCGTCGCCCATGAAGGCAGCCTCGCTCGTGCCTCAGAGATACTGCACATCAGCACACCAGCCTTATCTGTGCAGATACAAAAGCTGGAGGAACAATTGGGCCACAAACTATTTGATCGTAAAGGCCGTCAATTGGTGCTCAATGAGGCAGGCCGAGTAGCGCTGGATTACGCGGACACCATATTTACCGCTGGTGCTGACCTTGTCGGCAGTATGAGTGGCATCGACGCTAAAGCCAGCAAGGTAATCCGCATCGGCGCCATGGCCACTCTCTCCCGTAACTTCCAGGTGAGCTTTCTGTCGCCCCTGCTGACACGTGATGATCTTGATATCGTCGTGCGCTCGGACGGTCTGTCGGTTTTGCTCAAGGAACTGGAAAACTTGCAGCTTGACGTTGTTCTGGTGAACACGCCGCCTACAGTCAGTCACGACATCCCTTGGTTAACGCACCTGATTGATGAGCAAGCGGTAAGTATCGTGGGCAGTCCAGAGCGCGTGGCCCCGGAAACTGACATCAGAGAATTACTCACAACCCAACCCCTCATTCTCCCATCAGAGGCGAGTAGCATACGTAACAGCTTTGACGCGTGGATGGATCGCATGGGGATCCGTCCACGCATTGTTGCCGAGGTAGACGACATGGCCATGATCCGATTGCTGGCGCGCGCCGACCACGGAATTGCTGTCGTACCCCCGATCGTAGTGCGAGATGAATTGGACAGCGGTTTTCTTGTTGAGGCGAAGCATTTTAAAGCTCTCACAGAGAGCTTCTATGCCATCACCTTAAAGCGCCGTTTTGATAACCCCCTGGTGCGGGAGCTCCTCGATGAACACTATCAACTCAGCGCTGTAACTTGATCAGGCAGCGTTATCGGTACCCAAAGCACCGCGAGCCATTTGATCTCGTTCCATGGATTCGAACAGCGCCTGAAAATTGCCCTCACCAAAACCTTCGTCTTCCTTGCGCTGAATAAACTCAAAAAATATCGGCCCCACCAAGGTCTCCGAGAAAATCTGCAGTAGCAAACGCGGCTCACCCTCGGTACTGCCATCCAGGAGAATGCCTCGTGATTTAAGTTCATCTACGGGTTCACCGTGTCCGGGCAAGCGCCCTTCGAGCATTTCGTAGTAAGTGTCTGGTGGTGCCGTCATAAACGACAGGCCACGGGCTTTCAGTCGGTCCCAGCATGCAAGCAGGTCATCACAAGCAAAGGCGATGTGCTGGATGCCTTCGCCGTTGTACTTCATAAGAAACTCTTCGATTTGACCCTCCCCACCGGCGCGACCTTCCTCATTAAGGGGGATACGAATTTTGCCGTCAGGAGCGCTCATTGCACGAGACTTAAGTCCCGTGTACTCGCCCTTGATATCGAAAAAGCGCACCTCCCGGAAGTTGAAAAGCTTCTCGTAAAAGTTCGCCCAATAGTCCATGCGGCCGCGATACACGTTGTGGGTGAGGTGATCGATTAGCTCGAAACCACAACCCTCGGGATGCTTATCAACTCCATCGACGTACTCAAAATCAATATCGTAAATCGCTGTGCCGTCTTCGTAACGATCGATGAGATACAGGATCGCACCGCCAATACCGCGGATCGCAGGCATCTTTAGTTCCATGGGGCCGCAGGGTATATCGATAGGCTGCGCTCCTAGCTCTAATGCTCGCTGGTAAGCAAATGCAGCGTCTTTCACCCTAAACGCCATACCGCAGGCACTGGGGCCGTGCTCTTCGGCGTAGTAGTACGCCGGAGACGACTTTTCATAGTTGATGATGAAATTGATTCCACCCTGACGCCACAGATCAACATCTTTGGTGCGGTGTTTGGCAATCAGAGAGAAACCCATCATTTCGAAAGTTGGCTCCAACAAGCCACGTTCCAGAGCGGCGAACTCCACAAACTCAAAACCATCTAGCCCCATGGGGTTTTCAAACAAGTCTGCCATTTACGGTCTCCAACAGCTGTCCAGCTACTAATTAGGAGCACAAGATTACAGCTTTTCTCGCGAAAGATTCCTTCTTTTCATTGCCATAAAGCGTTATAAAATGGTTGAGTATGCCAATTTACATAGAAATAGAGGCGAATTATGCTAAAAAGTCTTGATAGGACTGAACGACGCATCCTTGAAGCCCTGCAGCAGGATGGCAGGCTGTCCAACGTCGAACTCGCACAAGCCGTGGGCCTCTCGGAGTCACCATGCCTTCGCCGCGTTCGCGGACTCGAATCCGAAGGGGTTATCGCCGGGTACAGCGCCGTAGTCAGCCAAAGAAGCCTTGGACTACAGGTCACTGCTTTTGTGCAGGCACAGCTCGAGAAGCATGATGATCAGAAAACCAAAGCTTTTCTGGAGCGGGTTGCTCAGGAAAAGCACATCATCGAATGCCATGCCATGAGCGGTGCTTACGACTACCTCTTAAAGGTCGTCGCTCAAAGCATGGATCATTTCTCAGAAATTGCGATGCAGGGAATACTGCGCTTCCCGGGCGTGAAAGGCATTGAGTCAAGCTTTAGCCTTCTCACCATAAAGCATCCATCCCCCCTGCCCATCGGCGACTGAAGATGGCCATGGGGACGGTGACAGTTTGTTAAAGGTATTAGCGGACTTTTCGGGCGCGGATACTTCGACCCTTGACCTTACCATTGGCCAGATAATTCATTGCCTGGCGTAAAGCTGTTCTTTCTAAAGCCACAAAGCTCCACTGATCAAAAATCGAGATCTTGCCGATCTGCGTGCCTCCAAGACCCGCATCTCCCGTGAGAGCACCCAAAATATCGCCCGGCCTCAGCTTTTGCTTGCGTCCGGCATCAAGCTGAATCGTCACCATAGGCGCGCTTAGAACGTAATTGGGATTACGATCCAAGGACGGCAATGTGTCACAGGCACAGGGTTGCTTTTGAAACTCCTCGATTTTGCGAATGCGATGCGTCTCTGAGGGAATCACGATACTCATAGCGAGCCCCGTCTCCCCTGCTCGCCCCGTGCGACCGATGCGATGCACATACACGTCAGGATCACGCGGCAGTTCATAGTTGATAACCATCGCCAGAGACTTGATATCCAGACCTCTGGCCGCAACATCCGTCGCCACCAATACCGGGCAGCTGTTATTGGCAAACTGTACCAACACCTGGTCCCGCTCTCGCTGATCCAGGTCTCCGTGGATCGCCCTTGCCTCAATATCGTACTCACGAAGCACACCAGCCACCTCGTCGCACTGCTTCTTGGTATTACAAAACACTACGGCGTTTGCGGGCTGGTAGTGCTCAAAGAGCGCGAGCAAGGTGGTGTGTCGTTCGTGCTTTTGTACTTCGTAGAACAATTGCTCGATGACTTCGTCTGCATGCGCGACGTCCTCGTCTACCGTAACCATACTGGGCTTACGCTGAATGGACTCGCTCATTTTACGAATATTCTCAGGATAGGTTGCAGAGAACAGCAGCGTCTGCCGCGACTTGGGAGTCTTCCCAACGATCGCTTCCATGCTATCGGCAAAGCCCATATCCAGCATGCGATCGGCTTCGTCGAGGACCAGTACCTTCAAGCCATCCAGGCTGAGCGTACTCCGGCCGAGGTGATCTTCGATACGGCCGGGCGTGCCCACCACGATATGTGCTCCATGTTCCAGTGAACCCACCTGAGGACCAAAGGGTTTCCCCCCGCAGAGCGTCACCAGTTTAATGTTGGCCATACGGCTCGCCAATCGCCGCAACTCACCAGACACCTGCTCAGCCAGCTCTCGAGTTGGGCACAGCACCAGAGCCTGCACGCCGAAGAAACGCGGATTGATTGCCTGTAGAAGACCGATACCAAACGCAGCAGTTTTCCCGCTTCCCGTGCGGGCTCGAGCGATGACATCCTTACCCTGCAACACCAGCGGTAAGCTTTGCGCCTGCACCGGAGTCATGCGTTCGTAACCCAGCGCAGTCAGGGCTTCAAATTGCGCCGGAGACAGCGGCAAGACGCTAAAATCTGTGTCACTCATGGGTGTTGCCTCAGAGAATCGGGCGGCATAATAGCAAAGGGCGAGCAAAGACGTCGTGTAACTCGGTCTCACGTTAAAGAGGTTGTATCCGTTGAATTACGACATGGTCATCGTTGGAGGAGGCATTATTGGCCTTAACATCGCATATCAGTGCGCCCGCCGAGGAGCACAGCGAATACTCGTTCTGGAGAGAGGAGCAGGCGTTGGCGAAGGCTCCACGGGAGCGTCCTCCGCAGTCTGCCGTCACCGTTATAGTGCCGACGACCTCACCGTATTGGCTCGCGACGGGATAAATGCTTATCGCCACTGGCAAGAGTACCTGACGCTGGATAACACCCGAGCGAGCTTTCAAAACGAAGGCGTCTTATGGATGCCCTGCGATAACGGTGAATGGGCCCACCGGGAACATCAGCGTTTAGATGACTTGCAAATCCGCAGTGAAATCCTCAGTGCCGACGACACATCCGATAGATTCCCCGCGTTCGCAACCTGCACTCAACAACCTGATCTGATCACGGGAACCGATCACCCCTGCGATCACGGCGGGCTCAATCTGTTTGAAAAAGATGGCGGTTACATCGACCCCGTAAGCGCTGCTCAAGACCTCGTGGACGCCTTGCGTGAGCGCGGAGTTGAGCTGCGATTCAACACGCAGCTTGTATCGATGCAGCGAGAAGATGGCGACACGCATTCTTTGGCCCTTGCTAATGGCGAGACCATTAGCACTGCGCTGGTGGTCAATGCCGCTGGACCATGGTGCGAGTCTCTCAATACTATGGCCGGTTTCGAGCATCCGTGGAGTCTGACCCCCACGCGAATACAGGTGTTCCACCTTGACCGCCCAAGTACTCTGGAAGGGCACATTCCGGTGACTGTAGATACCGCGGGAGGCATCTACTTTCGAACGCAAAACCGCGGGCAACAGCTCATCGTTAGTTCAATCCTGGAAGCGGACGAGGAAGAAGTCGTCGACGATGCGGACAATTTCAGGCGGGAAACCGACGACACATTTGGCGCTCAAAAGCTGCACGCGCTGCAACATCGTTTGCCCGGCCTAGATCTACGATCAAAGCCCTCAGGCTACTGTGGTCTGTACACCATCAATCGTCAGGACGTGCACCCGGTACTGGGCCCGACAGCTATTGAGGGCTACTGGGTAGCCAATGGGTTTAGCGGCCACGGCTTTAAGCTTGCACCCGCTATTGGTGCGATGGTGGCACGAGGGCTTCTTGGTGAGACTAGAGAATTCGACACTGAGGTACCACTAAGCTTTCTGAGCGTGAACCGCACTCCCGTAAAGGTAGACTCCCTATCGGTAATGGCCTGACAACACTCCGCTTAACGCTGCTTTCTGTAGTCGGCCAGTAGCAAAGTTTAAAACCAATCAGTCAAGGAACTCATGACAGTTAAGGTCATTGGAGCCGGTTTCGGACGAACGGGAACCCTCTCGCTAAAGCTCGCGCTGGAAGAACTCGACTGTGGACCGTGTTTTCACATGTTCGAATTAGCCGCACAGCGGAGCCATCTCAATCAATGGGAGAGTGCTCTCAAAGATGAAACGGCAGACTGGGATAGGGTCTTTCAGGGTTATCAATCAACAGTCGATTTCCCCGCCTGCGTTTACTACGCCGAGCTAATAGAAAAGTACCCGGAAGCTAAAGTGATTCTGACGACTCGCGAGTCGGAAAATTGGCACCAGAGTGCGATCAATACCATTCTTACCATACGCCCTAGCCTCCGACAGCTAATCAAAGTCCTGGCCTGTTATCCGTTTTCCACGGAGGCACGGAAGACTTATCGATTCGCTATACACAACCGAGCATTGATCGAGAACAAAGTGTTTGGCGGAAAGATCAGCGATAAAGCGCATGTCATCAAGGTTTACGAGGCCCACCAGCAAGCGGTGAAAAACACCGTGCCAAGAGATCGATTACTTGTCTATGACGTACGAGATGGCTGGGATCCTCTCTGTAAATTTCTTGGAGTTTCCGTTCCAAGCACACCGTTTCCAAGCACCAACGACCGAGGCGATTTTAAAAAGGTGACACGCGATTTGTTCTTCTCGTTTTAGGCTACTGCCAGGAGCAAAACCCCGGCGGGCGGCTACTCAAGGCGGGGCTCCCTCTTTGCCACTTCTTACATTGTAGATCCTGCGTGTTTCGCCACCCGCGTATACTGCCTCCGTTTAACCTCCAAAGAGCATCAAAACATGAAGCTAGCCATTCTGTCCTGCGCACCTCGCTCCTATAGCACTCGTCGCTTGCGTGAGGCGGCGGAGCAACGAGGGCACACGGCCAAAGTACTCAATACACTCAAGTTCGCCATAGATCTCGAGGAGGGCAACCCGGATCTATATTTCCGCCAGAAGCCACTGAGCACCTACGATGCAGCACTCCCTCGGATTGGAGCATCCATTACTTATTACGGCACTGCAGTAGTCAGGCAGTTTCAGGAGATGGACGTTTTCTGTGCGAACACCGCGCACGGAATAGCCAACTCGAGGGACAAACTGCGAAGCCTGCAAATTCTCAGCCGACATCACATAGGCATTCCACGAACTACCTTTGTACGCGACAGGGCCGATGTGCTTCCAGCGATTCAGCGTGTAGGTGGAGCGCCGGTTATCATCAAGCTCATCGAGGGCACCCAGGGTATCGGGGTTCTGCTCGCTGAATCGGTGAAGCAGGCGGAGTCGATTATCGAACTCTTGCAGAGCCAGAAGCAGAACGTACTGATCCAAAAGTTCGTGGCGGAAAGTAAAGGAAAAGACGTGCGAGCGTTCGTGGTGGGAGACCGCGTTGTCGCTGCAATGCGTCGCGTTGCACAAGGACAGGAGTTTCGGAGCAACGTGCACCGTGGCGGTATCGCCGAGGCAATTCAGCTCAGTGATAAATATGCCGAAACCGCGGTGCGTTGCGCTCAGATTCTAGGCTTGAGAGTTGCCGGAGTAGATATGCTTGAAGGCAAGGACGGACCACAAGTTATGGAAGTGAATTCATCTCCGGGATTGGAAGGCATTGAGAGCTGCACCGAACTCGATGTTGCTGGCGCTGTGATCGACTACATTGCTGCTCAAGTAGACTTCCCGGAAATAGATCTTCGTCAGCGCTTAACCGTCAGCAAAGGGTATGGAGTCACAGAAATCTTTGTACCCGAGGGTTCCCAATTTGTGGGCATGCCAATTAGAGACACCGAACTTTCAGAGCGCGATATCAATGTACTTACCCTCTATCGCGACTCCAAGGTCATTCCCAATCCGCGTTCGGATCGTGTACTTGAGCCCGGCGACAAACTGCTCTGCTTTGGCAAACTCGAATCGATGCGTGGAATGATCCCTGCGCGGACGCAACGTAAACGGCAACCCAAGGTGAAAGATCTAGACATGGATACCGTAAACGCCTCCTTTAATGAATCAGATGGAGAAGGTAGCTCGGATGTCTGAGCATAAGACCAATCAGGATCTTGAACTCACGCTTGGTGGTGAGGTTATCAACCCGGGATTTCAAGGGACTATTGAAGTCCCGGTAGCGCCGACCTACACCCACAACGATCTATCAATGACCGTCAAAATAGTAAACGGCAAACGTCCTGGACCCAAGCTGTTTGTGTCGGCGGCCATTCATGGCGACGAAATCAATGGCGTAGAAATCATAAGGCGCTTGTTGGGAAAACCCGTTGTCGAGCGACTGAGAGGAACCTTGATAGCTATCCCGATAGTCAATGTTTACGGTTTTCTCAACCACTCCCGCTATTTACCCGACGGTCGAGATTTGAATCGCTCGTTTCCCGGCACGCCCCGGGGCTCCCTTGCAGGCAGAGTCGCACATACTTTTGTTGAGGAAGTTGTCAGTAAGTGCACTCACGGCATCGACCTCCACACAGGGGCTAGGCACCGCTCCAACTTTCCGCAGATACGCGCCGACCTGGACAATGTTCAGGCTATGGCGATGACAGAAGCCTTCGATGTGCCATTAGCGTTGGATTCAAAGGTACGCGATGGCTCGTTACGCCAATGCGCCGGTGATCTTGGCATCCCGGTCATTCTCTACGAGGCCGGTGAGTCCCTTCGCTTTGACGAAATGTATATTCGCGCGGGCGTCCAAGGCGTGGTCAACGTAATGCGAAGTATAGGCATGCTGCCAAAGTCTCGAGGCCGGCGTCGTTCCGGTGAGCTCATAACCAGCGACGAGACAACTTGGGTACGCGCACCTGAGAGCGGCGTACTCCGGGTCTTTTCGCCGCTCGGGGATCGAGTTGAAAAGGGGCAGCTACTGGCGATGATTGCTGATCCGCTAGGAACGACTGAGACGCCGCTTCACTCACCAGTAAGCGGAATGGTAATAGGTCGAACAAACCTTCCGTTGGTTTATGAGGGTGATGCTGTGTTTCACATCGCGCGCTACGGACGAAAGGTAAAGGCCGTAGAAAAAGGCCTTGAGGGATTCACAGACGCGCACCAACCAAACGACGATGAGACCCTGGACGCCTCTCTGGATGACTTACCCATCGTGTAACCCGCCTCGCGCATCCTGCCCGCACCTCATTATGGACGGCGGTAATGCGCGAGATTAGAAATAGCCAATCGAGGCCCAGATCACACGTGCCTATGTTTAGCTTGCGGATAAGTCGTAAGATATCGATCACTAAACAACCGCTAAAGTGGAACAAAGTACATGGCCCGCGCTAAGCGAGATACAGCAAGTTTTCCAAAAGCGATCATTGGCTGGAGAGAATGGTGTGCGCTACCAGACCTTGCGCTTCCGGGCATCCTCGCGAAAGTGGATACGGGCGCAAAAACGTCGTCATTGCATGCCTTTGATGTTCGGCAAAGTGATCGTGGCGAGGGCTGGATCGATTTTTCCGTGCACCCGGTGCAACGCCGCAAAGCACCGGTAATCCAATGCACAGCGCAATGTGTCGACTATCGTTCGGTAACCAGCTCCAACGGCAAAAGCGAGAAGCGGCCCGTTATTCAGACCACGCTGGAAATCGGTTTCCGGCGCTTCGTAACCGAAATCACTTTGACCAACCGAGATGATATGGGGTTTCGCATGTTGTTAGGACGGCAGTCGCTTAACAAGCGATTCCTTGTGGACCCCTCCCTCTCCTACTGCTGCGGTGATCAGTAAACAACCGGTTCGCCCCGGAAAAAGCTGTTGGCTCTTATAGACCGCGCGTAAAGACCTAGATATTGCTTCCCTGAGCACTAGAATCACTGCTCTTGAGATCATCAGCACTCATGATGATATCCCGGTAAGTGCCTCCCGCCGGGATCATGGGGTATACGTTCTCTTCGGCCTCAACAATGACATCCAATAGATAAGGTTCCTGAGGGTCCGCGAGCATTCTTGCTATAGCGGCCGGTAATTCCGCAGCGCTACGTACCCTTTCTGCCTTGACGCGATAGCCTTTGGCGATGCTCAGAAAATCTGGATAAATATCAACATCATCCCTCGACTTTACTGCCATGGGGTCAGATAGATCAGAGCCTGCACGGTGAGCGTCGTAGATCATGTCCTGCCACTGGCGAACCATCCCCAACCACTGGTTGTTGATCACCACTGTCTTCACGCCAATTCCATAACGATGACATGTGGAGAGCTCATGGATCGTCATATTGAGAGAGCCATCTCCGTCTATGTCAATCACCTGTCTGTTCGGAGCGGCCACCTTTGCGCCGATCGCTGCAGGCAAGCCGTAGCCCATGGTGCCAAAACCAGAAGAACTCAAAAACGAGCGAGGCTGCCTGGATCGGTAAAACTGCATCGCCCACATCTGATGCTGCCCAACTCCCAGGGATACAACGGCGTCCCCATCGGTGGCCTCGCACAGTGCGCGGATTACATGCTGAGGTTTAAGCCCCGGTGAGTCAGACTCTGGGTAGGGATACTCAATTTTCCAGCCATTGACATCGCTCACCCAGGGCCGAGAGTCTACGGATTCACAGGCCTCAAGCATTTGCAGTAGCGCAGGCTTCAGATCAGCCCTGATAGGCAGAGTGACCGTTTTGTTCTTATTGAGCTCACTCCGATCGATATCGATGTGTACGATTCGCGCCTGTTTTGCAAACTCCTGAACATTACCTGTTACACGATCGTCAAAACGCACACCCAAGGCCAGCACCAGATCCGCTTCGTAGATGGCGCGATTAGCGTACTTGGCACCATGCATCCCCAAGACATCGAGAGACAAGGGGTGATCCGGAGGGAAACAACCCACGCCCATAATGGTCCAGGTCACAGGAATCTGTGCCTTTTCTGCCAGTGCCAGTAGGGAAGCCTCTCCCGCGGCAACACCGATACCGCCTCCTGCATAGATAACCGGGCGCTCGCTCTCTCGAATAAGGCGTATGCACTCCTCTAACTGTGCTGGCTCCATGCCCGAAAGCACCGGCTCGGGGTCGTCGATAACGGCGGGAATCCGCGGCGCGCGGTAATCACCCTCAGGGCCTTTGGGATACTGCTGTTGTATGTCTTTTGGGATATCGATGAGCACGGGGCCCGGGCGATTACCTCCAGCCAAACTGAAGGCTTCGCGCACCACTTCAGGGATATCGCCGACGCGCTTTACCAGATAGTTGCGCTTGGTTATGGCCTCGGTAACCGCAACGATATCCACCTCTTGAAAAGCATTTTTCCCTAACAGGTGCGACGGCACATTGCCGGTTATCGCCACCAGGGGGGTGGAATCACTATTCGCATCGGCAATACCGGTGACGAGGTTGGTTGCTCCCGGACCGGATGTTGCCAAACACACACCCGGGCTACCCGTTACGCGGGCATAACCCTGGGCTGCATGCACCGCGCCCTGCTCATGCTCAGTACGGATACACGTGATACCAAACTGGGGCAATACATCGAATATTTCGAGATTAGCGCCACCGGGATATCCAAAGAGCGTATCGACGCCTTCCGCAACAAGGCATTTTGCCAGTATCTGAGCTCCGCGCAGCGCGGGGGCTTCGTCTCCCTGCGCGGCATCGACAAAGGATCCCCCTGAGACCGTATCGCGGGTACCGTAGGTAAGGCTATCTCCCTTTGCCACTCTCGCTCCTGAAACTTGATGTTGATACTCCTATTCTAGACTGATCCCTTACACCCCGTCTTTAAGGCAATATCGCTGAGTTGCCCTGACCGCGCCTCCCCGTTCTCCTCGGCGGCGTGTATAGTCGCTGCTCAATCGTAAACGGGGTTTTCAATGCTTAAGGTTCGTCTGCCAGGAGTTATGCTCCTTACTCTCAGCGCTACTCTCGGCTTCAGTATCAGCATGACAAGCCAAGCAGCTGAGGGAGAATACGACTACTTCTCCGCTAACCGTCAGCTCATTCGCAACGGTGTACAGTCCCTACTTACCTGTAACGGCTTATTCACCTCGAGAAGAACACTGGAACAGGTCTTCGATCAGGAGCTTGCATACCTAGGTGAGCACACGCTGGGTGACGCAAGCGGCGGCCCCTACACAGTGCATCCCCGGGAACAGGCAATCAGCGTCGGCGGCGGCGAGAACGGCCCGGCAATTCTCTCGGCGTTCAGAAAAGGCATTGGTTGCGTGGTGATGGCGCCGGACATGAGTCTGGAAGACATCGACAGCTTACCTCAGTTAGAAATGCCCTACCCGAAAACCGATCCTCGGAGCCTTGACTGGCCAAATGGGGACGCAAACGCAGTCGTAGCGATGCCCACCACCATTAACAACGACGCCCTGCAGCAAGCCTCCGACTGGGCTTTTAATCGGGAGAGTGAAGAGCAAGACACTCTGAGCCTGTTGGTCATTCATAAAGGCAAAATTATTCACGAACGCTATGCCGAGGGCATCGACCAAACAACCCGCACGAGAACCTGGTCCACCGCCAAGAGTATCGCGGCAACACTTATTGGCATGCGTGTAGACAGCGGGGCAATGGCGCTAGATGCCCCTCTAAAAATCGACTGGTCGCCCAAGTTATCCGGAGGGGAAGACCCCAGAAACGCCATCACCCTTCGCCACCTTTTGAACATGTCCAGCGGGCTGTATCCCATCGACAGTTTCAACATGGAGTACGCCACGGGCTCTGGTTTGTCCTATTGGGCAGGGGCGAGCTCTGTGGATGGCGCGCGCAACCGTGGCCTTGTGCGCGAGCCGGGAACCTTCTGGGATTACGAAAACTACGACACGCTACTGGCGGTAAAGGCCTTCAAGAACACGCTGGGCAGCGATGCGGCCTATCGGGAATTCCCAAGAAAGCGTCTGCTGGATCGTATAGGGATGCGGAACACACTCTTGTCTACCGATCGTTTTGGCGACTTTATTCTCAGTAGTCAGGTTTACACCAACGCCAGAGATCTAGGCCGTTTTGGCCTTCTTTATCTCAACAAGGGCATGTGGGATGGCGAGCGATTAATCTCCGAGCAGTGGATTGAGTTTTCCCGTACTCCCGCACCCGCCTCGGCGTCCAGAGGTAACGATTACGGTGCTCAGTGGTGGCTGGTCCCCGACAATCGCAAAAAGGACGTGCCTGCACGAGCCTACAGCACCGCGGGCAACAGAGGGCAATACGTGATTATCGATCCCACCCATGATCTGGTGATCGTGCGGCGAGGTCTGGACTACGGCAAGCAAGGCTTCAATCGCTGGGATTTACTGCGCGAAGTGCTAAAAGCTTTCCCCGAATAGATGATGCGCTAGGGAAGTTCGCAAACCACGCGGTGCTGCCTACAGGCGGCCACAACGGTGTTGCGTAGCAAACACGCGATCGTCATGGGGCCTACACCGCCCGGCACAGGCGTAATGGCTCGGGCGTTTTCTGCTGCCTCTGCGAAAGCAACGTCCCCTACCAAGCGCGCCTTTTCCTGTCCCTCTAATTGGACTCGGTTGATACCGACATCAATGACTACGGCGCCTTCCTTCACCCAATCACCGCGAACCATCTCTGGCCTCCCCACGGCAGCCACCAAAATGTCAGCCGTCTGGCAGAGCGCTGGCAAATCGCGCGTTCTTGAGTGCGCCACGGTAACAGTGCAGCTCTCGGCAATAAGCAACTGCGCCATGGGCTTACCTACGATGTTACTTCGTCCCACTACCACCGCATTGAGTCCCGCCATACCGTCGGGAAACTGCTCTCGGAGCATCATCAAGCACCCCAACGGCGTGCAAGGCACAAGCGCAGTAGGGTCCCCGTTCGAAAGCCCACCCGTGTTCATCGGGTGAAAACCATCTACATCTTTCGCTGGATCGATGGTCTCAATGACAAGCTGTGCATCGATGTGATCGGGCAGAGGCAGTTGCACCAGAATCCCGTTAACCGCGTCGTCTTGGTTCAGTGTCTCTACCAGACCCAAGAGCTCCCGTTCACTGGTGCTGGCGGGCAACTTATGCTCGAAGCTACGCATCCCCGCCTCTGCTGTTTGCTTGCCCTTATTGCGCACATACACCTGGCTCGCAGGATCTTCTCCTACCAGGACCACCGCCAAACCCGGCACCCAACTGTGCTCCGCGTCAATTCGGGAAACCTCGATGGCCAAACGCTCGCGGAGTGCTTGCGCCGCCGCCTTGCCGTCGATGATTGATGCGCTCATGAATACTCCATTTAGTTAAAGAACAACGGTCCGTTGACCATTGAGAATGACACGCTGCTCACAGTGTAGTCGAACCGCCTGAGATAAAGCGGTAGCCTCTGTGTCGTGGCCCAGATGGACCATTTGTTCTACGGAAATTTCGTGATCAATGGGCCTGACTTCCTGCGCAATGATTGGGCCCTCATCTAAATCGGCAGTGACGTAGTGCGCCGTGGCGCCAATCACCTTCACCCCCCGGTCGTAGGCCTGATGGTAGGGTTTCGCCCCTTTAAAGCCGGGCAAAAAGGAGTGATGGATGTTAATCGCACGACCCGACAGCTTTGCGCACAAATCGTCTGACAGAATCTGCATGTAGCGCGCAAGGACCAAAAGATCAGACTCACTCTCATTAAGAATCGTGAGCATCTTCGACTCTTGAGCGGGCTTCGTCTCAGCACTTACAGGCAAATAATGAAAAGGAATATCGTGCCATTCCGTAAGTGCCCGGCAATCCTCATGATTACTCACCACCGCCACAATGTCGGCCGGCAGAGCCCCCGCACGCTGCTTTGTTAACAGCGCTGTCAGGCAGTGGTCATACTTGGAGACCGCGATGACGATCTTGGGTAGTGCGGTGACACAACGTAGCCGATAGTTCATTTTCAACTCATCAGCCACCGGCTTCAACCGTGTTTCAAACTGACTCAGACTACAACTCATCCCGCTGACATCAAACACACACCGCAGGAAAAACGTATTGCTCAGTGGGTCCGTGTAATTTGAGATCTCGGTTATGTTGATTCCGCATTCGTAAAACAGGTTCGAATAGCGCGCCACGACGCCGATGGAATCGGGGCAGGAAAAACTCAGCACGTAAGATAGTGAGGAATTGCTCAAGGGAAATTTCCCGTCTTTCGTTACAAATAGTGCAACCAAACAACACGATAAAAAAAGCCCCGCCTCCTCTCGAAGGCGGGGCTTTGTGATCGAGTTAGCTTAGAAGCTGTAGTTTACACCAACACGCATGCTCCAGAGTGAGGTTCCACCCACTCGCGACTCTTCTGCATTGTTGTCGATATCTGACTGAGTGACCCCAGGACGATTAGGCTGTCGGAAGATACCCCACTCGTCGTTGATCAAGTTAGTCAGGTTATCCACAACCACAAACAGACTGCCGCGATGCTCTGGGCTAAAGCCTGGAAGCTCCTGCGTGATACGCATATCGACCTTACTAAACGAAGATCCTGTCTCGCCGTTACGCTCGCCACCGATAGGCAGGACATTTGGTTCGAAGTCCAGGAATGGCTGGAAGCCATACGCGCCGATCGTGCCAGCTGCTCCGTCCAACGTCAGGCTGTAAGGCAGCCCCGAGTTGTACTGACCAAACAGTGAGATGCGTGTCTCGTAGCCGTTGAAGAAGTCTGCCGTATAGTTAAGGACCGTAGTGAAACGGTGCTCCACCTGCCAGTCTGATGTTCCCAGAGTTTCCGCCTGGGGATCTTCAAAGGCGCGGAAGATGTAGTTTGAGAAAGCTACCGATGAGCCCATGGGGTTAACGTCTTCGGCCTGGGTGTAGGCATAACCTACACGCAGATCAAAACCATTGTCCCAGCTCTTGAATCCACTGAAGGACAGTGACTCAGATTCGTTACCGTTGCTGGAATTGGTCAGCTCAAATGCTGCCTCACGAACACTCTCGTAGATGGGATAGCCCAAGTCGTTAGTACCGACTCGCTCAAGATCCGCACGCTTGTAGATAGCGGTATCTTCACCACGACTGATCTGCAGGTCTGCAGTCAATACCCACTCCATAGGTCCGTACCAGGTCAGACCTGCGGTGTACTTCCACTCGCTTGGGATATCAAAATCTGGATCGAGGTAGATGATCTCAAAGTTGCTACCGTCGCCTGATCCCACAACGTCTGCGATATTCTGCGGTACACAGTAGCCTGGGCCGGAAGGTACGCCGTCTTCACAGTTCACGTAGTTCTGTGAGAACAGGTCTACGTCATCGATACGCGCCTGAACAGCGGTAGTCGATGTGTTGCTGTAGGTGTTAGACAACCAAACGTTGGGATTACCACCCGAGAACAAGCCAACACCTGCACGCAGGGTTAAGTCCTCAGAGAAGTCGTAAGTTGCGCCAAAGCGAGGCTGAATCAAATCGCGACCATCGAGCGTCTGATCGTTGCCAAAACCATAGCTATCCGCAAAATCCTGGTTCAGGTTCGGGGCATCGTCAGTTTCGTAACGATCGTAACGAAGACCAAAGGTCATGCGCAGTTTGTCGTTAACCTGCCACTCATCCTGCAGGTACAGGTAGTTAATGGCGTAGCTGAATGACTCAGCAATGTCATCCTGATTGTTTGAGATGGCGTTACCGTAGTAAACGCGATCAGCCAATCCATTGCGGAAGTTCTCGATACCGTCAAAGCGAATCTCTGTATCTACGTGTTGGTAGAACAGGTTGAAGATGTCGTACTCCTCACGCTCGAAACCACCGGTGATCGTATGCGCACCCAATTGGTAGCGACCACGGAGAACCAACTGGTCGATGGTGTAATTCAGCTCGTTTGCGTGACGGCTGTCGTCTCCGCCGAAATACACATCAACATCATCGAGTTCGACCCGGATTTCACCGAAGTCATTGCCCGCACGTGGCGCCTGCAAGAAATCAACGTCAGTCCGTGCAACACGAAGCTCCGTGGAGAAGTTTGGTGTCCAGTCGGAGTACAGGCTAGCGATGATGGATTCAAGTTCTGCGCCACGGTTATAAAAGTGATCCGCGAATTCGAACTCGTTAAGGTCGCCATCGGACTCCGTTACGTTAAAGGAGTCGTTATACATATACGTCAGAGCGACGCGCTGAGTGTCTGTGGCATACCAGTCCAACTTGGCGATGTATTTCTCGTCTTCGAAGTCCGTGACCCCTGGAGTGCTGCTACCGGGAGCGTACTGATAGACGTCGTTGGCGATCTGACGAATCTCGTCAAGCTCCGCCTGGCTAACCTGTACTTCGTTAATCGCGCCAGAGCCAATGGCTCCACGATTGTTAAAGTCGACACCCTCGTACTTCTCGTAGGCGCCATAAAAGAACAGCTTGTCTTTAATAATCGCGCCGCCGGCTTCGAAGCCGTAGCGCGTCTCATCGTAATCAGGAACCTCTACGCTCTCGCCTTCCAGAGAATCGCCCTGAAGCGCATCGCTGGTGTAATCCATGAACAGCGAACCGAAAAGCTCGTTACCACCGGACTTGGTCACCGCATTGATGTTACAGGCGGAGAATCCGCCATAAACAACGCTCATAGGCGCCATTTCTACTGCGACGCTAGATACGGCGTCGAAGGGAAACGGCATACGCTGAGTAGGATAACCATTGGAGTTCAGACCAAAGCCATCGTTCAAGCGGATACCGTCAAGCGTCAGGCTGTTAAAGCGCGGGTTGGCGCCGTTACACTGGATCGCATCGGCTGAGCCAGACTGATCGATATAAATGCGTGGATCCTGACCAATAACATCATTGATGTTTCGGTTAATGGCCGGAGAGTCCTGTAGATCCGAAGCACTGAACACAGCGGTCGGCCCAATCGCCGTTTCGGCTACCGATACAGCGCGACCCATTACGACAACTTCTTCTAGAGAGCTGCTGAGTCGGTAGTTCATCTGCACGGACTCACCTACGGTCAGGGGCAGACGCTCTGTTCGCGCTGTTCCTTCGCCGGAAGCGTTAACGGAGACACTGTAGTCAACACCTGCAGGCAGCTGCCGCACAAAGTAGCTGCCCGTTCCGTCAGTTGTAGCACGCTTGGTAACACCTGTTGCCAGGCTTTTGATTTCTACCTCGGCACCGGCAATCGGCTGACCGTCAGAACCCGTTACGACGCCGCGAACGGCGGCGCTGGTTTCTTGAGCATAGGACGGCATAGAAAGCGCAACGCCACCTATAACCGATGCACTGGCGATCGCACGAACGAGCGCTTTACGAGCAAACATTTGAGACATGGTTTTCTTCACAGGAATAGCCCCCCTCAGAGCATTTGAAGACGCGAGAATGCTAGAAACTCAATGTTACAGAAGTGTTACAGATTGCCGCCAGAACGGTATTCGGTAATAAGACCCAAGTACCGCAAAAAGTTGCGTTTGCGATTGACAGGTTCACAATCGGAGCGATCACAAACCCTCTACTTAAAGAGGTTATTAAACAAGCCACGTAAAGGTCTGATATGGCTCTAAAATCTACCGTATTCAAGATTAAGCTGAACGTCGCGGACCTTGATCGCCACGTCTATGAGGACTTTTCTCTGTCCGTTGCCCGTCATCCATCGGAAACGGATACGCGCATGATGCTGCGCGTCGCGGTTTTCGCTGCGCACGCCCACGAGTACTTACAATTTGGCCGGGGCATCAGCACCGACGACGAGCCCGACCTTTGGCGAAAGGACCTGACAGATTCCATTGAGCTTTGGATAGAGCTGGGCACTCCGGACCCCGACAGGCTGCGTAAAGCCAGTGGTCGCTCCAGGGCAGTGGTGCTTTACGCTTATGGCGAACGCGCCCTGAATGTATGGTGGCAGAAACACGCAAGCGCCCTCGCCCGCTTCGAGAACCTTTCGGTTTACAGCGTGAATGACGACGAGTTGGCGGCTCTGGCCGCGCTCGCCTCTCCTAACCTGGCGTTGCAGTGCACGATTTCTGAAGGGGAGCTTTTGTTTACCTGCGAGGGCCAGTCGGTGCAGTTAAAGCCCGTTGCACTGCAACGTATGGGCGAATAGCGTCTGCCAGTTTTGATGGCGAGTGACTTTAGAAATTGGTGCCGATGATAGGATTTGAACCTACGACCTGCGCATTACGAATGCGTTGCTCTACCGAGCTGAGCTACATCGGCGTGGTATCGAAGTCTACAAACTGCCCGGAGGATTGTCATGACTGATTTGAAGTCGCTGCTTTTACTGTCTACCTATATGGCCGTTAGCGCTATCACACAGGCCGAGGTCGAGACCCAAACCGCAGCGCTAGAACTACAGTCCCGTACCGATCATCTGGATACTCTCGCCCGCGAGCCCATGATTGTGCAGCACCCCGATGGCGCGCTGTTTGTATCAGGATATCCCTCGCAAGTGACTGGAAGAGACTGGACGGTACCGCCTCTGCTCTGGCGCAGTGATGATGACGGCAAAAGTTGGAAACGTGGCGATGTGGGTTCCAAAGAGAGTGGCGCTCAGGGCAATTCGGATGTCGACCTGAGCATTGGACCCAAGGGAACCCTCTATATGACCTCTATGGGATTTAACAGAGAGACACGAGCAGGAACCCACATTGCCATAGGTGCCAGTGTTGACGCCGGTGAGACCTGGAATTGGCAGTTTCTGTCGCAAAACAGATTAGACGATAGACCCTGGGTTGCTGTGGGAGAGAACGGCACGGCTCACGCGATTTGGAACGGCAGCGCTGGCGTGAGCTACACACAAAGTATCAATCAAGGAGCTGCATGGAGTGCCCCCACAGCAATTGCGCCCAGTGGTGGCTCAAGTCATTTAGCGGTCGGGACAAACGGCAGGCTCGCAGTTCGAGTCTCACCTATCGGTGCCTCGGCAAACACTTTCGATTTGGAGTCGGACTACCTGTTGGTCAGCAACGACGATGGAGCCACGTGGACCAAGCAGGAGCCGCCCGGGCGCATTGAGTGGGACCCGACATTCGCAGATCCCGCAGCCGTGCCCCGATGGGTTGAGCCCTTGGCCTGGACGGCCGACGGTTCTCTGCATCACGTCTGGAGCGAAGGTTCGGAGGTCAAACACGGGGTTTCGAAGGACTTGGGCGAGACCTGGCAAATCAGTGCCGTCTCGACTACTTCCGGCATAGCTTTTTATCCATTCCTTACCAGTAACGGCGAGAACAAGCTTGCCGCCACATGGTTCGTGAAGGACGCTCAGGGCGTCTCGGCTCGGCTCGCCCAACTGAATTACAGTCCCCACACTGCTGCCGTCGAGGCTCACGAGGCCGCTCCCTTCGTCCCTGATGCATGGGAAGAAACCGTTGCGTACAAGTCTTTATCTCCCGCCGGCGAATACATACCCGTCAGTTTTTTAGCGAATGGAGATCTCGCTGTGGTTTCGCCCGTACAAAATGTTCATGATCAGCGTTGGGGCTTCACCTTCTGGCGCTTCTCCTTGGTAGCAGAATAGTCTTTCACTGACGACGGACAGGACACTCGAATTTGACGCAGCACGAATACGTATTTGTCGCCATCTCAATCATTCTGGGGCTGGCGATCACAAGGCTGCTGGGGCATATGGGTGGGCTCATTCGCGCCCACAAGCGCATAAAATTTCACTGGGCCACGGCGCTTTGGGCAATGTCCATTATGCTGTTGACGCTTCAAATGTGGTGGGTCGGCTGGGCACTTCGCGACCTGGCGGAGTGGTCGATCATTGATTTTCTATTTCTTGTGGCTGGCACCGTGTTCATCTACGGGGCCGCGGAGCTGGCGCTTCCGGTAGAAGATTACGACCTGGCAAACGATCTGGAGCTGGACTTCCTGGATCACAGTCAAACGCTGGGCCGAGTTTCAGCGGCGTTTATGGTGGGTTATTTTGCTGTGGGGCCCTACTTCAATATCCGATTACTGAACAACGCCCCGCTACCTTCAATACTGCTTGCGGGTCTAGGCGCTCTGCTGGCGGTGAGCATTGTTTTTAAACCCAGATGGTTCAAAGTGTTCTCTGTGTTAATCGCCTGCTATGCGCTAGCTGTCTTGCTGCTCACGGCATGAGCCAAACACCGCACTCGATCGACAGACACTAATACAGTCACTCATCAACGCAGCGCCAGGCAATGCTTGGCAGCGCTAAACCAGACACTAACGAGGAAAAAAGCATGGCCTACGAACTCACCGGAAAGGTCAAACTGATACAAGAGCCAAAGACCTTTGAAAGCGGTTTTACGAAACGCGAGATGGTCGTCACTGTCGAGGATGGCAAATACCCGCAGGAAATCAATCTTGAGTTTGTGCAGGATAAGACGGCATTACTCGACTCGGTCACGCCGGGCATGGAAGTGACAGTATCCTTTGACATCAGGGGTCGAGAATACAACGGCCGTTACTTCAACAACCTCCAGGGTTGGAAGATCGTAACGCCGGAAGACAATGCAGCGGCGCCAACGGCTGATGAATACTTCACGACCGCCAGCGCACCTGGACCTGAAGTCGAGGATGACGACATCCCCTTTTAATAAGAAGCTTTAAGGGTCCGAGACCGTTACCTCTATCTCGTCGCCAAAGGACCTTCGGCTGACCGCCTAAGCACATTTATGATTCGGAGACTTCTAACTCGAGCGACATAAACACGCTGTTGGGATCTATTTTGTATTCTCCAAAAGGGTCGCAATAGGAAAAACCAAAGCTCTCATAAAGACGCCTTGCCGGATCGAAGAATGCCATCGACCCCGTTTCCAGACTCAAGCGTGAAAACCCTTCCTCTTCCGCATGACTTATCAGATGGGCCAGCATCTTGCGAGCAACGCCCTGACCTCGAAATTCATTCGAGACTCTCATGGATTTAACCTCTCCATGGTTAGCATCCAAGCGCTTGAGTGCTGCACAACCCACTAAGGACTGCTCCTGCCAAACCGACCAAAACGTCACAGCAACGTCTTTTAACTCATTGAGGTTCAGCGCATGGGTACTCTCCGGCGGCGAGACCGACAACATGTCTCGCATGTGCTCCTCGAGGAACTCCGCGATTCTCGGATCAGAGAGATCGTCGATCTTGATATTCACTGGTGCGTCGATGCCCTTTCAGCTGAAGAGTAAAGCTGCATAAAGTCTCCGTCGCAGGCGTCATTCAATCGATCTACCAAAGCATCTCCCAGCGCTGTTGCCGGCGTTAAAACCCCGGCAATATCAGGAGAAACTTGCTCATCGAGCAATAAACACAAGGCCAGTTCGCCCAACATTTTTGAAGTTGCCCCGTAACCCGGGTCACCCTTGCCCGCGACAACGGCTTTCGCTAGGCGGCCATCAGAAGCTTCGGCTGTGACTTCAACAGAAAAAGCGCCCTGCTTTAGCAGCCACTTTGGTGGGCCTTCCCCGGACTTGGGTACAAAATTAATTGGCTGCCCCAAAGGCACCCCGAAGCCACGACTAAAATACAACCAACTGATCCGCGACCACATACCCAACGAGCAACACTCTCGATAGCTCACGTGACCATCCAAACCTTGCAATGCAAGGGAGCGCCGCACGATGGGTGCGTTAATCTTGGCCATAAAAAACGGTAAAAGAACGCCGTAACCAGCCTCGACTTTACGCAGAAACCCGGCAGGCATACCGTCCTGGGTCGGCTCCTCATCAGCACGACTCTGCGCACCAGGAGCCAAGATGTAGGGATCATCCATCGCCTCTTTGCTGAGCCGACCACTTCGGAGCGCCGCCTGCCTCGCTTTTCCTGATGCAATAGTGCCTCCGGAAAAAGACCCGCTGTACTCTGTGTACTTACCCGTGATCCTTGCTTCCACCGGTTCGTCAGCGCCGAAATCCAGAGCCTGCAGCGCCAGGTATGCTCCCAGGTCGCTAGGTATAGAATCGACACCCCCACCAAGAACGATTTTAGCGCCGCTACTCACAGCTTCATCGTGAAATGCATCGATCATTTCGCGCTGCCAAAACCCCTCGCCCGACAGATCAGAATAGTGAACGCCCGCCCTAGCGCAAGCGCCCAAAAGGCTCTCACCATTGTGCGTCGAATACGGACCGGCTGTGCTTATCACTACACGAGCAGACCTCACCATGGCGTCCACAGCAGCAACATCGTCAAGATCGCAAACAACCCGCTGGGGGCCTTGGCGGCTCAAAGACTTTTGTAAGACTTCCAACTTTTTGTCGTTACGTCCCGCAATCGCCCACGAACGGCCCTCTAACTCGGGATGCTTGTCCAGATACTCAGCTATGAGCTTGCCCGTAAAGCCCGTTGCACCATAGAGCAGAAGGTCGAATTGTTTGTCGTCAGACATGGGTATTCCCAAAAGTTACAAGGCTAGAAGAAGCTTACGCCTCGTCACGAGGTTTAGTTCATTCCACAAACAAGATGTTAATACAGCCCTTGCCTGCGCGACGATTATGGCCTGTAATCGCCTCCCGTCTTTTTGTTGAACCACAAAAAATGAACATAGAACGAAATAGAGTGGCCATCTTTCATTACACCCTCCGCAATTCAGATGGAGGCGAACTTGAGACCTCTCGTGGAGGAACCCCCAGTGCCTATCTGCACGGCGCCAACAATATCTTGCCCGGGCTTGAAAAAAATATGGCGGGCAGAACAGCCGGCGATGTCTTCAGCGTAAGCCTTGACGCTGCCGATGCCTACGGAGAACGTGACCCCAAGCGCCAACAACGCATTCCCGTGAAGCATCTGGTATTCAAAGGAAAACTTCGGCCGGGTGTACTGGTTCAAGTCAATACAGAAAACGGCCAGCGTCCTGCAACCGTCATAAAAGCAGGTAAGTTCAGCGCCGACCTTGATACAAATCACCCCTTAGCGGGCCAGGATCTAGTGTTCGATATCGAAATTATGGAAGTTCGAGATGCCAGCGATGAAGAGATAGCACATAGGCACGTCCATGGCCCCGGCGGACATCAACACTAAAAAGACCCTAACAATTCGTTTCGGTAGCTGCCCTGTCAGCGAACCATCGGGTCACGGAGATCACTCGCTCTCGACGCGCACCTGAACCGACTGTTGCTGAAACATCAGTGGACCGAAGCTAGACAAGAATGACACTTCTGCGGCGTCTAAACCCACGCCGATACGCGCAATCTGGTTTGACGCCGCCATGCCGGTGGCATCTACCAGATGCCAGGTGTGATCAAGATACACCTCCGCAACGGCATGAAAATCCTGTGGTGTGACAAAGGGAGCGTAGGCGCTCACGAATCGCGCAGGTATCGATGACGCCCGAGCGAGGGCTATGAGCACGTGGGCAAAGTCCCGACACACGCCCTGCCGATGCACAAAGGTGTCTACCGCCGTTGTCTGGCTATTACTGCTTTCCGACGAGTAGCGGAAGCGCTCAAAAATCCAGTCTCGCAAACGAACGATGCGCTCCCCTCCTATGCAGTCACCGAACTCGGCTTCAACAAAGCTCTGCAACTCATCCGATTGACAGTAACGCGAGGGCATCAAGTACCGTAGGGCGTCGTTCGGCAACTTGTGCGGTGCTACCGCCGGAAGCTGCGCAATATCCAAAAGTGGCCGGTCAATTTCGACCCGGGCGCTATAGTTGCACTCAAAATCCGTTGCTATATGCAGAAGCTTTCGCTCGCCAAACCGTTCTTCGCCGAGTACCGAGCCGCTGTGAAGCGAGTCACTCAACAGCAGCTCTTCGCTGAGGAGCCGCTGATCCGCAAAGCTAGGCACAGTGATTTGCAGAATGATGTCCGTTTCGGCCTGGACCGCGTAGTGCAAGTGGGCATCAATCTTAAGTATCAATTACCGACATCCTTGTATTCAAAAGGTATTCCTGATGGAGTATGGCTTGAATCAGTGATTACAGCTAATACTGATTTGTATGCACAATCGCGTCAGAATCTGGCGTAACCACACTGGTGTCACTACAACGGAAGTACCTATGACCCCAAAAAACACGATTAACTATATTGAGTTCCATGCGCGCGACCTGGAAGCCACAAAGCAGTTCTTTGGCAATGTCTTTGGCTGGACCTTTGAAGACTTCGGGCCCGACTACTCGTCATTTTCGAATCAAGGCGTCGACGGAGGCTTTTTCAGATCAGAGCACGCGTCCTGCTCTGACACAGGCGCTGCCCTAATCGTTCTGTATACGGATGAGATCGAAAATCTAGAGGCGCAAATTGTGAGAGCGGGAGGCACTATCACCAGGCCCATATTTTCGTTCCCCGGCGGCCGGCGTTTCCACTTCACTGAGCCCAGCGGAAACGAACTCGCCGTGTGGACAGAGCCCGCCGAAGACCAGTAAGACTAAAACAATGTGGGAGATCCGTACTTCTCAGTAAGTGCTGCCCGCACCGCTGCCTTCTCGGCGGGCACATCCACGGACGCACAGCTTCCGCCATTCCACTGCTCGTAGGCGCCATAGGCCGCGTCTCCCACGGTCGTCACCAACTCCCAGACGAGCATGCAATTCTCCGTGGAGCTTAGCGGCGAGGGAGTTACTGCAACCTCTTCAAGAAGACCATCGAGTCCTGGACTGTCCTGAAGTACCTTCACCCTGTCCGCGCCCGCATCCAGAACCATCACGTCCGGCTTGGCGCTCGTAAACTCCGGCCAGCCTAATTCTTCGACGCTGCCCGGAGAACCCGTGCGGGCAAACTCGCCCCAGGCACTCATCATGATTTGAGTCATTGCGTCGGCAGAGTCCGTGTCCGGATACATGTATTCACCTACGGATCCGTACATGGGCGCGCCCATCACAAAAGCGATTTCACTGGCATGGGCGGCGCCCAGCACCTGTGAGAAAGGTACAAACCAGTTATCCGCCTGCTCATCCCAGTCAAATCGATAGGCATAGAGGTCGCTGTATCCAGCATGCTCGAGATTGCTTAGCGCCTGATCCACAGAGCGTACCTTCCAACCACGACCTCGCTGCTTCACCCAATAGCGGAAAAGCTCAGGTTCGCGAATACTGACCTTAGGGGGTAATGCTCCGAACAAAACTTCATCCGCATCAGCGAAGTAGCGACTAAGGCCCAGCCACAAAGTTACCTCATCTCTATTTGATCCAGCGATGACAGGAATGTCTTTGGCATACTGAGGGTCGGCCAATGCCGCCATAAGTCCCTCAAGCGGAATCACCTCGCCATCGTTGACGATGAGCGGCTCTGCGTGGTCCTTGTAAATACCAGAGTAGGTAAGCAGGAGTTCATTGACGGGGACCTTGCGTAGATCCCCTGCGCTAACAGTATCGTTATCTTTGCCCAATTCCTGCACGACCTGCCATGCCCCGCGACTGACATTGGGAAACTCCATCCCGACGTTATAGGCTTCTTCAAGAGAATAACTCTGAGCTGTTGGAGACTGAGCTACCGCTTTATGGAAGAGCCCGTCACTGAGAGGCGATGCCAGCATGCTGTATACATTTCGTCCCCCTGCGCTCTCGCCAAAAATGGTGACGTTGTCAGGATCACCGCCAAAAGATGCGATGTTTCGCTGTGTCCATTCCAGCGCCGCAATGATGTCCAGAGTGCCGAAGTTTCCACTGACGTCCAGGCCTTGGGCTGAAGACTGCAAGGCCGGGTGGGCAAACCAGCCCAAGGGTCCCAGGCGATAGTTGATCGTCACTACCACGACGTCCTCCTGCGCAGCGAGCGCAGAGTAATCGTAGGTGCCTTTTTGCCCCGAAGTGTTGCCCCCGCCGTGAATCCAGAACATCACGGGATAACTGCGGTTAGCGTAGTCCAAAGGTGCAACGACATCCAGATACAGGCAATCCTCCTGCCCGACAATGCCACCCTCCTCGGTACCCGATATCTCTCCCGACTCCTGCGGGCAAAGAACTGCATTCTCCGAGGGATAAATACGCTCCTGACTCACTTCCAAACGCCTGGGAGCACGCCAGCGCAAATCGTCAACTGGGGGCTCCGCATAAGGAATATCTGTCCAGCGTACTACCGGGTGGTCACTGTCGACTCCCAGCACCTGCCCACTCTCCGTGGCAACCAACGTTCCTGCCAACTCTTGTGCGGGCGGCGCAGAACACCCCAGCAACATCGCACCATAGAGTGCTAGCAAACAATACTTCATGACTTATTGAGGTTTCCTTCGATTGCGTCGAGGAATCCGTACATATCCACGACCGTTTCCTTCTCCGGATCAAGGGTTTTACCCTTGAGATCTCCGGTAATCGTTCCCTGTGCGACGGTATCAATCAACGCTGCTTTGAGAGACTGGGCATAATCTGCAAGCGGCTGATTGCCTTCGCGTCCCGCAAGCTCCTCTAGCGCATTGGCTACAGCAAAAATCAACGCCGAAGAATTGAAGTTCGCGACTTTGCCATCAGACTCCAGGTACTGCAGATACAGGTCGTGCGCGGTGCCGTGCGGCGCCTCGTAGAGCAAAGTGCCATCCTTGCTTTTGATTACGGAGCTAGCCGTTGCGAGACTCCCGCCCAGGGCCGCCGAGATGTCAGAGAAAATGTCACCATCAAGATTCTGCGCAGGATACAGCCCCCATCGCGGTGGGTCGCAGATCATCTTACTCAGTTGACGAGACGGCCGCATGATCATGAAAGAAGGCGGAGGCGTGTCTAGTGCCGCCAGCTCCTTCCGAATCTCCAGAATAATCGAGCTATAAACCTCGTCGTAATTTACGAACTCCCGCTTGAGCCCAAAGTACACTTCTTTCTTGTTGACCGACGCATCCTTAAACACCTGCTTAACCCAATCTTTAATCGCGTCACGATCGTTGGACATGAACAGTATCGGGTCCTTGGCCTTAACCATACGTGCGTGTTTTTCAACACCGTCGACCACGACCTTGATGATTCCATCTTCCGGCGCGGGCGTGTTGTAACTACCGTACTGGTCTCCACCACCCGCGCTCATACGAGAAATCGAGACGTTCGCTTTACGCTCAGGTAGCCCGTAGTGCTTGAGCTGCTGAACCAGCTTGTAAAGCTTCATGCCACTGACGTTGTCGGGCACACCCCAAAGAGCGCGCTCTGGCGGATTGGACACAATGCGCGCCGCCTGCGCATCAATAAGTTCGTAGTGATAGTTCAGGCCGGCAGCTGCCACTTGGTCCTTGTAATCGCTTTCGTAAATGGCTTCGATAGCCGCGCGCATCACACCGTCATAACCCGGTACTACCGTGTCTTTTAAGCCCAGATAGATGTCGCGCTTTTCGTCCAGAGCACGCTGAAAAAACCGATGCGCCCAAGCCTCTACGTCCTCAAGGCTGTTGTTCGCCAGCATCCAGGGATCACCCTTTTTCAGGGTGCGACGGTGGAGTTCCACGGGATCTCCGCTACCTCCGACAAACATGACCTTGGCTACGCCGGTGGCGTTAGACAGCTCGCTGTAACTGAAATCCAGCCCGCCACTCTCCATGGTATCCACTTCAATATCGCGGTTTACCCAATCCGGGCGGACACTTGTGAGATTTTTGAACTCAATATCTTCCCGGGTGATATTGCCACCAATACCCTTACGGATAGCACCATTAGGTGATTTAGTTGCCAGCTTGTCGAGCTCGGACTCTTTGATATCCGGGTACTTGGCAAGTAAGTCGTCCAGCTGACTGCGATTCACGGTCATCCCGGCGTTTTTTATGCCCACGCCGTGCTCTTTCAACGCGTCAATCGCCTCCAGGACGACCTGTCCATTGCTGGTAAAGCGCTTTTCTGCGGATAAATCGACCTCCAACAGGTCTATTTCGAGCCGGGACGTCACAAACTGCTCAAGCAGACGTTCAAAGGCGATCTGCGCCATTTCATCGCCGTGAAGAATGACTAACGGCTTCTCGACCTTTATCTTGGTACTCACGATTTACGCTCCTGATGAGATTGCTATGCGTCGAGTGTGCACCGACGCGCAGGGCTGCAATTCTAAGCTGCGGCCAGATCTAACACCACTGGTGTCTAAGGGTTTTTGGGCTCCGGGCACTTTGCAAAACACGGGCACGAGCGGTATTTTCCCTGCGCAACGCGAACATCTCAATCACGAGCCCTCTATCAGGAGACGACCAGGAGACGACAATGGCCGGATCACTCCAAGACCAGTTACTTAATGCCGGCCTCAGCGACGCGAAAACCGCGAAGAAGCTGGACAAGGAAAAGCGCAAGCAGAAGCGCACAGCGCAGAAATCGCGAACTACCGTGGTAGATGAGGTGAAACTTGCGGCCCAACAAGCCCGGGACGAAAAAGCTGCTCGCGACCGAGAGCTCAATCAGGCGCTCAACGCAGAAGCCCAACGCAAGGCGATTGAAGCGCAGATTGTGCAGCTGATCACTCAAAACAAGTTGGATCGCAAGGGTGGTGACATAGGCTTCAACTTCACGTCACAACAGAAGATAAAGAAACTTTACGTGTCAGGACTGCAGCAGAAGCTTCTAGCTGCCGGCAAGATCGCCATCGCACAAATCGCTGACGGTTTTGAATTAATTCCCGCAGAGGTCGCCAATAAAATCGCTGAACGAGATCAACATCGAGTGATTTTCTGTGCTCAGGAGACCGCTGAAGCCATAGATGGCGAAGAGAGTGACTGGTACAAAGACTATGAGATTCCCGACGATCTTATGTGGTGAAGAGCGCCAGGCCGACTTTATTCAGAACTAGGAGCAATCTATGAGCGAACCAGAGGTAATAGAAATGATCAATTCGCATGCGAACGCTGCGATGAACAGTTTCACCATTTACCTCACGCTTACCTTTGCATTTCTCACAACGATTTATGTCGTGGGAGCAAAGCTTTCAGCGACACAATCTGTTGTAGTTACAATACTGTACCAAGCGTGGGCGATATCGTTCGGCTTGGTCTCGGTAACGCACTTGCGTGCTTTCGATTCGATCGCCAGAGAGTACCCCGAGTTCATGCGGTCTCAGCTGTTTACGCTGCCTTGGTCCTACTTTTCTTTAGCCATAATAACTTTCGGGCTGATTGTATCTCTCATCTATGCGATCTCTAACCGAAAAGAAGCATCTCTAGCGGTAAACGCAAAAATCGGGGATGGCTGAGCAAACATCTCCATGCTCGACAGGCTCCTAAAAAAGCGAGCCTGTTACGCTATCCCTTTATCGCTATCCGGCGGACTATCCAGGACGGTGAATACCGCAAATTTTGTGGCCGTCTGGATCTAAAAAGTAGCTCAAGTGCATCACACCCATGCTGCTATCTCTCGGCCCTGGAGGATCTTCTACCGAAACCGCACCGTTAGCGACGGCAACGTCGTGAAGCTCTACGACCTGCTCTGGCGAATTACACAGAAAACCAATGGTCGAACCGTTCGCAGTAGTCACCGCTTCGCCGTTGATTGGCTCACTGATACCAAAGGTAGTGCCGTCATGTATGTAAAAAAGACGTTTTTGTCCGGTGTCATTGGTGTGTTCGATGGGGTCTCCCGCTCCCAGCACGCCAAGTACCGCATTGTAAAAGGACTTGGTTTTTTCAATATCGCTGGATCCGATCATCAAATGGTTCAACATACTGCTCGTTCCTCTTCTGAAATGAATGTTCTTATAGGTACGCCTTACTGCCCGAATTGAATCGGGCTCTCAGTCGTACTTTTTCGATGAATCAGCGCCTGTCACGCTAAACACCGCGCTGGCACGCACAATCCTTCTTTCTTCTACGGAAAAGTACGCGTTGGCATAGGCCATGCGTCGACCGACGTGCTGTACGTCGGTATGCACCTCTATCCAGTCGCCCAAGTTTGCGGAGCCCGCGTAGTCGACATTGAGACTCGCTGTCACCATCGGCACAGGATCTTCTCCCGAGAGCGCAGCACTGTAACCCAAGGCGACATCAGCCACGCTGCTAAACACACCCCCATGCACCAAACCCCGTGCGTTGCAGTGCTTCTCTTGAGCATAAAACCCTAAAACAAGTTCTTTTCCACGCCGGCTGTTGTACAAAGGCCCGAGTAACTCAAGATATGGACTTGTGCGAACAAGTGACTCGAATCCGTCCGGTGGTTCAGTCAAAAATTGTTGCCCCTATCGTATTGCTCTCTGTGCTCACGGACTCGACCCTCAATACCGTGAAATGTGTTGCGCAGCATGATCGCACTTTTTGGAAGAATGTCGATAATCCCGGCCAAACCAATAAGCTCACGTGGTCGTGGTGACCAGAGCCTTCAGGGTGTAGCATCCAACGCTGTCGAAAAGAACGAAAACATGACGGATAGACCAAGACCCCTATGCTCAGCTTAAGCGATGTTTCACTAAAGCCCGACGGAGAGCATCGCTTCGCTCACAGCTTTGCACCTGGAGAAATTTCCGTGGTGCTGGGAGCCAACCAGTCGGGCAAAACCGACCTATGCAGGCTGATAGCAGGCTTAAACACCAGAGCTCAGGGCTCAGTCCGCCTCGACGGCGCGCCCTTGGGCTCGCTGAATCCGCGGGAGCGTCCCGTGAGCATGGTTTATCAAGCCTTTGTGAACTATCCCAACCTCACGGTCTTCGAAAATATTGCATCTCCGCTGAAAGCCCAAAAGGCCAATGGCGATACCATCAGCCGAAAGGTAGCTTCACTCGCAGAGAAACTGCATATTCAGGCGCTCCTTAGGCGTTACCCCAGTGAGCTCTCCGGAGGCCAGCAACAGCGCTTGGCCATTGCTCGCGCTCTGGCAAAAGAGGCCCGAGTCTTACTGCTGGATGAGCCCCTCGTTAACCTGGATTTCAAACTACGCGAGGCACTGGAGGTAGAACTCCGTGAACTCCTTCATGCCTCAGACACCATCGTCATTTACACCAGCAGCGACCCTCGAGACGCTTTCACCCTGGGTGATAGCTTGTTGCTTCTAGACAAGGGGCAAAAAATACAATCTGGCCCTCCTCTCGAGGTCTACCAAAACCCGAGCTCCTTTGAAGCTATGGCGCTATTGGCTGACCCGGACATCAATCGCTTCCATCGCCATGGAAAACCCTGCGCGCTGCGACCGGAGCACCTATATCTCGCGTCGGAGCACCCTTCTACAACAGCCTTAAGTTTTGATATGCAGGTAAGTGCTTACGAAACCAGCGGCAGCGAGTCCTATGTTCACGGCCAGGTAGAGGGCAATGACTGGGTGCTGCGCCACAGCGGCATGTTATCCCCGAAGATTGGGCAATCACTCAAAGTCAGCGCAGCAGAACGTGACGTGGTGCAGTTCTGATGGCGGACATCAGCCTCAACAATTTGAGCTTTAAATATCCCGGCGCGACAGACGAAACGCTAGCTAATCTCAACCTCGAGATTGCCAACGGTGAAGCCCATGCGCTCCTGGGTGCCAGCGGCGCAGGGAAAACAACACTGCTCAATATTTTATCGGGACTCCTGGTGCCTACTTCCGGCAGTCTTCGCTTCGACGGGGAAGACGTATCTGAACTCTCCGGGCGACGGAGAAATGTTGCTCAGGTCTTCCAATTCCCTGTGTTGTACGAGTCTTTAAGCGTTGCTGAGAATCTGGCTTTTCCGCTAAAAACACGCAAAGCAGACGCAGCATTGATTGCGGAGCGGATCGACTACATCTGTAAAGAGCTGGAAATTGACGGCATCCGTACCCAAAAGCCCGCGTCTCTCTCGCTTTTCCAGAAACAGTTGGTTGCTGTGGGTAAAGCCCTGGTATGGCCGGATGTCAGTATGGTTCTTTTGGACGAGCCTCTCACCGCCGTAGAGCCGCGGACAAAGTGGCGCTTGCGTCAGACACTGCGTCGGGTGCAAGCAGACCTGAAAGTCACCATGATTTACGTGACCCACGATCAGACAGAAGCGCTTACCTTTGCTGACCGAGTGTCCATACTCTCCACCGGCGGCATAGTGCAAACAGGCACACCCCAAGAGCTGTATTCGTCCCCCACCCATGAGTTTGTCGGGCACTTTGTGGGTAGCCCCGGGATGAACTTTCTACCCGCAGAAGCACTGGGTATCAGCGGCGTGGAACGAGTAGGATTTCGTCCCGAGTGGGTGGCTCCTAGTGTTATTGGAAACGCAGAAGCCGCGACAGCTGATGCGGCCTCTAAAGCGGGCATCATCACCGGCAAAGTGTTACGTACTCGCATTCAGGGCGCGCAACAGGGAAAGCCCTTTGGGTTAATCACCCTAGCTACCGCACACGGAGAAATAACCATACAGGGGGATATCCCGGAGAGCACGCTCAAGCCCGGAGATCGCTTACAGTTGCAGCTGACACGCTGCGTTGCTTACAGCGGCCAGCGTAAGGTGAGAGACATTGAGCTCGTTTAAACCACAAAACAATCGAGCCTGGCTGGGTGTACTACCCGTACTCTTGGTAGTGGCGTTCAGCGCGGTCATCCCGCTGATGACGGTCGTGAACTACTCCGTACAGGACATCCTCGACTTCAACTCTCGATTCTTCGTAGGTTTTGAGTGGTACCGCGAGACACTGAACGATCCACGCTTTATCGAGGCATTCCTTCGACAAGTGGCCTTTAGTCTCACCATATTAGCCATCGAGGTGCCCTTGGGAGTAGCTGTCGCCAAAGGGGTACCAAAGGACAGTCGTTTCACGTCACTCATACTCATACTTTTGGCCATCCCCCTCCTTATCCCATGGAACGTGGTGGGTACCATTTGGCAGGTGTTTGCCCGCTCCGATATTGGACTTCTGGGGTGGAGCATCAATGCTCTTGGGATCAGCTATAACTATACCGCTGAGCCGCTGCACGCCTGGCTTACTCTCGTGGCGATGGATGTTTGGCACTGGACCTCCCTCATTGCCTTGCTGTCCTTTGCGGGGCTCACATCCATTCCCGGCCCCTTCTATCAGGCCGCGGAACTAGACGGCGCGAATCGATGGCAGGTGTTTCGCTACGTGGAGTTACCCCGACTTCGTGGCGTATTGATCATCGGCATCCTCCTTCGGCTCATGGACAGCTTTATGATCTACACGGAGCCCTTTGTACTGACCGGAGGTGGTCCTGGGAACGCGACTACGATGCTTAGCCAACATCTGGCGACCATGGCCGTGGGCCAGTTTGACCTTGGACCCGCGGCAGCATTCTCCGTGATCTATTTCCTATTCATTCTTTTGTTTTGCTGGGTTTTCTACACCAGCGTGGTGCGTAGCGATGATGAATAGCCCGACCACAAATAGACTGGGGATCAGTCGCGGGATACTCATTCTGTACGGCTTGTATCTGTTACTGCCGCTCTACTGGCTGCTGTCCATGTCATTGCGCAGCAACGCAGATATCGTTGGCGAGTTTTCCTTCCTCCCCCCGACAACAACCCTGGCGAACTTCGCCGAGATTTTTTCCAATCCGGTTTGGTATGAGGGATTCATCAACTCTCTAAGCTATGTAACGATGAATACGCTCATCTCTCTGGCGGTGGCTATCCCGGCTGCCTATGCGTTTTCTCGCTACCGATTCCTTGGCGATAAACAGCTGTTCTTTTGGCTACTGACAAACCGGATGGCACCTCCGGCAGTGTTTCTTCTGCCGTTTTTTCAGCTCTATTCTGCCGTCGGTCTTTTCGATACGCCCCTTGCCGTCGCACTGGCGCATTGCCTTTTCACTGTGCCTCTATCTGTTTGGATTCTGGAAGGTTTCTTCTCGGGGGTGCCCACAGAGCTGGACGAAATGGCTCAAATAGACGGGCACAGTTTTCTGTATTTTTTCGTGCGTGTATTTCTCCCGATCAATCGCGGCGCCATTGGTGTGACGCTGTTCTTCTGCTTCATGTTTAGTTGGGTGGAACTTCTACTGGCTCGCACCTTATCCGGAGCGTCGTCAAAACCAATAGTCGTCGTGATGACCAGAACCGTCAGTGCGTCGGGCATAGACTGGGGCGTGCTGGCCGCAGCCGGGGTTCTGACGGTGCTGCCAGGGGTCTTGGTGGTCTGGTTTGTGCGCAAGGATCTTGTGAAGGGCTTTGCTCTGGGGCGAGTGTCATGAACTGGATGGCGTGGACTACGCCCACGGCAATCTTCTTTGGAGGCATCGCAGCAGCACTCGTGGTTCTCACTGTTTGGGAACTCTTTCGTCCCACCGTCCGTGAAAGCGGCTTCTTACCTTTCGCGACAACTCGCGGCGATCGATTTTTTATCAGTCTCCTTAGCGCTGCCTTCATCCATCTACTGTGGCTTGGTCTGCTTACAGACGGACTCCTCGTCGCCTCGGCTTTATCGGCAGTTTGGGCAGCACTACTTATGCGCTGGGGCTAAGCTCTCTATACTGAGCGCTCAAACAGTCAGGGTAAACAATCATCGTGAAGACTTCGCAGTTCCTCGCCGCGGTTACATCGTCCGTCGTTCTTCTTGCAGGCAGCCTTGCTGGATGCTCTGACCAGAAAACCGACGCCCCCGTTAGCACTCCAGCGGACTTTGCCGCTAAGGCAGCAGATTGGGTCAACGAATTCCAACCATCAACGCTCTCCCGCGACGAGCAACTCGCTGAGATGGCCTGGTTCACTGGCGCAGCAAAAGACCTGCGAGGCATGTCGATCAACGTCGCCTCAGAAAGCCTGACGACTCACGAATATGAGAGCACACAGCTCACTAAAGCGTTTTTCGACATTACTGGCATCAAGGTCACACACGACCTGATACAGGAAGGCGATGTCATCGAGAAACTGCAGACTCAAATGCAGACTGGCGAAAACGTCTACGATGCCTACGTCAACGACTCCGACTTAATCGGTACTCATGCGCGCTATGGCTATGTGGTCCCACTCAGTGACTTCATGGCAGGCGACGGAGCGGGGGTGACCTCCCCCACGTTGGATCTGGAAGATTTCATTGGCATCAGCTTCACCACCGGTCCCGATGGAAAAATCTACCAGCTCCCGGATCAACAATTCGCCAACCTTTACTGGTTCCGCTACGACTGGTTTACAACGCCGGCTATTCAGGAACAGTTCGAATCGATCTATGGCTATCCTTTAGGCGTTCCGGTGAATTGGTCCGCCTACGAAGATATTGCTGAGTTCTTCAGTGTGCACGTGAAAGAAATCGACGGCGAACGCGTGTACGGTCACATGGATTACGGTAAGAAAGATCCCTCATTGGGATGGCGCTTTACTGACGCCTGGCTCTCCATGGCTGGCGCCGGCGACGCAGGAATCCCCAATGGCTTGCCCGTGGATGAATGGGGGATACGTGTTGAGGATTGCAGGCCCGTTGGCTCCAGCGTCAGTCGCGGCGGAGCCACTAACGGCCCAGCTGCCGTCTACGCGCTGTCAAAATACATGGATTGGCTAAAGCGCTTTGCCCCTCCGGAAGCGGGCGGCATGACCTTCTCCGAGGCAGGGCCAGTACCTGCGCAAGGGCACATCGCTCAGCAGATTTTCTGGTACACGACATTTACTGCAGACATGATCAAACCTGAGTTAGCGGTGGTCAATGAAGACGGCACTCCTAAATGGCGCATGGCGCCCTCACCGCATGGGCCGTACTGGAGCGAAGGTATGAAGCTGGGGTATCAGGACACAGGATCCTGGACTTTACTCAAGAGCACACCATTGGAGAGGCGCAAAGCCGCCTGGCTCTACGCTCAGTTTGTCACCGCAAAAACTGTGTCATTGAAGAAGACTCTGGTGGGTCTGACTCCCATCCGAAAATCTGATCTGGATGCCCAAGCCATGACAGACCTGGCTCCGAAACTGGGAGGCCTTGTTGAGTTCTATCGGAGTCCCGCGAGAACATTATGGACACCCACAGGGACCAACGTTCCCGATTACCCCAAGCTCGCGCAGCTATGGTGGGCGAACGTTGCCAATGCGGTGAGCGGAGAGGTCTCACCGCAGGTCGCTATGGATACGCTTGCGCAGCAGCAAGACCGCATCATGGAGCGTCTCGAGCAACATGGCGTACTTGGAGAGTGCGGACCTGCGCTGAACGAGCCCCGAGAAAACCAGTACTGGCTGGATCAGCCCGGAGCTCCTAAAGCGAAACTTGCTAACGAAAAGCCCCAAGGCGAAACAGTCCCCTACGATGAACTGATTAAAGTCTGGGCTGAAGGATGATTAACTTTTGGCCGTCGACAGCGGCTCTCTATTGTGGGCTTCTTGCCCTTGGTTTGGGCACTGCCCATGCGCAGGCTTCTCATCCAGAACAGAGATCCCTTGAACGCGGGAAGGAGATCGCTCTACTGGCAAAAAAAGAGCTGGGAGGACAGCTTCAGCAAGCCATGGCTAATGGCGGCCCAACTACCGCAGTAGAATTTTGTAACGAAAACGCCCTCACTATCACCCGTTCGCTGTCTGAGCAAACCGGAGCGGAAGTGTCTCGTGTGAGCGACCGCCCCCGCAATCCAAAAAACCAAGCCGCGAAAGCCGAACTTGCCTATATCGCCGAAGCGAAGTTGCTACTGGCGGCCAACGAACCCGTTAAGCCTCTGATTACGGACAAGGATGATCATGCGGTAGGGTTTTATCCCATCGTGACCAATGGCCTATGCCTTCAATGCCACGGGCAAGAGGGAACGGATATTTCTGCGGATACATTAAAGATCATCGACGCGCGGTACCCTAACGATGAGGCCACGGGATACAGCCTCAACGAACTCCGCGGGGTCTTTGTTGTGAGCATGCCGAAGAGATAGTGTGACTCTCTTCACAATCAGGAATTAAGCCGCGCGGAAATGTGATCGATTTCGCGCTTTTCCTTCAGTGCAGGTGAACGGATAGACGAGTAACGCTAATGTCGAGGCATGGACATTGTGACTCTTTTAGATCTACCCGTGCGACGTGCCCCTCCGTCGCAAACCCGTGCATTTGGTGAAAAATACTCCGAGTGCCTCAAAACCTGTGACTTGGTGCCTTATTGCTCGCACCTTGGAGATCCGTCATGCCATCTATTGCAGAACCGACCCGTATCGGCGGCAGTAACACCGAAATAACTTCGGCCATCAGCAGCTACTTGCGAGACCGCAGGTGCGTCCACCAACAGTGGATAACACCCGCGAGTTACTCGCCCACCACCTACAGCTCCACTGTGAAGCGGTCCGCATCCAGCGCCGTCGGAAAGGTCTCTCGATAATCCATCAGCGCCGAGGCGCTGAGACACACTGTTTCTACCGCAGCGCGAGAGCCTAGATCCAGAAGCACCGATCCGTGCTGGTCAAAGGCCATGCTGTCGCCGCTATACTCCAGCGCATTGCCATCCATCCCTACCCTGTTCACGCCAACCACACAGGCCAGATTTTCAATAGCTCGCGCCTGCAGAAGTGCCCGCCAGTGGTGCGCTCTGGGTGATGGCCAGTTCGCCACGAAAAACAACAAGTCATAGTCATCTCGATTGCGACTAAACACCGGAAAGCGTAGGTCGTAGCAGATCTCCGGCTTTATTCTCCAGTCTCGCCACTCTAAAACGACGCGCTCATTCCCCGACGCATAGTGATTGTGCTCACCCGCCATCCGAAACAAATGACGCTTGTCATAAGTCTCGACGCGTTCGGGAGTCGCAAACAGCAGTCGATTAAAAACACCGCCGTCATCCCGCGTTGCCACAGACCCCGCAATCGCGCAATCAAAGCTCCGCGCTTGAGATTGCAGCCAGTCTTGCGTCTCGCCGCCCGCCGGCTCCCCGTTAGCCTCGGCGTTCATGGAAAAGCCCGTGGTGAACATTTCGGGCAGCAATATTAGATCCGTTTTTGGCTGAGCTTCCTGCAGCACTCTGGCCAAATTATCACGGTTTGCTATGGGGTCTTCCCACACCAAAGCCTGTTGCACCAAGGTCACTCTTAAATCTCGCATAATCGCTCCGCTGCCTTCAGCAGCACTTCGTCTGACTTTGCAAAACAGAAACGTAAAACACGCTGTTCTGGGGGTGTTTCGTAAAATACCGATACGGGAATGGAGGCGACACCCAACTCTCGTGTCCAACGTTCGCTTAGCTCTGTATCAGGTTCATCACTAATCTCGCTGTAATCCAGCAATTGAAAATAGCTCCCCGCAGCCGCTGTCCATGAGAACCTTGAGCCAGAAAGAGCAGTTAAAAATAGGTCTCTACGGCGCTGATAGTCACCCGCGAGACTCGTGGGGTAATCCGGCTGGGCTTCCAGAAAATCCGCCAAGGCGTGCTGCACAGGCGTTACCGCAACAAAAGCTACGTACTGATGCACTTTTCTCAGTTCATTAGTCAACTCCGGTGGCGCAACACAGTAACCAGTCTTCCATCCCGTTACACTCAGGGTCTTGCCAAAGGAAAAGTGCGCAAAGCTCCTGCTTCTTAGCACCGGATGCTGAAGCACACTGCAGTGCGTCCGCCCGTCATAAACCAGATGTTCATACACCTCATCACTGCAAACAAGAAAACCGTGTTTCTGCGAAAGCTCCCCAAGAATATCTAAATCTCTCGCCGATACAGTGCTTCCGCAGGGATTGTGAGGACTATTGAGCATGAACAGCCTTGTACGCTTACTGATCGCCTTTTCTACTTTTTCCCAGTCAATGTCGAAGGACCCTGCCCTTAAGGGCACATGCACTGTTCGGCCACCTGCAAGCTCTACCGCAGGTTCATAGCTGTCGTATACGGGGTCGAGCACGATAACTTCGTCACCCGGCTTCACCACAGCGGTAATGGCGCAAAAAATACTCTCGGTCGCCCCAGGGACAACGGTAACCTCCGTGTCCGCATCCACCGCTACATTTCGATGCAATGCAAGCTGCCCAGCGATCGCTTCACGTAAACGCGGAAGGCCCGCCATAGGTGCATACTGATTATGGCCTCGCAAAGCGTGTTCACCGAGGGCCTGAGCCAGCCCCTCGGGTGGAGAAAAGTCCGGAAAACCTTGAGAGAGATTCAAGGCGTTGTGCGCCTGTGCCAAACCCGACATACGGGTAAAGATAGTCGTCCCTACTCGAGGCAGTTTGCTTGTCAGCGGAGGGTTCATGATTTTTCTGCGTTGCTTAAACAAGCAGAGGATACAACAGCTGTTGATGGCAAATGGGCATAAGAGTCATGGGCCTCGTAGTAGACTTAATCCCCGGGGTTCGCAATCCAACCTATTTGCCTTGAAACGGACAATGAGGCACCCAAGGGGAAAGCTCGTGTTTAGAGCCGATATTTCAGGAAACACAGAATGAATTTGCTTGAAGAGTTAGAGGGCGTTCTGAGCCCGGGTGGCCTCCTAACAGGCCCGGATGTTACTGGGCGAGCCGCCGGTGTTTGGCGGAGCGATCCTCTCTGTGCCCTTGCTATTGCAAGGCCTAAAAGCACCGCGGAGGTCTCTGAGGTCTTGAAGCTCTGCAGCAAACACAAGGTTTCCGTCGTTTCCCAGGGTGGGTTGACAGGCCTTGTCCGTGGCGCGGACGCCTCTCCCGAGCAACTCATACTCTCTCTTGAACGGATGAGAAGCATCGAAAGTATCGATCCCATGCAGCGGACGGCGACGGTTGAAGCGGGCGTGACGCTCCAGACGGTTCAGGAGTCCGCGGAGGAGCACGATCTTTTCTTTCCTTTAGATCTCGGTGGCAGAGGCACTGCGACGGTCGGCGGCAACGCCGCGACTAACGCGGGCGGTAATCGAGTGATCCGCTACGGAATGATGCGCGATATGGTGTTGGGACTGGAGGCTGTATTGGCCGACGGAACGGTGGTCTCATCAATGAATCACCTTATCAAAAACAATGCAGGCTACGACCTCAAGCAGCTCTTCCTTGGTACTGAGGGCACCTTAGGCGTCATCACGCGACTGGTCCTGCGACTTCGAGAAGCGCCTAGCTCAGAAAACATAGCCTTGGTGGGGTTCAAAAGTTTTGAGTCGGTACCAAAGATGCTGAAGCATGCGGATCGAGAGCTGGGCGGCGCACTATCGGCCTACGAAGTGCTATGGAACAATTTCTACGCTCTAGTCACGGAAGCTCCTGCAAAGAATCGGCGGCCACTGTCGTCGGAGTATCCTTACTATGCGCTCATCGAGGCGCAGGGCAGCAATCAGGAACTGGATAAGCAACGTTTTGAAATAGCCCTAGAGAAAGCCCTTGAAGAGGGACTGATCGTTGACGCTGTCATTGCTCAGTCTTCTACGGAGCGACAAAACCTGTGGGCGATCCGCGATGACGTCGAGCAAACGTTTCGGGATGGCCCTCCTGTTATCTTCGACGTATCTCTCCCGGTATCCGCTATGGAGAGCTACACCGCTGGGGTAACGTCTTCATTGGAAGCGCAACTCGAAGGCTGCGTTTGCTGGATTTTTGGGCATCTGGGCGACGGGAATCTTCACATCATCGTGCAAACCCCTGACGGGAAGGCCCAGCAGCACCGGGAGACGATTGAGCAGGCTGTTTACCAACCCCTAGAGAGCATCGGCGGATCGGTTTCTGCAGAACACGGCATTGGATTTGAAAAGAAACCGTATCTTCATCTATCGCGCTCCACGACCGAAATTCGCCTGATGCAAACTCTGAAAGCAGCCATGGACCCTCTGGCGATACTTAACCCCGGCAAAGTTATTGACCCTATACGAAGTCCTTCGTTATGAGCGCATTTATAGATCTAACTACCCCTTTTTTGCCGCTGCTGGCGACAATTGCGATCACCCTGCTAATCCTGGTGACAGTGAATGCTTTTCTGCGGCAACGCTGGAAGGAAGAACCGGAGGCGCAGTTCCAGTTTCAGCTGATCATGCTAGGGCTCACGCTCGCGGGAGGCCTAGCCGTTGTAGCCGCCCTCCCCGTTGGCGATGCGCTGCGCGGACAGCTACTGAGCCTCATAGGACTGCTGCTTAGCGCAGCTATCGCCTTATCCTCGACGACGTTTATTGGCAATATTCTCGCGGGCATTATGCTCAAGGCCATCCGCAAAGCCCGTCCGGGAGACTTCATCACCGTAGCGGATCTCACGGGTCGGATTACCGAAATGGATTTACTCCATACCGAGATTCAAACCGAGTTTAGAGACCTCGTCACGGTGCCCAATATTTTTATGGTCACCCAACCCCTTAAGGTTGTACGAGCGTCGGGCTCAATCATTACCGGAGAAGTCTCTCTCGGCTATGACGTTTCCCATAGCCATGCCAAAAGAGCATTGCTTGCGGCCGCTGAGGCTGCGGGTTTGACGGACTGCTTTGTCCACGTGCGTGAACTCGGCGACTTTGCGGTCACCTACAGAGTTGCCGGGCTGCTCGAGGACATCCGCAGCCTCATCTCCGCCAAATCGTCTCTCCTGACGGCAATGTTGGATGCCCTGAGCGACGAAGGCATTGAGATCGTCTCTCCGAACTTCATGACTACTCGCCAACTTTCCGCGAACCAAAAGGTACTCCCCGCGGAAAGCGGATACCGCGGCATGGACGATGTAGAGACCCTTGCGGAAGATATTGCTTTTGACAAAGCAGAAGATGCCGCGTCCGTGGAAAAAATTCGAGAGGCACTTCAAGAGACCGAAGACGCGATAGATGACTTAAACCCAGATCCCCAGGAAGACTACGAAAGCAGGAAGTCGGCGCTGAAACGCAAACAGGGGCGTCTTGAAGAGTTATTGAAGCGGGCCTCAGCCAGAGCAAAGAGCGAAGCCTGAACTATAGCGGCTGGGCTTTTCGTTGGGCCTTGCTTTGGGCTTTGCTATGGGCACGGGTTAGACGCCCTAAACTAAGCCTCGCTTTCTATCCTTGATAATCACGCTAGCGGCGTTTTTACCGGGCAAGCCTGATACGCCACCTCCCGGATGAGCTCCAGAGCCGCAAAGATAAACACCCTTTACCGGCATTCGGTGATCCGCATAGCCGCCAACGGGGCGCAAAGAAAAAATCTGATTAAGCGACAACTTCCCATGGAAGATGTCCCCACCAATCATATTGAGTTTCCTTTCTATATCGAGGGGCGAATTAATCTGCCGCCCCAGGATCGCTCCGCGAAAGTTCGGCGAGTATTTTGCAACGGTATCAATCACGACGTCGGCAACCTGCTCCTTAATGTCGTCCCAGCTCTGGTCATTAGGTAGATGGCGACGAAAGTGCTGGCAAAACAAGCTCATAACATGTTGCCCGGGAGGAGCCAGAGAGTCGTCCACCAAGGTGGGTATACACATGGAAATCACGGGGCTTGTTGCCCAGCCCTGCTGTTTGGCTTCGTCATAAGCGCAGTTCATGTAGTCCAGTGAGGGACAAATATCGATGGTGTTCTGCATTGCGGTAAGGCCGCTCTTATCATGATCCACACTATGAAACCGCGGAAGTTCGGACAAGGCCACGTTCATACGAAAGGTCGCAGATTCGCTCTGGTAAGCCTCTATTCTGTGCTTAAAGGCTGCCGGGGTTTGCGCGGTATCAATTAGTTGCCCAAAGAGCACCTTTGGATGCGTGTTGCACGCGATGACATTTGCATAAAAAGCGCGACCATCTTCGAGCACGACGCCCCTCGCTTCACCCTCCTCCATCTCAACACTGGCCACGCCTGCGTCGGTGAGAATTTCTACGCCCAATGATTCACAATAACTGGCCATAGCCTGTGTGATGGCACCCATGCCGCCTTTGGCATAGGACCAGGCGCCTGTGCGACCGTCGATATCTCCAAAGACGTGATGAAGGAGTACATAGGCCGTCCCGGGCGTGTAGGCATTCGCGTAGTTACCGATAATGCCCTCAAAGCCGTAAAGCCCTTTTACGACGTCCGTCTCAAACCAACGATCGAGCAGATCTCCAATGGACATGGTCATCAGCTCACTAAGCTCGACCTGACGCTCACTGGATAAGCGTCTAAAGGCATTCGCCTGCCGGATGAGCCTCCAGACATCGCCCCAGCCACCATCAAAGTTGGGCGGAATCTCTCGGGCAACCCCTCGAACCAGCTCTCCCATATCCTCCAGCATGTCTTCGAAGGCCGGATAGACCTCAGCGTCTGCTTTGGAAAAACGCGCGATGGCAGCCTGTGCCGCTTTGGTATCCCTTGGCAGATACATATGATCGTTGGGGAGTAAAGAAAGAGAGCCTCCCGGACGGTTGATAAGCGTGAGTCCGTGTTTCTCCAGTTCCAGATCTGACATCACTGAGCGATCCAGCAAGCTCACGAGATAGGAAAATACGGAATTGCGAAAGCCCGGATGAAACTCCTCGGTCAATGCCGCGCCACCCACGACTCCTCTTCGCTCGAGTACTCTCACCGTAAGACCGCTACGCGCAAGGTACGCCGCACAGCAAAGACCGTTATGGCCTGCGCCGATTACAATCGCTTCCGTCCTATTGCTCATGGCTTTATCCAGAACCGACACTCACCTCATTCCAGGTTATCGATGGCAATTCCCGGCAGATCATCCGCAGGACTCAGCCCCAGCACCTTGGCATAGAAGTACAGCTCCGCCTCCCGCGCCGCAATCTGGTTCTCTGCCTTACGGAAGCCATGAGACTCACCTTCGAACGCTACGTAAGCAGTAGGCACGCCCCGACTCTTGAGCGCATCGTAAATCATCTCTGATTGATTGGGAGGAACGATGGGATCATCAAGCCCCTGCAGCAGCAACAGAGGCGCACTAAAGCCTTCGAGATGATTAATGGGAGATCGCTCAACATAGAGGTCCTTTCGTTCCGGATAAGGCCCCACCAGTTGATCCAGGTAACGAGATTCGAACTTGTGTGTGTCCTTGGCGAGAGCTTCGACGTCCGACACACCAAAATAGGATGCGCCCGCCGCGAAGGTATCGTAGAAAGCGTGCACCGCCAGTGTCGTGTAACCACCGGCACTACCGCCGCGAATAATCAGACGGTCCGGATCTGCCAAGCCTTGCTCAGCGAGCCACGCCGCACCCGCGGAGGCATCCTCCACGTCGGTGATACCCCACTGACCATAAAGCGCTCGACGATACTCCCGGCCAAAACCGGTGCTCCCACGATAATTGAGATCCAGCACCGCAAATCCACGACTCGTCCAGTAGTAATGCTCAGGACGATAGCTCACGCCAGCCACACCTGTGGGCCCGCCATGTACGCTCACGATCAGCGGTGGCGCAGTCCCCTCGGGCGCCATTGCGTCAGGATTTTTAGGCGAGAAGTACACGCCGTAGGCTTCGCCCCCCGAAGCCAGTGGAAACGTCACCTGCTCATACTCCGATATCCAATCCACAGACAAGGCAGTATCAGAGGAGCGGCGGATGACCTCGGTAATCGTTCCATCGAGTGTCGCACGGACCAGCGCCGATGGCTGATCAGAAAAGCCCGCTGTGAAATACAACTGCCCCTGATCAAAAACTAGACTGCCGTAACTGACGGCGCCAGTTTGCAGAATTTGTGCAGATCCCGTGTCGTCCAGGAGCACTAGTTGCTCAACACTACCCTGCCGCGCGACCAACAACATTTTTCCATCAGGTAAAAACCAGTAATAACGACTTCCGATACTCCAATCAGGACCACCTATTTCCACCTCATCCAAACCCGTATCAATGGCCGTAAAGGAAGATCCCTCCACTAGGTAGGGCCTCCACCAATTGTCTCGGTCAGAAATCGCAACCAGGGTATTGTCTTCGCGCCACTGCGGGTCGATAACGGATTCATCGCTATCAATATTGTGCGTTTGCAGGTTTACCAGTGTTCCTTGCTCGTCAAAACCAGCGCTGTGCAAGGTGGTGCTATCCCACGGCATATTGGGGTGCATCCAGCTGGTGAAAGCGATACGGGTCCCGTCTGCAGATAAGCGAGGCGCAGACACAAAATCAGTGCCCGAGAACAGCACGGTACCTTCGTCTTCCTGATTCGGTGCCAAAGCTACAAGGCTATTTACCGGCTCTCCCAGACCACGGTGATCTTCACGGATGCACAGCAAGCGGTCCCGCGATTGATCAAAACTGCAACCTGCGTAGCGAAGATCTACGTCAGGAGTGATGGCTATCGGCGCCTCTCCGGGCACGAAGCGGTAGATACGCTGATCAGCAAAGTTGCTAAACCAAAGGACGCCGCCGTGAACTAAAAGAGAAGCACCCCCATATTCCTGAACGCGCGTGCGCACGTTGAAAGGCTCGCCGAGTATCTCCTTGGGATCCGAACCGGGCCTCCAGCGCATAATAGTGTTGCGTCCTCCCTGCTCCGGCCGAGACTCTAGCCAAAAGAAGTCTTCGCCGTCTTTAAGGAGACCGCCGATACTGCGAGATCCCTCTACCAACGAAGCAGCCGTGATAGGAGAGGGCCAGCTACCATAGGCCAACTCAGTGGCTGATCCATCCGTATGAGACTCCTCCCCTGAGCCTTGAGCCTCATCACCACTTTGCTCTGTACATGCCATCAGTAACACCGCCATTCCTAAAATTAAAATTCTCGTACTCATTACTTATCATCCAGAAGTTAAATCTGCGCTAGTGCGCTGCGCCATCTTGTTCGCTCAGTCTTATTGCCTTGGAGTTTTTTTTCAATTCAGTGCCATCTGGGCTCACGGAATCGTTTAACCTTTACGACCTTGTCAACAATATTTATAGCCCCTTCAAAGGAGAAAAGCTCCATGTCACAGGTGGAAGTCACTTGCAAAGACCATGTAATGCATCTACATCTTACCCGACCTGAAAAATACAATGCTCTGAGTCTGGAAATGTACGGCGTCCTGGCTGAGTCACTCCATCGGCTCGAAAATGATCCGCAATTACGGGTAGCTGTGATCTCAGGGGAAGGCCGCAATTTCACAGCGGGGGTTGAGCTGGATCAATGGGCTCCATACTTTGGTGGAGGTGAAGGATGGCCCATCGGAGAAGGACGGATCGACCCCATGGGCGTAACAGGACCGCAGCACAGTAAGCCGGTGGTGATAGCGGTACAGGGCTACTGTTTTACCTGGGGTGTGGAGATGCTGCTAAATACTGAGATTCGTGTTGCCGCCAACGACACCCAGTTCCAAATGCTTGAAGTTCAACGCGGCTTGTTTCCCTGCGGTGGCGCTACCTTTCGGCTACCACGAGAAATTGGCTGGGGGAATGCGCAACGCGTACTTCTCACAGGCGATCGCTGGAGCGCAGAAGAAGCCTTGCGCTGGGGCATGGTGCAGGAGCTAACGGAGCCAGGCGCACAAATTGATCGAGCCCTCGAGCTGGCACGCTCCGTCGCCGATGCTGCCCCCCTGGGGGTACAGGGTCTGTTGGCTGCAAGTCGTTACTCTCTAGAGAATGATCGCGATGCCTGTGCCAAGCAAATCTTCAAACAACTCGTTCCCATTATGCAGAGTGACGATGCCGCTGAAGGCGTGCAATCCTTCATAGAGCGCCGCAAGGCACAGTTTACTGGCCGCTAATAAACGCACTCACCGCCATTTTGATCCACAAGGGATACACTGTTTTGCCAAACATCAACGTTAACGACATTTCCATAGAGTACGAGACGCACGGCAACCCCGATAACCCGACGGTCATGCTGATCATGGGGCTCGGCACGCAACTTACAGGCTGGCCACCCGCGTTCTGCGATTCCCTTGTCGAGCATGGATACCACGTATTGCGCTTCGATAATCGTGACATCGGACTCTCAAGCCGCCTCGATCACCAGCGCATGCCAAACATCCCGCGGCTGGTCATCCTCAAGATGCTGAAGATGCCCGCCCCAGCTCCCTACACATTGGATGATATGGCCGAGGATGCCATAGGCCTGCTAGATGCTCTGGATATCCAGCAAGCTCACATCGTGGGTGCTTCCATGGGGGGCATGATCGCTCAGCTGGTTGCGGCACATTATCCCGAGCGCACATTGAGTCTCACATCCATCATGTCTACGACGGGGCATCGATCGCTACCCCGAGCTGACCGCGATGCGACAAAAGCTTTGCTACTGAAGCCAGACGACCCAAATGATCCGGCGTCAATCATCGAAAGGAACGTTCGCGTCAGAAAAGCGCTTCAAAGCCGCACGCACCCCAAAGATGACGATGAGATTCGCCAGACAGCGGCAGACGCCGTAAATCGTGGCGGTTACTATCCCGAAGGCGTCGCTCGACAACTCGCCGCCATCATCGTTGCAAAGGATAGACGGAAATTGCTGCGCACCGTAGAAGCACCTTCCCTCGTTATCCATGGTGAAGAAGACACACTGGTCAAAGTGGAGTGCGGCGTCGACACAGCAAAGCACCTGAACGACAGTGAGCTAAGGATACTGCCAGGCATGGCGCATGACCTGCCCACACCTCTGCTGCAGGAAATTGCAGATGGAATTCACAGCGTTGCCCAGCGCGCCTAGGACATGTTGTGACTAAAACTTCGTTTCAACTTCGTTCACCCTATCTGATTTTTGTGGGAGACGAGTCCCGCCCAACCTACGCTAAAACCGGCAAGGGGGTCGCTGACTGGCGCCCGGAGCTATGCATAGGGCAGTTGCGACTTTGCAATACCGCTGCTGACTTAGGCTTACCGGACATGCCCGTAGCAACAGCGAGCGAACAAGGTGTGGGATCGTTAATCGTGGGTACTGCACTGGTTGGAGGAAGTATTCCTGATAGCTGGCTGGATACGCTTTGCGAGGCAGCGAAGTCTGGCATCGACATTGTGGCAGGTCTGCACACTCGCCTTGACAGCATTCAGGTATTGCGCGACGCCGCAGAGGAAGGCCATAGCCAACTTATCGACATTCGTGTTCCCCCAAAAGACATACCCGTGGCAAGCGGTGTGAAACGCACCGGAAAACGTTTACTCACCGTTGGGACCGATTGCGCCCTGGGTAAAAAATATACCGCACTGCAATTAGAGCGTGATATGCGCGAGCTGGGAATGGACGCCGATTTCAGGGCGTCGGGACAAACGGGCATTATGATCGCAGGCACGGGAATCCCCATCGATTGCGTCGTCGCCGATTTTATTTCCGGGGCGGCGGAGTTGCTGTCGCCCGGCAACGATCCTAATCATTGGGACTTAATTGAGGGCCAAGGCGGCATTTTCCATCCGGGATATGCTGCGGTGAGCCATGGTCTACTTATAGGCTCTCAGGCGGATGCATTTGTCGTGTGTCACGCTGCGGGACGCACGCAGATTGAAGGTTGGGAGGATTATCCGGTACCAAGCATTGGCGAGGTGATTGATCGCACAATCGCCATTGGTTCACTCACCAACCGCGAGATTCGCTGTGTAGGTATTAGTGTAAACACACTGTCGCTAAACGCAGATGAACGCAATGATTACTTAGCGCAGCTAGCCTCTAGCTATGGCCTTCCCTGCGTTGATCCTATGATCACAGGTACAAAAGCGATCATTCAGCAACTGACTTAAGGCGACTGAATCACCATTCATAGCTAGGGGATACTCATTTTATGAAAGTCACGGTCGATGTCGTCTCCTATCCCATGGAAGTCCCGTTTGCGATAACCGGGCATGTATTCCATGACACCGACACCGTATGCGTAACTGTGGAAGATGACGGTTTTGTAGGACGCGGGGAATCGGTGGGGAGCTATTACCTCGACGAAACTGCCATCAGCATGAAGGCAGACCTCGACACCGTGATCGCCAAGATCACCGCCAGCACCACACCAGAGAGCCTCCAGGATTTAATGCCGCTTTGCGGTGCTCGTAACGCGCTGGACTGCGCATTGTGGGACCTGCGCGCCAAGAGATCAGGTAAACGCATATGGGACCTCTTGGCCATTAGCCCAAAGGAATTGATAACGGTGTTCACCGTCGGAATGGAAGATGTTGCGGTCATGGCCCAGCGCGCTGCCGAAGCCACCCAATTCCCCCAACTCAAAATCAAACTCAATGGTGATCAGCCTATCGAACGCCTCGAGGCTATCCGCGCTGCGCGTCCGGACGCTACGCTGGTGATAGACGTAAATCAGGGTTGGAGCTTCGCGGAGCTTAAGGAGTATCTACCTGCCTGCCAGAAGCTGGGCGTTGCAATGATCGAGCAGCCGCTCCCTCGGGGCGAGGATGCACAGCTCGAAGGCTTCAAATCGATCGTCCCTTTAGGGGCAGACGAATCCTGTCTTGGCCTTAGCGAGTTTGAGCAGGCTGCAGAACGCTACGACGTACTCAATATAAAGCTCGACAAGTGTGGTGGGCTGACAGAGGGACTGGCCTTAGTGCGCGCTGCTCAAAAGAAGAACATGCAACTCATGGTGGGGAACATGACCGGGACTTCCCTATCCATGGCTCCAAGCTACGTTATCGCGCAGTTCTGCCAATTCGTCGATATCGATGGGCCTCTATTGCTTGCTCATGATATTGAGAACGGCCTCGAGTACCGCAGCGGCGGTACTGTTGGCCTGCCTAGCGCGTTGCTTTGGGGTTGAGCATAAATCGCATTGAACGCGAACGGCGAGTGAAGTAATTGACCTCAGCCGCCTAGCCTACGCTACGTAGTTGAACTAACCGTCAAGACTAGCCATTACCGACGCGTACTCTGCACTAAGCTCGGCAAAGCGCGTACGCGCCTCTCCACCGGGCTCCTGATCGGCTTGATCAAGCATGCGCGAAAGATAGCTAAGCTGGCTGATGAGTCGCGGTTGCATGTAGGTACCCTCTTCCGTCACCAACTGCCGAATGGCCGCCTCGAGGACCCCTCGACGCTCAGTGTCGGCGTCTGCCAGCTCCTCTAGCTCCGACTCAAGGCTATGCGCCGTGCGCCGTGCCTGATCCAGTAGCTCAAGGACCTCACGGTGGATCTGTAGTTGCGCCTGAATCTGAGCTTCCGTTACGCCTGCGTTCAGGACACGAGGATCCATGACAATATTTAGCGGCTGCGTAAAGCTCTCACCGCCCACGGTAAGCGTGACGCTATACGTTCCCGCCGTAGCCAGAGCGCCACCGGTGAAGCGTCGTTTTTCGTTCTCCTGCCAGGGACCGCGATAGCGCATATCCCAATGAAAACGATTGACTCCCTCTTTAGTCGTCAAGCCGCTACGCTTAATGTAGCGCACCTCGTTCAGCGCCATATTGTCCAGAAGCTCTCCCTGATTATCAGGGTCGGAGTCATCAACACTAGAAAATGCGTTGACTACATTTCCATCAGCGTCAGTAATTTCCAGGGTAACGAGACCATCCACATCCGCGGGTAAGAAGTAGTCAATAATCGCGGACGGTTTTCGGTACTGCGGGACGACCTTGGGATCACGGCCCTTATAGCTGGGACGCTGGCGATAACGCACAGTCTCTGCTGGCTCAAACAGGGTGACACCCTCTCCCATTGAGGGCATCGGCGCCTGCCGTAGTGCAGAGATATCGTCCAAGACCCAAAAAGCACGACCCATGGTAGAGACCACCAAGTCATCCCTGTAGATGCGGATATCCGTAACAGGTGTCACCGGCAAATTTTGCTGGAATGACTGCCAGCTGTCGCCATTATCAAAGGAAACAAAAAGGCCGGAATCAGTACCCGCGTAAAGCAGGCCCGGGCGTACAGGGTCTTCCCGAACTACGCGAACCGGATAATCCGCAGGGATACCATTCTTACCGTCAGTCATCAAAGTCCAGCGCTTACCGTAATCGGAGGTTCGGTATGCATAGGGCTTATCGTCACCCAACTGATAGCGAAGCACCGCAACATAAGCCACTGCGGGATCATGATAAGAGGGCTCAACAGAATCGACACGACCGCCTTTAGGACCGCGAGGGGTTACATCGCTCCAGCTATCGCCATTGTCTCTTGTCACGTGTACAGGACCATCGTTGGAACCCGTCCAAATCACACCCGGCGCAATGGCCGACTCACGAATCGAGTACAGCGTGCTGTAGACTTCCTCACCCGTAACATCCCGCGTAATCGGTGAGCCAGAAACCACTTGCTTGTCGGCTTCAAAAGCTGTGAGATCTGGTGAAATAGTTTCCCAGGTCACACCGTTATCACTAGTGCGATGGAGAAACTGCGATCCGTGGTACACCACATTGGGGTCGTGCGGAGAGACAGCAACCGGCGCAACGCGCTGAAACCGATACTTCAGATCTTTCGGATTCTGGCCGTACATATTGGTAGCGCCGACGTAATAGCTACGCTCTGTACCCGTCTCCTTATTAAACACTGAAAAACGGCCCTTACAATTCGCGTAAACCGTTGTGTGATCACCGGGCTTGGGTACCGCAGGACCCGTTTCGCATCCACCCGCCTCAATCAACCAGGCGTTGTCATTCTGCACGCTATAAGGCACTCGACTTGGTACGGCAATTGTGGTGCCATTATCTTGCTGACCCGCATATAGCCAGTACGGATATTGATCGTCGACGTCGACAGTGTAGAGCTCTGTTGTCGCCTGATTGAACTGGCTAGACCAAGTAAGACCTCCATTGTGCGTCACGTTAGCACCGCCATCGTTAGCCTGAATAAACAATTGCGGATCATCAGGATTGATCCACATATCATGGTTATCGCCATGGGGCGGCTCCAACTCCTCCCAGCTCGCTCCGCCATCCACAGACTTAAAGTAATCCGTGGCCATGACATAAACAGTATTGGGATCTGTAGGGTCAGCCTCTACGTTGCCGTAATAAAACGGACGAATGCGGATTCCTTTTGCAGACGAAACCTGAGTAAAAGTTTCACCCTGGTCTGAAGATCGATAAAGCCCGCCCTCTTCTCCTGGTGCTTCTACTAGGGCATAAACAACACTGCTGTCGGATGCTGAAATTGCGATGTCGATCTTGCCAATCAAACCCGAGGGCAATCCCTCGCTGATTCTCCGCCAGCTGTCGCCACCGTCAACAGACTTAAATAGGCCACCCTCTTCCTGGGTACCTCCACTGATGATTGTCCAGGGTTGTCTGCGAGCCTTCCATGCCGCTGCAAACACCACGTCAGGATTATTGGGAAGCAACTCGACATCAGCTATTCCCACAGCATCGGATATACCAAGAGACTTCTCCCAGCTAACACCGCCGTTTTCTGTCTTGTAAAGGCCACGCTCTTCATTGTCCGCAAAGGCTGAACCTATTGCCGCGACCCAAACCACGTTGTTGTCCCTGGGATCGATTTCTACGGCGCCGATATGCCCGCTTTTCTTAAGTCCAACATGCGTCCAGGTGTCGCCGCCATTGGTCGACTTATAAACGCCCTTACCCGGAATAACATTGGATCGCAGCCCATCGGAACCGGTGCCAACATAGAGAACATTGGTATCTGTTTGAGAAGCCGCAATGTCACCAATGGATGGGGACGCGAAATACCCATCAGAAATATTGTTCCAGGTAGTACCGTAATCTGTGCTCTTCCAGACGCCACCACCGGATGCGCCAAGATAAAAAGTCCCGGGCGCCTGCACGGTGCCGGCTACCGCCGTCACCCGTCCGCCGCGTGTAGGACCTACATTCCGGTATTCAAGGGCTTCAAAGTTCTGAGCGTAGCCAGGGATTGCTTGTAACGTAATGGCGAGAGACAAAGTGCCAAGAATGGGGAGAATCGTTCGGTTCACGGGAAAGCTCCGGAGAATTAGCATGGCACAAACACTACCACCGGATAGGTATCGCTACAATTGAGCGCGAGGAATATCTAAGAATTGCCGAGCCTGAAGGCCCGGCAATTGAGTGTGGCTTTTGAGCGCTTACTTGCCTTTCCAGTTGGGGGCACGCTTCTGCGCGAAAGCTGTGGCGCCTTCTATAGCATCCTCGCTGGTGAATACGTGTCCAACAATCTCTTGCTGCTTTGCAAACATTTCTTCGCTGCTCCAGTCCTGAGCACCGGCCACAGCCTTTAAGCTAGCGGCAACGGCCAGAGGACCGTTCGCGGCGATAGTCTTGGCGAGTTCTTGAGCCCCCTCGAGAGCCTTACCCGACTCAGAGATTCGGTTAATGAGTCCCAGTTCGTAGGCACGCTCCGCACTGATAAATTCACCAGTCAATGCAAGCTCCATCGCAATACGAGAAGGAATCTGCTTGGGCAGCTTCACAAGCCCCCCCGCTGCTGCTGCAAGGCCGCGTTTAACTTCCGGAATACCGAACTTGCTGCTATCCGAAGCGACAATGAGGTCGCAGCTGATAGCGAGCTCAAATCCACCGGCCAGGGCATAACCCTCGACCGCTGCGATGATTGGTTTTGTGGATCTGTATTCGGTAAGACCCGCAAAACCCCGACCTTCCACCTGTGGCAACTCACCGGTAACGAATGCTTTTAGATCCATACCCGAACAGAACGTACCGCCGGCGCCCGTGAGAATAGCTACGCGCAGGCTATCGTCTGATTCGAGTTCATCGATCGCCGCTGCAACACCTAGCGCCAACGCACGGTTCGCTGCGTTTTTAGCCTCGGGACGATTTAAAGTGATGACTAAAACGCCATCAATTTTCTCTGTTAAAACTTCGTTACCTGACATTCCTTACTCCTTTTTATCTGCAGTTATAGTCCGCGTAAGACGTGATTGTGCATTGCTCTACCTCTCGCTCCAAGGTCGGCAGCGGTCAATAAAGTTGGCCGCAGGTGACATCCACCCCCCGACCCTAGTTAGTCAGCCTCGAGCGGCAGATTCTCCTGCAAAAACCTCAGCATATTGCCACCCATCACCAATCGAATCTCCTCCTCGGCAAAACCCTGATTGAGCATCTCCTGGGTAAGGGCTGCCAATTCAGATGTATCGAAGGGCACCGTTGTCGAGCCATCGTAGTCTGATCCCAGGGCGACATGCTCGACGCCCACAAGGTCGATGCCATAACGAATCGCCTCCACAATACCCCTGGGAGACACCTTACAAATCGCAGCATCCCAGTACCCCACACCAATCAAACCACCACCCATTGCAATTTGTTGCATAAGATCATCGCTAATGTTTCGTGGGGTCGGACAATAGCCCTGAAACCCCGTGTGGCTGACCACCAACGGTGAATCACTCATTGCTAATACGTCGCTAACGCTTTGCTCTGAGGAATGTGCTACGTCAATAATCGCGCCGCGCTCATCAAGCCGCGCCACTACGTCTTTACCAAAGTCACTGAGCCCACCTCCGCCCGTACCATGCAAAGACCCACCAAGCGCGTTATCAAAAAAGTGATGCAGACCGAACATCCGCACACCGGCACTGCGCAGGCGATCGATGTTGTCCAGTGAGCCGTCCAGAGCATGAGAGCCTTCGATGCCCAGCAAAGCACCAATGGTCTGCACCCCTTGCGCTCGAGCCTCCATGACAGCCGCAAGATCATCTTGCGAGCGAAGTATCCGCAGTAAGGTCGGATCATCTGCTTGTATTGCGGCGAGCTTCCTCGCCTGCAGCAGCGCACGCTCCGTCAGACTGGACCAGGTTGCTACGGGCCATCGCTGAATCAACGCAACGAGGGTTATAGTATCCGGCGCATCCGCGTCATTGCTCTCGTAGTTTTGGCCCTTGGGAGAGCGCGTCACAAAGGTAAAGGCCTGGAGTGCGACATTTGCTTCCCGCAGTCGAGGCAGATCAACATGACCGCGATCAGCCCTGTCTGTCAGGTCCCGGGCCCAGAGCGTACTGTCGGTATGCAAGTCCCCAACGACTAAGGAGTCATGGAGGACTCGGGCGTCATCTGATATCACGTAGGGCTCGTGCTCCATCACCTTGTTCAATGACTGCTCGAGCATCCCCGGGCCCATTCCAAAACCAATAGCCGCAGCCAGTAGAATCAGCACACCAACTATCATTACTACCCTCATGAACCTACACCTCTTTATGGACGTATGATGTTTATCGTTATACCACCTGCGAACCGCGGTATCTCCTGATCCACTCCCAGTTCAAGCTGAGCGGTGATCGTCCTGCGCCGCCTTCACTATTAAGTTTTTGGGATCCTAGACCTTGAACCCTAGATTACTGAGTCTTGCCTTCGCCCCCTTCGCGCTAGGCACCAGCGCCTTCATATACATAGGCCTTATCGAGCCCATGTCTAAAGACTTGGGTGTCGGCATCGCAAGCGTTGGCCAACTTCAGACAGCATTCGCTCTCGCTTGCGGAATCGGCGGCCCCATTCTAGCTCGACTGTTCTCCAAGCTTGACCGCAAGCTCCTACTAGTTGGCGTGCTGGCAATCCTCGCGATAATGAATCTGGGCACGGCCCTCGCCCCGGATCTAGTTACCATGGGCAGTATTCGATTTGCCGCCGGTTTTTTTGCTGCGCTGACCTTGCCACTGGCAACGACGCTTGCGGTGACCCTCGTCCCCGAAGAGCTTCGGCCAAAAGCCATCGCGACTGTTCTGGCTGGTTACACCTTGGCTTTTCTAATTGGCATACCCATTGGCAGTATCCTGGGAGATCTGTATGGATGGCGCTCAGCGTTTTGGCTGGCCGCAGGTATTTCCGCTGTCGCCTGTATCGTTATCGGCCTATTCGCGCCCGCACATATTCACGCTCCTGAGCCCGGCGCCTCCAGCTTTCGCAGGGCGCTCGTCGGCGAGAATCCAAAACTTATGCTTATCACCATGCTGAGCTTTGGCGCGACTTTCGCAACGGTAAGCTTTATTGGCCCGGTTATCACCGCGTCTACTGGCATTACCGGTTCGGGAATCGCTGCTTTACAGATCTCCACGGGGCTGGGCAGCCTTTTAGGCCTTCCTGCTGGGGCGATGCTCGCAAAGCTATCCGCCCGCGTTGCCATGACCATACTCCTCAGTGCAATCCTACTCACGCAGCTACTCTTCTCTGTGGGAATGCTTCTGGATCTTGGAATATTTTCCATTCCCATAATGATCTTCACCATGGCCTTCAACTCAGCGGCGCTATTCGCCACCACTCCTGTCGCACAAACAAAGCTTGCTCTCGCGGCGGGACCTGCAACGACGATTGCCTTCGCGCTGAATGGTTCGATGGTTTATTCTGGGCAAGGTTTGGGGTCATCTTTGGGTGGCGCCGTAACCAGTTCCATTGAACTGGGCTGGACTGGAGTAGCTGGCGCGGTTGCGGCGCTCCTCGCGCTTCTCCTG